>NZ_RQGA01000003.1:613347-1226694 GCF_004769575.1 Leptospira perdikensis | reverse complement strand
ACTCAATCACCGTTTCACCATCATTGGGAATGTACACTCACAGTCAATCATCTTTTATAAAAATTACCTCGAAATAAGGAGACAATTTGCATTTTTTTTACGAGAAAAGATTAGGTTTTCCGCAGAAAAAAAGGGATTTAGGGCTGGCTCAGGATTATGTCTCATTTTTTTGGCGGGGATGGGGGAATAAGAGGAACATTTGTTATATTTAAATACATAAGAAAAGCTTAATATACCTATATAACTAGAATTAAAAAAGAATGCTTGGAAACATCATAGACTTAATTTTGTTAATAATTAGACACCCGTCGACAATCACCAAACTTGCGTTTAATTTCATTTACATTACCACAAAAAAGTTGACTCAAACTTTTGTTATATTGAGACTAGAAGATCGATGCGACCAAAGATTTTAAATCGATTTCTGTTACTCCCATGTTCCTTGATGATCATATTTGTGATCATGATAAATTGTAATAAAAAGCAGGCAGACAATAGCTTATTAACATCTTTATTTTATTCCCCTCCCCCAACAAATTCTCCCGAAGGAATAATAAACCCGATCCAAGAAGGAGGTGAGATCCAAGCAAATATTGTCGCTGAGAAATTGAAATCAGGCGAATATCAAATCAATCCAGGTGGTTCACAAGTAGGAATACTTAGTATCATTGGGCTCCTATACAAATTTACCAGATTCTAATTCAATCTATCGTAATTCCTTCCCATCCATAGGAAAAATCATTCCGAATAAGCTTGAGATCCATATCAAAAAAATGGTTCTTATAACGGAAAATGGATTGGAAATAGAAACTGAATTTTCTTCTAAGAATGTTGATATTTTAGCTTTTGGTAACAATGTACCAGGAATAACTTCACTATCCCAAATTCCTAAAGGTAAATACAAATCGATACAATTGATTCTGGATTCTGATCAAGGAAAAGCCGAAATCAATGGTGAATCTTTTGGTTTCCAATTATCAACAGGTACATGTATTGAAATCAAAGCACAATTTGAAGTTTTAACAGGTCTTACGTCCATTCTTAAAATTAATTTTGATTTAAGCCAACTTCAGTATTTAATTTCAGGCAATTCATTTACCCTTCCCAATCAAATTGCCGCACTCACCAAATCAACATTCGATCTTCCTTACACTCCGGGAATTCTCATCCTGAAACTTCGAAATCCAATTAAAGACTTTGAATCTAAGAAAGTAGGAATCAAAGAAATTGATCTTATCTTAGAAAAGCATTCTTTTCTCGGAATTTTGCCATTTGTTTCTGAAGAAACAAACGTTGATTCAGAAACAGCTGAACTAATCGGACTTGATCGGACTTATTTCCTGCTCTTTGAATCCAAAGTAGATTTACTCCAAGTCAACTTTGCTCTCGCAAACCAACCTGAAATTGAATGGGTTACAACCAATACTAAAGCAGTGACAGATACAGTTCCGAGTGATCCGGAAGCAAATACAGGCTGTTTTTTCTGCAACAAGTTCCAAACGGCATATCTAACAGCCATTAACGCGTACAACGGCTGGAATATTACGACAGGCTCTCCTGGAGTCAAAATTGCAGTCATCGATACAGGCATTGATGATACTCACCCAGACTTAGTTGGCAAGATCATCCAAAACAGATCCTTTGAACCAGCAATTTGTTACCACTTCGGAATCTTTCCTTATGAATGTGTCACCCATTCAGCGGTATCTAGACCATTATTCAATGGTGCAAATGGTTGGGATCACGGAACTCATGTTGCCGGAACCATTGGTGCGACTACAAATAATGGCGTAGGAATCGCAGGGATTACTTGGTTGAATCCTATCATATCAATCAGTGTGTTTTATCCCACTCCAAGTAATAAACCTACATCAAGTGATCGGTTAGTAGCTTACGGAATTCTGGAAGCAGTAAATGTCGGTGCAAAAGTTATTAATTTGAGTCTCGGTGGGGACGCTTATGAATATTGTCAATGGGCATGTTTTGTTCGAGTATTTACTTATTCTTTATCTAGAGATGCAGTACGCTATGCAGATATGAAGCGAGTGACTATTGTAGCATCGTCTGGGAATGATGGCAAAAGAATTTCAGCTTATCCTGGAACTGCTGAGTATACCGGAGTATATCCAGCTTCCTATAGTGAAGTAATTTCTGTAGGAAATTTAGACTCATCACTTTCTTTCACTAAAAAACTGGGAAGTTCCAATTATGGAAAAGTAGATATATCTGCTCCTGGCACTAGTATCATTTCGACTTCCACTAATGGAAATTATGTATTTAAAACGGGAACTTCTATGGCTGCTCCCATGGTTTCTGGACTTGCTGCTTTAATTCTATCCGTTGATTCCAATTACCATCCCAAAGATGTTTTAAAAGCTATTTGTAGTAAGGCCACACCTTTAACACAAACAGGAAACCCTGATACCGATAGGGAATACTTTGGATGCGGACGAATCAATATTGGTGCCACACTTACTGCATTAGTCCCACCACCGCTAAGACCCAATATTATATCGGACTGCGGTGCAATAGATCAAATTCACTGCCCTGCTGGTCGCTGGTTTTTACCTTGGGACTTTCAATTTGTTGCTTCGGGAGGCACTCCTCCATACAATTGGACGTACGAAGGTGGTGGCTTACCGACTAATTCTTGGTTGGATTCCAATTCAGGGTGAACCCACATGGTGGTTTGGCCCTGGTTGGACTTTCTTAGTAAGAGTTACGGATTCGGCGGGACAAACAGATATTCGAAGTTTTTATTTTGCATCGGGATTATAATAGGAGTTAATTACATACATATGGAAAATCTTAAGCTTTCAATCAAAACCATTCATTTTTCCTTAATCCTATTGTTACTAACGACTATTATGTCTAGTCTATCCTGTAAAGATTCTCAAGAATCTGGACTCATCCCATTATCTCTAATATCAATTGCAAAAGAGGTAGAAGAACAGAATCGTCTCAATCAATGTATGGGAACGGTTCCAGGTCAGACTTGTATCACAATCGTAGAACACCACCCGGCAAACATTCGAAAAGTTGAACTCTTACATGGAGTAAATCAAATTTCTGTCTCTGATGCAACTGGCGTACCGATCACAGATGCGATGTGTTACGTTTATTACAATATTGACTGGGGAAATGATGCCCCTTACCGAAGTACAAAAATATACCTTAAAAATACAAACGGCGAAATTTGTGGGATTGGATGGGAGAAAAAAGAAGGCGGTACGATTGACCAATTGCTAAATTTATTTGATACAGAGAGACAACTAACAACGGTCACTGAAATAAATGCAAACGGTATGAAATTAAAATTTTATCGATAACTTCTTCCATTCAGCAACATAAACTGTTGAGCCAGTCATTTTTTTATTGCAAAACACCTTCCTTGATATGTTCATTGCTGCATGAATACAAGCGTTAATTTCAGAATCATTACTTACCTACTCACTTTCTCTTGTTTACTAGTCAATTGTGCAACTATGAGCAGAAATGAAGATGGTAGCCAGAGTATCTTCGTAAAATCCACAGCTGATAGTCACATTTATTTAGATAGTGAAAAAATTGGTGAAACGTTTGCTGCAAGTAAAATCGACTCTCCAGCAAAAGATCCAAACAAACGCTATAAAATTAGAATCGAAAAAGACGGATTTGAACCAAAAGAAATAGAAGTGGAGAAAGAAATCCATTCTTTGTTTGGCTGGAATTTAATCTTCTTGGTTGGTGCTCCTATTGGATTTGCAGTAGATTATTTTAATGGGTCATATTTACATTACAATCGCTGGATCACGGTAGAATTAGATAAAAAATCTAACTTTAAACGGAATCCCGATTCTGAAACTAACCTAAAGTTTATAACAAAAAGAGATGCTGACAAAAATCTACCCGTAGAAGTTAGATTTGAAAAGATTTCACACGCAACCTATGAAAAGACTGATGAAAACGGGAATCCAGTTTCTAATTCTACAAATGGTATATTAACACCGGGTGGCACTTATTCAAATATGGCAACCTTAGATCACGGATATTATAAAGTGACAGGTTTTTTTCTACAAAAAGATATCCATTTTACTTACAATAGTAGTGTAACGAGAATAGCAAAAAAACCAGGCACAAAAGTATTGAAAATTCCAGGAGGAGGTGTTGGAATCGTATGTGGCACTTTTGATCCAATTAATAAAATCTCTTCATTTCAGTGGATTCATATTCCTGAATTTATTTCACGAGAGTTAGCTGAACCTAAGGATTCTCAACTGTTTTATCTCTCTAAACATTGTGATCAAATTTATGATATAAATAATTACTTGAAAAAATCTTAGTCATTTGCTCCAAAATACATCTCCTTGGAGTTAAAAGGAGATGTATCTACATAATGAAGTAAACACATCAGCAGGGTATCTTGTTACTTCATTTTCCTTTTTCAAAACCGAAACCTAGAGACAATCCTCTCCATCGAATCAGATACCTTTTGCAAACGATTTGCTTCTTCTGAAATCTCTGCAAAGGTTGTAGAAATTTGAGAGTGATTTTCCCATAATGCCTGTAAGTTGGAATTAGATGTCTCTGTATAGATGGTTTGTAACTCCATCTCACTTGTGATTTTTTCAGCATCCATTTGAAATTCACCTACCATTTCTTTTAGTGATTTCACGTTTCCGGAACTCGTTTCACTGGTTCGGCCAAACATTTGTACGACTTGGGAAATTTCTTCGAATTTTAATTTTACATCTTCATTGGTGGAAATGATTTCTTTCATAGATTCCAAACTTTCTTTGGAGGCTACTTGTGATAACTTCACTACTCTTTTGATGTCTTCAATATTTTTTGCTGTTTCATCTGCAAGACGTGAAACCTCCCCCGCGACTACAGCAAATCCTCGCCCCATAGATCCTGCTCGGGCCGCCTCAATGGATGCATTGAGAGAAAGTAAATTCACACGGTCAGAAATATCCTCTACAATAGATATAGTTGCTTTGATGTTTTCGCTCATTTGGTTCATGATTTCTACCTTTTCATAGGCAGATTGGATGGCATCTTTTGCCACCTTTACAGTGCCGATCGACCGAAGAGTGTTTTGTGCCAACTCATCAGCTTTGAGAGAAAGATTTGTCATCTCATCTGTGACACGAGTGAGTTCTGTGGCCAAAAAATTTGTTTTGTCTTTTTGGGAAAGTACCCGTTCGTAAGTTGCTTTAGAAAGACTTTGGATTTGATTTACTGAATCAAAAGTAGAATCTAATTTATTTTTTTCTGAAACTACTTGCGAGTCTATCAAACCACCTTGATCCAAAATTAATTTAGAAGTTTCAAGAAGGGCTAATGCTTCGTCCTTTGCCGTTCGAAAGTATTGTCGTAGCGACTCCATAAATAGATTTAATTTTGTAATCGTATGACTTAGATTTGTTGCAGAAAGTTGAGGAATGGTGTCCGATAATTCTCCTTCAGACAACTTTTCAATGGATTGATTTAGGTTATCAATATCCTCTTTAAGAGATTTACTACCCACATATGCTGCGTAGATGATAATCACAACCATCATGATAAATACTATGGGCATTTGATAAAACCAATAGGGAGATCGAAACTCCGTTAATAGAATCAAAAACAAATAATATCCAAAAGTTAACATTGGCAAAAGTGCCACGGCAATCATTGTAAATAGGTTTCTTTGAAAAACGCCAAAAATTCGTATTTTTGTTTCATCCAAAAATACAACAGATAATTCTTTGGCCTTCAATACAGGACTCAAATACACCTCTGTTTGAAAATAGAAGGCCAAATAAATGATAGGTAGAAGCATCACACAGGCATAAGGGAGGGCCATAATTTCTTTCCAAGGAAGATCAAGTAAAGTGACCGCCATAAAAGAAAATCCAAAAATCGAAACTGTCCAACGAATGAGGATCACTCGACCTTCCCAATGTGGGTGTTCCAATAATCCCTTTTTTAGAACTTCCCTAGTTTTAAGATCGGTGTCTTTTGTATAAGCTAACAATCGCTTCAGTCTCTTATTTCTAAGGCCGATTCCAATCACCAGGGGAACAAGAGAAAGAAGAGTTCCTAAAATTCCCAATTGAATGAGGGTGTCTGTTTCAAAACGAGAGGCAAAAAGACAAAAGTTAATAAAGTAAGGAAAAATTAATAAGTATAAGGGAGCTTCAATGGCAACTGTCAATTTCCTAATGAGTAAATTCTGATTCATTCGCTTGTGATCCGCCGTCCAATTTGTCTATCCTTGAGAAAATCCAGAGAGACTTCACCTACTTTCGTAATTTTTTTTCCTATAAGAACAACTCTCCCTTAATGTTCAGGATTGAGAAATTCGGATTCATCCTAAAGATTAAATATGATCATTTTGATTGGAGTTCCAAAATAGAGATCTCAGAAGGAGCACCCAATCGAAAGGGAGGGCCCCAATAACCGGTTCCTCGACTAACGTATATTAAAGATTCTTTATACTTATGAAGGCCAGAAACAAACTTTTGTGCAAAATAAATCAACAAATTACCAGGGAAAAATTGGCCCCCATGTGTATGTCCAGAAATTTGTAACTGGAATCCTACTTCACTTGCTTCGTAAATACTATTCGGTTGGTGTGCAAGTAGGATCTTATAATCACAATTTTCTCCACCTTCCATCGCTCGTTTAGGATTTGTTTGGTGGGATTTGATGATATTTCCTGCGCTTAAATCAGTCACACCAGCCATAAGTAATTTAGCTTTGCCAACATTTAGAATTTGATTTTGGTTGAGTAAAATTGTCACACCCAGGTTTTGTATCTCCGGTAACCAGGAAAGAACTCCCGAATAATACTCATGGTTTCCTGTTACATAAAACGTTCCGTATTTCGCCTGAATGTCAGCTAATGGTTTTAAATGTTGTTTGAGGGTAGAAGCTGGCCCATCCACCAAATCTCCAGTAATTACAACAACATCCGGCTTTTGGAGATTGATTCGGTTCACAACACGTTTTAAAAATCTCTCTTTGATTGTTGGGCCAATGTGTACATCAGAGATTTGTACAATTTTAAAACCACGCAAATCAGGATGAATCTCTTTTATGGGGATGGTAACTCGTTTGTATTGCAGGCGAACATGAGCATTAAAAAAACCGAGGGAACTTAGAGCCGTTGCCACCACAATAGTAGAAAAAGCCAAACTAAAGTTTTTCACTTCTGTCACTCCATCCAGAGGGAATCCAAAATGAATCAGACTAGAAAACAGAATTTCAGAATAATGTGTCACAATCCCCAAATCAACCCAACGCAAAAAATCCATCAGAAGAACCAGGGTGAAGAGAATGGAAAAAAATCCAAAGTTAGTGAAAGTGACATAGGCAAAAAAAGTCTGGGTTTTCTCTCGTTTCGAAGTGCGGCTCAACACATAAGTCAGCGGTACAAGCAAAACGAGAGCTCCAATTCCAAATAAAATCAATGTCACTACCGGCCCATTCAGTGAAAGTCCTGAAATCAAACGAAAGGTAGAATAATAATAGATAAATCCAAGTAAGGATGTCAGAACGGACAAAAATAGGAAGAATGCTTTCAATCAAGTTACCCTAGTCTTTGGACAGGATGGGAATCACGAAAGTTGCCGATAAATAGACGGAAGGTAGAGGATGAAAGAAAAAGATACAGTTCGAACAAAGTCAGATGTGATACTCATTGGTGCTGGAATTATGAGTGCCACTCTTGGAGTTCTTTTAAAAGAACTAGCACCCCACCTAACAATCACTGTATTGGAAAGATTGGATGCGGCAGCACGTGAAAGCTCCAATGCTTGGAACAATGCGGGAACCGGACACTCTGCTTTCTGCGAATTAAACTATACTATTGAAAATGAAGACGGTTCCATCCAAACAAAAAAAGCTCTACAAATTGCTGAATGGTATGAAATTTCCAAAGAATTTTGGGGGTACCTTGTTGGTACGAAACGAATCATAGATGCAGATGAATTCATTCATTCAGTTCCTCATTACAGTTTTGTCTGGGGGGAAGAAAATGTATCCTTTCTACGCAAACGTTTTGACGCCCTAAAGAAGTATGAACTCTTTAAAGATTTAGTTTTTGCAGATGATGAATCAACTCTAACAGAATGGCTTCCACTAGTAATGAAAGGTCGGGACAATTCAGAACCACTCGCAGCAACCAAAATGGAATTAGGAACTGACGTTAACTTTGGCAGTCTCACTAGAGCTATGTTCCGTTATTTGGAAACATTTCCAGACGTTCATGTACATTATTTTGAAGATGTAAAAGACTTAGAACGAAGTGATAATGGATTTTGGCACCTAACTTCAAATAATATTCAAACCCACGAAAAGGAACACCATGAAGCTAAATTTGTATTTATTGGTGCAGGTGGAGGCAGTCTTCCCCTTTTAGAAAAATCGGACATCCCTGAAGCAGCTGGGTTTGGTGGATTCCCTGTAAGTGGACAGTGGTTACGTTGTCGCAATAGAGATGTAATCAAACAACATTTTGCAAAAGTATATGGCAAAGCAAATGTAGGTTCCCCTCCCATGTCTGTTCCTCATTTAGATACAAGGATCATTGAAGGAAAAAAAGAATTATTATTTGGACCTTATGCTGGTTTTACGACTAAATTCTTAAAAAAGGGTTCGTATTTGGATTTAGTGAAATCGTTGGAATTTGATAATATTTTTCCTATGTTATCCGCCGGTATGCACAACCTTCCTTTAACAAAATATCTAATCAGCCAAGCAATGCAATCGCATGAAGACCGGATAGAAGCACTTAAGGAATATTTTCCTGAAGTAAAATCTGAAGACTGGGAATTGGTAGTGGCAGGACAAAGAGTTCAAGTCATCAAAAAAGATGAAGAAGAAGGTGGCGTTTTAGAATTTGGAACAGAAGTTGTGTCAGCAAAAGATGGATCCCTTGCAGCCCTACTTGGTGCAAGCCCGGGTGCCTCTACTTCCGTTTCCATAATGTTGGAAGTATTAGCGGATTGTTTTCCAAAAGAAATGCAATCTCCTGAGTGGAAAACTAAATTAAAAACAATGATTCCTAGTTTTGGTGAATCAATGAAAGACAATCCAGAAATTTGTATCACAAGCCGGAGAAATACAGAACAACTTTTGGAACTAAACCAAGGAGTGAGTGTTAGCGCCAAAGTTTAAATTTGTAAAAATGATTGGGCTTTGAAAAAACTATTTATTCTTTTTTCGAAGTTCAATCACAACTTTTTCTTTTGAGTCTACTGTATACATGGCGGACCCTTGTGTAGAATCAATGATTCTTCTCGAGTTGACTCCCTTTTCCCGAAGAACCCGAGAAATCGCTTGGGACCGTTCAAATCCAAGATCATAATTTTCGTAATTTCCTGGAACATCTTCTCTGAAAGGTGTTGTATAAGTAATAACTAGAACATCAAAGTCCTTATACTCGTTTTCCAAACTACGAGCAATCGCATCTAAACGAGCTCTACCCTCCAAATGGATATGACTCGTCGGTAAATCAAAGATTTCACTCGCGAGGAACACAAAACGATCCAGTTTTGTCTCGGGCACCGGATCCTTTGTTTGGATTGGAATTTCGGAGCCAACGGAATCCGTCACCGTTTCCATTTTATTTTCAGGTTCCTTTGTTTTAGAACCAGACAGTGTAAAACTAACACCCATACCAAATTTCAAAAATGTTTCTGCAAAGTTTCCTTTATTTTTATGTCCTGAATTTGGTGCATCGTAATTCACCATATAAACATTTGAATGTTCTAATTCTGCGTTTACGAAAAACCGATTATTTAAGTGGTATCTAAAACCAAGAGCACCAAATACCCGATTGGTGGCACCTCCAAACAATCGTTCATACCCGGCTCCACCACCAATTCGAATATAAGGATCTATCGGATCATTGGGCTGAAAATGGAAAAATAAACTCAAGTCCCCAGAAGTAGAATTAAAAACATCCCTCCTTCTTTGGGTTGCTATATTATAAATTTCACCTTGATTCAATCGATTCAATAGTGTGCCATAATCTAACGCTAACAAAGAATAAAGTATAATAAACCTTTCATCAACTGTACGAAAATTTGAAGCAGTGATAGTTTGGTTCGAAACAGAGAGTCCAATACCGATATGTCGAAAGATTCCGTATTCAAATCCTAACTCGCCAACATGGCTCGAAAGTTCAGTATGCCTCTTAATGGCATTCTGCAAAAAAATATAATTTACGTAACTAGATGCAGCATCCGCATAAGGAGAGTTTAATGCCTGAAAAGTAGGAAAATTGGTTTTTTCGACCTTTTTTTCCAAGGTTCCCGAATTTTCTCCAATACCAAACGCACCATTTCCATAAAAAATCAAATTACCACGATCAAAACCTTCACTATAAACTAAGGAAAAGGGAAAAAATAATATAATTCCAAAAAAAATAAAATGAGATTTCCAATTCATTTTCTGCATGAGTGATCCTGAATAGTATCAGGTGTTAAATCAAGCTGAAATTTTTTCAAAACCCTGTCACAAAGCTCATGGCCTACTTCGTCTTTGTATCGAGGTAAAAAAATGAAACCCAAAATACTAATTTTAGGAGCGGGCTATGCCGGAATTATGGCTGCAAACCGCTTAGACAAACAAGTGAGAGATGCCGAAATTATCCTTATATCTGAATCCTCTGAATTTAAGGAAAGGATCCGCTACCATGAAACGGCAGCGGTTGGGCAAAAAAAAGAAATTCCAATCAAAAACCTTCTCCGAACAAGAGTTAACTTTTTAAAAACAAAAGTTACTGGAATTTATCCCAATGAAAAATCAATCAAAGTAGAATTTAACAACCAAAATTTAAACTATGATTATCTTGTCATTGCTCTGGGCAGTTCTGACATTCGACAAATACAAACAAAAGAAAATTCGATTCAATCCAAAGATGCTGTTTTAGAATTTCTAAAACAAAAAGAAAAATCTATAATTCAAAATCTCTGTATCATTGGTGGTGGGTTAACCGGGCTTGAACTAGCCACAGAATGGAAGTATTTTTTTCCGCAGTCGATGGTCACTCTTATAGATCGTAATGAACTTGGTGCTTCATTTTCTAAAAAAGCCAAAGAATATTTTCAAACTTATATGTTAGAAAATAAAATCAAAATCTTTGATAGAACTCAGATTAAAAAAATTGAGGGGAATGAAATCGAATTTGAAAACCAAACCAAACAAACCTATGACTGTATAGTCAACTGTACCGGTTTTCAAAGTTCTTCTCTTCTAAAAGAATCTGGGTTTCAAACCAATGACAAAAATCAAATTTTTGTGGACCCATTCCTTCGGTCTATCGAACATCCAGATGTTTTTGTTGCAGGCGATTCTGCCTATTTAGAAAATTCTATATTACGTATGGGTTGTGTGACTGCTTTACCGATGGGATCTTATATTGCTGACCATCTTGCCAATAGGATCAATGGAAAAAATCTTTATCCTTTTTCATTTCAATTTGTTGGTAGATGTGTATCGCTTGGTCGTGAAGATGGACTGATCCAATTAACTCATGGTGATGACAAACCGAAAGAATGCATTATCAAAGGGAAATGGGGGGCGCGTGTGAAAGAACTTGTCAATCGATTCACAATTTTTTCTCTATTGATGGAAAAACATCTTCCCTTCCGATTTTATTTTTGGCCCAAAGGAAATCCAATCCTTGGTGGAAATAAAGTTCCCTCAAATCCAATGAAGGTTGGAGATTTGTTTGTATGAATGACCTAGAATTTTTTCTAGAATGGAAACATTATCTTTTTTCCATAGCTTACCGAATTACTGGGAGTTATGTGGATGCAGAAGACATTGTTCAGGAGAGTTATCTACGATGGCTCTCCCTTGATAAATCCCCTATCCAAAACCATAAATCTTATTTAGGAAGTATAACAGCAAGACTTGCCTTCGATCTTTTAAAAAAAGCATCTAGAAAAAAAGAATCCTACATTGGACCCTATTTACCAGAACCAATACCAGAAACGGCAGATGTTTTAGATGATGAAAAGATTAACTTTGCTTTTTTGGTGATTTTAGAAACACTCAACCCAACAGAAAGAGCAGTATTCATATTACGAGAGTTATTCGATTTTGATTATGAATCCATTTCAAATATTGTTGGGAAAAATGCTGACAATTGCAGACAAATTTTAAGTCGTGCTCGAAATGCGGTCCAATCGCGAAAGAAAAAATTTGATCCAGACCCAAAACTTCATTCCAGATTATTGTTGGAATTTAGTTTTGCTTGTTATAACCAAGATACAAAATCTCTTACTCAATTATTACAAGAGGATGTGGTTGCTTTTTCTGATGGTGGAGGTAAAGTGCATGCGGCGAGAATTCCGATTCCTGGAATACAAAGGGTCATATCCCTACTGACAAGGACTACCGCAAAGGCAGCTCAATCCACAGAAATCTATTTTGGGTATGCCAATGGTTCTCCTGCTCTCATCGGGTATTCCGAAGATGGCCCCAGTGTTGTCCAAATTTTTACTAGTCAAGGAAACAAAATTGATACTATTTTTAATTTAGTAAATCCTGATAAACTAAAAGGCTTTCAAAATAAAGAAACCCTTCTGAAACTAGGATATCTACGAAAACCGAATTTTTTAGATTGGACTCTTGCCTATGTAAGGCGGTGGATTTCCTTTCAATAAAGTTCTATGAATTAGCTGTTTCTTTCGTCTCATAAGAGGAAAGCGATGAGGATACCAAAACCAGTTCTACTTTCAATTTTACTGATCCTCAGTGTCTGTAGTTGTGAACTTGAGAACAATACTCATATTCCTCTTGCGAAAAAAGCCGTATTGGATCTCCGAAATTGGAACTTTGAAACCATGGGGAATGTCTCACTCAATGGCGAGTGGAGGATTGATTGGAAGGATTGGAATCCAACAAATGATTCTCCGAACAAAGAATTTACTATTGTTCCAGGACATTGGAACAATTCTGCATTCGAAAAATATCCCGCAGGATTTGCTCGCCTAAGCCTAACCATCTTAGTTCCTGAAAATACAAAAACATTGTACCTCCAAAATGGAGTGACTCGTAATGCCTTTGAAGTCCTTGTGGATGAAAAAACAATATACAAATCGGGAATCATTGGAGAAAGTTTCTCCTCCGAAATTCCTCATCTCAATATCCAAACAGTTGCTTTACCTGATGTAAAAAACAATCAAATCCAACTCTCTCTAAAAATTTCGTGTTTTCACTATCATAATTGTGGAGTGGCAACTCCATATTCCCTAGGAACACATTCAGGTATCAGTAAATCTTATTTAGGAGCCATTGGAAGAGATATATTTGTTTTAACATCTTTACTTACATTAGCTTTTTTCCATTTTGTTTTATATATTTTCTGGAGAGATGAAAAAACCCACATCTTATTTGCAGCTGTTTGTTTTTTGGCTGCCATGCGTTTATTGAGTATTGGCGAAACTAGGTTTATCTACAACTACCTACCTCTAGGAGTTTACGAAACCATGGTACGAATCAATGGAATTAGTTTTGTTTTGGTTTATCTTTCTTTTGTTTTGTATGTAAAAGAAATCTACAATTCAGAAAAATATAAACTTGTTTATCGAATAAACTTTTTTGTCGCATCTTTGTTATTTTTTGCTTTACCCCTTAATCTACTAACCTTTTCTAAATTTTTAGCTTTTCATTTAGTTTTATCACTTCTTGCTCTTTTTGGTTTACTTTACCCTATCATTCACGGTGTTTTATTAAAAAAACCAGGAAGTCGCCTGTTTTTATTTTCAGTGATTGCAACTATGTTTTTATTTTCTTTAGATATACTCACCGAGTTTGCAAAAAAAGGGACCGCCTATCTTGCGCAATACGGATTTCTTGTATTTGGTCTTTCACAAGCTCTATTCATTGCAGACAGAATGATAGAAAATTTCAAAAACAAAGAAAGACTTAAACAAGAAAAAGAAAGTGCAGAAGCAAAAGTAAATTTCAAAACAACATTTCTTTCTACTATGAGCCACGAAATCAGAACTCCTATGAATGGGGTTTTAGGGATGGCTCAGTTGTTACAACAAACCAATTTATCTGAAGAACAAAAGGAATACTTAAACCTAATTCAATTTAGTGGAGATAATCTTTTATTACTAATTAATGATATTTTGGATTTATCGAAATTGGAGTCAGGTCAATTTGAATTACATTTAGAACCAGTCCCTCTTGAAAAATTCATGAAGGATTTTATCAATATTTTCAAAACACAAACGGATCCCAATAAACTAAAAATTGAATTAGATTTTTTAAATCCTCCACCTGCATTTCTGATAACAGACCAAAGACGATTCGCACAAGTTTTAACAAATCTTTTGAGTAACGCAGTCAAATTTACCGAAAAAGGTTCCATTACTGTTCTAGTTGAAACCATCATATTAAAAAAAGATATGGTTCGCTTAAAAGTATCCGTAAAAGATACCGGTATTGGAATTCCAGATGATCGAATGGGAATTTTGTTTCAACCATTCTCACAAGTACATTCTCATCTAACAGAGAAAACGATAGGTACAGGGCTCGGCCTTGCGATCACAAAAAAGTTAATCGAAGAGATGGGAGGTTCTATTTCCGTTCAAAGTGTATACGGACGAGGTTCTAATTTCACATTTCAATTCACTGCTCAAATTGGACCCGAATCATCAGAATCCGAACAACACTCTAATACGAAAGAAACCATTCCCAAAAGAAGTTCTGACTCTCCATTGGCCGAAAAATATCCTTTAAAGATTTTGGTTGCTGACGATGATCCGATCAGCCAGAAAGTTTCTAGTCTCTTTCTGAAAAAATTGGGTTATACCAACTTACAGGCTGAAAACGGAGAAAAAACATTGGATATCGTTCGTTCAGAAAGTCCCGATTTGTTATTTGTAGACATTCAAATGCCCGATATGGACGGAATCACCGTTGCTAAATGCATCCGCCAATCGAAAACGATCGCCAAACAACCTGTAATCATTGCCCTTACTGCCAATGTGATGGAAGAAGAAAAACACCGATGCCTTTCTGCCGGTATGGACGATTTTATGACAAAGCCACTTCTTTTACGGGACCTTGATTTCATGATTAGAAAATGGGCGAAAAGAGATTTGTCACCGTCCAATAGATAAGGACTACAATTTTGGCTACAACTCTCGGCAAACTTCCCCACGGCGACATTCTCAAACGAATTTCTATGTCAGAACACTTTCAATCTGGCAGTTTCCAAAACTTAGAACCAACAGAAATGTTAGCACCAAACAGCTCTTATTTTAAAATGGCCATCAAATATTGGCAAAAACCAAATTCCATTCGACCCTCCTCCCCAGTTCCATCCACAAAAATCAATTTAAAAGAACTTGATGCTACGAAACCTCAATACATCTGGTTTGGGCATTCCTCTTATCTTTTACTTGCAGAAGGGAAAAAAATTTTGGTAGACCCAGTTTTTTCTGGTTATGCATCCCCAGTTCCCTTTGCTGTACAATCTTTCGAAGGAACGGATATTTATTTACCAGAAGATATGCCCGATTTGGACATTCTACTCATCACCCATGATCATTACGACCACTTAGATTATGAAACAATTCTTAAGTTACATCCAAAAACAAAAACCATCGTTGTTCCGTTAGGTGTTTCTGCTCACCTTCTCTCCTGGGGAGTCCCTCTTTCGAAAATCATAGAATTAGATTGGTTTGAATCCAAAGAAATTGTTTCAAATCTCAACATCACTGCCACTCCTACGAGACATTTCTCCGGACGAAGTGTACTAAGGAACAAAAGTTTATGGTGCTCCTATGTTTTAAAGATTGGAGAATACAAAGTATTTGTGGGTGGTGACTCAGGTTACGGCTCTGTATTTGAAACCATTGGAAAAAAATACGGACCTTTTGATTTAGCATTTTTAGAATGTGGGCAATATGGTGATGATTGGCCTTTTATCCATATGCGTCCTGAAGAAACCGCTTTGGCAGCAAAAACCATAGGTGCAAAATCATTTGTTCCGGTTCATTGGGGAAAATTCATCCTTTCCCTTCATCCATGGAATGATCCCATCAAACGAGTGCTTGTTGCATCACAGGAATTAAAACTCAATTTACAAGTTCCAAAAATTGGGGAGAGTTTTTCTTTTACGGGATCTGGAAGTGTGGATGGATGGTGGAATTTTCAGTGACAAAGAAAGAGTTTTTCTGCCATAGTTAGATTCTAATTTTAACCTGGGTTTTAATCAATGAAACATACCTTAATCATTGGAGCCACTTCCGATATTGGAATTCATATTGCAGAATCTTTAGCCAAAAGAGGATTTCCTCTTTCTTTAACAGGCAGGGATCAAAAGAAATTAAATGAAATAAAAACAAAACTTAAATCCAAATATGCCATTTCAATTGAGACTTACGAATTGGATGTCACTGATTTTTCTTCCCATACAAAATTCTACCAGACTTTAAAAGAAAAACCAACGATCGCTTTTTTTGTGGCAGGTTATTACGAAGACCAAACAAAAGCCAGAATAGAACAAACAGAGCTCCTTAAAACCATTCATACGAATTTCACAGGGGCGGTATCACTCATCAATCTCATTTCCTTAGATATGGAAAAACGACAAGAGGGGACCATCGTTGCGATTAGCTCCGTAGCCGGAGACCGTGGTCGGCAGATGAATTATATTTATGGAAGTGCCAAAGCAGGTTTAACCACCTATCTTTCTGGACTTAGGTCTCTTTTGTTTTCAAAAGGTGTCCATGTCTCTACCATCCAACTGGGACCTGTGTATACAAAAATGTCTTTGGGACACAACCTCATTCCTTGGCTCACCTTACAACCAGAAGTTGCTGGTGAACTCATTGTGAAAGCTGGCCTTAACAAAAAGGATATAGTTTATATTCGGTGGCCTTGGCGTTTCATTATGGGAGTGATACGAATGATTCCCGAATGGATTTTCAAACGTCTTCCCCCATTTTAAAAAACAAAATCTAAGTTTTAAGGAAAACTAATATAGTTCCAAATGGTTTGAAACCCATTGACCATAGGACAACTATGTAAGGCAGCCGCCCCCATTCCATTACAAGCGCTCGTCACCAGACGGTGACTATTGGCATACGGAGCACCCACACTGGTGTTTGTTAGAGTTCCAGTCATAGAAAATTGGTTTAACCAAGCATCTGTTACCTGGTTTGTGTTTCCACTAAAGTTAGCTACCGTGTCATTTTCATGAATGAGTCCATAATACGATCCAGCAGGTGCTGTTTGTGCGCTCGCAAGCCAAGACGGGAGTGAAGAATACTGCAAACTATAATCGGAAACTCCGCTATAAATAGAAACACGAGCCACGGCTCTCCGTTTCCCATGATAGGCAGCATGTCCACTTCCTTGTGAATGACCACCTACATAAATCAAATTCCAATTGATATTGTTTCCCGCAAAAAATTGTTCCCAACCTTCACCTGGCCTCGAAGATACAAGATACTGAAGAAGAGCGAGTAACCTTCCTTCAATAGAATTGTTTACATCAACAGAAACATAAGGAGATACATCAGCACCAGTCACCACTTCATTACGTAAATTTTCAAAACAATTTGTATCAAACCTTGCATCTCCTTGGTTACAAAGACTATTCACAGCTTCCCCATTCGGATAACTGAGTCCAATGATATGATAGCCACGGCTGGCTCCCTGCTGCAGGATAGCACCTATTTCACAGGGACTGGAACCAGTTCCTGGATAAAACACAGAAAGGATATTTTTTCGACTAACGTTTGATTGTGGAGGATAAACCTGATGTGGATTATTATAGGAAGTAATGGCAGTAGATGTTTGCGAAGGTTGGATTTGTAACCTGGTTAAAGCTCCAACTGCCCCATTCGAAGGGAAAGTATTCTGTCCTGCACAAGATCTGGCATACAAACCAAGTCCGAGGAGAGTTACAAGGTCCTCTTTTTCATCTGACTCTTTTTTACAGGAAACAAGAACACAGAAAATACAAAAAATGATAACGAAGGAACGAATGGAGACAATAAAATTCAAAACACTCACCTAAAAACTAAATCCAAAGATTAGTTATAAGTAAAAATAATCGAAAAAGAAAGCAACTCATTATACACAAGTGATTTCGAATGTCAAAAACACTTATGCGGAAAGAACAAACAAAATGCTGATGCTATATGCGAATCAAAACTGATTACTTTAAGTTTTGCGATTGAATGAAACGTTGGTTAGTATGGGAAGTAACTCCCTCCACCGAGTAGATGGCCCATCCTTCCTTGGAATTCAAACGATTGACTGCGAAATGGTCAAACTCGCGAGTGGAAATCCTTTGTTCAATAATTCCAAACACTACTGACAGAATAGGAAGGAGGATATTTCTGACATCCCTAACCTCATCCATTTCCGTATCCTTTGGTATCATTCTAACTTCGGTAAACCCCGATCTCATTGCTACAGTAAATAGGAATGGGTGCAAATGTTACAAAATGCACAAAAATCAGAATCTCGAAGTATTTTTTCTAGCGATTTCCTAGCTTCAGAAAAAATCGGAAGTGAATTTCTAAATCGACGGATTGGAATCTAAGAGAAAAATGGGTTAAGTACCCATGTCTTTAGATTCGCAAACTAGCCTCAGTAAGTTTCGTAGCTTACTCCACATATCTTCCATTCTGAATGCAAACCTTGATTTGCACCAACTCTTACCACTCATCATGTTATATTCCAAAGACTTACTAGAGGCAGAAGCAAGTTCCCTCTTTCTTTTAGAAGATGAGGAATTTCTCTACTGCGAAGTAGCTCTTGGAGAGAAAGGAGAGATCATTCAAGAATACGCTAGGTTAGAGTTAGGTGAAGGAATTGTGGGGATGGTTGCGCGTGAGAAAAAACCCATTGCTTTGGAAGATGCTTACCAAGATCCAAGGTTCAATGCGAGTATGGACAAACGAACTGGGTTTAAAACCAAATCTCTAATTTGTGTTCCTCTTTTTATAGAAGACCGACTCATCGGAACATTAGAGGTCATCAACAAAACAAACAACCGTATCTTTGACGCTTCTGATTTGGAATACTTAATTTCCCTTTCGGAAGTGGCCGCCACTGCCATCCAAAACGCAAATATAAAAGATAGTTTAGACAAACGGATCCTGGAATTATCATTATTATACGAATTCGAGAGACTTTCTGTTTCTGAAAAAAGTTTAAATGAACTTGGAAAATGGATTCTCAATCGAGTATTAGAATACTTAGGCGCAAGTTCTGGAACCATTTATCTTGCTAATCCCGAAAAACAAGAGTTAAGTATTCTTTCTGCAAAAGGGATTCCAGAAGATGCATATGATCAAATTAAAGTTCCTTATGGAAATGGAGTCGCAGGTTGGGTCGCAGAAAAAAAAGAAAGCCTACTCATCCACAACTTAGATTTAGATCCGAGGTATAACAAACTTTCTCCTTATAAATTTGAATCCAAATCCCTGATTTCGGCACCACTTATTTTCCAAAATGAATTGCTTGGTGTCATCAGTATCAATAACAAAATTTCCGGATATGCTTTCCAACATTCTGACTTAGACTTACTCACAAATATTGCAGCAAGACTCAGTAGTACGATCAAAAATGCACAACTTTTCCACCAAATTGTGGATACAGGAAAAGAACTGAATCGTGCCAAAAACATCATGAAAAAAATCATGCCGTCCATCCTTCCGAGCTCCGACAAACTCTCATATGGTGTGGCGCACATCCCTCTAGAACAAGTGGGCGGTGATTTTTATGATGTTACACAACTAGAAGATTCTAAGTTTTCTATTTTGATTGCAGACATTTCCGGTCATGGACTTTCTGCAGCTGTACTTGCAGCGATGGCACATATGGTTCTGAAAAACTTTGAACCAGATATCAAACTCAGCCCTTCTTTATTTTTAACAACACTGAACCATATGTTGTATGGAAAACTGGCAGGGAACTTCCTTACTGCTTTCTATGGGATCATTGACTTAAAAACAAATACCATCCTTTGTGCCAACGCAGGTCACCATGCACCATTTTTATTGAATAAAAAGGACTCTCCAATGATTCAATTAGATGTGAAAGGAAAAATTTTAGGCCTCATTCCTGATTTGTTTTATGAAGAAAAGACTTTCCCGTTTGCGCCTGGGGATCGGCTAGTGATGTATACGGATGGAATCACAGAACATATGTCAAAAGACCATAACAAACGTTATGATGAAGAATTATTTCAAAAAGCGATCCAAAAATCAAAACCTTTGAAAACGCAGGAGTCTGCTGACGACCTCATCCGAGATGCAAAGAATTATGTAGGGTCAAACGAATTTGCCGACGATGTCACAGTTTTGTTAGTCGATCGAATTTAAAAATAAAAAACAAAGAACCACTGCTAATAATAAAAGTGGTTCGGGATTTTCATTTTTTAAATAAAATTCACGGAATCAATTCTAAACTTTCATTATTACCTGTATGATAATGTTCTACCAAATCCATTATTTTTTTGGGTTCAGAAACCACCAGAGAACTCTTTTCATAGAGTGTTTCTGATTTAAAAGCAATCACCTGTGCCTGTTCAGACAATGCAAGTAGGATATTTGAAATTTGTTTAGATGCAATTCCTGCTTCTAAAACCGAGTGATCAATTTTTTTTACCTGATCGTCCACGGACTCCAACTTAAATTTAACACGAGTAGATTCTTGTAGATCATGATACAAAGAAGCAGTGACTTTGTTTAAAATGGATTTAATTTCATGAAATAAGTCCGATAAAGAAAAAATTTCAAGAGAAGCCTCCCTAACTTTTGTGGACGTTGTTTGAATCACCGACAATGTTTCATCAACATAATTTTTGATTTCTTCTGCAGAAACAGCTATTTGTTCATTTAAACTCATCATTTCTTTTGCCACGATAGCAAACCCGGCACCGACATTACCGGCCCTCGCTGCCTCAATGGATGCGTTTAAGGAAAGTAAGTTGGTTCGGTCAGCAATCTCAGTAATAATTGAAACTATGTTCAAAATTTTACCTGAAACATTTTTAATAGCATCAATCCCCTCTAAGGAATCAGAGATTTTTTGTTTTCCTAAATCTGCTTTTTTGGTAGATGTTACTGATAACTCATCCAATCCTTTTAAAGCATTTTGTGTCCCACTTAAATTTTGATTCACCGCATTCATATAATCTTTAATATCTGACATGATCACGGAATGGTCTGCAGTGATCTGTTTGATATTAGTGAGTGCCGAAGTAAGGTCTTCCATACAAGCGGCTGCTTCCTCACTTCCTGAGGCCATAGAACGTGTGGAGGTAAAAAAGTGATTGGTGAGGTCTGTCAGCTCTTCAGAGATTCGAATGGAAACATGGCTTGCCTTTTGAATTTGAGAAATAATCCCCCAAAGATTGATGCTCATACTTTTCATTGAGAGTAACATGATTTTTACTTCATCCCGACTATCATTTTGAAAATGATCCGGATATTGGAATCTTCCGGAAGCTACTGAAATCACTGATTCCGTGGCTCTCTGTAATTTTTTATTTTTTTGCGAGAGAATTAGAATAAAACCAGAACCGATCAATATTTGTGAAAAAAATAAAAAACCGCAGTACAACGGTTTTTCGGGAAAAAGAAAAGAAAAAAGGCCTAAAAAGGGAAGAGAGATCAAAACAACCAGGAAGACATCCATGAATTTGATGGTTCTAAGATTCTTAACGACCTTATTTTTTTTCCAAAAGAAAAGGGAACGTTTTCCCATCTTTTGATATAGTTGGTCATAAAATTCTTTTTTTGCATCGGGTAACTTTTTTCGAACAGACACATAACCAACAACCTTTCGTTCCTCATTGAGGATAGGAGTGATAGTGGCATCGACCCAATAATAATTGCCTGATTTGGCTCTATTTTTCACAGCCCCTGTCCAAGGAAGTCCAACTTTAATATAATCCCAAAGTTCAGCAAAAACTACCTTGGGCATATCGGGATGTCTCACTATGTTATGTGGTTTTCCAATCATTTCTTCGGCGTCGTATTCGGAGATTCTTGCAAAGTCAGGAGAAACATAGGTAATCAAACCTTTAGCATCGGTACGAGATATAATGACATCCGATTCCGTAAGAAAATTTTCCAATAAATTCACTTTTATATTTTTCAACTTTATATCCTTAGTCGCGATATTAAACCTGATATACGATGATCCACATCAGATATCTGAACTTAGTATCATTCAAAATTATCAACTAACATGTTATAAACTAAGAATATGGGATTTTGTAGCAACTCGGTTGTCATTTTTTTATTCACGAACCGAATTGATATTTGTCAATGAGGCTTAAGGGATTCTACTTAGTTTTGTAGACCATATCCAATCAGTAAACCTGTTTATTCATTTGGTATTATCTAGGTGAACCCTATGATCTTCAAGGTAAGTTTTTCGATACGAATCTATATCAACCTTCCGCATCTTACGGAAGTGGATGACTGGTCATCGGTTCTAATTTACAGCTAGCACTAAGGAGCAATGTCCCAGAAGGATCTCTTGTAGCAATAAGGTAACTTGAAGAAAGTGCGATACAGGCTTTCGCTTTCTTTTTGTTAAATGATAGATCCCTTTTTTGATAACTCACTCCCATGGCATCAGGCCAACGAGTCAGTACGGCAAGGTCTGACAATCGTCGAGAAAAATTGTAACTGTCTTTTGCTAAATCTTGACCATAAATTCCAATGTATAGGGAAGTTTCATCGAAAATGTCCCGACCAAGTATGGTTTCTTCTCCGATACCGGATTTTCCTAGATTATTACACTGAGTCAAAAACAAGGCAAACAAAAATAAATAGAGTAATCTCACCAGCTAACTTTGAAAAATAAGCCTCAAATCGTCAACTAACAAAAGCATCCGCAGCCGTAAATGTAATGATGCAAAGATATTTTATAGACCCTTTATATCTTCATTCCTCATTCTAGCTTTTAGAGAA
This sequence comes from Leptospira perdikensis, assembly GCF_004769575.1. Lineage (NCBI taxonomy): Bacteria > Pseudomonadati > Spirochaetota > Leptospiria > Leptospirales > Leptospiraceae > Leptospira > Leptospira perdikensis. The sequence continues at coordinate 1,203,751 of NZ_RQGA01000003.1, read as the reverse complement.
ACAATCGAATCCTATAACTCCATAAGTTCTTTACTGAGTGTTTGAAACTTCTGAAGTAACTCTGGGTTTTCTTTACAATCTTTTATAACATCGGCTTCAAATGATTCCACTAACAAACGTATGGAGGCACTAGAAGTAGTGTCATTGATCCCTCCGTCAAATGATTTAGATACGATGGGCAAAACGAGATAAAATGGAATTGTTAACCAAGAAATAATCCTTCTTCCTCGAATGGGATAAGTATAATCTCTAATAATTTTTCTGCTATCTCTATCATAAAGGGCGAAGGTCACATTAGAATGAGATTCTTCGAAAGAGGGAAAAATACCTAAAGTCAGCAGAAAAAGCAGGGCCGATATGCCCGCGTGATTCATTCCTGTCGATGTTGTGTAGGTTAAATCAAGTTTTGATGTTTTACTCAAACCAAACAATTTTGATTTTGCCAATTCGTATTCAACGGCAGGGGAATTATATAAATTAGGTTTTGCTGCTTCTTCAGAACGAATCAGGTTGAATCGGATCTTTCCTTGCATCAGTATTTCACCGGTGTTGGAGTTATCAGAATTTCGATTCGCTATGGAAAAGTAATGTAGGTTACAAGAAAAACTGAATGATAAGGCAAACACCAAGGCCAATTGGAAAAATAATTTCATAATGTAAGGATATTTTGCGTAACCGCAGAACCTGGTGCAAGCCGATTTCCTAGACGGGAAGTGACCGAAACAAATCGATCAATGCGAATACAAAGCGCCCACACAGGTTCCGCATATATCGGAATCCGCATTTGCCGATTTGGCCACAGCCACTCGGATTTTTTTTAGATCCAACCTTAAAGATGATTTTTCCATCGTGTGTTTGGAAGGATCAAAACCACAAGGGAATGATTTCACTCCGCCCTTCTCTACTTGGATATGTGCCAGTTCTACAGATTCAAAACGAATGAGTGTGTACAAATTTTCCTCTCTATCTTTTAAGAATCATATTTTAGCCCGTAATGGCGAATACAAATAAAAAACTGGGAATTTATTCTATATAGCACAAAGAGTGTTTACGGAATTCGGAAAAAGTTCAAACAAAGGAAAGCAAAAAAGCGCAGAAGCTGTATAAGTATGTATCACTCAAGAAACGCGTTTTTGTTAATAAAACTCTCAAATTTACACAAAAAACCGAATATAATTGTTTACTTCATGAGCCCATGAAGTCGAATATTGCGAGTTATGCGAAAGTTTACAGTCTTATTATATATTTAAAAAAGGATTAAAATATGAAAAAATTAACAATATTTCTAGCTATTATAGTTGTAGGATGCTCAACGTCTGCAGACAAAATCGTTCAAAAATATAACCAAAGCATGACTATATCTGATCAAGAAAGATCTGATTGGTTTCCTAATTCTGAAAGTGCCAATAATTACGAGAAAGCATATAAATCCCCCCTCTACTATGCTACTAGTTTTGGTGACTTTGAAACATTTAATTATCTAATCAATATTGGCGCTGATTATCAAATTAAAGATTTGTTTGGGAATAATTTACTTAGCGTCGCTGCCGGACTTATGAGGTTTGATGACAATTGCAAAAATCAATGCCTAGAAAATAGAATTAGCAATAAACTGAAAATTATCAACTTTCTAAAAACCAAAGGACTTTCTCCATTAAACAAAGACGGTGAAAACGTAGCAGTTATTTCGGCAATTAGTTCTGCCTCTTACGAACCGATTCCTCTGCTTTTTTCAGAAGCTGATTTAAAAAATAATTCAACACGCTTAGGCAATGAACTTATTGGGTGCTATCGGCCCGATGAAGATCTTTATTATTCTGGATTCCAAGATCAAGCAGAAACAAGATATCGAGATAAAATTAAAATACTAAATTTCTTTAAAAACAAAGGTGTTAAGTTTGATAAAGGTAGAATTTGTAAATTAGAAGGCTTTGAAAAAGGTAATCTTCTTAAAATCAAGCTGGAGTTTATTGCTCAAGCAAGACAAATGTAATTCACTAAAAAAGCAAACCTTCGCATAACTTCCATGTACGACATTAAACTGTTTCTCTGGTAATGCTATTTTTATGGTTGGGAAATTGTCAGCAAAGAGATTATATCAAAAACATAAGATAATTTACAAAACTTTTAAAAGAGAACCTTTTTGAAAAAAATGTCCCATTCAGGTTCGAACTGTTAATATTTCAGTATGTAAAAAGGAAAATCGATATGGGTTTGTTCAATAAAATATTCAAAAAGAAACTAGATTATCAACCACCAATACAAAATAATGCGGCAAAACTTCTAGAAAATCATGATGGGATTTCCCTACTTGATAAACATGAAAAGGGTTTACTTGATGACAAATCGTTTCTTAGTTCTTTTGGTAAAGTTAAGGTTTTTTATTCAACACCTTTCGGAGACCATAAGGATGGAAGTAGCAGATTGTTTGTTCTTCCTGCACCGGACAAGACGGCATACCTCCCTGTTTTCACTTCAACTGAGCGAGCAATGGAATTCTATAATGAAGCTGGCAGACTAGGTTTTTTATTAATGGAAGATTCATTTGTATCATTTCTTGAAACAACGAAAAAAATAAACGAAGGTAATACTCCGATAAAATTGGGCGCAGTGATAGACCCTGGATATTACGGTGTAACCGTTAACGCAAACGTGCTCGATACTGTGATCGATATGACAAAATAAACATACGATAAAAAAATGTTTTGGATGTTAATGACAGGGCACAAGGGATAGAAGCGGAAATCCTTATCGCAGGATGCGATAAGACTTGCGCGAATAGCGCGGTCCCTTTCCGTTAGGAAAGGGATGTGCCCCCAATCCCTTCATTGCGATAGTTTTCTTTATACTTGGCATAGTTGTTTGCGGTGCGAGTGATGATCTCGCGGTCCTTGTCTGTAATGTCGCGGATGATTTTGGCGGGGCTTCCCATGATGAGAACTCCTGGCGGGATTTTTTTCCCAGGAGGAACGAGGGAACCTGCACCCACAAAGGACCACTCTCCGATCTCTACATCGTCCATAAGCATGGCCCCCATCCCCACAAAACTATGATCCCGCAAAACACAACCGTGGATGGTCGCATGGTGGCCAATGGATACATAATCTCCAATGGTGACGGGAAACAGATCTCTTGCCACATGTACCAAAGTCATGTCTTGAATGTTGACATGTTTGCCAATCGTGATGGTATTTACGTCACCACGAAGTACACATTGGAACCAAATGGAAGACTCTTCGCCAATCGTGACTTTTCCAAGTACGTCGGCAGAGGGTGCCACCCAGGCCGTGGGGTGGAGGGAAGGTGTATGGCCTTGAAAAGAACGGATCATTCCTCTAAGCACAGGCAGTCCAACTGAAACTCAAGGCCTTTTCGTTTTTTCCGCTTGCGTTTTTACCTTCAACTAAGTTACCGTAGTCTTAGATTCAAATGGGATCTCTCTCCTCAAAAACGCTATTTTTCTCTAAAAACCTGCTAAGGAATATTTCATGGCAATAGAAATCAAAGTCCCCGAGATGGGGGAATCCGTAACCGAAGCGACTATCAGTGCTTGGACCAAAAAAGAAGGCGATGCCGTAAAAGTAGACGAAGTGCTCGCTATTTTAGAAACAGACAAAGTCTCATTAGAGATCCCTGCTCCCACTTCCGGGGTTTTAAAATCCATCTCCAAAAAGGTCGGGGATGTAGTTCACGTGCGTGATATCATGGGTACCATTGAAGAAGGTGCTGTGGCATCGGCTCCTGCGAGTTCCACTGTCCAAGCTCCGAAAGCGGAAACACCAAATGCGCAACCTAACACGGGCAAAGTGAATGAAGAACTTCCTCCTGCTGCTCGTAAACTCATCGAAGAAAACAAATTAGATATTTCAAAAATCACGGGAACTGGTCGCAACGGACAAATCACAAAAGAAGATGTGATCCTTTTTATGGAAAAAGGTGGCGCTGCCGGTGCTCCGAAAGTAGCAACAAGCCCTGAGATTCCGAAAGCGGTTGTGGTTTCGGCAAATGCCGGTCCAAGAGAAACCGTTGTGCCGATGACAAAACTTCGCCAAACCATCGCTAATCGGTTGGTGAGTGCACAACATACGGCAGCCATCCTTACCACTTTCAACGAAGTGGATATGTCTCCGATTATGGACCTTCGTAATAAATACAAAGACAAGTTCAAAGAAACTCACGGTGTGGGTCTTGGATTCATGTCACTTTTCACCAAAGCAGTGGTGGCCGCTCTCAAAGCATATCCTGCCATCAATGCAGAAATTCGCGGAACAGACATCGTCTACAAAAACTTCTATGATATCGGAGTGGCTGTGGGTGGACCCAAAGGTCTTGTGGTTCCGATTGTGCGTAATGCCGACCTACTTAGTTTTGCTGGTGTGGAACAAGAGATCGCAAGACTTGCCGGCAAAGTCAAAGACGGAAAAATCTCTCTCGAAGACATGGAAGGTGGGACTTTCTCCATCTCCAATGGTGGTGTGTATGGATCGATGATGTCGACACCCATCCTCAACCCTCCACAATCGGGAATTCTTGGAATGCACAATATCGTCAAACGCGCGGTAGTTGTGAATGACCAAATTGTCATTCGCCCTATGATGTATTTGGCTCTTTCTTATGACCACAGAATTGTGGATGGAAAGGAAGCGGTTCAGTTCCTTGTGAAAATCAAAGAAATGGTAGAGGACCCAACTAGACTCCTCTTTGAGGTTTAAGGATTTTATGGAACAATACGATATCATTGTCATTGGTGCAGGTCCTGGTGGGTATGTGGCGGCGGTTCGCGCAGCCCAACTCGGCAAAAAAGTAGCCATCATTGAAAAAAGAAAAACACTCGGTGGGACTTGTCTCAACGTAGGTTGTATCCCTTCCAAAGCCCTTCTCGATTCTTCTGAAGAATATCACAAAACAAAACACAAATTAGCCGACCATGGAATCTCCGTAAAAGATGTAAAAATCGATATCGCGAAGATGATGGCACGTAAAGACAAAGTGGTTTCTGAGGTGACATCCGGTGTAGACTACCTGATGAAAAAAAACAAAATCACTCGTTATTTGGGTCATGCCAGTTTTGTATCTAAAACAGAAATTTCGATCACCGCAGAAGATGGTAAAAAAGAATCCATAGCTGGAACAAACATCATCATTGCTTCCGGATCTACCCCAATTGAAATTCCTCCCCTTCCTGTAGATGGAAAAAACATCATCACCTCTGACCACGCAATCGGTTTGGATTCTGTTCCAGAACACCTGATCATTGTCGGTGCAGGTGTGATTGGTTTGGAACTGGGATCTGTATGGTTACGCCTTGGTGCTAAAGTCACTGTGGTAGAACTCATGCCACGTCTTTTCGGAACGGCTGACCAAGCCATATCCAGTTTAGCGGAACGATTGTTAACTGGGCAAGGGATAGGTTTTCTCTTTGAAACCAAAGTCCATGGTGCCAAAGTCAAAGGCAAAAAAGTAGAAGTAGAAATCGAAGGCAAAGACGGCAAAAAAACCATTCTCGAAGGAGACAAGGTTCTTGTTTCCATTGGTCGCCGTCCCAACACGGACGGACTCGGTGCCAAAGAAATTGGAGTCGAAATGACTGACCGTGGCCGCGTAAAAGTAGAACTCAATAAATTCCAAACCAATATCCCAAATATCTATGCGATTGGGGATGTGGTCGATGGCCCGATGCTTGCTCACAAAGCAGAAGACGAAGGGATTGCTGTTGCCGAACTCATTTGTGGAAAGTATGGCCATGTAAATTACAAAGCCATTCCTTCTATCGTTTACACTTGGCCAGAAGTGGCTTGGGTGGGACTCGGCGAAGAAGAACTAAAAGCAAAAGGTATCGAATACAAAGTGGGTAAGTACATGTTCAAACCGAACGCTCGTGCCAAAGCCATGAACGAAACGGATGGACAAGTAAAAGTCATCGCTGACAAAAAAACGGATAAACTTCTTGGAGTTTATATCGTAGGTCCTCGGGCCTCCGATATGATAGCGGAAGCTGCGATTGCTTTTGAATTTGGAGCCAGTGCGGAAGACATTGCTCGTTCTACACATGCCCACCCCACTCTTTCCGAAGTGCTTCGGGAAGCGGCGATGGATGCTGATGCGAAATGGTCGATCCATTCGTAATTTAACTGTTGTTTTGTTGTTTTAGGGAGATTATATGACAACCGACCAGATGATGAGTTTATACGGCGATAACGTCGTATTATTGGAAGAGTATTACAAACAGTTCAAAGAAGATCCGCAAAGTCTTTCAAAAGACTGGATCGACTTTTTTGGAGAACTGGAAAGAACATCCGTATCCAGTAACGGTTCCAACGGGAATGGATTTAATGGAAATGGATATGTAAATTACGCATCCACCGAACACCGGAAAGGTTCTTCACTCAGCGACTTCGGTATCATCAACCTTCTCAATGCCTACAGAAGACAAGGGCACTTAGCAGCAAACCTCGACCCACTCGGAATCAACAAACCCAACCGCGAATTCATCGACCTCAAAGTCAAAGCCCTAAAATCTAGCGACTTAGAAACAGAAGTGGATTCCGGAATTGTGAATCTTGGGAAAGCAAAACTAAAAGACGTCATCGATTGGTTTGAAAAAACCTATTGCGGATCTATCGGTTGTGAACACTACTACCTCGTCAATGATGAGGAAAGAGAGTGGTTACAAAATCGTATGGAACCACTCGCAAACAACGAACCCATCAGCAAAAAAACCGCCTTACGTTTGTTTGAAAAACTTTACCAAGCTGACAGTTTCGAAAACTTCCTCGCTAAAAAATTCGTAGGGAAAAAACGTTTTTCTCTCGAAGGTGGGGAAACTATGATCCCTATGCTTGATACCCTTGTGGAAGAAGCGGGTGGTCATAAAATGGATGCACTTGTGATTGGTATGGCGCACAGGGGGCGTTTGAATGTGCTTGTAAACATCATTCGTAAACCTGCGGGCCTTATCTTTGCTGAGTTCGAAGAAAAATTAAACCCAGGCCAACTTGGTTATGCGGACGTTAAATACCATCTTGGGTATTCCAACAATGTCATGACACATTACGGAAAAGAAGTCAAACTCTCCCTTGCCTTCAACCCTTCTCACTTAGAAGCCGTAGACCCTGTCATCTTTGGATCGGTTCGTGCCCGTCAAGAAATGGCAAAAGACATTGACCGCTCTAAATTTATGCCAGTGGCCATCCATGGGGATGCTGCCTTTGCTGGACAAGGGGTTGTGGCAGAAACTCTCAACATGATGAACCTAGATGGTTATACTGTTGGAGGAACTTTCCATATTGTAATCAATAACCAAATTGGATTCACCACTCTACCGAGCGAATCTAGATCTACTTTGTATGCGACTGACCTTGCCAAAGGTTTCCAAGTTCCTATTTTCCATGTGAACGGAGATGATCCGGAAGCCACATATCGGGTCACAAAACTTGCGTTAGAATACCGTCAAAAATTCAAAAAAGATGTGATCATTGATCTTATCTGTTATAGAAGACTTGGTCATAACGAAACGGATGAACCAACCTTCACACAACCACAGATGTATGATATCATCAAAAAACATCCAAAAACCATCAAAATTTACGAAGAGAAATTGTTGCAACGTGGTGACATCACCCCTGATGAAATTCAATTCATTAAGGATGGAATTGCCCAAGGACTTGAAGACTCTTTCCAACAAGCAAAGGAAAAAGACACTCGGATTACCGTAGACACACTCGGTGGTGTTTGGTCAAGATACACCAAAGAACCTTTGGATTCCGATGTTCATACACAACTCCTCCAACAACAATTAGGTGGAATTGTCAAAGCAGTCACAACCCTTCCAGAAGGATATACAGCGAATCCAAAACACATCAAGGTTTTAGAAGACCGTAGAAAAATGGGAGCGGGAGAACTTCCTATCGACTGGGGATTTGCAGAATCTCTTTCTTTTGGTTCCATTTTGGAAAACGGATTCCCAATTCGCCTCGGTGGACAAGATGCACAAAGAGGAACTTTCTCTCATAGACATGCCACTCTTTCGGACATTGTGAACGGGAAAAAACTCACCCTTCTCAACCACATCAGCGACAAACAAGCAAAGATCGATATTGTGAACTCCTCACTTTCCGAGTATTCTTGTCTCGGATTTGAATATGGATATTCCCTTGCAGATCCAAATAGCCTTGTGATGTGGGAAGCTCAGTTTGGTGACTTTGCGAACAACGCACAGGTGATCTTTGATCAGTTCATTTCCAGTTCGGAAATCAAATGGCAAAGGATGTCTGGTCTTGTTTGTTTACTCCCTCATGGATACGAAGGACAAGGTCCGGAACACTCGTCAGCAAGACTCGAACGTTTCCTCCAACTTTGTGCTTTGGACAATATCCAAGTGGCAAACCTTACCACACCGGCACAGTACTTCCACATCTTACGTCGACAAATCTTACAAAGTTTTAGAAAGCCACTCATCATCATGACACCGAAGTCACTCCTCAGGTTGAAAGATGCGGCTTCTAGTTTGGAAGATATTACCACTGGTGCTTTTAGAAAGATCCTTCCTGATCCAGTAGCAAAACCGGAAAAAGTAGAGAAGTTACTTTTCTGTTCTGGAAAAGTATACTACGACCTACGTAAAGCAATTGATGCTCAAAAATTGGAAAACGTAGCTGTCGTTCGGATCGAACAACTCTATCCGTTCCCAGAAAACCATATCCAACAAATGATTACAAGTTATGGAAAATTGAAAAAATTTGTATGGGTACAGGAAGAACCAAAAAACCAAGGAGCTTGGTTTTTTGTTCGGGATCGTATTGAAGCCGTGATGCCAGAGAACAAACGTTTGCATTATGCAGGCCGTTCTGAGTTCCCAAGTCCTGCTTGTGGGCACGTGGTCACACACTTAAAAGAACAAGAAGATTTAGTAAAGGATGCCTTATCTTAAAAAATAAGCCATCCCACTACAAAAATCAAAATTGTTTAAAAGGAGCCTTGAGAGAAATCTCAGGGCTTTTTTGTTTGAATGACAGTAAAACTTTCAAAACCAAAAAATGAAATATGAATTAATCAATTGACAAACCAGCAAGCGGCCGTTAAATTCTCTGAAATGAGAAAAGTATTCAAACATTCGTCACAAGTAACCTCTATTTTTGTTATATTCTTTTGTTTATTGAGTACCACCATTTTTTCCCAGACACAAAAACCGGAAGCCGTTTACGGATTTTATAAAGGTGGATTTTATATGTCAACGCTTGGAGGAGAAACCGCATATATAGGCGGAAGTCTCATCCAAAGGGAACAAGCTTACCAAAACGGACTCCGGACACAAGCAACTCTCGGAGTTATGCCTGTTCGAATGATCGGAGTACTTCCTTTTCCGCAAAATTTCCCTTTACCAAATGACAAGGTCCAGGCGGGAAATACACGACGAGCTACCATGGAATATGGACTGACTGAACATATAGGATTGTTTATTTCCTATAGTACAATGTCGGTAGTGGCACAAGGAAATAACCAACTCGCCTATCCGGATCGAAATAGTCCTAATGGATATACAAATTATGTGGAAGCAGTTCCGTTAACGAATACCCTTTATAAGGATCGAAACTATGGATTAGGTCTGAATTACCATTTTTTATCAAGGAACAAATTTGATCCATTTATTGGTTTAGAAGTGAGTATTCTCAATTTTGATGCTAAATATAGAACGGGACAATTGAATAATTTATACTATCCTACTTACACACATCCAGGTACAGGAATTGGTGGTAGAGTTGCGTTAGGTATGAATTATTACGTTACCCCAGAATTCGGTTTTTCTTTAGAGCTTTTTGGATCTCGTAAAATTCTTAAATCAAATGCGTTCTCTTCAGAAGCAATCAACCATGCGGGATTTCAGTTTGGATTTATTTTTAATTTGGATGCAATCGGTAAATACTAAGGAATCATTCCAAAGATCCACTCAGAACTCCCTTAAACGTAACCGTATCAAAATCAAAGATATGAAGTTTGATTTCCGGTTCAGGGAGTTTTCGTCTTTTATTCACTTGTTTATCGGGGTTCTTTCCTAAAATTAACGTTAGGTGGTTTTTTGCAGAATTGTAAACAACTTTACGAAAATGGAATCCCAAAGGCAAAACAGTTTCTAGTCGACTAGTCTCTGGATCAAACAGATAAACCAATTTGTGGTCTTTATAATTGAGAACTCCATCTAAATTGCTATCTTCAGTGACAGCTAAGATAATGATTTTTTTCTCTAAACCTAGGACATCTTCTTTAGGGTCATCGATGGTGTTGGATACAGTTTTTTTGGCAAAATCGCCGGCAAAAAAATCCCAAATATAAACATCATGAGGAAAAAGTTTTTGGACCTTTCCATCTTTTAAGTTGATAGAATATAAATTTCTTGCATGAGATAAAATCCCATCAGGACCAAACCCACCGGACTCAGTGACAAGTCCATGTGGATAAATAAAGTATTGTTTCCAATAAATTTTCCCATTTCCATCTTCTAAATCTAAATTATCAGAAGGTTCAGGAGAATTGTCTTTTTCTTTAGATTCTGGAGTTTCTACAGTCACTTCATACCCATCATCATAAAGGCGCCAACTCTTAGATAAACTAAAAGTTAACACCGCAAGGATGAGTAAAAAAAATAGAAAAACTCCGACTCTAAACTTTTCCATTATTTGTTCGAGTTATATGCCTTAATTGCGCTAAACACTTCGTCAAGCTCCGAATCTGTCATATAAGCAAACAGAGGGAAGTTGAGAACAGATTTGGAAATCCTACGAGCATTCCCATCTTTGCCAAATCTCTCAATGAGATATGGCTTTGCGCCAGGTTGGTCAGACATGGCCCCAGGATAAATATTTCCAAATCCAATCCCTTTGTCTTTTAAAACAGCTTCAATTTTAGGACGTACTTCAGGATCCACCAAAGTTACGTTACAATAACCATTTTCGTCATAACCTTTGGGTGGTTGGATGACACCAATTCCTAAACCCGGTAGTTCTTTATAATATACGTTTTGTGACTTTTTGCGGGAATCAATTCTTGTTTGTAGATGTTTTAAAGACAAATTGAGAAATGCTGCCTGTAAAGAATCCAGTCTTGAGTTCCATCCCACAAGTCCATGTTCGTAATGAGAGGTTCTTCCATGGTTCACAAGACGACGTGTCACGATAGATAACTCTTCATCATTTGTAAATACAGCACCACCGTCACCAGCAGCACCTAACACCTTTGCAGGGTAAAAGGAAGTTGTGGATATGAGCGCATCTTTGTATAACGATTTTCCATTGTGTTTCACACCAAAACACTGAGCTCCATCTTCAATGAGAGCCACATTCTTTTCTTTGCAAAATTTACGGAGTTCTTCAATTTTTGATGTTCCCCATCCATACAAATGAACAACCAGAGCAGCCTTTGGTTTTACTTTTTCTACTGCTTCTTGAAAAACTTGAAAGTCCATTTGTAAATCAACAGGATTGGTATCAATGGTGTAAGGATCACCACCCACATTCACAACCGCTTCAAAGGTTGCCCAAAATGTTGAATCCGGTAACAAAACTTTATCACCGCGGCCCACTCCCACAGCACGAAGAGCCAATTGTAAAGCATCGGTTCCATTGGCACAACCAATGGCATATTTTGTTTCTGCCCAAGTAGCAAGACCCGCTTCTAAATCTGTAACTTCGTTTCCACCGATAAACTGTGCGTTTACGGACATGGACTTTACTTTTTCATTCCAGGTGTCCAAAAATCCTGGTTCAAATCGTTTGATATCTATAAATGGAACTGCCATTGTATGCCCTTTTTAATTACTTATTTGTGAAAATTTGATGAAGCCAACCATTGAACTCTTTGGAATACATGGTCCAAAGAAAAAATAATGCCCAATACAGAACCGTCCCATAAGCGAGCGCAGGGATCAAGGTTTTACTTAAGTTATTGGATGCGGAATAATAAATTCGAATGAGAACGAGAGGCCATAAAAAAAATAAAAATACATAGATAGAATTTCCCATAGCCGAGATCCAAAGAAGTGCCTCCGCTTTTGGATTTTCTTTCCAACGAGTCACACCTTCCCAAAATTCAGGAAAAAACTGAACTAAATAAAAACAAAACACGAGAAAGAAAAAGAACTTCCAATGTGACTCCAAATCTCTTCGAAAGAGAGTGAGAAGAAGGCCCACAAACCAAATGAAAAGAACAGGAAAGGCAACGGTTTCCAGTAGTGTCATGAAATCTTTTTTAAGTCTCCGTTAGTCGTTCTAAACAGGAAATGAGTCCTGTTGGATCTGCGATCCCTTTTCCAGCAATGTCAAAGGCTGTCCCATGATCCGGGGACAGACGAGTAAAATCCAGTCCTAAGGTTATATTGACTCCCTTCTTCCCTTCAAGCAATTTAAATGGGATGAGTCCCTGGTCATGATACCCTGCCAAATACAAATCGTACGCAAACCCCCCCGGCAAAAAAGCAGAATCTGCTGAAAGTGGACCTTCCACAGAAAACTTTGCTTTTCGTAAGATTTGGACACCGGCCGCAAGGATGGTCAATTCTTCATCCCCAATCTTTCCCCCTTCACCCGCATGTGGGTTTAGTCCCAAATAAGCAATTTTTGGATTCTTTAGAAATCTCGAACGGAGGAGGGCTTTGGAAAGTTCCTTCCAAGAAAACTTTTTTAGTTCTTTTACCACGTCTTTCAAAGGGACATGGGTGGTTAAAGGAATTACGTTTAATTTTTCACCAGACATCATCATAAACGTAGGGCGTTTATAATACTCAGCCAAGGTTTCTGTATGACCTCTAAATCCTTTGATTCCTGCTTTTCCAACCCACTCTTTTGACAGCGGAAGGGTGATTAAATCAGCGCCTAATTCCTTTTGCCAGTCCATAGCAGCGAGTAAAGAATCATACGCCATCCTACCTGAGGTTTTGGAGGGTTTACCTAAAATAAAGTTACGTGATTTTTTAGAATCTGACCAAGGGAGAGAATAAAACCCGGGTGCGTCAATCGGCCGAGTCAAGTTTGGAAGTGAGGGAACCGTGAGATTGTGAGGGCCACGGATAAAATAGATGCGGTGGCGTTTCCCTAAGGATTGCAACAATGGGAAGGCAGAAACCATAAGCTCGTAGTTGATACTTGTTGGATCGCCTTCCGAAATCAGAATGGTTTTCAATTATTCTTTTGCGTTTGGTTGTTTCCCAAAAATTTTCTCAACACTTAAAGAATCTTTGGAATATTCCAATTCGATTAGGTCTTTGGCACTATGTTTGAGGTCGTTGGAAATCATACAACGTCCTTCGAGAATCACCCCATTTTGGATGATGAGTTCCGGAGTTTTGATATCGCCGAGGATTTTAGAAGTAGGAAGGAGCATCACGCGGTTTCTCGCAGTCACGTTTCCAACCACAATTCCCTCTACGATGACACTGGCAGCAGTGATGTTGGTTTTGACCTTTCCGGTAACACCAATGTAGAGGTGTTCGGCTTGGAGGGATTTTCCCTCGAATTTACCGTCAATTTTTAAGGATCCATTGATGAAGAATTTACCATTGAAGTAAGAATTCTCACCAATAGTTGAATTGGTAACTTCGGTCTGATTTTTGACTAATGCCATGCTGTTACGAGTCCGTGAATGTGATTTTTCACAGTGTCCTTGTTCCCCCCGGGAATGAAAAGGTTTTTTTACCCTCGAAAAGACGGGAGTCGAATCAAATCACAAGCTTCTTCAGCGAATTCTTGAAATTCACGAAGGCCTTCCATAATCGAACGACCTTCCAAAACCGTGGCCTTTTCAAACCTCGGATTGAATTTGATCGGTTCTTCCATGTTCATAATGACATTATTCCCTTCTTTGATGTCTTTGTTCACCGCAGTCAGAAAGTCTCTAAATTTACCAAGGGTTTCGAACGATTCTGCGATGAAGATTCGGGATTGTTTGTTTTTCATCCGTGAGAGCTGTTCACGGAACTCTTGTTTGTCGGCAGCCGCATATTCCTCTACTGTTTCCACTAGGATCTTCATGTTCCGCCGTAAGTTTTCCATATACTTAAGAACTGAGTCCCTTTCTGTAGCATGGGAATAATCAAATTTAATATGTCCATCCCCAAGGATCGGAATATATTCCAAATCCATAATATTCACAAGAGTACCTATTTGATTGATTTCACTATCATTGGAATTGGGAGAAACTTTCATCACCGGATACTGAGATATAATTTTGTGTTTGAGGTTCTCTGGATTTTCCTCTCTGGTTTTAGCGTTTCGCATAGTCTGCTCTAAATTATCAGGAATACCTTCCGGTGATACCTCTTGCATCCGGCGTCTATAACGTTCGATATCAAATGCAACTCTTTCCTTTTGCAGATCATTTTTGGCATTTCTTTCAATTTTCTCCAAATTCCTTAGCATTTTCTGCAATTTGGAGAGTTCCATAATCTGTTCTTGTGAGAGTGGCATCTTATACCCAACCTTCCGGAATGTTTGTCGATTCTCCCGTTGCGATCAGCGTTCGTTCAATGGAGTGCGCTAAAACGTCTTCCCCGTTGGTCTTCAAAACACGCCAATACAAATTAAGAGCTAGAGGTAAATATTTCAATCGACCGGCTTTTTTATAGAAGTTTAAAAACTTATCGTTTTCCTTTTTCACAAAAGCAATCGTCGCCAACTGTAAATTGATAAAATAAGAATAGGGACGAAGTATTAACTCAGCTTTTAATTCTTCTTCATAACGAAGACCATCATTTCGAAATCTTACAACGGTTTCCACAAACGGATCCATTTCGTGTGACAACTCATAACCAAACCCATAACCATGGGTCCAGTCCCCACGAAGATTAGTTTCCAATTCCTCTCGGTAATGTAAAAATGTTTCTTCTGGAAAGTATCGTTTTGCATACCGCAACGCCGGGAAGGCAGGAATTTTTCCCATCGAAACGAAACGAAATTTTTGTTTCTCCCACTCTTCCCATTCTGCGTAAAACCCAATGAAAAATTTCCAAAATCGAAATGTCTCGTCTCCAATAAACCAACCCATTTCAATTGTATGAAAAAGAACTCCAGAGATTTGCCAATGAGAATCTACTGTGACAGCATTGGTTAGAGTTTTAAAATCTAAATTTTCTTTGTTCCCTTTGATATATTCAACTAACATATGTAAAATGGAATTATCATAAGGTAATTCTGATGATTCCCAACCAAGTAAAAACAAAAACCGACGGTTGTCATCGGTTTGACCGAAAAATTCTTTGGTTTTTAAGACCCAGTTTCGAAACTCGAGAATTTTTCCTGCATACAAGAGTCCAAACCCAACAAGTTCCCAATCTTCTCTCTCCATCTCTTCAAACTCCCGATTTTGACAGAGTTTCCAAATTTGGTCTAATGATTGGCTCGGGAATGTGGAAGGTGCCGTCAATTGCGGGTCTCGGAACCGATTGGCGACTTCATTTTCCCCCAAAACGGAACAAAGGCTGAACCCCCCAGAAAAATCGGTCGATAAATAGAAGAGATAGTTTGCAAATCGAGACTGATTGCCCGAAAAGAAGGCACGTAAATCTGGCCAGAGCTCTGAGAGTGTGGCCGTTTTAGGAAGATGAGGCGTCTTGTGGAATTCGATATGATATTCCGGCCATTGCAGTTTGTATTCTGTTTGTAAGCTCATAAGGAGAGGAACCTTCCCTCTCTAAATTCGTAATCATAGGAAGTATGCATGAGGCATTTTTGGTTAGCAAGTAGAATTCTTCTCTTTTTCACAACATCCCTATTTGCGGAAACTGACCTTCAATATTTAATCAAATCACACCAGTGGGGGCAAATCGAAAACCATTTTCGAAATACAAATCCTTCTCGTGAAAGTGAAGTGTATAGCCTTATTGAATTTCACGAAAAGGCACCTAACGGAGACAAGGAGAAACGATTTCGGTATTTGATTTCTCTTGTTCGTGGGGTTTTTGTCACTGAATCCTCGGAAGAGGAAGTAAGAAAAATTCTGACACAAACAATGCCCTTCCAAACCACAATTTTTAAACTTAGTTATTGGAAATTGTACACAGAAATCACACAAAGGAACTACCTCACACCAGCAGAAAGAATTCAGTTTCTCGGCCGCCTAAATCTTGAAGAAGATCCCATTTGCAGAAGGTCACTTGATGAACTTGTTCGCCTCCTTGCGGCAAACAACCAATGGAAAGAAATTTTAGATAAAATTAATTCCATTCAGGAAACACATAAAAAATACCTTCTTACCGGTGACACACAATACAGATACGGAAAAGCAAAACTCATATTAGGTGATGAAAAATCAGCTGTAGAAGAATGGTTGAATCTTCTACAGAGAGATGGGCTCTCTGACTCCACTGTCCATATGGTCGCAGCCGATTGGTCCAAATACAAAGGATCTGGAAGTATTTTACAGTTAGCTCCATCAGAACTGACCCTTCTTCTTCCAGCAATCAGCCATAACGATAAAGAAGCCTTGTTTCGCACAAGACCCGAAGTTTTTTCTACTAGACTTGCTTACTACGAAGGATTTAAACACCTAACATCCGTCTTAACAAAAACAGGAAAAACTAACGAACTTTTCCGAGTATTACGTGCAAACAAAACCTTTGTTGATATGGATTCGTCCTTTATCGTTGCCCTTGCCGATATTTTGTACCAACAAAATAAATTCCAGGCGGCCATTGAACTTTTAAGAACATTTCCAGGAAAAGATGCAGGATATTACCGAGTTCTTGCCGCCTCTTACGATCGTCTGGGTGACCGGGAATTGTATTTTGAAAACCTAATTCTGTATTTAGGAAAGTATCCCTTTAATCTGTTTTACCAAGACAGATTGATTGAATATCTAGTGGATCGCAAAGGAGATAAATCAAACTATGCTCCTCTTGTAAAATTTGAAAGGGCACTTGCAGAAATTCCAAACCTCCCAGTCAAAGGCCGACTCGTATATTGGTATCTGCGCTCTCTAAAAGAAAGTGGAGAAACAGAAAAATTAAAAAAAGAACTCAAACGTTATTATGCCCTTTGCCCCGGTTCTTATTATACACGTGTGATCCGAGAAGAATTTTTATCCATCATCAAAGAATCAAATAAACCCGACAATCCCACCTATAACAAAGAATATCTTTTTGAATACTTATCTTATACCGCCGGAATTCCAGAAGAATCCTATGCCATCCTTGGTCGCAATTTGGGATTTGTGTATCCAAAAGATTCTTATGAATTAGGCAATAAACTGGGAGGAATGAGTTCCCGAATCCAAGGACACAAACTTCTAAACCTTGCCAAAGAATACTTTCGCGTCGGAGAAGATAGTTTGGGACTAAGTCTTGTCAACTTCCACATAAAACGGGAAAACCTTTCCGAAGAAGAAAAAGATGAAATTTTAGTAGGGATTGGTGACTTAACATATAATACGTATTATACGGCATTTCACACAAGATCACTCCTCAAAAGACATTTTATCCCGGATGATCCTATCCTTCTCCCGACTTCCCTCTCCGTTCGCATCTATCCAAGACCTCACCAAAGTCTTGTCTCGCGCTACGCAAACGAAAATGATATCTCAGAAGACAAAATCTATGCCTTGATGCGACAAGAATCCTTCTTTAAGGAGACAGCCACGTCAAGATCCAATGCGCGGGGTCTTATGCAAATTATGCCAGCGACGGGCAAAGAACTAGCCTCTCGGATGGGAATCACTTCCTACTCCCTGTATGAACCGGATACCTCCATCCGTTTGGGGACAAAATTTTTAGCCTATCTTTTAAAATCCAATGGGAACGAATTGAAATGGGCATCCATCGCATACAATGGGGGGCCTGGAAATTTACGAAAGTGGAAGAAGTCGGTTTACTCAGGCGATTTTAACCATTTTCTAGAGGATCTTCCATACAAAGAGTCGAGAGATTACTGTCGCATCGTGGTTTCGAATTTCTACGCATACGACATCATGAAAAAATACCATAAGTTGTAAAAAATGGCTTTTCCCCACCCTTTCCTCTCTCTATCCTTTGAAATAGACAGAGATATACAGGAGAAGATATGTCCGAAAAGGCAATTCTGAAAGTGGATGGAAAAGAGTTCGAACTTCCAATTTTAGTAGGAAGTGAAAACGAGAAGGCAATTGATATTACTAAACTCCGCCAATTGTCCGGTTATGTTACGATTGATTCCGGTTATTTAAATACAGGTGCTTGCACCAGTGATATTACCTTTCTCGATGGAGAACAGGGAATCCTCCGTTACCGCGGAATTCCTATTGATGATTTGGCCGCTAAGTCTACTTTTACTGAAGTAGCTTATTTACTCATCTACGGCAAACTTCCAAACGACGCACAACTCAAAGAGTGGAATACTTCCATTACTAATCATACAATGATCCATGAGGATCTAAAACGATTGTTCAACGGTTTTCCAAAAGATGGACACCCGATGGCAATCATGTCTTGTATGATGGGATGTTTGTCTACATACTACCAAGATAGTTATGATCCGATGAATGAGGAACACAGAGAAATCTCCATCATTCGACTTCTTGCAAAATTCCCAACGATCGCAGCTTACGCTTATAAAAAATCAATCGGCCAACCAATCATCCATCCACTCAATGAGTTAGATTATGCATCTAACTTCATGAATATGATGTTTGCGGTTCCTGCTGAAGATTATCATATCGATCCAGAAATTGTTTCCGCACTCAACTTGTTACTCATTCTACATGCAGATCATGAACAAAACTGTTCTACATCTACTGTACGTTTGGTGGGATCTTCCCTTGCCAACTTGTATGGTGCGATTTCTGCAGGAATCCTTGCACTCTGGGGACCTCGTCACGGTGGTGCGAACCAAGAAGTATTGGAAATGTTGGAAGGAATTAAAAAGAGCGGGCTTTCTGTGAAAAAAATCGTAGAACAAGCCAAAGACAAAAACTCCAGTTTCCGATTGAATGGATTTGGTCACCGCGTTTATAAAAACTTTGACCCACGTGCAAAAATCATCAAAGTAGCTTGTGATAAAGTTCTAAACAAACTAGGAATCAAAGACCCACTCCTTGACATTGCAAAAGAATTGGAAGAAGCCGCTCTTAACGATCCATACTTTGTAGAAAGAAAACTTTATCCAAATGTTGACTTCTACTCAGGAATCATCTACCGTGCCCTTGGAATTCCGACCAACATGTTTACAGTAATGTTTGCTATGGGAAGACTTCCAGGTTGGATTGCGCAGTGGAAAGAAATGATTGAAGACCCAAGTTTAAAAATCGGCCGACCACGCCAAATTTACACTGGTCCTCAAGAAATCTCTTACGAAGCAGCTAAAAAACAGGCATAAAACACCTATACCAAATCAGGACAGGGGGATGACCTCCTGTCCAAGACCGATCAATTGAAAAAGTCATCTCAGACCGAAACCTTTCTCTATATTTTACTTTCGGTTTTCTTTTTTACAAACCCAGTTCTTCCTGAAACTCAAAATGATATTGGAGAACGAATCCTCCATACAACTAAATTCACATATTGGATTGATCCCACATCCTCCGTTCCCGTTGAATCCGTTTTAAAAACGGGAGAATTTGCGAAAATCACAGATGACTTTGTCAACTTTGGATTTTTAAAAGGCACTCTTTGGTTGAAACTAGATCCAAAAGACTTTCCAGATCCCGCCAAATATCCGCTACTTCTCATCCAAGCGCATAACATTGACTCTGTGAACCTTTTCCATAAACACGATGGTAATACGTACATTGTCTCTAAATCAGGTCATATCCATCCAGTTTTCCAAAGAGAGATCCCTCACAGAAATTTTGTTTTTCGCATTGGACATGAAAGAGAAACCATTCTCATTGCGATTCGGTCTGAAATCTCCTTACAGTTTTCTTTAATTTTTACCAACCAAAGAAATCTCCAACGAGAAGATTATATCACTCAGTGGGCCTATGGACTTTTTTTCGGAAGTTTAGGAATCATCATTTTATACAATCTAGCAATTGCATTTTTTGTAAGAGACAGAAATTATTTTTATTATATCGGCTATGTTTTGTTTTTTGGCCTAGGACAACTTTCTCTACTCGGGTTCTGGGGTTATTTTTTTGTGCCTGATTCCTATTTTTGGAAACGAATAGGGATTCCTGTTTTTTTTAGTATCTGCCTTTTTTTCTTTGTTCTATTCACTTCTAATTTTCTAAAACTAAAAGCCAGGGTGCCAAAAGTGGCTCGATTCTATAAGGTTTTAGGTTTTTTTGCTCTACTGAATGCCGCAGTCGCATTGTTTGGTGGGATCTCCCATGCCTCTATTGGGGTGAGTTCTCTATCCGTTTTGATCTGTGTAAGTTTACTTGCAGTTTTAATTTGGGGGATTTGGAAACGTCTTCGTTCTTTTTATTACTTTGCTATTGCTTTTGTTTTACTGCTATTAACATGTATTGTGTATGGGTTTCTTAAATTTGGAATCCTTCCCTCCAATCCATTTTTAGAAGAAATGTTATTTCCTATCGCTTCTCTTGCCGACATCACTTTGTTTGCATTTGCTTTAGCAGATCGTATCCAATTGTTACGCCAAGAAAAAGATATGGCCCTTGCCCAAGTTACAAGCCTAAGGAAAGAAAGAAAAATTTCTAGGGACATTCTGATGCAGTCCCTTCCCAAAACCATTCCCAATGTAAAAGACCTGCAAATCCAAATTTATATCTTACCAATGAAAGATGTTGGTGGTGACTTCTATGAGTATTTTTCGCCAAACCCTTATGAGATAGGGATTGTACTTTGTGATGTTTCGGGACATGGAATTCCGGCTTCTCTTATTTCTGCGATGGGTAAGGTTGCTTTCACCACCCAAAAAGACAATATCTCTTCTCCTAAACAAGTTTTAGAAGGAATGAATCGCGTGTTATACGGTAATTGCAACCCACAATACGTGACTGCTTCTTATGTGTATCTGAATACATCCACTAAAGTCTGGAGGTTCGGGCGTGCAGGTCATCCCAGTGCTTATCTCCAAAGAGTGGGTGGTGAAATCATCAAAGTTCATCCCAAGGGCAAAATCATTGGCGTTTTTCCCGAAATCCAAATTGAAGAAACCACTTATAAAGTAGAACCCAAAGATAGAATTCTCATCTTAAGTGATGGAGTTTTGGAATGTTTTAATCCAGAAGGAAAGATGTATGGAGAATCCGGATTATTAGAATTTTTAAAGGCGAATAGAGAACTACCAAACCATCTCTTCAAAGTAAAACTCATTCAGGATTTAGAGTCGTTTTCTAAAGCCGAAATAAAAGAGTGGGACGACGACCTAACGTTTATTTTTCTGGAATTGGTATGACAAAAAGTTACGAACTCTTGGATTCAGGTGATTTATCCAAATTGGAAATTGTTGGCGGTTACAAACTCCTACGTTCTTCCCCTACTTCCGCTTATGGCAAGGCAACTCCTGAAATTTGGAACGACCTACATGCCCAGTATGTTAAAAATGATTCCGGCTCTGGACATTGGAATTTTCAAAAAAAAGTCCCTGAAAGTTTTACCATCGAATTTTCTAATCTAACCTTTAAAATCAAACTCACACCTTTTGGTCACATAGGCCTTTTTCCAGAACAAGAAACCAATTGGAACCGCATCCGAGAAATTGGGAAAAAGAAACAAGGCCTCGAAGTTCTGAACTTGTTTGCTTATTCCGGAGGATCTACCCTGGCCTGTTTGGATGCAGGTATGGGTGTATGCCATGTGGATGCTTCCAAAGGTATGGTGGATTGGGCTCGTGAAAATGCAAAACTCTCTGGACTTGATTCCAAACCAGTCAGGTGGATTGTGGATGATGTCATGAAGTTCATTCGCCGTGAAATCAAACGTGGGAAAAAGTACCAAGGACTCATCCTTGACCCTCCGAGTTTTGGACGCGGCTCCAAAGGTGAGGTATGGAAAATTGAAGAAAACTTAAGCGAACTAATGGATGCCCTTATGGAACTCTCTGATTCCAAACCAGAATTTGTCATCTTAAGTTGCCATAGTCAAGGGTTTAGTCCCCTAACATTAGAAAGGATTCTTTCTTCGCGAATCAAAACCAAGGGTGTTTACCAAACATCAGAGTTATTCATTCCTGAAAAATCGGGAAAAAAATATCCAGCTGGATTTTGTACTTTCTTCTCCAAATAAAAAAGTCCATTCTTTGTAAACCCTATGCCAAATAGAAGACAATATATCACTAGTTTTTCCAATCCCAAAGTCAAATGGGTTGCAGGACTCAAAGAAAAACGAAACCGCGATGAAGAAAAAAAATTCTTTATCGAAGGTTATAGGGAAATCAAAAAAGCGATTACAAGTAACCCCGAATCACCTATTCCTTGTTTACCGATCAATATCACAAGTTTGTTCATTTCTCCAGAATGTTTTTTAGGAGAAAATGAAGAAACACTCATTGGATCCGTTCATTGTCCTATCTTTGAACTCCCTCGTAAAATTTTTGAAAAAATTTCTTACAGAGACAGACCAGATGGGCTTATTGCTGTCGCAGAAACACCCGATGCCAATGTTCCTTGGGAAAAAATCAAATCAATCGATACCAATCCCATTCTCATCATTGAAGGAGTGGAAAAACCAGGGAACCTGGGAACCATCCTGCGAACGGCCGAAGGGGCTGGAGTTGGACTTGTGATTGTGACGGATCCAAGGATCGATCTTTTTAATCCTAATGTGGTAAGGGCAAGCACTGGAACTATTTTTACTTTGCCTGTTTATATTGGAGACTTAAAAGAAGTGCTCACAAAGTTTTTATCCAAAGGGTACAAACGTTATGCGGTCACACCTGAAGGGAAAACACTCTATACTTCAATCAATATGAAAGAAAAATCGGTGTTTCTTTTTGGTAGTGAACAATATGGGCTGAGTCCAGAGGCAAAACAACTTTCCGATGACACACTCCACTTACCGATGCTCGGAGAAGCAGATTCTTTAAACTTGGCTATGTCTTGTGGAATCGTTTTATACGAATCCATTCGGCAAAGAAACAAATGAAAATTTATTTTTATATCTCTGGCCATGGGTTTGGCCATATCAGTCGTTCAGGAAATATCATAAAACGTTTACTTAGAGAAGAATTCATTGAAGAAATTCATTTAGTCAGCACAAGAATTCCTTTTTTAGATTTTACACATCCCAAACTAAAAACAAAAAACTTGAAACTTGATGTTGGAGTTTCACAAAAGAACTCTCTCTCTATTGACTTACAAACTACCAAAGAAGAACTTCAAGAGTTTGAAAAAACCAAAACAAAACTCCTGAGAGAAGAAACAGAATACTGCAAAAAAAATAAAATCTCACTCATTGTAACGGACTGTTCTTCTTTTCCCATCACCATTGCCTTAGAAGTGGGGATCCCCAGTGTTTTTATCGGGAACTTTACTTGGGATTTTATTTATAAAAATTATGCCAAAGACGATTCTTATTTCGGAAACTTAAGTGACCAAATCGAAGTGGAATACGGTTTTGCGACCGAAGCTCTAATCCTACCTTTTTATTGTCCAACACCTGCGTTCCTAGATAAAACTAACATTGGTCTTGTGGGAAGAAAACCAAATCTGTCTAAACTTCAAGCCAGACAAAAATTTGGATTCAAAGACGATACTACCTATATTCTTTTATCTTTTGGGGCTTACGGTTTAGAAGGAACCAAATTACAAACAAAGAACCTTCCCCCATCCATCCAGTTGGTTGCTTATGGAGTTCCAGGAATTCAAACGGACGGAATCCTCATTCCTGAGGTATCACATTACCCAGATTTAGTCGCAGCCTGTGATTTTGTTTGTACAAAACCTGGTTATGGAATTTTAGCGGAATGTTATTATGCCAAAACTCCTATTCTTTATACGGATCGTGGAGATTTTAGCGAGTATTTACATTTGGTTAGTGCACTCGATCTTCACTTTCGTTCGGCATATATTGACCTGCCCCGAATAATTTCTTGTCAATTTGGGGAAGTGCTGACTCTAATTAATACAATCGACGGAATGACTCCCAAGTTAGAATTAAAAACAGATGGAGAGGAAGACGTCGTTTCTCATTTATTAGAATACAATTAAATGCCAGGCCCAGACTCATATACCGATAGAATCCTTCAAGATTTAGAAGCTTCAGAAAATGGATATTTCCAAATCGAAAATTCCGCTGGTAAAGCTGTATTAAAGATCACCAAACCTGGAGCCAAAGGAAAAAAAGTCGATTATAAAGACGTACTCGCAAGAGTCCAACTCTTTGGTGTAGAAGGTTACAACCAGGAACAAATCAAAAAAGCAGTAGCTCTTGCAGAAAACAGACCTGTAGAAATTGGAACTTGGTCCAAAGGGGATCCTGTAAACTCTTATGCAGACATTATTATCTCTGAAGATCACATGGAGGCTAAAATGGTTCTCCACCCACCAAAACATGGTGGAGCCCTCCTCACAGAATACCAGTTACGTGAACAAATTGCGTCGGTTGGAATTTCCGTTGGTATCATCGATGTTGTCATTCAAAAACAAATCAAAAACCCCGATTTTTTTCTACCATATACAATTGCCAAAGGATTCCCTCCGATTCCTGGAAAAGATGGAGAAATCAAAATCCATTTTCGTTCTGACAACAAACCTCAGTTAGAAGAAGACGAACATGGACGAATTGATTATAAAAATATAGGAGTGATCCAATCGGTTAAACCCGGTGACTTAATCGCAGAACGAATCCCACCAAAAAAAGGTGAGTTTGGAAAAACTGTGAATGGATCTATTCTTCCTTACCAAGAGGAAAAATCTGTCGAGTGGAATTTGGGACCTAACGTAGAACTGAAAGAGGACAAACTGTACGCTAAAATTGCAGGGCGGCCCGTTCTTTCTGCGGCCATGGAAATCAAAGTAGATGAAGTGATTCAACTGGAGGCAGTAGACTATTCCACCGGTAATATTGATTTTCCAGGAACAATCATCGTGGAAGAAAAAATCGGAGATGGATTTTCCTTAACCACAAGCGGAAGTATCATCATTCGTAATTCGGTGGGAAAAGCATTTCTCAAAGCCAAAGGTGACATTGTTTTATCAGGCGGATTTATGGGACGCGGTGAAGGGTATATTGAATCAGAAGGTAATATTTACGCCAAATTTGTAGAACAAGGAAAACTCACCGCCCAAGGAAGTATCTTTGTGGAAGAGGCAGTCATGCATTCTGAAATTTCGGCCAAAGATTTCATTCGTGTAGTGGGAGGGAGAGGAGAAGTCATTGGCGGAACTGTCATTGCCGGTAACTCACTCACTTGCGCAAAACTCGGAGCCGTTGTGGAAACCAAAACCAAAGTTGCCATTGGAACTCCGCCAGAGTTACTCGATGAACTCAACCGAATGAAAAAAGAAATCGCAGATAAAGAAATCACTCTTCACAAAGTCCAACTAACCCTCACAAAACTTGTAGAAAAAAGCCAAAAAAAAGAACTGACTTTGGAAGAAAAAGAAACCATCACCAAACTTAAAGATGCGAACGAAAAGTTTACCAAAGTTTTGGAAACAGAAGCCAAACAATTTGAAACAGCCCTTGGTTCTTATGAACCAAATCCAGATGCTTTTGTGGATGTGGAAAGAGAAGTATTTCCTGGAGTGGACTTAAGTTTTGGGGCAGGAAAAAACTATCGATTGGGAATCAATTCTCTCGTAGGGAAAACACATTTCTACTTAGGAACTGACGGAAGTATCCAAACAGAAAGAACAGTTATCAGAAAAGAAGACTAAACAAAGAATTTATTCTTCGTTTACAATCCCCTCTTCTTCATCTCTAGAGATTTTTTTTTCAGGTTTCAGATCTGCGTCAACAGAGTTTGTTACCTCAGGAATCGTGGTTTTCTTTCGTTTCTCAAACTTCAGCTTTGCCAAATCAGTTTTATCAAAAACCAACCAGTGTTTATTGCGAAATCCGGAAACTTTCTTAAAAGAAAATCCTTGGCCTTGTAAAATGTATGTGGACTGAGGGAAATGTTCAAAAGGGATGTCAGGGATATTGGACCAATCGTAATAATTCCCTTGTTCATCATAGGTAACTTCTTTTTGGAGTTCCCCAAATAAAATTTCAATGGAGGTTTCGGAAGACCAAATATAAAACCCAGTTCTCGCATAATGAGAAACAACGGAACGAACTGGATTGTATTTTGAGATAACAAGGAGTAATTGGTCTGGCTTTAATTTTTGTAGGCCGTCAACCAAATCCAATGCAAATTCTTTGATTTCTTTTTCTTCAAAGACATATCTGTTTACATCCCCGTAAGAACTTTCTTCTCGAAATCGAATGTTCCCTAGTAAATCCAAAACTTTATCTTCTGTTAGTTCCACAGGATGTGCGAAAGTTTTGGAAACAGAAGTTTCTGACTTTAGATTGATTTTGTCTCGGTTTACTGTATAAATCGCAAACTCATTGCTACGAAAAAGTAAAGAGCGACTCTTTACACCGGTAGCACAGGAATTCAAAGTGATGGAGAGAATCAAAAGAGAAAAAATTCGATAGAGTTTCATTACGCTTATACCTCGAGAGTTTTTTGAAACTCTGGAAATTTAGAAAGGTATTCATCCAATGTTAAAATGGATAGAATATGGTTGAGTCCAGAAAGACGGAACACGGAATTTAGGTTTTTATTTAGGTTGGTGACGAAGATTTCAACACCACGATTGTGCAAGGCCGATGAAGCCTTAATGACAGCTCCAATCCCACTCGAGTCCAAAAACTTTACAGAATGGAAATCCATAGTCAATTTTCCAAAATTCTGACTTTCTATTGCCTTCTCAAACTCTTGGTAAAACTCTCTTGAGTTTTCCATCAGGACATCCCTTTGGATCGATAGAAGCAGGTGATTTTCCAGACGGTGGCTTAGAATCAACATAGTTGGATTAACAATACGTTACGATTCTCTGGATTTGTGTCAAGAAAATCGGGTTTAGGAAAGCGGGGTCAAATCCGTTAGATTCATCTCTAAATCGTGTGGATATCCTTCTTTATCATTATAAACAACAATGGCCTTATCCGATTGGATTTCTTTAATTTCTACCGTAGACCCAGTAAAAATAAAAATCCCTTTGTTTAAGAATGTTGGTTTGATGAGCTTTGCTTTATCGCCTGGCTTCATTCCCCATCCTCTTTTTTCAAGTAGAGGTCCTTACCCGCCTTTTTCATGACATCAAAGATGTACATTTGGCTGTGGTCCACTCGCGTTCCAATATCATAAATAGCGTCAGTAAAATCAGCACCTTCAATTTTAGCAGAAGCAAGTTTGGCGAACCGTAAGTCAGCTCCGCGAAAATTGGCATTTCTTAGATCCGCTCCATTAAAAAAAGAAGCCTTCAAGTTTGCACCTTGAAAGTTAGCTCCCACAAAACTAGAATTTTGAAGGAAGGCATTGTGGAGATCCGCTCCACTAAAGTCCACACCATCTAACTTCTCTTTCTCTAACATAACGCTAGATAACTTAGCTTCTCGAAGGTGACCTTGATTGTGGAGAAGTTCCATAGTCTGGGATTTTGTAATTCGGTTTTCTTTCGGAACACCCTGCCCTGATTCATAATCTTCCACAGCTTTTTTCAAAGCAGCTACAGCAGATTCCGGGTAGTTTTTTCTTCTTTCAGGAAACTCAAACAGAGTCTCTAAGGTTTCGGGGGTTAAGTTTTTGAGTTCCAAAAGGGACTTACCCTTTGCGTATTCGGTTGCCATGGCCAAGGCCACAATTCCGAACCCACAGCCGGTTGTGGTATAACTTGCATCTTCCACAACAGACTCATCGTTTAACTTTAAATAAATTCGATATCCGTCCCCGCAACCCGTGTTGCGGTAATAGGAGACGACTGTTGCGTCTTCCATCTCACGGTAATTCATCCTTTGGTCGTTGATTTCTTTGTAGCGAGCAAAGTCCATTACTGCCATGAGTTGTTCCCCCGTTATAGATTAGACGGATGTGAGGCGCCTGCCTCTTACTTCATTTTGTATTTTTTCTTGAACTTGTCTACTCGACCAGTTGTATCCACTAATTTGGATTTTCCGGTAAAGAAAGGGTGGCAGTTGGAACAAATTTCCACACTGATATCCCCGGCAGTGGATCTTGTTTCGATCACAGTACCGCAAGCACATTTGATTTTTGAAGCAACGTATTTTGGATGTATGTCAGTTTTCATGGTGGCCCTTCTAGTTCGTATTCATGCTGGCGAGGAATTGGTCGTTGGTCTTCGCGCCACGCATTTTTTCAATCAATAGTTCCATACTTTCGGTGATACTCATAGGAGAAAGTACTTTTCGGAGGATAAAGACACGAGTGAGGGTATCTTGTGGAAGTAGGAGTTCCTCTTTTCTCGTTCCGGAGCGGTTAATGTCTATGGCGGGGAAAATTCGTTTGTCCGCGAGTTTTCTGTCCAAATGGATTTCCATATTTCCCGTTCCCTTAAATTCCTCAAAAATTACCTCGTCCATTCGGGAACCAGTGTCAATGAGGGCTGTGGCGATGATGGTGAGTGACCCACCCTCTTCGATATTCCTTGCAGCTCCAAAAAAACGTTTTGGTTTATGGAGGGCATTGGAATCCACACCACCGGAAAGGATTTTCCCAGATGTTGGCACTACTTGGTTGTAAGCACGAGCAAGCCTTGTGATGGAGTCAAGTAGGATGACCACATCCTTTCCATGTTCCACAAGTCGTTTTGCTTTTTCGATGACCATCTCTGCTACTTGGACATGGCGTTGTGCTGGTTCATCAAAAGTGGAACTCACAACCTCACCTTTCACATGACGAGCCATGTCGGTTACTTCTTCCGGACGTTCATCAATGAGTAATACAATAAGAAAAATTTCTGGGTGGTTTCTCGTGATCGCATTGGCAATCGATTGCATGAGAACCGTCTTACCCGTTCTAGGTGGTGCCACAATGAGAGCTCTTTGCCCTTTTCCAATCGGACACATAAGATCAATCACACGAGTGTCCAAATGGCTTGGGTCAAACTCCATATTGATTCTTTCGTCTGGATAAAGAGGTGTTAGGTTATCAAATAAATTTCTTTTTTGAGCCACTTCTACCGGAAAACCGTTAATGGATTCCACTCGGAGCATAGCAAAAAATCGTTCTGCTTCTTTTGGTGGTCGAATCAAACCAGTGACTGTATCTCCAGTCCGAAGTCCAAATAGTTTAATTTGAGAGGGTGATACATAAATATCATCTGGACCTGGCACATAATTGTAGTCAGGTGATCGGAGAAAACCGTAACCATCTGGTAACCTTTCCATAACTCCAGCAGCATGTACTTGGCCGTCTTTTTCGGTTTGTGCCTGGAGAAGAGCAAACATCAAATTTTGTTTCTTCAGTCCATGGGTGTTTTCCACCCCTAAACCCTTGGCAAGGTCAGCAAGTTCGTTGATGTTTTTTTTCTTTAGTTCTACTAGATCGAGAGGAGGAGGAACAGGGCCTTCATATCGGCTCTTTTTCTTCTTAAATTGTTTTGGTGGTTCGGAACCATCTTCTTGGTCCATAATGCCATTGGTATATTCGGTTGGTTCTTCGGGAGGGTTAACTTGGATTTCTTCTTGTTTGCGTGATGCCATAGATTGTTCTACATTGATTGTTAGAGTATTTGATTAAATTAGGGAAACCATTTGTGCAAGTTAAGTATGCAAGGGAAACAGCGAAGTGCGGAGGTGTTTTCTCAAACGGTAATGAAAAAATCGTTTTTCCCTGATTTTCGTCAACGTCTTTTTTTTGTCTTTTTTCCAGCTGGCCTTTGATTTTTACTCTGTTTCTTCGCCGGGCCTTGCGATTTCAAAGATTTTCCCGGTTTCTTCACAGCCTTATTCTTTTTAGAAGGAAGCGGTTTAGCCTTTTCTATTGCCTTTTGGGGTTTTGGATCCGGTTTTTCCGAGCGTTTTCTTGGGATCACCACTTTCCCTTTGGATTCATTTCGAAATCGTTCTGCGAGTTTCAAAAAACGAATTCTATTTTGTAAGGTAGTTCTCGGAACCCCAAGTTCTGAGGCAGTATGTGAGATATTGTTTGAATTTCTTCCGAGCGACTTATGGATGTAATGTGCTTCCATTTCTTCCAAAACTGATTCCAGAGGAAGTTTGGAACGGAAAGCATCTCCTAAATTTGGGAATTCCAAATCTCCATCCCCTGAAGGATGTGCAAACGATGAAGGTGAAAAATGATATAAAAACCCAAATACCTTTTTCTCTTTTTTTAAAGTAACAATGCGCAGAGTGACTTTCAGTTCGGTGATATTGGTATAAAGGACACTTGTATCAGCATCCTTTCCTAAACTCATATCATGATCTTTGAGATAGGTTGCGAGCACTTCTCGATTTAGATTGTGAAGGTATTTTTCCGCAAACTGAAGTGAATCACGAAACAAGGATTTGGTGAGGATATGATTTTCAAAGGTTTCGTTATAAAAAACAGTGGAGCCAGTTACATCCGTAGCAAGAAGTCCGTCTGGGAAATGAGAAAGAATGAGTTCCATAAACCATTGGACAGAGTCAGCGTTTTCTTTTTTCTTTTCGAGTTTGGATTCGATTTCTTCTAATTTTGGATCACGTATCTGTGTAGAATCTAATTTAGTAAAGGCGGCAAGGAATCTAGGTTTGTCCCAATTGTCTTTTTTTTCTCCATCCAAACCAATGACAGGGATTTGTGTGGATTCTTTAAAATACAAAAGTAAGTTTTCGTGAAGTTCCGTTTCGAGAATGTCCAAAGGAATTTGATCAAGATCTTCCCTTTCCCTTCCCAAATCTGACAACTCACGGTGTACACGATCTTTGGAAAGTAGACCTAACAACTCACCCTCTTCCGAAATGACGGGAAGGTGGGTGGCTCTTGTCAGCAGAAAATGACGATAGAGTGATTCAAACTTCACTAAGCAGTCATTCTTTGGAATTTGATATCAGTGAAAATCGAAATTTTAGTTTTCTTGGATTGTGTTTTGCTTTTGTTTGTGAACGCCCATCCAAATCGGTTGGACCCAAACAGAATCTGCAGTTTGATAATCTTCAGGAATATCAGCTTTTTGCGATCGTAAAGACATAAGACTGTAAACTAGCGAACGTTTGTATGTATGGAGTGATAGTTGGTAATTTCCAGACAAAAAGTATTCTTTCGCATGATCTTTTTCGGTTTTTGCCATCACAAGATAACGTTGGATCTTTTCTTTTGTGTCCCATTCCAATTGTTTGGCACCAGTTTTATCTTCCCCTTCAAGGAGAATCCATTGTCCCATGGCTTTTTGGTAGAGTGTGGTTGCAGATTCTTCCATGGGAAAACAGAGTTTCCTTTGTGTG
Source organism: Leptospira perdikensis (assembly GCF_004769575.1). Classification (NCBI taxonomy): domain Bacteria; kingdom Pseudomonadati; phylum Spirochaetota; class Leptospiria; order Leptospirales; family Leptospiraceae; genus Leptospira; species Leptospira perdikensis. The sequence goes on along the minus strand of NZ_RQGA01000003.1, from coordinate 1,172,454 downwards.
GCGTGGATATCTCCCTCGGCTATGGAAAGAGTTTTTTCAATTTCCACTCGGTTGCCACCGCGATATGTTTCTTCTACTTGTGTGCGCATCGCCTCAATCGAAGTTTTACCGATCTCTGGTTCTAACTTCAACTGTTCTTTGATGTCAAGAACCAGTGTTATTTTTCCATCTAATTGTTTTTTACGTTCCCTGTAAGACATTGTAGTTTTAGCCACAAGTCCGAGCGTAAAACATAAGATAATAACACTGGTAGTCCACTTCATATTATTTTTTCTTTTCTTCTGGATAGATTGCTTTTCCGTTTTCATCAAACTTGGGAGTTGGAGGAACGGACTCACGTCTTGCACCTTCCGTCTCTTTAATTTGAGCATTGGCTTCTAATAACAAATCTAATTTTTTAGAAGTAATGAATCCATAATTGTCATCATGTTGTTCTAAAAGATCCAAAGGTTTTGCATCAGGATTACCCGGAGGAACAACGGTTCTTTCCATTCTTTTGTTTTCTACGAAGTTGATGATGGTATCTCTTACCTTCTCGTAGTTACGTTGTTTTTCTTCATTACGAGCATCTTTTAAATCTTCATTCGAACGATATTGATATTCAGGTTTGTCCTCATCCGGTGTTTTGCTGTAAATCATCGCGAGGATAGCAAAACGTTTTGCGCGGCGTAGAGTGAGAATCCCCTCTTTATAAAGAGTCAATTTATATCGATATTGGTGTGGACTAGAATTGAGACCTGTTGTGTAAAGATCTTCCGAAGAACGAAGGTCACGGAAACCTAAACGTAACAACGCTTTGGCGTTATTGTCATTGGAACGAATGATGGTTGGAGCTGCAGCTTCAAGAAGGGCTCTCGCATCTTCGATGTATTTTTGAAGAACGATTTCAAAGATACCTTTCAATTCCCCTTGGGCTTGGCGGAGTTGGCGGAACCCATATACATAGTTACTTTGTAAGTACCACATATTTCCACTAAAGTCAGATTGGTTGGCGGCTTTTAGAAGTTTGAAATAATCAAAGTCTAAATTCTTTTTAGAAGGATCTTGTGCTGCTGTTTCTGCTCCAGGTTGTGCCTGTGCCTCTTCTTGGGAAGGTGCCAAATTGCTAAGAGCAACATTGATAAAATTTAAGTTTTCTTTGTTTTCAAAGATCAAAATCCCCAGATTCGTCTGTTCTGGAGATACTGCACTGATATGTGAGATATGACCCACAACCATTGCAAAAAAGAGGATGAATTTCCATTTTCCCATAGCTCTACCTTGTTTTATATATCGGAGCTACGGGAAAAACCAGGACTAAATTTTACATTTTTTGGATTCGTTCTATCGCAGAAATCACATCTTCTCGCTTTCCAAAGGCAGAAAGTCGAAAATATCCCTCGCCCGCCGGCCCAAATCCCGATCCAGGGGTTCCGACCACTTGTGCTTTTCCAAGAAGTTCGTCAAAAAATTCCCAAGATTTGAGACCTTTCGGTGTTTTTAACCAAATGTAAGGAGCGTTTGTTCCGCCAAAAATAGTGTAGCCCGCTTTCGCCAAACCTTCGCGAATGAGTTTTGCGTTTTGCATATAGTAGGAGATTTGTTCTTTGATCTCTACCTGACCTTGGGGTGAAAAAATGGCCTCGGCACCTTTTTGTGTTACATAAGACACACCATTGAACTTGGTTGTATGACGGCGATTCCAAAGTGAGTTGAAACTAATTTCTTCCCCCGCTTTTGTTTTTCCTTTTAAATCTTTCGGAATTACAAGATAAGCGCAGCGTGTTCCAGTGAATCCAGCAGTTTTGGAGAAGGATCTAAATTCCATAGCCACTTCTTTGGCACCGGGAATTTCATAAATCGATTTTGGAATTTCTGGATCTTGGATAAAAGATTCGTAAGCCGAATCATAAAGAATGATACTCCCAATTTTTTTGGCAAAGTTCACCCACTCCGTTAAACGCGCCTTAGTTGCCACCATTCCGGTTGGGTTGTTTGGATAACAAAGATAAATGATATCTGGTTTTTCTTTTGGGAAATCCGGCTCAAAATTATTTTCTTCTGTCGCTGGCATATAAATGATATTTGCGTATCTGCCGTCAGATCCTACTTCTCCCGTGCGACCTGCCATTACGTTTGTATCCACGTAAACCGGATATACCGGGTCAACCACGGCAATTTTACTATCTAAAGAAAAGATCTCTTGGATGTTACCACAGTCACATTTGGATCCGTCAGAAACAAATACTTCATCTTCTGCAATTTGAACCCCACGAGCCGTATAATCATGTGCGATGATTTTTTGGATGAGAAAGGAATATCCTTGTTCAGGACCATATCCATGGAACCCGCCGGCACTTCCCATTTCTTTAGCTGCATCAACCATAGCATTCACAATGGTAGGTGCCAAAGGAAGAGTCACATCACCAATTCCAAGACGGATGATTTTCGCACTTTGGTTCGCATCGGAATAAGCTTTTACCCTTCTTCCAATTTCTGGAAATAGGTAACCTGCTTTCAATTTTAAATAGTTTTCATTTATCTGAGTCATCTTCTTCTTTATTTTCCTCTATGAGTTTTCTCGATCTAAATCCTTCATGATAACCGTGTTCGTATAATACGTCTTCTTCGCCCCAAGTCCAACAGTAGAACCCACTTCCGTTATCAAAATCAACAAGCCACAAACCTTTGACATCGATCTGCATTGCCAAAATTTCATTGGTCCAATGTTTTACTATTTCACCAATTTCTTCTTCTTTGGCTTCCAAAACATTTTCTGGTAGGAGTTTATTCCGAACATCATCAGCAAGAACACTTGCTCTTAAATAGTATTCTCTCGTGATGTCTCGCACAAGCGGAAGGACTTCTCTTGCTTCCGTTAGTGTCCAAAGTTTTTTAGTCAAAATCCACTCCAAGACTTAGACAAAGTAAAGCCATTCGGACAACCACACCGTATTTCGCCTGACGGAAGTAAGCTGCATTAGGAAGATCATCTACATCTGTGGAGAGTTCATTAACACGAGGGAGTGGATGAAGAATGGTTGTGTCTTTTTTGGAAGCGAGAACCAGTTCCTTATTCACTTTATAAATATCTTTTAATTTTTCGTATTCTCTATGATCAGGGAACCTTTCTTCTTGGATCCTTGTCACATAGGCAACATCCGCGTCCCAAAAAGCTTTGATGTCTGTGGTTTCTTCCCAAGTCATCGGATAACCTTCTAAATTCTTTTTGTATTTTTCTGGAAGTCTCAACTCTTCTGGACTGATGAGATATAAGTGAACTGGGTAATGTCTAAGTAAGTTGATGAGAGAATGAATGGTGCGCCCGTATTTTAAATCTCCGATAAAAGCGATGTTTAGACCATCGATCTTTCCTTTTTCAGAAACAATTGTATATAAATCGAGAAGTGCCTGGGTGGGGTGTTGGCCGGCTCCATCACCTGCATTGATCACAGGTATGTTCACTGCTCCTGCCGCAATCCGAGAAGAACCTTCCACAGGATGACGGATGACTGCGATGTCCACATATGCTTCGATCATCTTCATGGTGTCATAAAGAGTTTCTCCTTTCGAGATCGAAGAAAACTGAAATCCCACAGTAGAGATTAACCGCCCACCGAGCCTCTCCATCGCCGCTTCAAAGGAGAGTCGTGTCCGGGTGCTTGCTTCAAAGAAAAGGGAGGCGAGGAGTTTCCCATTCAGAATTCCGAAGGCCTTCCCCGATTCCTGAAGTAGATTCATACGTTGTGTTTTTTCAATGAGGAAGTTGAGGTCCTCTTTGGAAAATTGGAGGGTGTCTAGAATGTTTTTGTGGGAATAAGAGTGCATAAGTCGGAAATCTTTTCTCTAGGGTTTTTGGTATCGAATAAATCGAAAACATATTTTTTGGTATTTATGGTCGACACGATTCAGAACAAACTCCGCGATATGGAACTGGTCACCCAACACCTGGTCCAACCTGACGATTTGAACTACCATAACAATCTTTTTGGGGGAAAAATGCTCTCCTGGATCGACGAGGGGATGGCAATGTATGTGATGAATAAAATTCGTTATACCAATATTGTCACGATGAGTATGGACAATGTGGTATTTCGTTCCCCTGCTCGGGCCGGAGACATCATCCAAATTTACGGAAAAATCGTTAAATACGGAAAATCTTCGGTTACGTCACGAACTTTGGCCATTACCAACAATCCGCAAACGGGAAAAATGTCGGCTGTGATTGAAAGTGACATCACCTACGTATGTTTAGGTGAGAACGGAAAACCAACGGCTTATTTCCGAAATTTTACCCCAACCACTTAGGATAGAGAGTTTTATCGATTCCTAGAAGATTGAATATCCTTCCAGCAATAAAATCTCCTAAATCATCCAAAGTTTTTGGCATTTGGTAGAATCCAGGGGATGCAGGAAGGATGATAGCGCCAGCTTCGTCCAATGCCAAAAGATTTTTAAGATGGATACGATTGTAAGGAGTTTCTCTCGGAACAACAATCAACCTTCTTCGTTCTTTCAACGAAACATCAGCAGCCCTTTCAATTAAATTTTCTGTGAGTCCTTGAGACATCGAAGCCACAGTCTTCATACTACAAGGAACTACAACCATCGCATCCCACCGGTTTGACCCGCTGGCAATATCAGATCCAATATCAAAAAAATTACGAACATGGAATTTATGTTTAGGTTTTGTTTTCCACTTGGTTTCTACAAAAGACAGTACGTCCTCGGTAGTTTCCACTTTGGTTTCATATTCCTCGGAAAAAATACGTAATGCTGCGGGACTTGCTGTGATGTAACTCTCACCTTCGACTTCAGACAAAGCACGAAGGAAACGAGCGGCATAGATACTACCACTCGCCCCTGCAAGACCAACAACAAGTTTCATCGAAAACTAATTCCAGAAGAAACTTTTAATAAAAATTCATTCCACTTATCAAATAAAATCGCGAGGAATAAAACCACACTGATCCAAGAATTGATTTGGTAAAAAACAATCGGTAAGTCTTTGGATTTGTACTGGTATGAAATTTTATGTTCGTACAAAACCAAAATTCCAATCACAGAAAGAATGAGAAAATACATAACTCCAAGTCCTGCACTGATCCCTGCAAAAATAAAAAATACAAAGGAAAGGATGTGGAGAACCACAGCGATACCACGAGACTTGGTTTCTCCGAGTCTGGAAGGAATACTATGAAGATTCTCTTTGGCATCAAAGTCCATATCCTGGATGGCATATAATACATCAAAGGCGGAAATATGAAAAAGTAACCCTAAAGAAAATAGAACGGGGACCAGGTTAACCGTTTCTGTGATGGCAATCCAAGCACCAAGGGGAGCAAGGGAAATCGCAAATCCCAAAACTAAATGGCAAAAGAGAGTAAACCGTTTGGTCAGGGAATAAAGAAATAATACAAAAAGAGCCGGAAAAGAAAGTAAGAAAGCCAGTTTGTTTACAAAGAAACTCGCAAAAATAAAAATAAAAGAAGAAAGGCCTATGAATAGTAGAGCCGAAAGTTTGGAGATTTTTCCAGAGGGGATTTCCCTATTTTGTGTGCGCGGGTTCTTTTCATCAATTTCCGAATCCACATAACGATTGAATCCCATGGCAGCACTGCGAGCACTCACCATACAAACAAGGACAAGGGCCCCAATCCGAAGTAAATCCCCTGTATCCAAGGTGGATTCCAGATAGGCCAAGATGAAACTAATCCCTGCAAAAGGGAGAGCAAAGAGTGTGTGGGAAAATTTTACCATTTTAGCGTAGAGAATTAGGTTTTTAAAGAAGTTCATGGCATCCTTTCTGCCCTTAGATTAGACAGACTGAAGGTTTTTTGGTTCATTCTGATTCGATTTCTTCCGTTCTTAGAACCAAGGTCTTAATTTATGAATATCCGTCTTTCTTTTCTTGGGAGAATCCTGGTTCTCTGTATTACATTCGGGATTTTTCTCAATCCTACAGCAGGAAGTGCTCACCCGAGCCTAGAAGACAGGCCTCTCCGGATTTTTTTCCATTGCGGTAAGGAACTCTTCACGAAAATGGATGAGGATGGCCGTGGAGGTCTTAGTGCCCTCCTTGGATTCGTGGAACGAGAAAAAATGGATTTGGATTTAAAACGAGGAAAAGGGTACATGTTGTACCCTTTTCAACCCAAAGACAAACCATTGGAATTTCCGTTTGATGGATTTACTCTAGGGAAACCAAGAGAGATGAACCATGGTCCCGTTAAACTAGGTTTAGGTTCCATTCAGGAACTCATCGATGTCAAAAACATAGAAGACTATGACGGTTGGATCGTTTATGTGAATGCTGATGATGAAACCAAAATCCCCCTCCTTCCTTGGCAAAACCATCCCGAACTTCCCCTCTTCCTACTGGTAGAAGGAAAACCACAAGCTCGGTTTCGTTATTTATCGAATGTACACCAAATTGAATGCCCAAAAGATTACGGGAGACTTGGAACTTTAAATTTGTTCTTTAGGAAACGCAATTTAATTCGTTTGGATTATAAGTTAGAATCCATTAATTTAACGGATCGCAATCGTTCTTGGAAACAAAGAAAAGAATCAGAAACCGAAGAAGGTCTAGAGAAACCTACTCCGAAAATGAAGGACATAGGGAAGAAAGAGGACATGTCGAACAAAATGTCCGGCGGGCTTGGCAATTCTTACGACCGAGAAATATTAGGTACAGAGATAGGTTTCGGCAAATCTCCTTAGGGGTGATTTTGATCATTTCCCGTTCAATCTGAACGGGATCCGTTTTTTTTGTGAAACCCAATCTTTTGGTGAGTCGTTTCACATGGGTATCCACAACAAATCCCTCTACCACTCCATAAATTTCTGCAAGAACCACATTAGCAGTTTTCCTTCCAAACCCAGGAAGTTTGATGGCCTCCTCCATTGTTTTTGGAATTTCACCACCAAATTCATCAAGAACCATCCGTGCAAAACCTTGGATACTTTTGGCCTTGTTTTTATAAAACCCAGTGGAAAAAATTTTTTTCTCTAGTAGTGGTAGTGATGCCTTAGCAAAAGATTCGAGAGTGGGAAAGGTACGAAAGAGTTCAGGTGTGACTGTATTGACGCGTTCGTCCGTACACTGTGCACTGAGAATGACCGCTATGGCCAATTCATAAGGTTTAGTAAACGTGAGGGGAGTTTCTACTACACCGAACTCCGCCTCTAAGAGACGGTAGACTTCGGTGATTTCGGGTGTTTTTCTGGATTGTTTCAATCCACCAAAAATGCTTAAAAAACTTAAGCTGCTGGTTGTGCTTTTGGAGTGATCCCTACGTATTTTTTAGGAGTGATCGCAGTGATATCGCCGCCGTGGTCTTTGATTGCCACTTTCAAACCTTTTTTACGAAGAGTTCGCAAAGCACGTGTAGAAATCTTAACGCGAACCCAACGGTTCTCGTCTTCTAAAAAGATTTTCTTTGTGATCACATTCACCTTCCAGATACGGCGGTTCTTTTTATGAGAATGGGATACGTTGTTCCCTGCCGTCGTTCCTTTTCCGGTTACTACACATGTTCTAGCCATAATTATTACCTTGTTTCGCTATGTTTTTGTACCCGTAGAATGGGTCAATTCGAAACGAATCTTTTCCTGAAAGAATCGGAGGGCCTCTTCTGGACTGTCTGCAAACCCAAATAAATCCAGATCTTCTTCCGAGATCAACCGCATCTCTGCGAGTTTTTTAAAATTGATCACTTGGGTCCAAAATTCCTTTCCATAAAGAAGGATAGGAATCTTAGATTTTTTTCCCGTTTGGACAAGAGTCAGGGTTTCAAATAATTCATCAAAAGTTCCGAACCCACCGGGAAAGGCAACCATCCCTCGACAAGCCTTCATAAACCAAAGTTTTCTCATAAAAAAATAATGAAACTCGAAGGTTAGCTCCGGATCCACATAGGGATTCACATGTTGTTCGTGCGGGAGGACAATGTTGAGGGCAACTGACTTGGCACCCGCTTCTTTTGCTCCTCGGTTCCCTGCTTCCATTATCCCCGGACCACCGCCTGTACAAATATTCAGATTGCGCCCCGGTCTTTCTGATTTTAAAGTTTCTGCCCATTCGGAAATTAATTTCGCAAAGGCAGTAGCTTCTGCATAATAATTGCTTAGATTCTCAAGAGCTGTGGGCGGATTTGATTTCAGTTCTTCTGGCGCTGGAATCCTTGCGGATCCAAAGACAACGATTGTATCAGTGATTCCTTGCGATTGGAATTCCGTTTTAGGATGGAGGTATTCCGAAAGGATACGGATGGGGCCGGCTTCATTTCCCCATAAAAAATTTTGGTTCTCAAACGCTAAATCAGTCATCTTGTTATCTTAGATCGACCGATTGGAATAAAAAATGCGGAAATTCCCAAAAACACTTTTTGTCTCTATTTCATTAGAACATCTCCCTATTTCTGAGACAAGTTTGAAACAAATTTGTTTGGATTGGGAGGATGTTGGGTTTTCATTTTTCCGACCAGCCGTTGTCATGGAATGGAAAGCAGAACCTTTACCCTTAGGTAAATCCAAATTGGGGTTAAATTTGAAGTTAACACTCAGGTATTGGCAAGGATTTATGGCCTTTGTCCTACCCAATTGGTATTTTCAAAAAGAAAAAGAAAAACTAACCGATGTTTTACGAAATCAGATTGATTCTAAAAACAAAAAAAGAAAACAAAATCTTCTATTAGAAATTTGGAATCATTTTTGGAAAAAACCCATTTCACTTGTTTGGTTGGATTTGGAATTCATCAAGGTGCGAATGGATCTAAATTTAGAATCGGAGGAATTTCCGACAGCCCTTCCCCTCAGTTATGACGGTGAGAAAAAAATCTATCTACGCCGAGGATATCTAAAAACCATTCACTACCGGTGGACAAAAAAAGAATTCAAAGCCCCTTATCCTAAGTTTGCAGAAATGTATATCAAAACACGAGATAAACATAACGACAAAAGTTTAGGGAAGGTATATCACCGTTTTCTTGGATATTTATTAGAAACTAAGAGCGACGAATACCTGTTACGTTATTTTGGATTTGAATCCATTTTAACAGATAAAGTGCGAAACCAAATTCCAGAACAAATATGGAACCTAAACAGCCCCACAATCAAAACAAAATGGATAGAACCAAATCTTTTAGCAAATGAATTAGAATTTAGGACTGTCTACCAGGTTTCCACTTCTTCGCAGAATCATCTAAAATGATAAAACGAGAATTTTTACCAATGACAACTTCATTGATTTTTTTATCTTGTAGTGCTCGGTAAACAGAGGTTCGGCTAGTGTTTTTCTTTTCAGCGAAATACTTGATCTCCAATAGATTTTTACTGATTTGTTTGCATGTATTCACTAGTGCATCTGACATTGTTGGACTAACCTCTCTTACATTAGACAGATTGTTCGATAAAGAGTTGCAAATTTTTAAAAATGATCCAGTCGAATGGAAAATTCTATGCGTTTTTCTGTCTTTGGTGTTATGGTTTTAGGATTACCACCAGGGAAATGTAAAAAATTTCCCGTACCTGTCATAGGTTCAATCGCTATAGATCTTCGATCTTGTGGAGTATATACTTGGTAAAATTCGCCACCTCTGATGATGAGTTTTTCTTTTTTATTCATAGAGAAAAGTCCGATGTAAGAATTTTGTCCATCAGCAGCTGCATAAAGATCATCTAAATTTTTCCCAACAAGAGATTCTTCTGAATTGAGCACTAGATCTTCTTTCTGAATTCTTTCTGGTAATAAATAATCACCCAACTTTACTTTATGAAATCCAGAACCAAACAAAAATAAGTCATCAATAGATTCATCTTCATTCCATCGAAAGTATGGATGAATTCCTAGTGCAAAAGGAAATTCTGTATCCGAATCGTTGACCAATCGGTAAATAATCTTTAACTCCGATGGGAAAAGTTGGTAACATTCTTTTACATGAATTTTAGAAAGGAATGTGCCTTTCCAAACAGAAGGAATTTCCATTTCGAATTCCGCGTATGATTCATGATCACTCAATTCTTCCTTTACCAAATGCCTGGGAAGATTGTGATAAAGGCCATGTAAAGGGATTCCATTTCCATCAGTAAGCCAATGTGTGCTGGGATAAAATGGCTCTCTGGCCCAAGGATTGGGTTCCAAACGATTCACCCAAGGAAACATCAAAAAAGATCCAGATGCAAAAAAAGGATCCGGAGGTTTATGGCCAGAAACGACGGAGACAGACTTCCCATCCACCGAAGAAAGGAGATGCAAACCGAGCCATTGGCCGCCACCGGTCGGGTGGGTCTCAAAACTAGACTGTTTTGTTTTCAGTTGGTACAAAATTTATCTCCCAAAAATGATTGAAGTCATAGTTTGCCATCTTAGAAAGGTTTGTATGCCTTCAAGAAAGCCTTTTCTTTTCGTTTGTATCGTTCTTCTTTCGGTTCTTTTTACCGAATCTTGTGTCATTGGGAACAGTCTGAACTTGTTACCGCAAAGTGGCAAGGCTGATTTCGAAGAGAAACTCATCGCCGGAAGGGATCAAGAAAAAATCGTTATCATCTCCATCGAAGGAATGATTTCTGATGAATCCAAAGAATCTTTTTTTGGTACTTCCACGGAATCAATGGTCGCTCGGATCAAAGAATCTCTTAAATATGCAGAACGAGACCCAGATGTAAAGGGTGTGATTTTAAAAATAAACTCTCCTGGCGGAACGGTTACTGCCAGTGACATCATTTACCAAGAAATTTTGAAATTTAAGAACAGAAGATCCATTCCAGTGTTCGCAGGTTTTATGGATACTGCAGCAAGTGGTGCCTACTACATTGCGATGGCAACAGACGCCATTGGAGCCCACCCAACGACTGTTACAGGATCAGTTGGTGTCATCATGTCCGGGATCAATGTAAAAGAAGGTTTGGATAAAATTGGAGTGAAGGACCAATCCTTTACCTCCGGCCCGAACAAAGCTCTTGGTTCACCAACTACAGAGATGACAGCAGAACAAAGAAAAATCCTTCAATCCATCATTGATAGTTTGTACGGTCGTTTTTTCGAAATTGTAAAAAAAGGAAGACCGAATGTAGCAGAGACTCGCCTCAAAGAAATTTGTGACGGAAGGATCTTTACTGCAGAACAAGCTAAAAAAGAAGGTATGATTGATTTCATTGGATACTTCGATGACTTTGTTTACCAAATAATGCAACATCCAAAGTTCCAAGGAAATCGTAGTGGGAATCCTCGTGTCATCACTTACCAAAGAGGCAAAGGTCGGGTAGAAAATATCTACCAAGCAACGGATGCCAACAAAAATCCTCTTTCTTTAGGAATCGCTGACAAAATCTTAGGAACAGGCACCAATGCTAAATTTCTTTATCTTTGGGATCTATAATTTTAAGGCAAACTAATCAATGTTATTTAATTCTATTCCTTATTTACTTCTATTTGCTTTTACGTATTTAATTTACTGGAACATTCCACAAAAAGGAAGAAAACCATTACTTGTTTTTTCTTCCCTAATTTTCTACGCCTACTTCAGTTTTCCTTTTTTGTTTCACTTCCTAACAGTAATCCTCGTCAACTACGGATTTAGTGAGTGGATCTTCCGAAAAAAAGAAAAAGAACAACCTTACAACCATATACTGTTTGCGATTGTGGCATTAAACTTAATCAATTTAGGTTTTTTCAAATACTTCTATTTCATAACAGGTTCATTATTTTCATTAACTGGTTATCCTGCTTTTAAAGAAATATCCGGAGTTTGGAGTATATTTTTACCACTAGCAATTAGTTTTTATACCTTCCAAATCATTGCAGTGCAAGTGGACATCCATAGAGGGATCATTGAAAAAAGAATGTCCGCTGTGGATTATTTTTTATTCATCCTTTTCTTCCCACAATTAATTGCGGGGCCCATTATGCGCTCCCAAGATTTCCTTCCACAACTAGACAACCCAACCATTGATGCCGACCGAATGAAAAAAGGTCTGTTTTTAATTATTGGTGGTCTTTTTAAGAAAGTCATCATTGCAGAAAACATTGCACCGATCATCTCACCGATTTTTATGGATCCTGCAAAATTCGATAGTTTTTCCATATTTTTCAGTGTGATTGCTTTTGGTACGCAAGTGTATTGCGACTTTTCTGGTTATACTGATATGGCACGCGGTTCTGCAAATTTACTTGGGTATGAAATTCCAGAAAACTTCCAAGGTCCTTTTCTGTCTCAATCCTTTAGGGAACTTTGGTCGCGATGGCATATCACTCTTTCTTCTTGGCTCAGGGATTATATCTATATCCCACTCGGTGGCAGTAAAGGATCTATCTTTCGTTCCAATGTAAACTCGTTTATCACAATGTGCCTTGGTGGGTTATGGCATGGTGCCAATTGGGCCTTTGTGTTTTGGGGTGCCTATTTAGGTGCGCTCATATGGATTGAAAGATCATTGTATTTACATCGAGGGAAAAAGAAGTTTCTTCCTGATACACTCCCTTTTGTGGGTATCATCCGTACCATCGTTGTATTTATCATATTTACCTTTTCAGGTGTATTTTTCCGATCTGCCGCAAGGGGTGAGGAATCAATGAATGTGGCTTATGAAATTTTTAAAGGTGTTTTGACCTTCCGTAATACCGGAGAAACATTGAGTCGTGTGGATGAACTTCCCACCTTCATTGCTCTCGGTTTGATGTTCAACTGGTTCCAGTATTCGAACTTTGTTTATGAAAAATTAAAACCATACCAAAATATCCTCCTTCCTATTCTGTCAGTAGTGATTTTATTATTACTCGGAATTTTTGGAGATGGTGGACAAGATTTTATTTACTTCCAATTCTAAACCTCAACTTCACCCCGGTGGAGTTGATTACATACAAATAAGAAGAATAGATTTCATTCTTCTTATTTGTATTTTGTTCTGTAATTTACAATGTGCTCCCAAACTGGATTGGATTCGTTCCCTTCCTTCCGATTACCCAAGAGATCAAAACATAACACTTGGATTCTATTCAAGACCGGCAGAAAAAAAATCTGCGTTTGGATCCAAAACCTTTCATTTGTATTGGAAAGAAGAAATACACTTACAAACAAACTCTAAGTTCAAAAAAACCTGGAGTGAATGGAAGGTATATGAAGATCATTCTGAGTTCCAACAAAAAGAAGGAGTGGGAACTTATGAAAAATCCGGAGACTGGGTTTTGTTCCAAACAAATACCATCGTTATATTAGAATGTAAGTCGGATCAAAAAACAAAAACAACCCCAAACCCACATGGTAAAGATTGGTCGAAACTCTTTCCTTGTTCCTCTATTCTGTCGCAGAATGAAAGTTCAATGAAACATCGATTGTTGTATTATTATGATGGGAAATCTATATATCCTTTGCAGTATGAATCTGGATACAATGAAGCAAACTTTGGAATTGCCTGGGAATCAGACCTTCCTTACACGAAGTCAAGTTTGTTTGAAAAAGCAAAACTTAAATATGGGAAAAAAGAATTCCAACCCCACGTGTACAACCACGTGAAGTTGGATTGATTCGAAGAAGAATCAAAAAGGGTAACCATCTCTAGAAAGAATCATTACATCGTTTTATCTAAAAGCAACCACCGCACAAGCCCGTGCGTATTCTTTGTGTTCTATGTTTGCTTTTTGTTCAAATTTGGTAATTCCATGTTGGCGAAAACCTTCACTTGCTTTTTTAGCATGTGTAGATGCCTCACAAAAGTTACCTGCTTTAGAATGTGCAAGACTTGCAAGGTATTGGATTGACGGGAAACTTTTATGTTCACTCATCCCAATTGCTTCTCTAATTTTAATCGCACGAGAATAATGTCCGGAAGCTAAATCGAATTCACCCATCCCCTCTTCTTCGCTTGCTAATTTTACAAGTTCGTTGGAAATAACAGTGAGGGTTTCTTTGTCATATTGGCTGACGAGGGAATCAAGGTCTTCATTCATAAAAGAAGACTCTCCAGCAGAAATGGAAGCGGTAAGTGTCAAAACTAGAATGGTTAAAACTGCCTTTTTCATATTCCCTCCGAACCAGTGGTTCCCTTACTTTAATGCAACTATCGTGCCAAAGTAAAACAGGCCTCAAAGGCTGGAATGGATCATTCCAAGGGTCCGAAGATAAGCAAAACCAGGCCAAATTGCTCAAAACGTACGCAAAATGATGAATTAGAAATAAATTTCCTAAATAGGTGAACTTATAGGGAGATAGCATGGGAATTTCTTTGGTCAGTGGATTACTAAAGCGATCTCGTGGAAAAGGAAAGCCACTCACTTTCGCCTGGGAATTTCTTTGGTCAGTGGATTACTAAAGCGATCTCGTGGAAAAGGAAAGCCACTCACTTTCACGTGGGACTTTCTTTGGTAAGTGGATTACTAAAGTGATCTTGTGGAAAAGGAAAGCCACTCACTTTCGCCTGGAACTTTCTTTGGTGAGTGGATTACTGAAGCAATCTTGTGGAAAAGGAAAGCCACTCACTTTCACGTGGAACTTTCTTTGGTGAGTGGATTACTGAAGCAATCTTGTGGAAAAGGAAAGCCACTCACTTTCGTGTGGGACTTTCTTTGGTAAGTGGATTACTGAAGCAATCTTGTGGAAAAGGAAAGCCACTCACTTTCGTGTGGGACTTTCTTTGGTAAGTGGATTACTGAAGCAATCTTGTGGAAAAGGAAAGCCACTCACTTTCGTGTGGGACTTTCTTTGGTAAGTGGATTACTTCAATTCGTCGTCAGAAATTTCAAGTTCTCTTTGGAGGAAATCAGTTAGATCCATGGAGCGGTAGTGGTCACGATCTCCATCACACTGCCTACCACCGGGAACGGAGAGAGTTCGGCCAGCAATGGTAATCGGCTTTAAAAATAAATTCCCAGTCAAAGGACAGTTTGGTCCAGGAGAAAGACCATTGAAAGCACAAGTTGCCCCTTTAACCACATCGGCCGGAATTTCTTCGGCTCGTCCATTGGGATAAAAAAGTGGGTATGGGCCTTCGTTATACCAACGCGAGTAAATCTTCCCCCAAATCGGTGCAGCGACTCCAGCTGCCGTGACTCCTTTTCCAAGAGAGAGAGAAGATTTATCAAAACCCATCCAAACAACTGAGGTATATTTAGGATCGAAACCTGCGTACCAAACATTAGTATAAGAAGAAGTTGATCCTGTTTTTCCGCCGGACTCTCCTTTATAGTTTCCTTTGTCGGCTGCGCGGAGGGCTTGTGTAGGAGTTCCTCCCATAGCCACACCAATTAACATTTGTTTAATGATGTATGCAGTAGCCTCAGGAATGATTTGAATAGCTCCAGTTTTTGCTTCTTCGGCAAGTGTTTCTTGAACTTCTTTTTCTTTGTTATAAACCACGGTTCCACTTTGATTCAAAACATAACGAACACTAAAAGGGATTACATCTTTACCTTTGTTAGCAAGAATAGAATAACCAAGTGCCATTTCATAAGGAGTCAATTCTGCAACACCCAGGGCCAAAGCCGGACCGGTAGGAAACCGAGCTTTATTTGCCTTTGTTACTTTAGATGCAAAGTCAATGACTGCATCAGTTCCTGTTCTCATAAGCACTTGCACGGAAACAATATTTAAAGATAACGATAATGCTCTCGAAAGAGGAACCATTCCTCTAAAATCACCAGAAATATCTTGCGGAGAATACCCTTCCCCCTCTTCTGTAATCGTTGTAAGAGGTGCGTCCATAATTCCGGTTCCGGAACCAACGGCTCTGTTTTGGATGGCTGCCGCATAAACAAATGGTTTGAAGGCAGATCCAGTTTGTCGCCTTGCTTGCATAGCTCGATTAAATTGGTTTTTAGGAGAGAACCTAGAACCACCCACCATTGTTTGAATGTATCCTGTTTGATGATCAATGGTAACAATAGCACCTTCTACGTGTAAGTTGGAAGAAAATACAAGTGATGATCTTTGGAATTCTTTCACAGCTGAACTTTCGTTTTCTGAAGGAACAAAGTCCGTTAGAAGCTCCAAAGCCGGAGCCATTTCTTTTTCCAAATGGAGGCGAAATACTTGTCTATCATCCAAACTCGTTACATAAGGAACACCCACTGGAAATAATGATCCAAATAAATTGTATAATGAAACTAGACCTCGGTCTGCACGTCCCACATAACGAAAGTTTGCCCCGAAAGCATATTTATCTTGCTCTATTAGACCTTTTCTAAGTTCTTCTTCTGCGATCTCTTGTTTTCGAACATCTATCGTTGTATAAACACGCAAACCGCCAGTATATAAAGCCTCTTCTCCAAGTTCCTTCTCTAAAATTTGACGCACCCATTCAGTGAAATAAGGAGCTCTGTTTAGTTTTGCCCCCCAAGTAGAACGGGAAGGAGATTGTGTGATCACAACTGGCCAATAACGCTCCCAAAAATCATCGTGGATTTTTTGAACTTGGTCTTTAGGAATAAACCCATTTTTCGCCATAAGACTCAAAACCACCATATGGGCCTGTTTCGCTTCTTTAGGATTTTTAAATGGAGAATAGGTTACAGGAGCTTTGGGAAGCCTTGCAAGCATTGCTGCTTCTGCAATACTTAAGTCCCTCACATCTTTTTGAAAATAAACATTAGCAGCAGAAGAAAGGCCTGTTGTTCCATGACCTAAATAAATTAAGTTAAAATAAATTTCTAAAATTTCTTCCTTAGTATACTCTTGTTCAATTTGTAATGTGAGAAGCGCTTCCAAAAACTTACGACCAAATGTTTTTTTCCTTTGTTGTAAGATGGTTTTTGCCAACTGTTGGGTGAGAGTGGATCCACCTTGGACAATACGTCCAGCAAATACGTTTTTAATAGCCGCACGAACGATGGCTAAAAAATCGATTCCGAAATGATTGAAAAAGTTATCATCTTCAACAGAAAGAAATGCATGAATAACATGAGGAGGAATGTCGCTGTATTTTAATAATTCTTGTTTGTGTCGGTAGAGCTCTGCGAACAAAACCCCATTCGAGTCATAAAGTTTAGTAGGAGTTGTGGGTTGGTAAGATGCCAACTTTTGTAACTCTTTTCCTTTATTTACCTCAGAAAGGATGTATCCAAAAAAGAAACCACCTAGGAGGGCAATGCTAAAGAATGTAGTAATAGTGATTCGAAGTGTTTTTTCTTTGTTCATAATATTATAGGTGGAATCGCAATCCTTCCCTTGCTAAATGAATTTTTAATTTTTTTTCGCCTAACTGTTCTTTGTGGAGCTTAGCATCATTATAAATTTCGTAAATTTTTTCATCAGAGTAACTTGGCTCATGATGAGTGAGGACCAAATTTTTGACCCTCCATGAGGAAGCACAGTTCACAGACATTGTATATGCAGTGTGACCCCAATCAAATTTTGAAAAGGATTCGTCTAACGTGTATTGGGTGTCGAGAATTAGTAAATCAGCATCAGCAAAAAATGGATGGCATTCATGGATTAAATCCATATCAGCACCGGTGAATTCTGCGTCCGTTGCAAAGATAAAAACTTTACCGGCCCTGTTTGTAAACTTGTAAGCAAAAGATCCACCCGGGTGTTTCAAAGGATAACACTCTACCTTCATTCCTGAAGCAAATTCCAAAACATCCCCAGGAAAGAAAAGTTTGAAGTCTTTGGCCGAACCTGTCCCATCCAAAGGAACAGGGAAATATTCTGGTTCTTGTTGTTTTTGGAGACGAGACTCTAAATCGGAATAAGGTGAATAAAAGTTCAGGAGGAAGTCAGGGAAATAAATTGGCTTAAAGAATGGGAGGCCTTGGATATGATCCCAATGAGTATGGGTGATAAAGAAAGAGACTGTCCTTTTTAACTTTGTGGAAAGGTATTCTGAAATGAGTTCATCCCCCAAATTCCGAAGGCCCGTTCCCATGTCCAAAATGTAAACTTCCCCTTCATCGTCAGTAACAGACACACAGGTTGTGTCCGATCCTGTGACAAATTTGAGATGATAAGGAAGGTCTTGCCAAAACTCATCCGCCGAAATGCCAGCCCCCGATTGCCTGTAGAGGTCTAGAATATCGATAATTTTTTTGCGGTAGTCTTGGTTTCGGAGGGGGCTCGCTATGGAGCCGCGGACTCCGTAGAGTTGCACAATCACTTCCTCGATGCTAGGAAATCGACTTTCCTTGTCACTCAAGATTTGCGACCTTGAATTTATGGCCTCTCGTTACCCAGGATATGAACTCCGATTTGGACCTCCAATGGTTCCCATTGTACGCACTCTCATCATTATCAATGCAATTTTATTCCTCCTACAGATGGCAACGAAACTGGCTTTCCATTCTCCCATTATGGAACTGTATTTCGGACTCACCCCAGAATTGGTTTTCAATGGTTGGGTCTGGCAACTACTCAGTTATGCCTTTCTCCACGGAAGTTTCCTTCATATTCTTTTTAACATGCTGAGCCTTTGGATGTTTGGTTCAGAACTCGCAGAAGTTTGGGGAGAACGTGCTTTTTTAAAATTTTATACATTCACTGCATTCCTTGGAGGGATAGGCACCGTACTTGCTCATTTTTTTGGCATTCCGCAAGGGCTAGTCGTGGGAGCTAGTGCTAGTATCTATGGCCTACTTGTGGCTTATGCGATGACCTGGCCCAACCGCGAACTTCTTGTATTCCTCATTTTCCCCATGCGAGCCAAATACTTTGTGATGATCGTTATGCTTATGGTGCTTTTTGCCCAAGGGGAAAGAGTGGCCCATTTTGCTCACTTAGGGGGAGCCATTGGCGGATTCTTCTTAATGAAAGTTTATACTGGTTGGAAAAAGAAAGTGGGTTCCCTTCCCACTTGGTCTCTTTCTCGGTATTTACAAAAACGTAGGTTTATGCGTTACCAAGAAGAAATGGCCAAAAGGGAAAATGCAAAAACGAAAGTAGATGAACTTTTGGAAAAAATTTCTAAAAATGGAATGGATTCCCTTTCCCGTAGCGAACGAAAGTTTTTAAACGAAGCTTCACAAAAATACTTTAACGAGTGAATTCCAAAGTATTTTATTTTCCACAAACTCCAGCAAGATCACCTTACTATAATTTGGCGATCGAAGAAGCTATCGCTTTAAAAATGGTCTCCGAAGGAGTTACTGCTGGAGTCAGACTTTGGAAAAATCCAGATTCCATCATTTTAGGTCTTTCGGAAAATCCATTTCGAAACATCAAAGAAGAATTGGTAACCAATTACGAAACCGTTGCCCGAACTGTTGGTTTTAAGAAAAAACCAACACCTAATTTTTGTTATATCGCAAGACGTGCTTCTGGTGGAGGAACCGTCTTTCATTCCTTATCAGGAAATATTAATTATTCTATCTATGTCAATTTGGACGACAGGAAAGAACTCTTTCCCGTCAAAGATTCTTATGATATATTGCTCAACATTGTTGCCAAATCTTTGGAGAGACAAAATATCCATTGTTCTCCAAAGGGAAAATCCGACTTAGTTTTAGAAAAAAATGGAATCTTTAAAAAGATTTCTGGTAATGCACAGTTTCGAAAACGTAACTGCATTGTCCAACATGGGACATTGATTTTGGAAGAAAACCTTATCAATCGAGTGGCCGAAGTCCTCCACCATCCTCCCGAAGAACCCGACTACCGCAAAGAAAGAAGTCACAAAGAATTTTTAACTTCCCTACCCAATTTTTTTTCCGAAACCATTTGGGCAAAAGATTTGGTCCGAGAAGTTTTTTCTTATTTAGGAGAACCAGAGCCGGACAGCCCGGAAGATTTTTCAAAAATTTCCTTCTTTGGCCCCGACTTTTCTACTTTTCGGAAACACGTGCTCCAAGAATCTGAATCTATTCGTAAGAAGAAATACCAAAATCCAGAATATACACTTCATAGAGAAATTCCCACATGAGTTATTTAGAAAAACAAGATCCAGAAGTTTACGCCGCATTAAAAAAAGAAGACGAACGCCAAGAACATTCCCTAGAGATGATTGCTAGTGAGAACTTTGTTTCACGTCCGGTTTTGGAAGCTTACCATTCCACTCTCACAAACAAATATGCAGAAGGATATCCTGGAAAACGTTACTACAACGGTTGCGAAAATGCAGACAAGATAGAACAAATCGCCATCGAACGAGCCAAAAAAATGTTCGGGGCCGAATACGCCAACGTACAACCACATAGCGGTGCACAGGCGAATATGGCGGTATTTCTTGCAACACTCGAACCAGGAGATAGTTTCCTCGGAATGAATTTGGCACATGGTGGTCACTTAACGCATGGTAGTGCAGTCAACATCAGCGGAAAATATTTTAAACCAATCCCTTATGGTGTGGATGAGAAAACAGAAACGATCAATTACGATGAAGTCGCAAAACTTGCCAAAGAACACAAACCAAAACTAATTGTTGTGGGTGCTTCTGCTTATCCAAGAACCATTGATTTTAATAAGTTCCGCGAAATCGCAAACGGAATTGGTGCTAAAATCATGGCCGATATTGCACATATCTCGGGTCTTGTGATTGCTGGTGAACACCCAAGTCCTATCGGAGTTTGTGATTTTGTCACAACAACCACTCATAAAACTTTACGCGGGCCAAGAGGAGGACTCATCCTTTCCTCAACCGAACATGAAAAGATTTTAAACTCACGAGTGTTTCCTGGAATCCAAGGTGGACCACTCATGCATGTGATCGCTGCAAAAGCTGTTGCATTCGGGGAAGCACTTCAGCCAGATTTCAAAACCTATATCCAACAAGTAGTAAAGAATGCAAAAGTTCTTGCGGAAGTTTTCCAAAAACGTGGATTCCGAGTGGTTTCTGGTGGAACGGACAACCATATTGTTCTTCTCGATGTTTCTGTAAAAGGACTCACAGGAAATGATGCTGCCAATGGACTGGATCATATCGGAGTGACCGTAAACAAAAACGCGATCCCATTTGATAAAAATCCACCAGCAGTGGCTTCGGGAATTCGATTGGGAACTCCTGCTCTCACAACTCGTGGACTCAAAGAAAAAGAAATCGAAGCAGTGGGAAATTTAATCTGTGATTATTTAGATCATTTTGGTGATTCTTCTTGGGAAACAAAAGTAAAAGCAGCGGTGAAAGAAATCACGTCTGCTTTCCCAATGAAACATTTCCGATTAGAAGATTAAAACTCGTTAAACTCTAATACCTCTCTCCGTTCCGTAAATTCATTTGAAAGCGGATCGGAGAAAGTGCGTTCCACTATCTCCACACCGTCCTTACCATAAAACAAAATTGTAGATGCTCTCGTTCCGTATCCAGGAACACGGATTCGTATAGATGATAAATACCTTTCTTTTTCGAGCCCAATTCCAGTGTCAGGAAGCAGGGAATCGTCTTTAACTAAATCTACATCAGCAAGTAACCGAAAGAATTCTGAAGTAACAAGGGTACGCCAATTCTCATTCATAGGCATGGAGTTAAACACCTGTTCTACGTTTGATTTTAATTTGGCAGTTTTCGGCCAAACAGTATTCCAACTCGCATTACTCACCGCATGAAATCCTGGTTCTAAAGTTAAAACTTGCACAGGATCTCCCCCCACATAATTTGCTTCCTTGCCATCATATACAAATAAATTAAATCCTTCATACTCGTTGGCTTGATTTTGAACCTTTCCTCGATAATCCATTGAAGAAACGTTCCTCTCCGATTTTAAAAAGTCTAAGACCAAATTTCCTCGTGAGATGGGATGGGGATGCGAAGGTTTTCGTAAATTTCTTACATTGGTAAGAAAAGACACCTTACCCAAGGAATTCACACCAAGCCAAGTCCCTCCTGCTTTCAAATCCTTTCCTGCAATGATTTTAGGACTCGTGTCCCATAAATGAAGGGACTCTGTCGGTCTTTCAAAAAACTCATCTCGATTGGAGACAATGACAAGTGGGAATTCGGGATGAACCCTATAAGCGATAACAACCAGGCACATACCCAGTAAATGCCTGAAAGAGATGGCAAAAGAAAGCGAAAAACCTGAGAAATATTTGGATTGAACGCCAAAAACCATATTAAATCATGAATTGCATTACGATATGAAAGCATTGGAAGCCACAAAAGCCGTCTCTATTTTCCAGGAATCCGTTCTGGATTGGCATAAAAACGAAGCCCCACACCCAAATCCTTATCCAGAAGGAAGTTTAGAGTCCACCCTCTACCAAAAAAACCACATCGATACCATCCAATGGCATATTGAAGATGAAATCCGAAGACCAGACATTGCTTTAGAAGATGTCGTGGCACTCAAACGAAAGATCGACAAACTGAACCAAGACCGAACGGATATGGTAGAAAAACTGGATGATTTTGCCATAGATATGTTCCGCTCCGTCACACCGAAACCTGGTGCCCGGCTGAATTCCGAATCTCCTGCTTGGTTACTGGATCGTATGAGTATCTTGGAACTTAAAATCTATCATATGGAAGAACAAGTTTCGAGAAAAGATGCATCTGCCTCAAAAGAACATATAGCAAAATGCCAAACAAAACTAGATATTCTCCTAGACCAAAGAGAAGATTTGAAAAAATGTTTGGACGAACTCTTTCTCGACTATGCAGAAGGAACGAAACGAGTCAAAGTTTATCGTCAGATGAAAATGTACAATGACCAGAATCTAAACCCGTCTTTGTATAAGAATCAAAAATGACAAACCTCTTAGTACTAAGATTTTCGGCAATGGGGGATGTGGCTTTGATGACACCTGCTCTCATTGCCATTGCAGCTAAATACTCGAATATTCAGCTGACAGTTGTTACAAGAGGAAACTTCGCACCATTTTTCTACAACATTCCCAATTTGAATGTATTAGGGATCAATCTCAAAAAATACAAAGGAATTTTAGGACTTTGGAGGATGTATCGTGACATCGCCAAACTGGGACCATTTGGCCATGTGATCGACCTTCACGGTTCTGTTCGTTCCAGGTTCATTGCTTTTTTATTTCGTAGCCAAGGTATTCCTTATTCAAAAATCATCAAAGGCCGTCGCGAAAAATTAAAACAAACAAGACGTTATAATAAAAAATTAAACCAACTCCCTCACACCGTTGAACGTTACTTAAACGTATTTCGCAAAGCCGGCTTTGATGCCCCCATTCGCAAAGGCCCTTGGCTCAATGTGGACGGAGAATCAAAAATATATGCAAGAGATTTTTTTAAATCCATTGGTATTGATAAAAAAGAAGGTCAATGGTTTGGTTTTGCACCGTTTGCAGGACATGCACTCAAGGAATGGAGTTTTGAAAAATGCAAACGCCTCGTGGAAGTATTACTTGATGAGTTTCCAGACTGCAATGTATTTCTTTTTGGTGGAAAGGACGAAGCCAAAGAGTTAGAAATCCTCCGAAATGGCCAAAACCGTTCTCATATTGTTCAAGGTGGAAATTTAGGAATTCGCGGAGAACTTGGAATTATGGACAGACTGGATGTGATGATTGGAATGGATAGTTCGAACGTCCACATTGCTGCTCTTCTCAAAAAACCAGTGATCGGAATTTATGGAACCACACATCCGCTTTCAGGATTTGGTCCGTTTGCCCAAGAAGATTCTGGAGTTTTACAAGTCGACCTACCTTGTCGTCCTTGTTCCATATACGGAAACACAAAATGTTGGCGCGGTGACCATGCTTGTATGGAACTCATTGACCCACTAGATGTTGTTAGACGAATTAGACTCATCCAAAATGTAAATACACTTTGGTGATTTAGCTCAAACCTTTACTAGGTTGTTTAGGAGACTTCTATGTTATTTCCGATCAAAAGTTTTAGCTCTCCTAAAATTTCACCATCAAAGGGAAGAACCTTCCTTCATCTAAACCGAATTTACTTGATCAATAAAAGGTCCTTTCAGTTTTCCTTATCTCTTATTTTTTTTCTTTTAACCATAACTTCTCAAACGAACGCAGAGGAATTTTCCTCCGAATTTCAACCCGTCCACCTTCCATCTCCTAACAAAGCCGATTATGAAGAACAAATCAAATGCCAAGAACTGTATTGCAAAAAGATATCCTATACAGAAAACGGAAACTACTTAGAAGAAGTTTGGGCAGAGTTAGGCAAAAACGGTGGAAAGGTGGTCATCGATTATTTAGATTCACCTCTTTCCCTTAGCGAATCGCGAATGGAAGATGTCACAGAATACTTACGAGAAATTGCAAGAAGAGACGGTCATGTTAGTTTAGAACCCTTTTATATCGCAACAAGAGGTATTGGCTTCACCGATGTCCCTATTGTTAAGGATCTTTTTGGACTCAGTTATAATTTGTACAAACGGATTCGTTCTGCTATTAAATTTGGTCGCATGGCCCATTACAATGCCAAAGTCCTTTACCATCCTACAACAGGAAAGGTATTACAGATTTTTTTCTTTCATAAAAATTATGGAAGTTTATGTAACACAGTGTATTCAACCTGTGATCGTATCGAGTATATCGATGATGAACTTTTTGACAAACAACTTTCACTAAGGCTTAGTGAACCACATTTGCGAGGAATTGAAGTTAGGTTCAACCAAACACCGGCCATCCTTCCCCAAATGAAACTAGATATTGGAAACCTTTTGGACACCAACAGATCTGCAAGACTCTACAAGTGGTTGATCATTACTAAAAAAACAGATACCAAAACAGTAACTCGGGAAAGGTTTCTTGGTGTAGAACTGGCCATCAAAGCACTGGATTATACACTGAGTGCTTATGAAATTGTCGAAACGATTCAATTGTATATGCCAGCTCGCGCAAAACAAGCTGAAGTAGTTTATGAAGATACAGAAGAAGGAAAAATGCTTAGGTCTGTTATTTTTTATCCAGTGGAGGACAAAGAATGAACTAAGACATCATTTCTAGTTTTGATTTTCTTATTTTTATCATAACCACAAAAACCACACAAGCGATTCCGGCAGATCCTGGAAACAGTAAGGTTGTTGTGTTCCACTCAGCAAGTCCGGCCATAGCCAAAAAATTACGAAACAAAAAGATAAGATAAAATCCCACTGGTTCGGAGTTGGGAAGGAAGTATCCTTTACGAAATGTCGGTATAAAACCCAAAATATCGGCGATAGACAAAACAATCACCGCCGCCAAAGGGTCCGAAAAATAAAACCAAAACGGCAAACTAGAAACTGCCAACCCAAAGAAAAACCAATCGAATTTGGTAATTTCGATATCACCACGTTTTTTGTATGCGATACATGCGACGAAAATGGTAATGATTCCCGAAACACCAATCGGTGCACTTCCCACTCCGCCATTTCCAGCAATTTGAGCGAAGAACACGATAAAGGTGGTGGCGCCCCAAATGATCCACGAAAATACATGGGGACGGATAGTACCCGTCCAAATCCCTTTGATATAAGGAATGTATGCGTAAAAAGTTAAAAATATAGCGATCCCCGTAATGAGGGAACGTAACTCAAGAGATATAAAACTTGTCATTGCATAAAATCAAAAAACAAATCAAAGATAGTTGATTTTTTAACTTTACCCTTCATTGCTTCGATCACTTTCGAATACACCTCTTCCATCGCATCGACACATTTTTCCATTTCATGGCCTGAGGCAATCTGAATGGAATTTTTGGAAAACTTCGCATATTCTTCTGGGTTACGAACAATTGTCAGTGCACTTTGAGCGATTGCTTTGAAATCAAAAGATTTGGCAATGTACCCGTTTTCTCCGTGACGGATAAGTTCGGGTAAGGCAAAAGCATCTACACCTACAGCAGGAAGACCACAAGCAATGGCTTCTAAAACAACTAGGCCTTGTGTTTCCATCGTTGAGGCTGTCAAAAATACATCATATTTAGGATATTCTTCGTGTAACACAGCATTGGGGATAAATCCTTTAAAACTAACTACACCCTGTATCCCTAAATGTTCTGCTTGACGTTCTAAGGAAGGAATTGCAGGACCTTCTCCAATGATGGTGAGTGTTGCCTTTGGATAAGATTCATGAATGATTTTAAATGCATTGAGTACCACATCACAGTTTTTTTCATAAGAAATTCGTCCCACATGTAAAAACTTAGGACTGTCACCACCATCATAAATTTTAGGTGTTCCTTGGAATCTTTTTAAATCCATTCCGTTGGAAACAACTGTAATCGGACGAGTGATTCCATATTCAATAAGTTGTTCTTTGATAAGATGACTTGGAGAAATTACAACATCACATCTGTTATAAATATCGTTACAAATTTTAAGAATGATTTTTTTACGAATATTAAAATTATCAAATTTTACAATTTTATCTAATTCATCAATATTCAGTTTTTTCTTAAACTTATTAGCCTTAAAAAAAAGTTTATCGAGTTTGAATAAACGGTAAAAGGAAACATACATTTCTTGTTCCGCCATCAACGTATGATAAGTTCCAATCGTCGGAACTCCAAATCTTTCCGCCGCGTTCACTGCATAAAGTCCAAGAAGACCCGGGGTATGGATATGGATGAGGTCGGGTTTGAAGTCTTCAATGATGCGTTTGATTTTTCCAGGAGAGGGCAAAACCACTTTGATATCGGGGTAACTTGGCAAATATCCCGACCGGAACCGAACCACTTGGATATTATCAGTCATCCGATCAAAGTCCCCATCACCGTATTTAGGAGCACAAATACAAAACTCATGCCCACGGAGGGCTAAAAGTTCAGAAAAATTCTTAATGGAAACAGCAACTCCGTCGGTTTTTGGCAAAAAAGTATCGGAAAAATATAAGACTCGCAACTGTTACCTCTTTACAAATTGGAGAAAAGCATTAGTCTCATCCAAAGTTATGTATTACCGAATCTATCGTTCGTTTCTAACCTTGTCCATCATTTCCTGCGCGCTCTCCGTTTCCTTAAGCCAACTTTTCTTACTCCTATCTTTTGTTTTTTTCCTCTTCCTCCCCGAAAAACCAAAACTTACAAGCAATTTGGTCAAAATTCTATTTTTATTTTACCTTTGGCAAATTGTAACCGTTTTGTATCATTTCGCTGCCTCTGGTTTTGAATTCGAATCCATTAAACATGCGTTTCGTGATGAAATGAAAGATATCTTTCTTGTTACAGCATTTATTTCTGTTCAAGGGATCAGGCCTGAAGACAAAAAGTATCTCTATAAAACTTTTTTTATTTTTGCTCTTGTGATCGTGATTACTGGTTTTATCTCCATTTTTTCCATGACAAGACTATCTCGTTTGATTTCCGATCTTTATAAAACCTCTGCCTCTTGGCCTTACCAACACCATTATGGAAAAATCACTCATGTAAACATTTACCTACCCATAGGACTTATGAACACTCATCTAACCTTTGGTGGTTTACTTGCATTCATTTTTCCCGGTTTTGTGTTCCGATTGTATGATTCTTGGTATAAAAAAGAATCCATTTCCAAAATTTCTATCAATGCCATATTACTTTTGTTAGTATCAATCGTATTTTTATTTAACAATGCTAGATCTTCGCTTCTAGGTGCACTAGTGAGTACTCTTTTTGGTATTTACATATTGGTTTTTATTGATAAAGACATTTCCAAAAAAATGCTAAAACGTATCGGAATCTTTAGCTTACTATTTCTCGTCGTTGTTTTTACTGGATATAAAACTACAAACGCAGTGAAACGAGTAGTAGATCCATTGTTTGGTGGGGAAAAACATACTGATTCGGGAAGAACTTTTATCTGGGATTCTACTTTCCCGCTCATCGAACAAAATCCCATTTTTGGAATTGGATCTGGAAACTATCATAAAGAAATCGAAATTTCAAGAAAAGAAAAAGAGAAGGAAAACAAAGAACTCAGTTTCTTTTATGAAGTCACACAAAGAGGGCATGCTCACAATGATTATTTTCATTTAACAGCCGTATTTGGTGGACCACAAGGCATTCTCTATCTAATCTTATTTGCCTGCATCTTATACACTCTCTTAAATGGTAAGATCCCCAAAAAAATTCGATTTATGACTTATGGACTCGTCGGGTTTTTCTTTTCTGGACTTTTACAATGTTATTTTCAAGATGATGAAGTTTTGATTGTATTTTATTTTTTACTCGGTTATCTCAATCTCTATGCCGAGTCAGAAAAAAATATTAACGAATTAGAGGCAGGGCAATAAATCGATGGCACCAAAAAAACTCTCACCCCAAGGCGAATGGTTTGTAGATGCGAGCGGTAGAAAAGTAATTTTACGTGGAATCAACTTGGGAGGTGACACCAAGGTTCCTTTTCCTAATGGTGGGACCCAATTCCCCTCTGATTTTTCAGACCACAAAGAAGTGAGTTTTATTGGCCGACCTTTTCCTCTCTCCGAAGCAGACACTCATTTTACAAGGCTCAAACAATGGGGATTTAACGTTCTTCGTTTATTAACCACTTGGGAAGCAGTCGAACACAAAGGACCAAATGAATACGATGAAGCATATTTAGACTATTTTACAGAAATCGTACGTTTGGCTGGTGAGTATGGTTTTTATGTTTTTGTTGATTTCCACCAAGACGTCTGGTCACGGATGACGGGAGGAGACGGTGCCCCCGGTTGGATTTTTGAAAAACTAGGAATCGATTATCGTAAACTTTCCGAAGCGGATGCGGCCATTGTCATGCAAAGGGCTTATGACTACACAAGGCCCGGGATTCGCCAGGAAGAAAATTATCCCCTTATGTGCTGGTCACAAAACTATCGTTATGCTGGGAATGCCATCCTTTGGACTTTATTTTTTGGAGGGAAGGATTTCGCACCTAACTTCCTAATCGATGGAAAAAATGTTCAAGATTATCTGCAAGGCCACTATCTAGGTTGTATGAAACAAATTGCGGAAAGAGTGAAACATTTCGATTTTGTTTTGGGTTTTGATTCTTTGAATGAACCTGGAAAGGGATTTATTGGTCGTGCAATGAACGATCGTGGACTCAAAAATACAGATGAAGATCCCGCCAAACCAGGACTAGGTTGGTCACCAATCGATGCCCTATTCTCTTCCCATGGACATTCGATCGATTTACCATACCTTACACTCAAAGTTTGGAAAGGTGGATTTGTTCCGACAAAAACAGTGACTGTCAACGAAAATCAAGTGTCCATTTGGTTACCGGATTCCCCTGGAGATCCATTCCAATTGGAAGGCGCTTACACCATCACGAAGGACGGAACACCTTACATCGAAAAAAATGATTTTTTCCAAACGGTAAAAGGACGGACTATTGATTTTGATGCAGACTACTTGATTCCTTTTATGCGCACGGTCGGCGAAACCATCCAAGAGATCAGAAAAGACTGGATGGTATTTATTGAACGAGAAGCCTCCGACGCGTTCACCCATCCGCATCTAAATGGAGAAGCACCGAAACTCGCAGTAAACGCTGCCCATTGGTATGATATCCTCACTCTACTCTTCAAAACATTTCTGTATCCAATTGCCATAGATACACTCACCAAACGACCGGTATTCGGCAAATCGGGTATCGAATCGATGTATATACGCCAGTTGACTCGCATTAAAAACACCGCCGATTCCGTTCCGGGAAAAATCCCAAGCCTTATTGGCGAATTCGGAATCCCCTTCGACCTACAAGGTGGGAAGGCATACAGAGAATGGAAAAAAGGCAACCATTCTCCAAAA
This sequence comes from Leptospira perdikensis, assembly GCF_004769575.1. Lineage (NCBI taxonomy): Bacteria > Pseudomonadati > Spirochaetota > Leptospiria > Leptospirales > Leptospiraceae > Leptospira > Leptospira perdikensis. The sequence goes on along the minus strand of NZ_RQGA01000003.1, from coordinate 1,142,925 downwards.
ATTTGGAAACGGCATGTGATGGCACTTGATGCTATGTACAATGCGATGGATCATCTTTTTTTATCGAACACTCTTTGGAATTATACAGCATCGAATGGAAACGATCTAATGGTAGGAGATGGTTGGAACCAAGAGGACCTCAGCATTTTTTCCAAGGACCAAATCATTCCAGGCTCTGATCCGGACGTATATGGAGGTGGAGGCCGTGCTATAGAAGGGTTTTGTCGCCCTTACGCTGCCTTTTCACAAGGAACTCCTATCAAAATGAAATACGATTTAGAGATTCGTGAATTTCATTTCGAATGGTTATCTGATGTTGCCATACAAGAACCATGTATCATTAAAGTCCCTCGTTTCGTTTACCCTAACGGCGTACAAATTGTACTTTCCAATGCGGAAAAAATTTCAGAAACTGAAGGGGAACTTAGAGTCAAAGGAAATGGGGGGAAAGCGAGCCTCATCCTAAAACCACTATGATCGATTTACAATCCTTACTACAAAAATACCCTTGGGAAGATCGTTGGAAAAATCTCGCAACTCCCATGGATTCTCTTTGGGAATTTGACCTACCTGTCACTAGGGAAGAAATGTGGCCACATTTGATCGATACTTCGGCCCTCAACAAAAGGGTTGGTATGCCAAGATATGACTACCAGGAACAAAACGGAAAGCTAATGGGAAAAACCAGGCAAGTTGGTTTTCGATTAGAATGGGAAGAAGTCCCTTGGGAATGGGAGTATCTCAAAGAAATAGGTAATGCAAGGATTTACAGCAAAGGATTTGGACATTATGTTCGCAGTCGAATCATTTTAGAAACGTTAGGTGAATCTAGATGTAAGGTTTATTTATATTTTGGCTGGATTCCTCGAAATTTCTTTATGAGAAAACTTTTGCAATATGCAATGCCAAAATTGGAAATTTCTTTTCGCAAAGCTTTGAATGACATCGCAGAAGAGATCAAACGTAAAAAACCAAAAAAGGCAGTGGTCCCCGGTAAAGAGTTTTCTTTTGTTCCAGAAGCCCAATGGATTCATCCCGAAAAACTAGACAAAGAAACACAAAACCTAATCAACAAAGGTATTTCTAAAGAATCAGTTAAAGCAATTTTCGATTGGATCAAAACGGCATCTGATAACGAACTTGATCGGATTCGCATTAAAGAAGTTAGCCGAAATTTAGACCTAGATCCCGACGAAATTCTTTTTTTATTTTTACAGGGCTGCCGATTGGGAATTTTCACTCTCAGTTGGGATATTGTCTGTCCACATTGTCGTGGAGTTCGAACAAGCCTAACTCGACTTAGCGATTTACCAGCCAAAGACGAATGCGAAGTTTGTGAAATTGATTTTGATACCACTGGAGTGAACTCTATTGAAGTAACCTTTCACCTCCACCCAAGCATCCGAATCATAGAAAAACAATTTTTTTGTGCAGCAGAACCGGCGACCAAACAACATATCCTACTGACAAAAACGATTCCTGCGAAAAAATCCTATTCGGCAAGTTTGCTCATTGGATCAGGTGTTTTTCGTCTGCGGAAAAAAGGCGACAAAAAATACCGACTAGTGGATATCAAATCCTCATACCCACAAACAGATATTTTATGGCTTCCTGAAACCAAAGAAGAAGAAATCAAGGTTTCTCCAAAACCAAATTTAGTGTTTGAAAACGAATCCGAATCCGATGTTACCATCATCTTAGAAGAAAGAAGCGAAGACCAAACAAGCCTTAGACCATCCGAAATTTTCAATTACCAAGAATTTCGAGATCTTTTTTCTGAAGAAGCCATTGCCACCAATCTACAACTTGATATAGGAATCAAAACCATCTTATTCACAGACATAGTTGGTTCGACTAAGTTCTATGAATCCGAAGGGGATCATGGTGCTTTTTTACAAGTGAGAGAACATTTTATCAAAACAAACCAAATCATCCAAAACTTTCGAGGGGTTGTGGTAAAAACAATTGGTGATGCGGTGATGGCTAGTTTTTCTAGCCCCTTACAGGCATTAAAGGCAGCGAAAGAAATGCAGGAATGGTTTCACCCAGAAAACCAACATACGCCTGTTAGGATACGAATCTCAATCCATACAGGAAACTGTCTGGCGGTGAACCTAAACAGTAATATCGATTACTTCGGAAACACAGTCAACTATACAGCCAAAATCCAATCGGTAACCAACTCCGGCGAAGTATCCTTTAGTGAAACCATCTTCCGTGACCGCGACATCCGCGAATACCTACGAGCTGAATCCATCAAACTTCACAAAACCGAATTCCCTCTCCCCTGGGCAGACAGAACCGATTTTGTTTATGTTTGGAAAGTATAAAGTTCCCGATTCCCCACTCCTCCCAGCCGAAAATCCGGCTCCGACTGAAAGCTACGTCTATCTCTGGCCTCGCATCAGAGGGGAACAGGGAACTTGGGAACGGTGAATAAGGATTTGTGGGTATCGAACTTGAGCGCCTCGCAATCGTTTGGTGGAGAAAACTTTTATCCCACCATGCGACCGCGCTTTACGCTCCAATCTTTCGCTATGCGAAAGGATTTCCGCTGCAATCGCTGGCGCGGGATTATTGGGGTGGTGGCACTAGGTAAAGATCAAATCCGTTCCTAATTTGTGGTTTAATTGTTCCATCATATTCTATCGAAAGATGTTTTTCATTTTTATTAACATTAAGGAAATCATAGTATCTATTTCCAATAGTAAAAGATAAATGATATTCACTATCACTTGGATGAAAGCTTGTATCACAACTTAAGTATTCAATCGGGAATTTAAGATCTTCACACTTACCAGGTTGACAGGATTGTTCCAAACCCAAAACCCCATTTCTCTCCATTCCAATCCAAACACAGTCTTCCCATAACAATTCCCCCTCTGCATGTAAGGAAGTAGAAAGGCTTCCGACCAAAATCCAAAGAGTCCAAATCTTATGCCACATATCAAAGGATAGGTGATGAATTCTTCGGTTGGTTCCAGAGTGACTCTTTTGTAGGGATTTTTTGATTTTTTTTTTTTGTTTTTTGGCTTGTAAGACGGGAGAGTTCCGTTATAAAAGTGGCATGATTCGATTCGTAGTTTCCATTCTGTTTCTTTTTGTAACCTCCACCCTAATTGCGGATGAAGTGGGGATCATCAGTTTCGTCCAAGGAACAAACTACCTATCAGGACCACGGTTCAAAAAAGCGAAAGAGCCAGTAAAGTTAGGTAGTATCCTAAAAAAAGGAGATACCATCACAACGGAGGATGGAACTTGCGAGATCCAACTGGCCACTCAGGCGACCGTACGTTTGTCCAAGTTTTCCTCTATCCAAATCGAAGACCTACTCAATCCCAAATCAAAATCCACTACATTGAAACTAGTCGGCGGAAAATTATTTGTAAAAGCTCACAAACCGACCTCGGGAGTTCCAAGCCAAAACCAACTCAGTGTAGTCAATCCTAGTTTTGTTGCCGGTGTTAGGGGAACCGAGTTCCTTGCCGCTACTCCTGAAGTTGGTGGGGTGGACGAAGACCTAAACAAAGTAGAAACAGGAGTTTATGTAAACGAAGGAACGGTTGCCGTAAGCCCTGACAAAAAAGGAAAACAAACTCTCGTTGCAGAAAATGAAGAAGTCCTCGTTTCCGGAAAAGATTTGAAAAAACAAATCTTGGATGAATTTGTAAAAGAAAAAATGCGCATCTTCGAAGAGTTCAAAGCAATCAAAGAAGAAAACTACCAACGTATCAAAGAACAATACGAAAAAAATGACCAACTCATGAATGATTACAAAGGACAAGGAAAGGTAGACTGATCATGAGACAGTTTCTAATTCTCTTTTCTGTTATTTCCCTTTCCCTCTTTTCTTCGGATAAGTTGGGAAAACTCCCTGTTTATAAGATTGCTGTAGAAGCCATATCCCAAACAGAGGATAACATTGCTCTACGCGATTTTATCAAAGAACAAATCCACTCTACTTCAAGAGGGATGGTCTCTCTTCCTTTAAAAGGGACAGATACAAAGGTTTGGGAATTCGACAAAGAAGGAAACCCATCTCCGAAAACAATCGAAAGTCTACAAAATCTCGCTGGTACGGATAAACTCATTCTTGTTTCTACAGAAGATGGACAGGCTGTGATATCCTTTGTAGATGTCCTCCACCAAAAACTAGAATACAGAAACTCTCTCCCCGAAAGCCTTTCAAAAACACTTGTATCCGACTTCCTTGGATTTTTAGATAAGAAGAATATCTACTTAGCTCTTTCCGAAACAGGAACAGGATCCAACTCCCAACTGAAAATCAATTCCCTAAAACCCACCTATGTGGCTGGGGAACCCATTCGTTTCGAAATTGAATCCACAGAAGACAATTATGTGTATGTAGTTCTCGTTCCAGAAAATCAAAAAGGGGAACCAGTCCTCCTTTTCCCTAACCAAATCCAAAACGACAATTTTGTTCGTAAAGGCGACAAGGTAACCATTCCCGACAAACGTATATCCTTCAAAGCAGCTTCTTCTCCATCCAAAGACCGAATCAGAGCTTTTGCTTCTCGGGAAGAATGGAAGGAATTCCAACTCCGTGGAAAGAAAGAAGATTCGTTTTATAGACTTCTACCTCCAGCTGTCACAGGAACCAAAACAACCGCAAGATCAATGGTAATGGTAACGAACAGTCTCACTGCCCCCATCGAACAAACTCCTGTCATGGAGTGGGAATACCAAATCCTCTCTCGATAAATCCTTGCAAAATCCTCTCATACCTTTTGTTATTAAAGGTATGAGAACTCTTATCCTTAAATCCATCGCCCTTTTAGGACTCAGCACTCTTCTCGCTTGTTCCTTGTTCGAAAAAGAAGACAATAAAAAAGAAGATCTACTCAGTGCCCTTTTACTTTCCGTTTGGGCTTACAACCAGGCTGCGGGTTGTTCTGGACCTAAGTCAGGATTTACCATTTGTGTTCCGAAGGGAATTGCGGAATAAATCATGAAAAAGTTTTTATACTGCTTATTATTTTTAGGGGTGAGCCTCCATGTTGCTGATTTTAACAGCCTCACTCGATCCAACAGAGACAAACAACTCGCTAGTCTCTTCAGTGAATCCATCCACTTAGGAATTGGTTCGGAAAAACTTTGGTCAGCCACCAGTGCTGACAACTGGGGTTTCGTACGCCAGTCCGCCACTTGGGCTCGCGGGAACTCGGGAATTATCGATTCACTCATCCTTGCTTTAAAAAACGCAGGTTATTTTAATAATTCAGCTCCCCGTAACGATGTGCTCACGAATGTTAACCTAAGCGGTTTTGGTTCCGCTACTCTCACGATCAAAATCAGCACTCCAACTGCGGGGATCAGTTCCACAGCTTACACAGGAACGAAAACATTTAACCATTTTTTTGAAATCAAAAAAACGGGAGCCTCGATTCCCTCCTTACAACTGTTCTTTGATGACCCCAATACTACTTTAGGGAATGATGGTGCTTTGGTTTATTATCGTTTGGTGGATTTTGGAAATCCAAGTTTTGCCAACGTAGGCGATGTCATCACCGAAAGTTATACGGGAAACGATTCCATCTATGGAACCAAATTCCAAACCTATACTTGGAGAAACGGTCCCGAAAACACAAGTTGGATCAGTAAACACGGCCGCGTCGTTCTTACAGAAGTGGATTCCGGAAGACAACTCTGTTTTCGTTCTGTAGTCCGTTTGACTTTTACCAAACTCAAAGCAGTAAACCCTTCCGGGGCGACTAGTCTCGACAATTTAAAGACAGCCTGTAACACTGCTCAAGGAACGGGATCCAGTGACCAAATTTACTATGCACTTGCTTATATGCAAAAATTTGACTCTCCTTTCCAAACGACCGCTAAAGCAACCTTTACCATGAGTGCAACAAGGCCAGAAACAATTTGTAACCTTTCCGTTGCTACAGTGCCTGGTGCACAGTTGTCTTATGGAATTTTTAATATCAATGGTTATGTGACCGACCAACTTGCCGCCGCCGCAGTTCCTGCTGACTACCCGAGCCCTACAGTTGGTGGTTCTGATTTTATGTCTGTGGATGAAGCCTTCAATCGAACCTACGTAGCATTTGGTGCAAGTATATCAGGACAAGCTGCCCTCGGAACGGTAAAACAATACGAAACAACATCCAAAGCTTTTTTGGATGCCTTTGACGGTTCTGATCAAAACCTAACCTTTAAATAAGGTTAGGTGATTCAGTTATTTAATTGTTATTTCTGTAAATTGCGTTGGAGAGAATGGAACCTGTGAGTGCGATCATCTCCAACCGCACATAGGAATCCGTTTCCTTAAAAGTATATTCAGCGTTGTTTGTATCTGGATTTACTTGTAAAACTTCTCCCATTTGGCCAATAAAACGAATCTCCAAATACCGTTCTTTTGAGTTCAATTGAATAGTATTCTTCTTTGTCACCTGAACTTTCGGAACTTTTGGATCTTCTGCTCCTTGGAAGAATTTTTTAACACAATAAAAAGATCCAGACTCAAGAGAAGCCAAAACAGAAGTTTGATCTTTCATTCCTTCGGCAGTCACAATATAACGAAGAAAACTTTCTCCCTTACGGCCTCTTTGGTTTCCTAAAGTTTGAATGATGTTTTTCCAAGTAGGTTGGTCAAAATGTTTGATAGAAGCTTCAGGAAAATAGTGTAAGTCGTCACTTGCCATACAATGGACATTCCTTCCTTGGCTAAGAAGCGTATCCAATATCTTTGGATCATCACCAAACGGAGAATATACTTCTACAGCTTGAAACCCACCGATAGAAGACATCTCTTCTCTAGAAAATGAATCAAATAGTTTAGGGTGAGGAATAATGACATAACCACCTAACTTTTTCATACGATCCATAACCCAGTTTAAGTTTTCGCGAGTGGCGTATACTGGAAAATAATCATAAAAAGACTTTTTAATTCCAATTGTTAGAAGATGACGTTTTTTTAAATTTTGTCCCCATTCGAATCCACGAATGAAGCCGGAGTTCTCTCTTTCAGAGATTTGTCCATAATCGGTGATCGCTATATTCGAAAAACCTTCTCGTTTGTATTCCGATTGAATTTCGTCCACCGTATGTCGTTCCGGAGTAAACCAAACTTCATCAGAATGTGCGTGTAAGGAGATTTTTTCCTGACCGTCTCCCTTCCAATTTTGGTATGGATTGATAAGGGTTGTTCCTTGAAAAGGGGAAGTAGACAAAACAAACGATTTTCGAAGGAGTAATATAACTGCTAATTGATAAACAACCAAAATTCCGAGTAACGAAAGTAGAACTAGAAGATATCGATACTTCCACAGGGAAGGTCGTTGTTCTGTTTGCCTACCTGTGTCAACGATGGGCCCGGGAACATTGAAAAGCATGATCCAACTCTACTGATCTTTCTTTCCAATTTGATTCCAGTTTTGTTACAAAATGGATACAAAACAAAGGAATTAATTCTGCTTTGACAAACAAGCAGGCCTTTCTCTTCCTTGAGACTGTGAAATTCTTATCGGTTCATCGCACCTTTCTCATTCTAGTCTGCATCTTGCTTGTATTTTTGTTCTACGGGAATTCTTCACCTCTTGTGGACCAAGATGAAGCAGCTTACGCCGGTTTTTCTCGCTCCATGTTGGAGACTGGTGATTATCTAAGTCAGGATTTTCCTTACTCCACACCTCATAGAAAACCACCTCTCCATTTTTGGATTAGTTCAAAGTTATTCCAAATCTTTGGAGTTTCGGAATGGGTATTACGACTTTTCCCAGCCCTTTGTATTTTAGGAACTGCTTTATTAACATACCATCTGACAAACGTTATGTACGGATCAAGAACGGCACTTTATGCCTTCAGTATATTGAGTTTTTCTTTGTACTTTCCACTCAACGGAAAAATTGCACTTGTGGATTCTCTTCTCGTATTTTTTGGAATGTTGGGATATGTTTCACTTTTCCACTGGATCCAATCCAACAAAAAAAGATTTGTTCTTTTGTTTTGGCTCAGTGTAAGCCTTGGACTTCTTGTCAAAGGACCACCCATCCTGATTTTTCTTGGAGGAACTTGTATCCTACTACTGAGTGTCAATAAAATCCGATCGCAAGTTTGGAAATTGAATCCATTTTTATGGCTTCCTATTGCCCTCCTTCCCCTTCTTATTTGGGGTTATTATTCTTGGCAAAAAGATAAGGGAGAACTCATTCGATGGATGTTGGATTGGTACATCTTTCGTCGAGCCACAGATCCCGTCTTTGGACAATCCGGCCCTCCTGGCACCTATCTTCTGTTATTTCTCATTACCTTATTCCCGTGGACCAGAATTTACCTTTCCTTTCTTTACGAAAATGGATGGAAACTTTTTGCTTTACTCAAAACCAACGGATTTGGAATTACAAAAGATCTTTTTCCTTGGAAATGGAAGGAGGCAGATTATATTTTTACTTCGAAACGATTTTTATTGTTAGGTCTTGTTTTTTCTTGGATTTTTTATGAAGGATTGGCAAGTAAACTTCCTTCCTATCCACTTTCAGCATACCCTATTCTTTCCATTCTTCTCGGGGACCAACTCTCTAGAAAACACAACCAAATCTATATGTATCGCATATACATAACTGTTTCCTTGATAATGATTGCCATTATATCTTTTGTGATCCTACCTAAGTTTTCAGACTTACGAACCGATACAAAAAAAGTGGCAAATATCATCCAAACCATTGTTCCAGAAAACACAACATTACATTCATTTGGTGCGCATGGAATTCCCAGTTTTGCTTATTATTATCACAGACCGATCCAAGAAATCACCTGGGAAGATCTAAAAAACACGGAAGGATATTTTCTTGTTTCCGAATCCGATTTTCAAATTTGGAAAGGGATGGGTCTAGGATGGGAAAGTATCGGAGAGATCCTACCTGTTTATGCCTACGACAGAAACAAAAAGTTACAACTTAGGCTTGTGAAAAAATAGTCATCAATCTAAAAAGCGTTTTTTGATGTTTGGTGAAGGGATCATACAAACCTCTGCTTTGCCAAACCATTGATAACGGTGTTTTGCGATAAACCTATAGATGGGGTTACGAAGAAATCTAGGAAAAATAGAAAACCCATAAAACAAATTCCAGGGAAACTTTAATTCCCGAACCAATTGTAATACAGCATCGGATTCCATATATAACAAACCCTCTTTCCAATAAAGAATACTATCTGGTAGGTGGGAATAGGAATCTTTAGGGAGTAAGGTATGAAAAGTTTGAGAACCAATGGCGGAAAAGTTCAAATTTTCCTTTTTGTTTTGTTTTAAAAGGAACTGAACAGAACCCATACACAAATGGCAAACTCCATCAAAGAAAACAATTTTACTTTTTTCCGGTGGCATGCTTTTCCTCTACTTCCAAACTGGCGAAGAACCATTTGAAATCGAGTCTAAATCTATAGAGGTCTTTATGTTTCCTGAATTTCATTCCGAAAATCTTCCTAAAAAAGAATCTGCCATTTTAGAAAAAATGGAGTCCAACAAACAATTCATCCAATCCCTATTAAAAACAGGAAACCCAACATTTCAAAATTTTGTAAAACCATACCAACGAATACAAACAGAACTCGGTGATCTTGTTACAGAAATTTCTCATCTCAATTCAGTAAAAAATAATGAAGAAAGTCAAACTATCTATAGTAGGCTTTTACCAAAACTTAGTGAGTATTATACAGATCTCGGACAAAACGAAGAGATTTTTTCGACTCTTTTAAAAATCCAATCTTCAGAAACCAATTTAAACAAAGAGGCAACAAAGGTTTTAGAAAATGAAATCCGAGACTTCCGATTGTCAGGTGTAAGTCTTAATTCGGAAACCAAAGATGCATTGAAAGAACTTCGTATTCGACAATCTGATCTTTCCAACCAATTTTCACAAAACGTATTAAATGCAACGAATGCTTTTTCACTAAAACTTTCTGAAGAAGATGTAATTGGTCTTCCTGAAAGCGAAAAAATTTCTGCCAAACAAGAGGACGGAACTTACCAATTCACATTACATTTCCCATCTTATATTGCTTATATGACTTATGGCGAAAATAGAGAGATTAGAAAAAAACTCTATGATGGTTACTGCACTCGGGCACCAGAAAACGGTAAATTAATGGAAGAGATTTTGGAACTTCGCGATAAGGAAGCAAAACTGCTCGGTTTTCCTACTTTTTCTCATTTGAGTTTAGCAACTAAAGTTGCTGACACACCTGAACAAGTTATCGAATTTTTAGATCACTTAGGAAAAAAAGCAAAACCGATCGCCTTACAAGAACTAAACGAAATTAAAACCTTTGCTAAAAAATTAGGACAAACAGATCTCGAACCATGGGATCTCACTTACTATTCAGAAAAACTAAAAAAAGAATCCTTTTCTTACGATGAAGAAATCTATCGCCCTTATCTAGAAAAAGAAACAGTCATTTCGGGAACCTTTCAATTTTTGGAAAAACTTTTAGGGATCCAGTTCCAAGTTGTGAATACTCCAGTTTGGGAACCTTCTGTCCTATGTTATGATTTAATTGTCGATGGTGAAACGAGATCCCGTCTTTATTTGGATTTGGAAGTGCGAACAGAAAAAAAAGGGGGGGCCTGGATGCACAACTGGAAACCTCATTTCCAAGATGAAACAGGCAAAACGGAACTCCCAATAGCATTTGTTGTCGCAAGTTTCCCTAAAGCCACAAATTCACAACCATCTCTACTCAGACCAAGTGATGTAGTTACCCTTTTCCATGAATTAGGACACGCTCTCCACCACCTTCTTTCTCGAGTGAACGAAGCCTTTGTCAGTGGCGTGAATGGTGTGGAATGGGATGCAGTAGAATTTCCATCTCAATTTTTAGAAAATTTTGCTTACGAACCAAAAGTATTACAACTCTTCGCCAAACACTACCAGACGAAAGAACCGATTCCTAATTCCTACATCGATACTATGGTAAAAGCAAAAAACTTTATGTCAGCAATGGGTGTTGTGAGACAATTGGAATTTGCGAAATTTGATATATTGATCCATAAAGAGAAACCGAACGAATCCCGAGTCCAAGAAATTTTAGATCAAGTGAGAAAGGAAATATCAGTTGTATTCCCACCGACCTACAACAAATTCCAAAACTCATTTACACATATCTTTGCTGGTGGGTATGCAGCTGGATACTATTCCTATAAGTGGGCCGAATTACTATCCGCCAATGCCTACTATTCCTTTGTTGATAGAGGTGTGTTTGATTTAGAACATGCGGCTCATTTTAGAAAAACAATCTTAGAAAAAGGTGGATCGGCGAATGCAATGGATCTCTTTCGTGATTTTTACGGAAAAGATCCTGAGATAGATGCGTTATTACGCCTAAATGGAATTGCTGCTTAAAACCTGAATGGATTTTGTAATCACTTCTTTAGAATCGGTTGACTTGATAAGTTTTCGAGTTTTCCGGTTTTTATCCAAAACGTAAATATAAGTAGAATGGTCAAAACTTTGGCCATCTTCCGTTTTCTCTACATAGGCAGCATATTGTTTTAGAATTTGATTTGTGATTCCTCCCGAGAAAGAAAGGCCTATCGATTGAGGTAAATAAAACCTTACATATTTAGTGGTTGTCTCTGGGGAATCACGCACAGGGTCTACAGAAATAAAAACCACTTTAAATTTAGTTTTCTCTGCGTCTGACAGGGGTTCTACTGCTGCTTTGATCCTAGCTAACGTATTCGGACAAAAGTCTGGACAATAGGTATACCCAAAAAAAACCAAAATTACTGGTTCCTGAAAAGATTTAAACGAAACAGAATGTCCGTCTTTATCTACGGCTTCAATATTTCCACCGATTGGCAACTCCGTAAATTCTAACTGGGAGTCACATCCTAAAAGAAAAAAGCCAACTAACAATACCAAGATAAATTTTCTATTCATAATGACCTTTCCTCTACAACCACAATCTTTTTTTCACCATTAGAAAATTCAATTTCCAATTTCAAATTTCCAGAACGGTTTAATTTATCGTATAACATCAAATGTTTTCCTGACCTTTCCAAATGGATCGTTTCCTTGACCATTAGTTTGATGGGATAATTCAGTTTGCGCATCCGAACAATCCCCGTGTTTTCATCGAGAATCGTTTCATGAAAATCTACCGTTTGGTATCCATTACTCACAACTGCTCGAATCTCCACATCAGTTTCATAGGGATTTTGAATTTCCCCATACACAGCGGCAGTTTTTGCTACTTCTGGGGTGTGTGTCATCCAGAACTGGATGGGTTCTGCTGGTTTGTGACAGAAAAGAAACAAATTGGCTTGAATTAGTAACAGAATTCCTGAATTTGTTATATTTATCTTTCGTAACAAGAGAACCTCGATGAGAATAATAATCAAATGGGTGATTGCCATCACTCTCATTCTTTCTTCATTTCTTGTATCCACTTACAACTGGTCTATCGGTGAATACAATTATGATTCCTCTCGTAAATTCGAAAATTTTGACGCCTTTTACCAAAATGAACTAACAATAAGCGCCAAAGAAAATACAAGACCAAACAATGAAGAATTACTCGTTCGAGTATCGGAAGAAAAAACTCCGATAGTGATTGTCTACATACATGGATTTGGGGCGAGTCGAGGTGAGGGAGAAGAAGTCACAAACAAACTCACGGAATACTTCGGTGCTAATACCTATTACTTAAGGTTACCAGGACATGGAACAAATCCAGAAGACCATCTAAATACGCATTTTCAAAGTTACCTTCAAGATGCGGAAGATAGTTTGATTTATGCAAGGGAACTGGGGCACAAAACAGTGTTAGTGGGGACTAGTATGGGTGGGAACATTGCTACTTATTTAGCAGCAAAACATCCTGATCTTGTTGACTCATTAGTCCTTGCATCACCATTTTACGATTTTGATGATCCAACCGCGCACATCTTTCGATTCCATTGGGGAAAATCATTTATCAATGCAATTAAAGGTGAAATGAGAATCTCAAAAACAGATCCACGCGATGAATCAGCGAAGTATTGGTATTTAGATCAGTATTATGGCGCCCTATTAAATATTTTAGAATTAAAACGATTTATAGATCAAAACAATCCTTATACAAAAATCACATCACCCACCTTACTGATGTATTACTACAAATCAGAAAGAGAACATGACTTTGTGGCTTCTGTTCCTGCCATGTTAAAGGTATTTGACTTGATCCAATCGGGAACCAGTCACAGCCCCAAAAACAAACTCTTAAAAATTGAAAATGGTTCCCATGTTTTACTTTCTAAATATGTAAAAACAGACAAGGAGCTAATCGAAAAAGAACTCATTCAGTTCATCAAAGACAGTACGGGAGCCGAAGAAGTTAAAAAATCAAAGAAACCCAAACGATAACAAAATCGTTTCATAAAGTTCATCAATGGATATTGGTTTGGAACGAACCAGTATCCCTTCTGCATCTAGATCCTCTGAATCAAGTCCATCCATATTTCCGGTATACAAAACAGAAGAAAGTTCGGGATTTACTTTTTTGATTTTACGAATGAGACTAAGCCCATTCATTTCTCGCATGCGGTAATCTGATAAAATAAAATCGGGGATTTTAGTCTTCAGTTGATCTAAAGCAGCTGAAGCAGTACGAAAAACTTTGGGAAAAATTTGTTTCTGAGAAAGAACAAAACAAATGGCTTCACATGCCGCCTCATCATCTTCCACAATCCAAATTTCTTTTTTGGAAATCTCAGACCAGACATCTTTAGGATTATTTCCTTGACCAGATTTTGTAGTCCCAGACAAAATTTGAGCTTCTTCCAATGGAAGAAAAATATGAATGAGAACCGTCATTGGCTCTGGTTTTTCTATATAAAATTCGCCACCCCAGTTCTTCACATAACGATTTATTAGGTGCATCCCTGCCCACTGAAACTCCTCATCTCCAAAGTTCACAAAATCAAGTGTATTGAGTCCAGAAAGACTCGGCAAAGAGAGGCCGGAAAATTCAATAGAAACAAGAAGTTTGAATTCATCTGCCGGCGATGTTTGGATACGGACAAGACCACGTTTTCTATCATCCCAAACGAGAAGACCACCGGAAGTCAGCTCACAAAGTATTTTAGAAAATCTAACTGCATCTAACTTAGTATAGAGTGGTGATTTGTGGAAATCAAATTGTGCTTCTACATTTTTTGGTAAACCAGCATTCACAAGTGGGATTGTAGATTCAACTACAGAAGATATTTCTATTTTGGTCGCAGAATTTTCATCTTTTACCTTAGAGTATTTAATGATACGATGAATCATTGAACGTGCGTTATCTGCACCAAGTCGAATTTTGCCCAAATATTCCAAAATCCTGTTTTGATCAAACTTTCCAGACTGAATCTGTTCTTCACCTAACTGAGAAAAAACATGTATCGGTTGTAGATAATTATTTAAATCATGAGCAATGTTTGTTGCTAAACTTCCAATGGTTTCCATTTTTTGAGAATGTAACTGATAAGATTCTAATTGTTTTTTTTCGGTAACATCATCCAAAAAAACATAATAAAAGTCTGGTTTCCCTTGCGAATTTCGAAAGGCACTAATCCTTCGATAAACATTGATCCGCCGACCATCTTTCCTTGTTAATCGTGACTCCTCTGCGCCTTCCTTAAAAAAACCAAAGTATTCCATTTCCTCTTCTGATATGGGTTCACCTTTAATTCGTTTAATATTCAAATCGGTTAAGTTTTGAAAACTATAACCAGTGATTTCGGTAAACCGGGGATTCACTCTAAAGTATCCACCTTCCCAGTCTTGTAAGGCCATACCTACAGAAGCATTTTCAAACAGTCCCAAAAAAAACTGAATTTGTTCTACAATGTTGATTTCGTTTGTTTTTTCATTGGTCACATCACGAACAAAAACAATTTGAAGTTGCGAATCCATATTTGGAATGTTGACTTTTCTTTTTTCAAATTGAAACCACCGAACTAGAATTTCGTTCGGCATCAGAAAACGATAATCTCCTTGGATGGTGTCACGATCAAAATGTTTATTAGGAAACAAAAACTGATCTCTAAAATTTGGTTTATCTTCGTCGGCAACCCATTGTAAAAGTTCGGACTCGAGACATTCTCCAGTGGATTTATGACAGCCCAAATTGTTTTTAAAAAAATCGTTCGAAAATAAAATCTGACCGGTTTTTGGATCTGTTAAATACACACCACCGGAAAATAGATTGGGCAAGACCTTAAAGAATTCTATCATTCCGCTTGCTTCTAGATTCGTTTGCATAACTCTTGCCTTAAGAGGGAAATATGCCATCCAATCCGTTTTCTTTTCAAGCACCTATTGCTTTTTTTAATTTAGGACCATGGGAGATTGCACTCATCGTCTTCTTAGCGTTACTTTTTTTTGGTGGGAAACGCCTTCCAAGCCTTGCCAAAGATTTGGGTTCCGGAATCAAAGAATTTCGTAAATCCCTAACAGGCCAGGAAGACGAACCATCCCAAACCAGTTTCCCGCAAGAAGAACCAAAGTCTGCTTCCACGGGTGCTTCCAAATCTGCCAAAAAGAAAAAAGCATAAGATTTAAACCTTGGCCGGGAAAAAAAGAACCGCACTTCCGTTACCAGAGGATTCCGAAACCAGGGAAAAATACATGTCCCTGGGGGATCATTTAGAAGAACTCCGCCTAAGACTCATTTATTCCATTTTAGTGGTCTCGGTCTTTATGATTGCCACTTTGTATTTTGGAAGTGAAATCCACAGTATTCTCATCCAACCTTACAAATCCGTTTTAGGTCCAGATGCGCATTTTTTTCAGATCCAGCTGATGGCGCCGTTTCTCATCTATCTAAAAACGTCGTTTATCTTATCCGTTCTTGTTTCTTTGCCATTTTTACTCTACATCCTTTGGGGTTTTGTGGCTCCCGCCGTGGACAGACGAACAGAAAAATGGGGGAAATTCATCATCCTCTTTTCGACCCTTCTCTTTTGGTCAGGACTTGCTCTTTGTTGGTTTACTGTTTTTGAAAATTTCCTAAGGGTTTTCCTTGTGGTACTCAGACCCGATGGAGTGGATCCCTATTTACCGATTGACGAATATTATGATTTGTTTTTCAATTTGCACCTAGTGTTTGGAGCCTCTTTTCAATTACCGATTGTTCTCATCTTACTTGGTAGGATTGGAATCCTATCTTCTCGTTTTCTGATTTCTAGATGGCGAGAAGCGGTACTAATCATTGCTGTTGTCTCTGCAGTTCTTTCCCCTGGCCCCGATGTATTCTCAATGCTTATGTTACTGGTTCCTCTTAGTTTTCTTTTTTTCCTTTCTGCCATTGTGATGAAAGTATTGGAAACCACAGACCGCAAATGAGTTATCGCGTTAAACTTCCCGTACTCCTAGGTATCATTAGTTTCCTTTTCTTTTTTATCCATTTTTTACTCGCAGAATTTACATTCACCCATTGGCAAAATCCAAAAGGGGAAAATACACTTAACTTCAACTTGGTGGGGATTTATTCTTCCTTTGTATTTTCACTCATCACAGGATTTTTGGTCTATTATTTCCTTGGTTTTTTATACCAATACATTCTTCATGTCATTGCTCATATCCAAGACAATGAACTTCCGAAAGATATCCGTAATCTAAATCAAGAATCAGACGAATATAAAATTTATAAATCTGTTCGATTTACCCTTCTTCAGGGAGATGAAAGTCTCGGTGAAGAACAATTCGAAAACAAATTTGATTGGAAAACCAATCAAGCAGCATCCGTCAACAAACAGATCCCAGACATACATATTCCAAAAATTCCAGGGTTCGATGTTTCCGTATTTCCATCTGTCATGCGTTATGCGGGAGCAGATTATATCCGCATCGTAAGAGCAAAAGATGGAATTTTTGGAATCCTAGCTGGACATATGGAACCAGGAATTTTAGAATCTTCGGAAAAGGTTTTTATTCACGGAATTATTTCTTCTTTTGGAGAAGGACTTTTTACTACCGAAGAAATTTTAGAGAAACTAAAATCGGCCCTCCACCAATTCACTTTTTTAAAATTAAAAATCTCTGCTTTTGGAATCCAAAACAAAGAAGATAAAATGTCTTTTTTGCACTATATGGACATGCCCATATTCCAATTTTCTGATCATGGAATCCAAGTGATTGAAGGGAGTGGAGACGACCATTGGTACCCGAACCACAAACATCCACTCTCCATGGCTGATGGAATCGAAATTGGAGATTATTTGGTTTGGGCCAGTGACAGAACTCTCACCCAGTTTGGACTCACATCCTTTGAAATTATGGAAGAGTTTGTAGATTATCTTTTGGATTTAAGACCAAGTTCTTCTAGGCAGATGTTACTTGCCATTGCCAAAAAAATGAGTGCTCTCGGGGCAGAAAGAAATCTCACAAACCCAATGGAAAAACTTTCTATTTTAGTGGTTCGACGAAACAAGTAAACGAATCGTATGGCGTAGTAAGTCCAACTTACCCCAATCGCCATGACCCGGAACCACTACCTCTGCATCTGGATAACGAGACAAAACTCTCTTCACTGCATTGGGCCATTCATTCAAATCTGCTTCCTTGGTATTCCCAAGATCTTTTGCATCCAGTGCCTTGACGAGACATCCCCCAAAGAGGATATGAGTCTCCGGAAGCCAAACAACAATATTGTCCGCCGAATGCCCATGGCCAGGGAAAAAAACTTCCAAAGACTGGTTTCCCGCAGGAAGTCTTGTTTGGATATCTAGGATCGGATTTGTTTTTCCAAATCCCCTTTCCTTTGCTAACTTCGCTGTTAAGGAAGTGCTATAAACTGGGATATTCTTATTTTGAAAAAGAGGAACTCCCGCCATACGGTCGTCATGTGCATGAGTTACAATGAGAAACAAAATTTCTTTTTGGAACCGAACTTGAATCTCAGAAAATAATACTTCTGTTTGGGCTTCTGTCCAAGGAGTGTCCACCACCACAGCCCCTTTGTTTGTGAGGATCACAAGGCCATTGGCAGAATACAATTGCCCACCAAATTCTCCAAAACTGCGATGGATCCAAACCGTTTCTTTGATTTTAATCCATTCCAAACTGGTGGAAAGATTACTCTCTGAAGTAGGGTTCGATTGGTTGGGAGAGAGGGAAGTGGATTCTGAAGTTATTTGCAAATGGCAATGAAGCAATGAAAACCCAATACAAAAGATCAAAACTAAAATCCCTATCCTAGATGACCGAGAGATAAAATTAAGCCTGTTTCTTAATCGAAAGAAGTCCATGATAAACTAACCCCTATAAAAACAAAAACCTATCCATAAGATAGGTTTTATATTGTTTCTCTAGATTCAAAATTCAAATCCAGAGATTGTCATTTGAGCTTTAAGCAATCTTTTCGATATCGCCTTTGAGAATGGTAATGGGTGCATCTTTTTTGAGAACCGTTTCATCTGTCACAACCACTTCCAAAACATCCTTACGGGAAGGAATTTGGAACATGAGCTCCATCATTATCTCTTCTACGATGGCACGAAGTCCACGAGCCCCACTTTCACGTTTGATAGCAGTTTGAGCAATGGCTTCAATGGCAGCTTCCGTGAATTTGAGTTTTACGTTCTCAATATCAAACATCTTTTGGTATTGTTTGAGAAGGGAATTTTTTGGTTCTGTAAAAATAGATTTCAAACTATCGATGGTTAGTTCATCGAGAGTGGCAATGATCGGAAGTCGTCCAATGAATTCTGGAATCAGGCCAAATTTCATTAGGTCATCAGGGATCACGTGATGAACCACAGATTCCCCTTCTTCGATTTTACGGCCTTTATCATTTACAACTTCGTTGGAATGAAAACCGATCGATTTTACACCAACTCGTTGTTTGATGATGTCACTAAGGCCCACAAAGGCTCCTCCACAAATAAAGAGGATATTTTTGGTTTCTACAGGAATGTATTCTTGGTGTGGGTGTTTGCGTCCACCTTGTGGTGGCACATTGGCAACAGTTCCTTCAATGATTTTAAGAAGAGCTTGTTGTACTCCTTCCCCACTCACATCTCGAGTAATGGAAGCAGAATCCGACTTACGGGAAATTTTATCAATTTCGTCGATATAGATGATTCCCATCTCAGCGCGTTTGACATCATTGTCAGCATTTTGAATGAGTTTAAGGATGATGTTTTCCACATCTTCACCCACATAACCTGCTTCAGTAAGAGCAGTGGCATCTACGATGGCAAAAGGAACTTTTAAAATACGAGCCAGTGTTTGTGCGAGAAGTGTTTTTCCAGAACCTGTAGGACCGATAAGCATGATATTGGATTTTTCCAATTCCACATCACCCGCCTTACGTTCGTTATGGAAGATTCTTTTGTAGTGATTGTAAACAGCAACAGACAAAGCTTTTTTCGCTTGTTCTTGTCCAATCACATACTGATCTAAGATTTTTTTGATTTCGGTAGGTTTTGGGATGTCTCCAACAATGGCAGTTTTTTCACCACCTTGCGGCTCTTCTGCGATGATTTCATTACATAACGAAATACACTCATCGCAGATATAAACACCAGGACCAGCGACAAGCCTTCTTACTTCGTCTTGGGCCTTTCCGCAAAAAGAACAATGTAATTTTTCTCTGGGATTTCCCGTTTGGCTTGCACGTTTGGTCATGGAGTTAGCCCCCCTTTAGGCTTGTGGCATCTGTTTGCGTTCTTGGATGACGTTGTCGATGATGCCGTATTCTTTAGCTTCATCAGCACTCATAAAGAAATTTCGTTCTGTATCCTTACGGATTTGGTCCGAGGATTTTCCAGTGTGCCTTCCATAAAGATCGATCAGTTTATCTTTGATCTTTATGATTTCTTTGGCAGAGATTTCAATATCAGATGCTTGTCCACCAGCACCACCGTAAGGTTGGTGTAACATAATTCTAGAGTTAGGAAGTGCAGAACGTTTGCCTTTCGCTCCTCCTGCAAGTAAAAGTGCTGCCATTGAGGACGCTTGTCCAATGCAGAGTGTTCTTACTTCAGGTTTGATGAGTTGCATGGTATCGTAAATGGCAAGGCCAGAACTCACATACCCACCAGGGCTATTGATGTAGAGATAGATATCACGGTCTGGATTCTCTGCTTCTAAAAACAAAAGCTGTGCCGAAATCACATTGGCATAAGTTTCGTCGATAGCAGATCCAAGAAAAATGATCCGATCTTTCAAAAGCCGTGAAAAAATGTCGTATTGGCGTTCGCCACGGCTTGTTTGTTCAATTACATAAGGCATGAGTGTAGACATAGTTTACTCTTCTTTCCCGCTGAGAATTTTCTCTGCTTCTTCCGTTGAAATGGTCTTAGGCGACTTCTTTTCTACCTCAGCGTATACAAACTCGTCGATTTTATCAAACAGGAATTTGTCACGGTAGAAGGTTTCCGCCTTTTGTTTTTGGACTTCTTTTTTCAGAGTTTCGGCAGTAATTCCTTGCTGAGTTGCCTCTTTTTCGTATCCGGCCTCCACTTCTTCGTCAGAAATTTGGATTTTGTGGTCTTCCGCGATTTTCTGCTTCAAAATATAGGTTTGGATGCGTTTTTCAGCCGCTTTGGAGAAGGACTCACGGACTTCTTTTTCTTCCTTGTTCAATCGTTTTGCATAGTCTGCAAGTGAGGAAACAGGAAGGCCAAATTCACGCATAAAGTTTTGGAAAACGGTTTCTGTTTCTTCGTAAATTAAAGACTCAGGAATGATGAATTTGGATTCTTTAATGATTTCGTTATAGGCGTCATCAGTCGCACGTTTAGTGAGTGCGTTACCGAAAATTTCCAATAATTGTTTTTTGGTTTTTTCTTTTAACTCTTGTAAGTTGGCAGAACCATCCACTTCAGAAGCGAAATCATCGTTAATTTCTGGATAAGTTACTTTGTAAACAGCAGAAACGGTTACAGTGTAAACGATGGTTTTTCCAGCAGACTCTGGAGATTGTGGATAAGCGTCCGGATAAGTGAAAGAAAACTCTTTTGTTTCGTTTAGTTTCATCCCAAGAAGATTGGTTTCAAAACCCGGAGGATTTTGAGGAGCACCCATTTGGAATTTTCCCACTTGGCCTTGTTCCGGATATTCTTTGTCAGTTTCTTTGAACTTATAATTGATCTCTAAAAGATCTGCGGATTCTACAGGTTCTCCCTCTTCTTTCAAAGAGTTACGAGCCATGTTTTTTTGAATCCCTTCCAATTCTTTTTGGATGTCTGCGTCAGAAATTTTAATTTCTTTCGGTTGGATTTTGATCTTCTTTAACTTTGGTAAGGTGACTTCTGGTTTGGTGTCATAAGTTGCTTTGGCTTTGGCACCCGTATTTTTATCAAATGTTTCCATTTGGAACTGTGGCAGGCGAATTGGTTTGTGTTCCAATTTATCAAATAGGTCTGCCATTGCTTGGTTTAACATAATGTTAGCAGCATCATCCATCACGGAATCACCGAGAACTTTTTCGACCATATTGAGAGGTGCTTTTCCGGGACGAAAACCGGGGATTTTTACTTTTTCGGATGCATTTTTGTAAGCCTTAGAGTAGGCAGTGCGGACTTCTTCAGCGCTAAATTGAATGCTGAGGTCACAAGTTGCGTTGTTATTTTTTTTTGCCGTAAATTCCATCGTATTATATCCAGTGTAAATAAAGAGAGTGTAGTGGAAAGAAAAAGAAGCGTACCTTCATTAGCGGGAAACGGGACTTGAACCCGCGACCCTCTCCTTGGCAAGGAGATGCTCTACCGCTGAGCTATTCCCGCAGAAGGTTTGTGAAACCATCATTTGGAATCTGGACAAATCGGCAAGGAAAAAAGACGAAAATTACAGAGGAAAATCGAAGTTAATAGGGAAATCGGAAGCCCCCTCATCCATTCGACAAGGAAAACCTCCAAACCAACTAACTGTTATTTAACGAGAAGGCCAAGTTTGTTCCGTCCAGGCTTGTTCCCAAAACATCCATTCATAATTACAACTTTGTTGGAAGGCGGCAACGGCTCGTTTTTTAGAATCTTCATCGGCAAGATCCGCATATTTTTGTAACCGAGAGAGAAGGTTTGTCATATATTCATTAAACCCAGGATCGGAATACATCAGTAACCAAGAAGCATAAGGATGGTCTTCCGGAATGGATCCTTTGAGTTTTAATAAGTGTTGTCCCAGATCAATATAAAGCCAAGGACAAGGGGCAATGGCCGCAAATCCTTCCACTACCCCACCTTTAACAACGGAGGTTATCATATGGTTTTGGTATGCTAAATTGTTGGGAGTCGGTTCGGTTTCGGCAATGGTTTTGGCATCATAACCAAGTGTTTTTCCATACCCCATATGGAGTTGGCTTTCCACAACAAGAGCCATCCTTGCGGCATCCACAAGCCAAAG
The DNA here is from genome assembly GCF_004769575.1 of Leptospira perdikensis. NCBI lineage: Bacteria > Pseudomonadati > Spirochaetota > Leptospiria > Leptospirales > Leptospiraceae > Leptospira > Leptospira perdikensis. The sequence goes on along the minus strand of NZ_RQGA01000003.1, from coordinate 1,120,585 downwards.
TTTATCCTCTGGGTCTGTGACCCTTGTGGAAAGAATGGCGCAAGCATCCGAAAAAGATTCTAAATACTTGGCATCTTGGATCTGGTAAAAACGAAAAATTTTTGGATCTAAGGATCCGTCAGCAAGAGCCAAAACAAAGGGATGAGAAAACGAAGCACCAAATGATTTTTTTGCAGATACCTTACAAAGTTCGGCAAAACTTGGGATGGGGAAAGGACTAGTCATCTTAACTCCAGAAAATTATTTTACAAGTAAAGGTTTAAGGTAAGGGTACACTGTGTCCGCAACTAATTTATGGCCAGCGTCCGTGGGATGGATTCCATCCTTTTGGTTGAGTTTGCGAATGGATGCTACTTTTTCCAAAATAAAAGGGACCAAAGGAACATCTTCGTCCTTTGCAAGATCGGGATAGATAGAATTGAATTCTTTTCCATATTTTTTTCCCATATTGGGTGTGGCATACATGCCAACTAACAATATCTTGGTGGATGGGTATTGGGATTTAATTTGGCGGATCATAGAACGAAGATTTTCTTTTGTAACGGAAGGACTAATCCCGCGTAACATATCATTGGCACCTAACTCAAGTACAAAGATAGAGGGTTTTTCTGCCAAAACCCATTCCAATCTTCCCAGTCCACCACTTGTTGTATCGCCGGAAACTCCAGCATTTGTCATTTGATACGAATACCCTTCTGCATTGATTTTTTTGGTAAGGACATGGGGCCAGGCATCTTCAAAATCGAGAAGTCCATACCCTGCTGTGAGAGAATCTCCAAAATAGATGATTCGTTTGGTAACATTCGATTCTTCTATAGCTGTAGAGTTTTTACTTGTTGGGTCGGAGGAATTCCCACAAGAGAGAAGTAGGAAAAAACTAATCAAAATAAAGTACGGCATCAATCATTAGATTGTTTGCGAAGGATGAAAAATCAAACATTTTAAATCAAATCATAGGAAGACTCACTCCACAAATGGGTCACGGAGCGATTGTTTGGAAAAACAAACAATCGGATGGGTTTAATAAATCTTATCGGAGTCGTAGTAAAAGGAAACACCCGGCATGATGTAAAATTCCGTGATTGTGTGTTTGATAGAGCCGGACATTTCCGAAAATCCAATATAAACACTCCTTGCCGAATAGTCACTTCTTGGGACATTTCCGACCGTATCACCTAAATATGATTCGTAGGTTCTTTTGACATCTTGGCGAATCAAACCAATGTCCAAGGAAAATCGACAGTATTGAAAAGACGATTCCAGATTTAGGATGGTACCCTTATCTCTGACCTTCCCCCCATAAGCAGGAACCACACCTGTCAAATGAGAACTTCCATCAGTAAAAATTTCCTGGATGATTTGAGAACCTAACACAGAGAAGTTTCCTTTTCTATCTAACAATTCCACACGTGCACGAAGTTCCCACCAATCACGGAGTTTAAACTTAGTAAAGATCCCAGGCAAAATTCCTTTCATAGAATATTCGGCATTGGCATCTCCTCCAATTGACCAAGTGACTTTGTTCGGAATAGAAGCCTCGGGCCTACTTGTAGAATAAGAACCGTAAGAGATATTATTTCGTTCCGTATAACGGTGGAAATTGATCGAAGGTCCAATCATAAAAATTTTGGAAAAAGGATGAGTGTAAGAAAATCGTAGGTGTTGACTCACACCTTCAAATCGAAGCAAACGATTTCCTTCAAAGGAACTTGCCCAGTATGTATCCGTTCGTGGAGAAAAAAAGTTATTGGAAGCAGGAAGATTACGACTGTATACACCAAGCGAAGTATCTTCTGCAAACTGAACTTCAAATTTATTTTTGTAACCGTACCGAATGTCCCAAAACTGCGAGTTTACACCCAACTCTTTGGCAGGTTTATAAGGAATCGAAAGCGGAGCACCAGGTTCCGAGATCTGACGAAAAAGGGAATTTTGAAACCAAGCAGGTCCTGTTTCATTTAAGATAGCAGGAGAAAGTTTTCCAATCCCCCAACCACCGCGTAACATCAAACGATGTTCATACACTTGGTTGAAAATATCCATCCGAGTTTTGTTATCTTCCCGGTCTTCTAGTGGAACGGAGGTTTTTGTTGTGGTATCTGATCCTTCTTTTGTGTTCTCTTCTGCCAATAAAGGAAACAGTAGAACAGAAAAAAGGATCATAAAAACAAAAATGATACGAATGGACTTCGGTAGATTAGGGATTTTTATCTTAGTAAACAATGCGCACTGTCCCCACATAGATTTCTGTTCTACGGTTTTTCTTTTCCGCAAGCATTGTATCGACTATTTTGTGTAAATCAGCGAAACCATCCACTTCCTTAAAACGTGCTTCAACAATTCTGTGAATTAGTTTTAATTCAAGTTTTACGGATTGAGAACGTTCCTTACTTAACTTAAGGTTCATTGAGAATGCACCCACACTATCCGTGTGTCCACCAATTCGACAATTGGTTTCAGGGTATGCTTCCATAGCGTCCCCAACTTTGGCGATGAGTTCTTTTGCTTTGGGAGTGAGAGTGGATTTACCTGATGGAAAAGCTACGTCCCCATCAATGACGATAAGAAGTTCTCGAAGTCTTTTTTCATCATCTTCGATTCTTTTGAGTTCGACTCCTTTTCCCACAAGACTTCCTCCTACTTCTTCAAAGGGGGTTCCTGTATGTTCGAAATCGTTTCGAAGTCCTTTATATAATTTTTCTAAGTAGTCTGAAGTTCCCAGTTGGTCCAAAGAACCTTCGGGTAAACTCCCCAAATAGTCGCCGGATTTCTCCTCTTTTGGAGTGACACATCCGCAAAATTTTTGAAAAGCAACTGAATCCTTCCATTCTTGTTTTACAATACTATTGCAATTGATAACAAATAACAAAAGGAAGGTGGAATGGATTGGGATTGATAAGTATATTCTTTTACGCATAAAGCCAACAGTCCTTATATTGAGAAGCAACCGCTGAAATCAATTGATAAATTCTCTAATCTAAAATTAACACCATTTGTAATATTGGTTCAGATTATATAACATAAAGTTGCCATACAGATTAGGACTTCCCACTAAAATAACTTCTGGGATTTCGCTACAAATTGTTTACTTTACGTTCACCAACTAACAATTGTCTATAGATCATTCAAATTTACATTCGAAACGGATTTTCGTTGCTCCCAGTGGATAAAATGAAAGATTTGGACTAGTTTTAAGACTCGTGACTGGAAATTATTTATGAACTTTTACCAATACATTCGCCCCTCCCTCCTAGTCCTCTTTTTGTCCTTATTTTCATTTCAAAATTGTAGTGGGCAGGTTTCTGCGGGTGATACCTTCCTATTTGGATTCAGTGAACGATTCGACAAGTTGTTTGGCAATGAAGCCACAGTCGCTTGTTCAACGGATGTGACGATCACTACCAAATCTGTCTCGCTTGTGGAAGACGGAAATGTATCAGCATCATTTAGTACAACGGAAGATTCAGGAATTACTCCTGCACCAACTGACACCGACTTTGGATACAGTAGCTTCGAAACTTGTATCTATCCCAGTTCCCCATTTTCAGGGTCAGTGGAAATTCCAGTATCTCTATCATCTAACTATGGTTCACGGATTACTTCGACCCAATCAGTGCCTGGACCTTTGGCCCTACCGTCAAAACTCACTTTCACTGGAAACGGATTGGCAGCAAGACAGTGTTTTCGATTTACCAGAGTTGATGATGCTCTCAGAAACCCAGTTGTAGATCCGATGACCGTTGCTTTAGGAACAATGGTTCAGAAAGATGGAAGCGGCAACGTAACATCTGGAACATATTCGGGAAAAGATGCCTGTGATATTTCTGTTTCTTTAGAAGATGATGAAGCGCCTGGCGTCAGAGTATCCAATATTCGAGTGATGGAAGAACCCGGGCCTTCTGCTACAACCACTAACGGAACTTTCAAAGTGAGGCTCAGAACTCAGCCGACTGCAAATGTTACAATTCCAATTAACGATGTTTATGATGCAGTGAATGTCGGCAATAGAGAAGGAGTAGCCAATCCCAAAACACTCACTTTCACAAATGCAAACTATAGTGTTGATCAAGTTGTCACTGTATCTTCCGTTGATGATTTAGAACTTGATGGATTAAAATCGTATACAATAGAACTGGGAAAAACGACAAGCACTGATTCTGAATACAATGGAATCAAACCGAGAAACGTAGTGGTTTACAACCTAGATCAAAGTGTACCTGGATTTACTGTCCTTAAATTTAGCGGTGGTTCCACGATCTCTTCTGCAAGTTCGAGTATTGCAACGATTACTGGATTTGCAACTGATGAAAACAATCAGTTTGGAGATAAGTATGCGAACTTTCAAATTCGATTGCGTTCTAAACCAACAAACAATGTAACACTGAATTTTACATCCAATTGTGGAACTAAATGCACAATCCAAACTCCTTCGTTGGTATTCACACCGACCGATTGGAATGCCTACCAGACCTTTCGTGCAATCGGTAATACAGATTCAGCAAATTCGGGAAACCAGGACTACACTGTTTCCTTTACAGTCAGTTCTTCGGACTCAACTTATAGCACAACGGTCTACAAACCGAATTTTTCCATTCGTTCTTGTGACAATGATGGAGGACGACTCATCCAACCTTGTAACTATTCGGGCTCTCCTTTCGGAACAAATAGTAGCCGACTCAGTGCACAAGAAGGAGGCTCTACACAAATTTGGCTTATTACACAAACCTCTCCTGCATCCCCCGTTACAGTTGGCCTTACTTCTGACGACCTAACAGAAGGAACAGTTCCTACCAATGTAACCATCGATTCCAGTAATTTTAATGCTATGGAGACCGGTGCCACAAACAGAATTGCGTTAACCCATGTGGATGATGCTTTGGTTGACCTTACGCAAAACTGGTTGGTCACGACGGCAACTTCTACGGGTGGTTTAGTTTACAACCCTAGTGATATTTATGCAGCAACGACAGATGACGAAAAAGCTTTCTATGTAACCCACACTGGTTCCCCCAGAGAAGGTACAGCCAATGTTGCAACGGTTCATGTTTGTTTGGGAGGAAATAACCCGAGCCAACCAGTTGTATTAAATATTAGCTGTAAAACATATACGTCAGGAGAAGCAGCGTATGGAGAGTGCGGAACCATCACAACATCTCCGATCACATTTCCTATTGGCAGTGAAGTAGAGCCAGCGAATGCTTCAGATGCAGGTTGTGCCAACTCGGCAAACAAACAATCATTCACTGTAAGTGGTCTAGATGACTCCTATGCCGATGGGAACCAATCCTTTGACATTCGTTTTGCAATGGTTGCCAACACGGATACCAACTATTCAGTCGCAACAAATCCTGCTGACCATTCGATTACCAATGAAGACGATGAGCCAACAGGAAAGAAAATATTTACTACAGCGGGAACTTATAAGGGCGAAATGGGAACCGACGGTGTTTTTGGAGCTGACCTTACCTGCAATAACAACAAACCGGCTGGTGTTTCTGGAACTTATAAAGCTTTGATTATCAGTAATAGTGTTGGCGACACTTCCATTGCTAATCACCGGGTTCCTGGTGGAGTCAATTGGGTACTTTCATCTAACTATCATTATTTTCGTTGTACAGGTTCAGGATATAGTGTTTGTAGTGATGAACACACAAGGCTCTTTATTACTAACGGTTCAGCATCGTTTAGCCCAACGACAATGTCTCGTGATTTTTCGACGACTGCAGCCGATGAGTTTTGGACAGGAATGACCAATACCCTGACTCCCGCAACGCAAGCATCAACCCCAAACTCCGCGGCTTGTAACGATGCGTCCCTTGTTTACCGACACAATTGCCATGGGTTTAATTATGAAACTTGTACTACAAATGCTTCAACTTTTTTCTACGGAGAGATCTGGGTTCGTAACGGGGCAGGATCCGTTACGAGTGCGGAAAGAAGATGTGATTTGCAGAAAAAACTGATCTGCGTAGAACAATAAACTAACCCTCACTGCAGCACCTTTAACTTTTCTTTCAGAGCTTTGGCGGCCATTGTAAAACCGCCATCAGCTCCATCCACAAAGTGAACTTCCTCAGAGGAAGCTACTTTCAGCACACAAGTCATTAACGACCGGTTCGAAACAAATATCCCATAACAGAGAAGTCCTTCGGATTCCAATTGTTTTAAAAAAGAAACAAGGGCTTCCCTATGTTCGTGAGATCCATCAATGACCATTTTTAAAGTTCCATCATACTTACGAAAATCAGCAGAAAGAACCTGATAGTCCTTTAATTTGTCCAACGAATAATGCCCCGAACGAAGAGGAATTCCGAACCGCATGGTGAGTGCTACAACCGTTCTTTCCAACCAAATCTGTGTTAGAGTTAAATAGAACTTCAGTCCACTGGCTTTGCCCACACGAGCGAGAGCTTCATTTCGTAAATATGGACCCGAATCTAATTCTATTTGTTTCACTCGAAGAGGATGGTAATCTCCTTCTTCCCCATATTCCGAACGAATGAAATTCAGAACACGAGTGACTGTTTTTTTACAAACTTCAAAATCTTTATGAATGGGTTTGACTATGAGAGAAACAATCTCCCCTCGTTCGCTTGGAATGTCTTTCCAACGACAAGTAAATCCCGTAAAATCAGCAGGGATTATTTTTTCATTTTCGCGAACTAAATAAGACTCATCCTTTCCTTCTTTGATCCACTTTTCTGCGAGAGGTAATGCATCACCAAACAACGAACACTGGACATAGTGATCAGAAGCTCGGAATTTACTGAGAAATAATTCCGCACCTGCTCGATACAATTCCTGAACCGGCACGATCCCCGCCCTCATTTCCAATCCAAAAGCGGACTGCACTTGAGAAATGGTATCCGCGATAGCAGAACGAATCGGAAATAATAAATTGATAGGTAGTAAAAAAGTAACTCCATCACCACCAAATACAAATGGAAAGTCCATATGTCCATAGACATTGGCCACTGCGATGGCGGTAAGTCCTCCAGCCGTGTTCACATCTTTATAACGACCTTCTTCTATGGCCTTTGTGGATCCAACAATGTCCGTAATGAGAATGAACCAATCATCGGGAACTTTTGTGGGCATACTACCTTCAAAGAGATTTTTAAAATCGGGACTTGGTTTTAGGTTTTTATAAAAATCATCCACAGAGAGTCAGACGATGGATTTCGTAGACAAAGCAGATATTTTTCTTAGTTGTCTCGGAAAAGCCGTCTGTAAATCGTACTATCATACCTTATGAACCAAGTTCTTCTTCGCACATCGTTTTCCCTTTTCCTCCTTTTCGGATTTTTTGGCTCTTCCTATTGTTTTGGATTCTATTTAACGGAACTTGCCGCCAACGAACGAAAGGTTTGGTTGGAAGAAAAAGCATGGGCCATCACCAACGCAATGACAGAAGCAGAACTTGTGGGCCAGACCATCCACATTGCCATTCCCCAAAAGATAGTGGATGCAGTCGCTTTAGAAGAGATCGCTGCAACCCAACCAGGAGGGATCATTCTCTTCGGTAAGAACTTAGGTAAAAAGGAAGAAATCCTCTCACTCACAAACAATTTACAATCTGCCGCCAAAGACAAAGGACTTTCCCCCTTTCTCATTTCCACAGACCAAGAAGGCGGTCGAGTCTTTCGAGTCCAAGACGGGATCACACACTACCCGGGAGCTATGGCCGTGGGCCAGACAGGAAATACCGAATGGGGAGAAACTGTTGGATTCGTCACATCCTATGAACTTCGTAACCTCGGACTCAATTTTCTTTTTGCACCCGTTCTTGACATCAACAACAATCCTTTAAACCCAGTGATCAACACACGTTCGTTTGGTTCTGATTCCAAACGAGTTTCCGATGTAGCAGTAGCCTATGAAAGAGGTGCTCGGGCCGGGGGATGCCTTCCTGTCATCAAACACTTTCCGGGGCATGGAGACACGACCGTCGATAGCCACTTAGGGCTTCCAATCATAAATAAAAGTTTGGAAGAGTTAGAACAACTGGAACTAGTTCCTTTCAAAAGGTCTATCACTGGTGGGGCAGAAGCAGTGATGTCTGCTCATATCATGTATCCTAAAATTGACCCTCAGTTTCCAGCCACACTTTCTAAAACAATACTAACGGACGTTTTACGAAAGAATCTAAATTTTGATGGGATCATCATCACAGATGCGATGGAGATGCATGCTATCTCTAAAAATTATGAAAAGGACAGACCAGGAGTATTAACAATCCTTGCCGGTGCCAATATAGTTCTTCTGACTAGTTGGGGTGAAACAGCAAGGAAGTTCAAAGCACAACTCAGTGATGCCTATAAAAATGGCGAGTTTCGTTATGTAGACAAAGAGGGAAAGGAACATGACAAACTCAAAGAAGCTGTACAAAAACAAATCCGCAAAAAATTGGAACTAGGTCTATATGATGAAAATTCCATTCTTCCTAAAGTTTACGATGAAAACCCAAAACAAAAAGAATATTTGGCCAATTGGAATTTGGAAAGAAACCAAAGATATACAAAACTATCTGAATCCAAAAACTTTGTAAAAGAAATCAACGAAGATTCCATCCGCGCCTATCCAAAATCATTCGTAACTTCCGGAATTCTTTCAGAAGGAACTTTATCCTTTGTGAAAAACAATCGCTTAAAAGAAACCCTTGGGACAAAAAAAATAAATTCTGTCCCTTTCAAAAACTTCCCATCGCGATCCAAAGATAAAACCGTCACAACTTATCTTTTTGATTCCACTTCGGAACCAGAAGTTCTATCCGTTGCCGCCCTCGCCAAAAAACATCCTACAAAAAAGTTCATCATCTTACATGGTGGAACTCCTTTCATCAAACTTCCTGAACTTCCTAACTTACAGTATTTGTTATCTTTTTCTTTAACCCAAGGATCTTGGGAAGCATTCGGCGAGAAACTCACTTCAGGAAAAGAAATTCCCAAAGTGGATTTGATTTTATTACAGAAAGGATCGAAGACACCTTCCAAAGGTGCCTTCCCGGAAAGATTGTAATTTTTTTTAAGTCAGAACTTCCCTGACACCACCACGTTTGCGGATTTCTTCATACAAAGTTTTCCGCACTGTTTCGTCCGCATCTACATAACGAAGCAAATACAAATCTGACTTTTGTTTGGTGGGCATCATTTTGGCACGGATATTAAACGTTGGTCCATTTTCTAAACTAAAACTCACTTCCCAAAGATCTTGAAGTTTCCAAATTTCAGGCGATATTCCAGAAGGGAAGGTAAACAATACTCCACGATCAGACAAACGTTCTGACATAGTAATAAACACTGTTGGAGTTTCTTTCATTTCAAATCGTTTCTGATTGTTCTCTTTTTGATCTTTGGCAATACGTTTCAAAACTTCCAATTGTTTATCGATATTTTCTTCTGTGAGAAGAAGTTTGTTTTTATCGAGTTCTAATACCTGTTTTTTTTCATCTGGTGGTGGCCAAGGGGAAACCGTAAGAGATACTTTTTCCATAAGCATTAAATGGGATTCCCCTTTCCTTTCAATTTTTCCATTAAAATGAAAAATGGCACCACTTTCATTAGTTCTAATTACCGTTCCTTCCAGCAGATAACCACCGCTACTTGGTCGAAACACATACAATTTTGCTTCCTTACCTGGAACCAATAAATCCTTCGAAAGACCTTTGATTGACAAAAGAAGTTCATCTGCCGTTTTTTGCATCACATAGGTTAACTCCTCTCGCCCATCGGCTTCGAGGGCTGCAACCTCCCCCACAGAGAGATCATTGAGAGAAAGAATTTCTTTTTTGAACTCCACCCCTGATCGAAAAAGTTTATCAAAAAGATCGACTTCCTTTTCCGTTGTATTGGTGTTGGATTTTAAAAAATACCGATACAAAGCGTTTTTAAGTTTGTTCCGGTTTTCAGGCAGAAGATAAATTTCACGTTCGTCTTCATTCAAATGGTCATAAAAAGAATGCAGAATGTTGAGTTCGAGTTGGTTACATTTCCTAGCGGCGGCATATCTTTGGAACTCAACCCAATGATTGACTACGCTTGTTTGTTTGTTTTGTAAATAATTCATCGCCTTCACGTAAATAAAGGCAGCAACTCCCATAAGAAAGATGTAAAAGAGGTAGATCATCTCAAATTTTGGAAAAATCCAAACGACTTGTGCTATAAAATTCATAAATTACTTTTCCTCATATCCGTATTGTGTCGAATGGAAGCAAGGTGAGTTCCTCCTACTTCAAAATTATCGGCAAAAATCCTCTCCACGGAACAGTAGTTCCCCAAGGAAATAAAAACGAAGCGCTCCCGCTTCTTGGAGCCCTCCTTCTTTGGGAAGGGGACGTCATTCTGGATAACCTTCCGGAAATTGCCGATGTTCTCAAACTCATGGAAGTCCTCCGCCAAATTGGAGTGGAAATCACAGCCCTCGATACAAAAGGATCTTACCTCTTTCAGAAAAAAAATCCAGTGAAATCGGATCTCCCCTATGAACTTTGTTCTCAACTCCGGGGAGCTGTGACACTGGCCGGTCCAATTCTTGCGCGTACAGGAAGGGTCTTCCTTCCGAAACCTGGTGGTGACAAAATTGGTCGTCGCCGTATGGACACCCACTTACTTGCCTTAGAGGCACTTGGTGCCAAAATCGAAGTTTTTCCCGACGGATATATGATCACTGCTGACCGTTTGGTGGGAAAAGACATCTTACTTGATGAAGCTTCTGTAACTGCAACAGAAAATGCAGTGATGGCTGCTGTATATGCGGAAGGCCTAACAACGATTCGTAACGCAGCATCGGAACCACATGTTCAAGGACTTTGCCGTTTTTTAATTGCGGCTGGTGCCAAAATTGAAGGTGTCGGAACAAATCACCTAATGATTGCAGGTGTGACCAAACTTACCTCACCGATTGGTGGACTTAGACACAGAATTGGTTCTGACTATTTAGAAATTGGTTCCTTCATTAGCCTAGCAGCCGTTACTGGTGGAGAAATCCATATTACTGACGTAAATCCAGAAGACATACGAATGATTCGTATGGTATATTCGCGTTTGGGTATCGAGGTGAGACCAACGGAAAATGGAATCCTTGTCCCTTCGGATCAAAAGATGGAAATCATTCCGGATTACCATGGTGCCACTCCCAAAATTGACGACGCTCCTTGGCCTGGATTTCCAGCAGATATGACCTCAGTAGCGCTTGTGACAGCTACCCAGTGTAAAGGGACAGTCCTCATCCACGAAAAACTTTTTGAATCTAGACTCTTCTTCGTAGACAATATCATTGCTATGGGTGCACAAATCATCCTTTGTGATCCCCACAGAGCCATCGTGATTGGTGCCAACCGTTTGTACGGGCAAAGGGTCGCAAGCCCCGACATCCGAGCCGGTATGGCCATGATCATTGCTGCCCTTTGTGCCGAAGGCCAAAGTGAAATTCATAACATTGTTCAAATTGACAGAGGTTTTGAATCGATTGACACTCGTCTCCGTTCTTTGGGTGCTCAAATCGAAAGAGTCTCCGATTAGATGAAACGAAAGGATCTTTTTCGTGAAGGTTTTAAGTCTGTCTTCCAATTTACATTTAACAAAGCAGACGAATTAACCGAAGCCATACGAGAGGTTTGGGAAGAAGAAAAAACTCCCAAACCAAAAACTGCCCGCAAAAAAAAATTACCATCTAGCAAAGAAAAGTCGAAACCAAAACCAACAACAGTCCGGAAACGCAAAACAAGAATGTTTCAGACTCTTGCCCTTCCTCCCGGTGCTTCTCCTGATTTTTTCTCTCTATGTACTGGATGTAATGAATGTATTTTTGCCTGTCCATACGCCGTCTTATTTCCTGTCACAATTCCAGAATCTGGAAAGAATTTTCCCCATTTTGATCCTAACGCAAAAGCATGTCATCTCTGCACTGATTGGCCGTGTATTAGTGTTTGTCCTGAAGAAGCACTACTTCCGTACGAAGTGTCCGGTGAAAAACCAAATTTCGGTAAGGCGAAGGCGATCGCTGAACATTGTATTAACGAAAAAACTGGTGAATCGACCTGTAATGTCTGTTTTGTTACATGTCCGATTGAAAAAACAGTGAAATTTAAAGGGAATTTGCCAGTTTTTTCATCATCTTCTTGTACTGGATGTGGACTTTGTGTTGAATCTTGTCCTAGTTTTCCTAAAGCAATTCAAATCAATTTCAAAAAACAATAATGATCACCTATCAATCGTTTTAGAAAAAAAATCATCGCAAAACATCAAAAAATTGTTATTCGATGAAAAAATATCTTGAATTTTTTAGAGAGAAGAGAGATACCCTTGTTAGAGCAAGGGAATTTCCCTCGTCAAAAAGATAAAAATTTCAATTTAAAGGAAAAAGAAAGCTATGGAACCACAAAAAGTAGGCCCAGGACAAATCGACAAAATTGCAGAGGATTTGAAAAAAGATCCTGAAAAATCCATTGGAAATTACCTTTTCAAAGGATTCAGAATTCAAATCTCTAAATACAAAGCTTCCGGAGCGGAAAGAGTACAACAACTCTATAAAAGAAGAAGAGCTCAAGGTCTTTGCATCGTTTGTGGAACTAAAGTCACTCGTAAAAATCCTGTAACAGGAATCCTTTACAGACTTTGCGACACACACAGAGCAGAAATTGACCAAAAAAACAAAGAAAAAGCTAAAGCAAAAAAAGGAAAATAGACCTTTATCTGCATTTTTCTAACTAAGAGGGGACTTTGGTCCCCTTTTTTGTTTACAGGCACATCCTTCCGCCTATCCTTTTTGTCATGAAGTTTCTCCTACCAATTTTAGCCCTAACCTTAATCGGATGCTCTCAAATGATCTGGCGCCATGCACAATTGGCAGAAGAAGTCTCTCCAAGTAATGACCCCAATTTCAATTTAGTTCTTACCGTAGCTTATGAAGAAAAAGATTCGTGGAATCCTTTAAACGGAACAACGGACAAACGAAATTATACAAGTAAAATCAAATTAATAAAAAATGGAACGACCGGTGGTAAATCCGTTAAAGAATGGGATCTTCCATCTTGGTCTCTCGGCGACGGAATGTTTTACCATACAAATTCTGCCACGTTATTTGTGTTATATGGAAAAGATGATGAATATGGAACACTAAACCAAACACTATCTTTATATCCAGAAACAGGTGGTGCCTTTTCTTATCCGGCCACCCCCGAAAAACGAATCATCTTCCAGATGGCTCCCTCCCCTAACGGCAACTTGGTGGCACTGGTCACTGCGAGTCCAACTGCAGAGGGAGAATTTTCTGAATTTGAATTGAACATCATCCAACTCATCGACAAAAAAATCCAAAGTTTTCCCATCAACTTTTGGACGGCCCTTCCTCTTTATGGAATCCGCTGGGCGGAAGATGGAAAAAAACTCTATCTCCGAACTCCTGACCGCGTTTTGGTTTGGGCTGGATCAGAAATCCAAGAAACCAAATCCTTTCCTGATTGTTTTACCGTCTCCACAAACTTCGGCAAGTGGGCCTATGAATCCGCAAGTGTCGGTGAAGGTGGAAATGTCATCTTAGGAAAAAAATTACCCACACCACGTCAAATTTCCAATATCGATCAAATCAAACTCTGTCGTTAGAGGCAGTTCCCGTTTATGGCCCCTGATCCGTAAAAGGAAGGGGCCATAGAAACCAGGGTGTTTCCTGCGAACAGCCATCAAGGGGGTGTCATACTAGTCTCTAGATAACCGCCCTCAATCCCACACTCACCCCAGACCAACCCTCAATTCGCTTGATTTAATTATGTCACATGATTGGATGAGTGAAAAGCCCCCATGATCGAAAAGAAATTTACGGAACATATCGATGCCATTTCCAAATACCTGAATGTCGTCGAAAAAATTGAACCCATTCGTAAAAGTGGGGTCGTTGTATCCGTGGTGGGCAATGTCATTTATTCCCAAGGGCCGCCTGATTCTAAGGTGGGGGAAATTTTAGAAGTCGAACGTGGTTCGGACAAAGGATATCTTGCCTGTGTCCTTGTCGGTTTCAAAGACCATCTCTACACCTTAATGCCATTAGGTGATACCCAAGAAATATTTCCGCATGCTTTTGTTTTTTCATCCGGGAGACAAATCACTTTAAACGCAGGTCCCGAGTTATTAGGACGTGTGTTAAACGGTCTTGGCAAACCCATCGACAACAAAGGGATCCTCATTACCAAAGAAGAAAGAGCATCCGAACCTCGTTTTTTAAATCCACTCGACCGCCCTCCCATCACTGACATTTTAGAAACAGGTGTTCGTGCGATTGATGGAATGTTAACTGTAGGCCGTGGCCAAAGGATTGGAATTTTTTCTGGTTCTGGTGTAGGTAAGTCGAGTTTACTTGGGATGATCGCCCGTTATACGAACGCTGATGTGAACGTTGTGGCTCTGATCGGAGAAAGGGGTCGCGAGGTAAATGAATTCTTACATGTGGAACTAGGTAAAGAAGCTCTCGCAAAATCGGTTGTTTTTGTAGCAACTTCTGATTCTTCCAAAATGGAACAAGTAAGTTGCGCCAACTTAGCTTGTTCTGCGGCCGAATACTTTCGAGAAAAAGGAATGTCCGTTAATTTATATATGGACTCCCTCACTCGTTATGCGGAGGCACTGAGGGAACTTTCTATTGGAGAGCCAGTGGTAACCAAAGGATATGCATCCAGTGTATTTACCAAAATGGCTAAACTTGTAGAGAGGGCCGGAACTTCACATAACGGTGGTTCTATTACAGGTTTTTATACCGTATTAACAGACGCCGAAGATGATATGGATGATATTGTTGCAGATAAGGTGCGCGGATTTATTGACGGTCACATTGTTCTTACAAGAAAACTCGCAGAACAAAGTCATTATCCAGCAATTGATGTTCCAGCTTCTCTTTCAAGGTTGATGCAAAAGATTGTGAATGAAGATCATTATATGCGGTCATCCATCGTTCGGGAACTCATTTCTAAATACAAAAACTCAGAAGACATCATCTTACTCAACGCTTATGTTCGTGGTGCCGATGAGAAGGTAGATATGGCCATAGATAAAAAATCTCAAATTGATGATTATCTTAGGCAAAGGATTGAGGAAAAATCTAATTACAATGATGCCACGAACCGACTCACAAAAATTTTACAATCTTCGGTTCGTAACGAAGATGATTTTTAATCTAACTGAACATCCCAATTTGACTTTATCGTTTGATTTGTAATTCGTACTGATGTCTAAATTTTCTAAAACCAAATTACTGATCTAAAAAATCACTCAATTTCTAAAACCACTAAAGTCACATCATCATCTGGGGAACGATTCCCTGTAAATTCTTTGATCCTTTCGAGTAATAGACGTTTGGATTCAGAAATAGGATACCCACTGTATCTATGTACGATGGTTTCCCAATTTTCCTGACCAATCATTTCTTTTTCTTTATTCGTAGCTTCCGTAATCCCATCGGTATATAATACAATTCGATCCCCAGTACGGAGAGGGACCACATCTTCCTGAATGTCTAGTTCAGGAATCCAACCGATGAGTTTTCCTTGTGGCAAACTGAGTTTGGATTTGGATTCTCCCACACGGTTGATGATGAGGGGTGGATGACCACAACGAGCATGGATCATTTCTTTTGTTTCCAAATTGATATAAATATAAGAGGCAGTGAGGAAGGCCCCCTTCATTTTTCCAAGTAAAGTGGAATTGATTTGAGTCATAAGTTGGGCCGGTTCCCTAGACAAACGTATCTGAGTGGAAAAGGCAATTTTTAACATAGCTGAGATGAGGGCCGCAGGAATTCCATGCCCCGAAACGTCAGCAACCATCACACCAAGTTCCGTTTCGGAAATGGCATGAAAATCAAAGAAGTCTCCTCCTACGCTGTCCATAGGTTCATAATAAAATTCAGTTTTAATACCGGCAATGTTCGGAGCTTCTTCGGGAAGGATGGAACTTTGGAGTTTTCTAGCAAGACCCAACTCATTTTGGAAGGCAATGAATTTGTTTTGTTCTTCTACTGCTTTTTTTAAAGTAATTAAATTTTTTGCACGAGATATTAACTCCCGTTTGTCGAAAGGTTTAGCCAAATAATCATTTCCACCGGCTTCCAAAGCAGCAATGATATCGGTGATTTGGTTCTTTGCAGTTAAAAATAAAATAGGCAGTTGGTATAAGGAATAAGATTCTCTTAATACCGTACAAACATCATAACCACTCATCCCGGGCATCATAATATCCAGTAACATCAACTCAAACGGGCCTTCATCCCTTACCATGCGGATGGCATCTCCACCATTGGCCGCTTCATGAACATCACACCCAATAAGTGTTAGATGGTTTTTGAGAACTTGGCGATTGATTGGCTCATCATCCACAACAAGGACTTTGATTTTTTCCCCATCATACTCTTCCGTAATTTCTTCGATGGGTTCAAATTCTGGGGACTCACCTCCAAACCAGAGATCTGTCTTTTTGACGGGAGGTTTTTCCATCGGAATCTCTCCTTCCCTTGCCAAAGGAAGTGTGAATCGGAAAGTAGAACCCTCTCCCTCAGTAGACTCCACCCAAATGGTTCCGCCGTGTAATTCTACCAAACGTTTGGATATCGCAAGCCCAAGTCCAGTTCCACCAAACTTACGTGTGGTGGATGCATCCACTTGTTCAAAGGATCGAAAAATATCCGCAAATTTATCTTTTGGGATTCCAATTCCCGTATCTTTAATCGAAAGGACCAACATCCTTTCCATAATTTCAGCTGAAACATCAATCCGGCCTTTTTCTGTAAACTTAATGGCATTACCAATTAAATTGAATAGGATTTGTTGGAGTCGTGCTTCATCCCCGAGAATCGGAGGAAAATCCATGGGCACATGGTTACGAACGGTTAGATTTTTTGTAAAATATAGAGGTCTAGAAATCACAAGAACCAAATCACAGATCTGGTGAAGGTCTATAGCTTTGAGATCCAAATCCAAATCTCTATTTTTCATTTTGGAAAAGTCCAAAATATCATCCACAAGGGAAGACAAACGTTTTCCAGAACTGACAATCATCCCTAAATTCTGCCTTTGTTCTTGATTTAGTTTTCCACCAATACCATCAAACATAGATTCGGCGATACCAATAATTCCATTCAGAGGTGTTTTTAATTCATGTGAAGTATTTGCTAAAAACTCATCCTTTAATTTGTCGAGGGCAAGGAGTCGTTTGGAAAGAGATTCCACATCAGAAAACGCCCGACTAAACCTTCTGGAGAGCGTTAAAGATTGTACCAAAATAAAAACAAAGATCCCAATTGGGATGGCTTCTACCGTATAAACAATCTGATATGCGTTGAGTAAATCAATGAAGGCTGCGATCGCCACGGATATGATCCCGATGGCAAATAATAAACTACTCTCTTTTCTAGCCAAAACTGCGCGGAACACACCTTGAAATATCAAAAGAATTCCAGAAAGTAAAACAATATGAAAGTATCCATTTAACTTTGTGTAAACGGGTGTGGGTAGAACCAAAATAAAACTGACAAAAACTAAAGTGGGAACTAGTAGAATTCGATGCATCCAACGAGGATAGAAGTTAGGATAAAATTCACGAAAAAAAGCAAAGAAAAGATAGGGAGATAAATAAAAGGTTAAAAATTCAAGACGAAGGCAAAGATTCCAGCTGATATAAGGTGCGATTTCATTGAACCCAAACCTCTCGCCAGTAAACAAAGTACGAAGGGACAGAAGAAGAGCTGCAAAACCAAAAAGTAAATTTCCCTTATCGGAACGTCTAAAATAGAACAATCCAAAATGGTATAATGCGATGATGAAAACGGCCCCGGCCAAAAATAAAGAAGAAGCTAAGTCTTTTTCATTTTCCTTTAAAAGTTTGTTCCATTCTCCTACGTAAGGCGGCTCCCACATTCCCCCTTTGTCATGTTGAAAATTAGAGATTTCCACCAATAGTTCGTTAGGTCCCTCCTTCCAAGGAAGTGGGTAAAATTGAAATTGGTAAGAAGGTATGGACTCTTCTGGAATTTTGGAAACGACTCCCGAAGAACCGAGAAGTTTTCCGTTCCAAAACACACGGGAGGCCGTGGCCATATCCACAAGTTTGATTCCATAAACTGCATCTGGATCCGTTCCCTCAGGTCTTTCCAAAACCAAACGGTAGGTTCCAAATCCATTCCCTGTACCAAATTCTGAATTCCAAATTCCGGGAACCAAAACTTCCAGTTTGGTCTTTGGAATCTCCAATTGTTCGGATAAAAATGTATGCGGATAGAACTCCCATGACCCTTCCAAGTGGACTGGGTTTCCCTGGCTTTTGCGTACAATTTCGGAGGGAGGGGTTGCCAACAACTGGGATACCGTTAGGTTATAGAGGACAAACGCCGAAACAATCAGATGTAAGTGTTTATAAGACAATATTGCAAGTTTTACTCATTTTTTTAAAAATACGAGTAAAAAAGAGTACAAAAATTATTCAGAACCGAAGAAATAGACAGGTGTGAAACGATTTCGTTTTAGTTTAGAGACAGTTCTCAAATTACGAGGTTGGCGGGAAGAAGAAGAAATCCGTCGGCTCTCCCAGGTTGTCTCCAAACTGAATTCTCTCATTGGAGAAAAAGATTCCAATGAAAGAGAAATTGAATCTTCCTACGAAGCCATCCTTGCTTCCTCTAAAGTGGGAACAAGCCTATCCGATTACCTTTCCATCGAACAATACATCCAAGGCCTGATGCGACGCAACGAGGAATTGGATGAAAAGATCGCAACACAAAACGAAGAAGTCAATTTGGTTCGTAAAGATGTAATGGTTGCCCGAATGAATAAAAAGGTAATCGAGGTTTTAAAAGACAAACGATATGCTGAATGGAAGAAAAAACGAAACCGAATGGAACGAAGAGAAGTTGAAGAATTTAACCTTCAACTAAGCAAACAATCATTATTCGATTCGACAGAAAGTTATGGGCCTTCAAAATCTAAAAAAATTCCAAGAACTTTCAAAATTCTGAACCGTGAAGATGGGGGTGATGAACTTACATCCGACTTCAAAACTCTTCGTGATTTTTATGAAAAATTCTACCTAGGACAAGGGAAATCATAATGGCAAGTGTAACTGATAGCACAAGATCCTTCTTTTTAATCGTTCTTATTTTCTTTTTAATCGCCATCGGGTTTTTTGTTTTTGATTACTTCCAAGTTATCAACGCCGAAGACTATTTACCATTTCTAAAAAAACAAGCAGGGCTTGTAAACCAAGACCTTCTCTCACCAACCGAATTGGAAAAATTAGAGATGGAAAAAGCCAAAGAAAGACTGATCGCTGACCGTGAAGAGCTAGAACAAATGAAACGTGAGTTAGAAGAAAAATCTTCTTCACTCCATGCTGATAAAGAACGTTTGGAAGAATTAAAAGAAGGAATCCAACGAAAAGAAAAAGAGATGGCGGACAAGTTGAAAAAAGACAATGCCCGCGCTGAAAAAGTAAAAGTCCTCGCAAACAAGGTGGCCAATATGCCTCCCGAATCGGCAAGAGATATGTTAATCAATTGGCCTGACTACGATATCATTGAAGTATTTGAACAAATGGATAGAGATGCTGAAGAGGATGGAAGACAGACCATCACGACTTACCTACTCACTTTGTTTCCCGCAGAAAGAAGATCTGTGATCTCTAATAAATGGTTGGATGCCGGAGCAAGGAACGTTCCTAATTATGGAAAAAGTATCGATGAGGATAACGACGAACCATAATCCTCGTTTTGTTTTTTTGGTTTAAGATTCTTTTTGAAAAAGAATGGTTTTAACGTCTCGAATGGCGTCTTCGAGTCGATCATTCACAACCACATAATCAAAGCTTGGCGCTTCGTCCAATTCTCTGATTCCATTTTCAATCCTTCTTTCGATACTGGTTTTGGAATCGGTTCCGCGACGGATCAGTCTTTCGATCCAAATCTCTCTGCTCGGTGGTTCAATAAAGATAGTCACAGATTCTGGTCGGAGTGCCTTTACAGATTTTGCCCCTTGGACATCCAAATCGAGAAGCGCTACCCGATGATCACGAATGGCATCTAAAATGGGAGCTTTGGGAGTTCCATAGTAATTGCCATGCACTTCTGCCCATTCATAAAACTCGCCATTGGTGATTCGTTTTTGAAACTCCTCGATGGAAAGAAAGTAATAGGTTTTACCTTCCACATCCCCTGGCCTTGGTTCCCGAGTGGTACAGGATATGGAAAAATAAAAATCTGGGAACTCTGTTAGTAATTCAGAGATAATGGTAGACTTTCCACCACCTGCTACAGAAGAAATAATATATAAATTAGGATTTACTTTCAATCTTCAGACTCCTCTTCTCCCTCGCCAATATGGTTATCACCAGTTTCCAATCGTTTGGATAAACTTTCTGGTCGGATGGCAGAGAGGAGGATATGGCCTGAATCTAAAACGAGAACGGATCTTGTCTTTCGCCCACCAGTAGCATCAATGAGTCTATTTTCCGATTTAGCTTCCGAGCGGAGCCGTTTGGCACCAGCAGAGTCCGCTTGAAGTATGGTCAGAATTTTCGAAACAAATACTACATTAGAAAAACCTACATTGAGTATGGGAAACGAAGACATGGAAACATATTTTTAGATTCTTCTAGATCGATCAAGTCGAATCGTTTCAATTAAATGAATTTCATGAATGCCAATATTCATGGCTTCTGAAATTTCATCATGTTTGTATCCTTTTTTGATGAGATGAACCACTTTATCAATCTTTGTCGCAGAAGGAGGTAATTCTTCTAATGCTGACTCAATCGAAAGTTCTACTTTTTCCATACTCATTTTTTGGTAAGACGCAAAAGCAGGGTCATTGGCTTTGGATACTTCGTTTAAAAATTCTCGTTTTTTTGATCCGTCAACAAGTTCATTGCGAATGGATTCCGATGGTTTTTCTTCGGTAAAAGGATTCCCACCTACCGTATAATTCATCTTAGGTTGAAAAGTAGGAACTTCCAAATTATCAAATGATTCTGCAGATGGTGTGGTTAATGGTTCCATTCCAAAAATTCCTTTGACCGCTTTACCTAATTTCCCGAAGGCTTGGTTGACTGCACCTTCTGTGGTTTCTACTTCATCACTCGGAACGGGGATTTGATTTGCTTGGTAAATTTTACCAATTCCGGTTCTTTGTTCTTTGATATCAAGAGTTGGTTCTTCTTCAGCAGTTAAATCAGGAACTAACTCTGATTTCATGGAAAGACCAGAATTTTGGTAATGTTTGAATTCTTTTACAAGCACCTCCCCTTTTTCCATCATCGTACGAAGTGCTACCATTTTTGATTCTATGACTGCAACGGTAGCATCAAGTTCTCTGATGGTTTCCGCTGTGGCCATATCAATGGCTCGGTTTAATTTTTTATCGTAATATTCCCCGACTGCCTTTTGAACTTTGGCAGAGATGAATACATACATCATCCCACAAAATAGTATATTGATTAAAACGAGAGAAAAGAGTTCCATGTCGCTCTCCTTCAGAACATTTCCAACAACATTCCGGAGTGAGAACTTTAAGCTTTTAAATCAAAACGAGATCCTCTTTCCAAATTGGGTCTGTCATAAATGACCCCCTCTTTGGAATAAGCATAAACCGAATTTTCTTTGTCTTGTTTCGGTTTCGCCGCCGAACTCTGGTTACCCGACTTTGTCTCAGGAACCGTTTGGGCTCGGTTTTGGGTTTGGATCACAACCTTTTGCAATTCCACCACCTGGTTTTGGTGGGTAAAAGGATTCTCTGCCTGGGCCCTACGTGCAAAATCGTAGTGGTGGGCGATACTCGCGAAGTTTTCGTTTAGAATCATCGGGAACCCTCTTAATTCTTAGACTTACCACGCCCTCTCTTTTTTCTCCAGTCATTTTTCGCTTCGTCTGGATCTTCGTATGGTGCGCTACGGACCTGAGACTCTTCTTCGAAAAAGGTCTTGGCTTTGGTCTCGTGGCGGAGTTTGAACTCAGCATTGCGGATGCGGATGGTAACACCCGGGAAAATGGTCTTCTCGACCGAAATACGGCCATTGGCAGCCTGCTCATCCATGTATTCGGTTAGAGTTTGGATGTCCTTTCCGGCCTCAGCGATCCGTTTGTCGAGTTTTTTGGTCCCTGCTTCCAATTTTTGCAAATGGGCGTCCTGTTCCGAGGTAAAGCTGGCTGGATCGGCCTCTTTCCTTGCTTTTAGGGTGCGCATGGTTTTTGTGAGTTGGTCCAGTTTGTCCTGGTTTTCTTTTCGTTTCTCTTCGTATTCCTGAATCTGTTTTAGGATCTTCGGGTTGTTTCCTACAATGAGATCGGTTTGCGGATTGGCTTGAGAACCGATGATTTTGGCAGAGATCAGTTGGGCCGCTTGGATGGTTCCGCCCACAATCTGACCTCGTTTTCCTTTGCAGGAAATTTTTCCCCCAGCCATCAAATGAGAATGTAAAATACCTTCTTGGACGATGATGTCTTTTTCTGTGATACAAGTGGCGTTCTGGATGAACTTGGCGACAATGTTTCCACCCGTGGATTCTACACGTGCCTCTTCCCTTCCCGTCACTCCTTGGCGGACGATGATATCACCATCTGCTTCCACGATGGCTTTCTGGACCGTTCCATAAATTTCAATGTTACCGGCAGCTTTTACAGAATAGTTATCTTCTACGTTTCCTGTGATGATGATGGAACCGAGGAAGGTAACATTACCTGTACGAACACCCACGTCTCCATTAATGCGATAAACGGTTTCTACAGAAAGTCTACCGGCAGCATATAATACTTGTCCGTTGACTTCGGCGGTAAGACGCATTTTGTCTTCCGATAGAATGGTTCCTTTTCCTTGTTTGAGTTCTGTATCCAAACCATCTTTAGCAGGTAGTACCATCCCAAATAAGTTACGTCCAAACTTTCCCTTT
Organism: Leptospira perdikensis; assembly: GCF_004769575.1. Taxonomy (NCBI): domain Bacteria; kingdom Pseudomonadati; phylum Spirochaetota; class Leptospiria; order Leptospirales; family Leptospiraceae; genus Leptospira; species Leptospira perdikensis. The sequence goes on along the minus strand of NZ_RQGA01000003.1, from coordinate 1,097,675 downwards.
TCTGCCGGGAGTTTTTCGGCTAACAGTTGTCCAACGACAACGTTTTCAATCATATCTAAGTCTTTATAATCAACGCGACCGGATTGGTCTTCTTTAAAGTTGATTTTCTTTTCTGTGCGAACATAGTATTTGATTTCTGCATTTTTCCCATTCACAGGGAAATCACCTTCCGCACCAATGAAAGGTTTGTTGATAATATCTTCATCTAAACTTTTACGAATATCATCTTCTTTGAGACCATGAGCCACACCCATTCCTTTGAGTGCTGCTACGATATCGGATACTTCTAAATCACGTCCACCAGGTCTTGCTGGAAACACGGTTACAAAAGCTCTCATATTCTCTTGTGCAATTTCGACGTTGCAACTTGAATCATTCCCTGCCTTTGGTTTTTGGTTGGAAATAAGGACAGGTTCGCCTTTTTTCTCTTTAAGGATTTTATTAACTAGGTTTTGGTCAACACCTGCCACACCACGAAAGGATAGTTTTTTGGAAACATCCGCCATAGTCATAACAAGACCTTCGCCACTCGGTGGGTAAACGGTAACGAATACACCTGTTCTGTAAATTTTTACAGTAACCCGACCATCCTTGTTTTTAGGGGTGACTAGTTCTTTTAAGTCTTTAGAAACCAACTTCCCACTACCACCCGTTAGATGTTCGTCTAAAAGACTAAGTTCATCTAAAAGCATATCATCGGGAATGATAGAGGCTCGAATATGATAGGGTTCCGAAAAGAAAAGAGACTTCTTTCCTCTTTTTAGAATAGTATAATCAATTTCATGGACTTTGCGACCTAAGTGTTGTGATGCAATTGCCAGACACTCTTCGATGGTATCGGCAATGACTTCCACTTGTTCTTTTTCCTTACGGTCGAACTCTTTCAGTTCCTCTGTAAGAAATTCAGTGAGAGACATATCTGTTTACCTTTTTTGGATCGCGGATTTTACTTTAGAGAGTTTGCTGCGGAGTCTTGCGACTGCCTTTGTATGGAGTTGCGAAATTCTTGATTCCGTAACTTCCAAAACTTCACCAATTTCTTTTAGAGTGAGGTCTTCATAATAATAGAGAACGATCACTTTCTTTTCTTTCTCTGGTAACGACTGGATGGCTTCCACGATTACGTTTTTGATTTCTTCTTTTTCGATGATATTGTCTGGGTTCATGTTCATCGGAGATTCGAGAGTTTCCATGAAGGAAACTTCATCGTTCTCATCACCGAGAAACCAAATATCATTTAAAGAGACAAGAGAGGTTCCAGAAAGTTTTGCGAGGAGTGAATTGTATTCTTCCATCGAGACGCCGAGTTCTTTAGCGATCTCTTCATCATCTACTTTTTTGCCTTCCTTATTCTCAAGCATGGCAATGATGTTTTCTAGCTGTTTTGCTTTTTGACGAATGGAACGTGGAATCCAATCCACACTTCTAAGTTCGTCAAAGATGGACCCACGGATTCGAGTCATCGCATAAGTTTTGAATTTAATTTCACGAGAAGGGTCGAATTTTTCTATGGCATCTAACAGACCAAAGACGCCATAACTGACGAGGTCTTCAAACTCAACATTTTGAGGCATACCGATCGCAATCCGCCCAGCCACGTGTTTGACGAGAGGTGAATATTTTTCAACAAGGTAACTTCGGATCTCCGCATCCTTTGTGACACGGTATTTTTTCCAAAGATCTGTCTCATCAAACTGATTGTATTTGTCTAGCAATCTTGACATAGGGAACCGAAGTACGGAATCTCTTACTTTATAGAAAAAATCGTATAGAAAGGGAAATTACAAGAGGATTTTTTCTTATGTCCTCTAAAAACGGTAATTTTTCAACCCTCTTGGGGATCATCCTTGGCCATCATGGTACGAATGGCTTCTGCCATGAGTTTTGGCTCGTTTTTGATCGCAATTTTATCCACGATGATGTGATCTCCGAATTTTCCTGACTTGGCCATAGCAAGTTTGGCATCCATAGCGGTATCGCCCACCTGTTGAACCCCAAAATCATCAGAACCCATGGACTCAGAACGAGAAGGCTCCATTCCACCGTGTTCGTGGTCAAAGTCATCGGAATGGCTTTCTCCGCCGAATCCACCAATGGAAAATACGCTTAGAAATTCTAAAAATTCAGGGACTTTCTTTTGTAAAACAGTGAAAACACCGAATCCCAAACCGCCGAAAGCGAATGTGGATATCAGTGAGACAAAAAAGATATAACCAAGCCGATTTCCAACAAGAAATCCACACACGGAACTGATAATGGCGCCAAGAACGGCAAATCCCAGTACAAATCCGATTAGCACTTAGTTATCTTCCTCCATCTTTTCTTCCATTTCCTTCTCTTTGAAGTCAACGAAGCTAAAGAATTTTTTAAAGAAACCGGTAAGACCTTCCTCATCATCATAACCACCTTCTGTTTGTAAGAGGGTGTGGGTGACTCTTGTGAGGCAAGCGGCAGCTTTTGAGCGGGGGGCGCCAATGATGAACGGCTTTTGTTCCCTGATGGACTTCTCAACCTCTTCATCTTGGAAAATAAATCCTAAGTTTTCTACTTGGACTTCTAAAAATTGGCCGGAGATATCGATGACACGGTCAGCAACTTTTTTCCCTTCAATGGCAGAACGCACACGGTTGACAATGATTTTGAGATTTTTGTCTTTGGATTGGGACACGATGGATTTAATCAGTCCGTAAGAGTCTGTAATGGAAGTAGGTTCTGGTGTGGTGACTACGATCACTTCATCCGCAGGCATCACAAGGCCAATGACATTGGCCGAAATTCCCGCACCTGTGTCTATGATCATCACATCATAACGATCAAGTTCCGCGAATCCTTTGATTAAATTATTTCTTTGTGTTTCGTTGAGGTTTGCGAGTTGTGAATAACCGGAAGCACCAGCAATGATGTCCACACCTTCTGGAGTGGAGATTACGATGTCTTTGAGGGATTTATGGCCTTTCACCACATGATATAAATTGTATTTCGGAATGATACCAAGAAGAACGTTAACGTTGGCAAGACCCAAGTCACCATCGAAAATTAAAACCTTGAGTCCTGTTTTTGCAATGGAGATAGCAAGGTTTACGGATACAGTACTTTTTCCAACACCACCCTTGCCAGAAGCAACCGCGATGATTTTGGTTTTTTTGACTGCATCCTGGGGTTGAACAAGTTTTAAACCAGTACCAGTTTCAGTGAGCTTTCTAAGATTTGCAGCTTGGTCCATCGTTACCCCTACGGCCTAAAGGATAACGAACTTGGTTACACGGTCTTTTCGAAGACCTCGCCCGCTATCCCTTTCAATTTTTCAGGAAAAATCACACATTCTGCAAGAAGTTTTTTCGAGGCATTTAGGATATCAAAAGGAACATCCTGCCCGACACTTAAGAATGCGAATTCCCTGTGAATAGTATCGGCCAATTCCACTACAGAACCTAAAAATTCTGCTTCATCTAGCTTAGTTAATAAAATTCTTTTGTATCCGACCGATTCGTATGCGTTTGCAACTGCCAAGGCATTGTCTTTGGATACAGTGGAGGAAAGCACTAAGACAGTTTCAATATAATCCTTTTCCCCAAAAACTTGGTAGAATTCCTGAAGTTTTTCCAGGTTTTCTGACTTTCTATGGGAGTAACCAGCGGTATCCACGAGGATAAGCTCGGACCCATCACGAAGAATGGTTTCCTTCCATTTACGCAAATCCTTGGCTGCATAAAATGGCAATCCCATTGCATCTGCATAAAACTTGAGTTGGTCGATGGCGGCAATGCGGTAGTTGTCCGTTGTATAAAGGGAAACTTTTTTACCCATGTGCAAACTGTACTTTGCAGCAAGTTTTGCGATGGATGTGGTTTTTCCAGCCCCGGTAGGTCCCACAAAGAAAATGATTTTCCGTTTTCCCCTTGGAGTTCCACTGAAAAGGTCCGAATCAATTTGAATTCTCTCTTCTAAATAAGTGACTGCTTTGTCAGTAACATTGGCATAACGAGTGAGATCCACTGCAGACAATCTGCGTTCAAGTGCTACAGCCATTTCTTCCAAGAAATTAAAAGACATACCTTCGTTTAACAATCGATCCACGAGTTTTTGGATATGAGGGTGTCTTTCTGGAGATTGTGGTTTGGTTGGGGTCACAACTTCGAGAATAGAGTCTTTGGCTTCTGAAAGGGAAAGGCCAACGGTTCTTTCTTCATGGCCTTCCACTTCGTAAACAGGGGGGTTCTGTCTCCGACGACGTTCAGAAAAAGGCCGAACCGCATCGATATTCTTTTTCCGAATAGGAGAGGTTCCGGCTCCAATGGCAGAAGTATGGTTTGATCCAATCGCAACGAGGCCAGATTCCGGAAGGGAATCGGTCCTTTGTTTTTGTTTGATGAGTTCTTTGAGATCCTTTAACTTACGTTCAATTCTCTCTTTGGAGTTTTGTTTTTCAGGAACACCTACATCGATTTCATACATACGTTGGGCCATAAGACCAGTTCCAAAGAGTCCACCTTCCGTGATGACTCGTTGGTCATAGAGATGTGCCTCTGGACCGTATTTCATCTTCATCTGCATGATGCAGTCTTGTAAGTCTTTACCTCGGATTTTTACAAAATCCATAGAATCGCCCCCGAACCTGGGAAAAATATGCAAAGTACCCTCGATTTGGAAAGTCTTTTTTATGAGACATAATAATTTCAAGTGAATTGTAATCTGTTGGAGTGCGCCAATCGAATGGATTGCGATTGCAGAAGGAAATTTAACAGAGAGATGGGGAAACGTTGATTCGAAAACACCTGTTTGACCTTGGTTTTTCCAAGTTCAGGTTTGGTAGGAAGGGTTGGCTATCTTTGAGGGAGATTAGATTGGGATTTGAGGGGGATTGGATAGGTTAGATTGGGAAAGTGAGTTACCTTTGTGAGTGACTTTCGATGGAGAGGGAGTTTCTTTCGGATGCGAGTGACTTCGGAAAGCGAGTATCGATTCGGCTTCAGTTAATTTGGTAAGTGACTTTCCTTTTTCAGTGATTGAATTTCGAGATTCTGTTTCCAAGGTAAGCCAGTCGCAAAAAATAGGGGATACCCTTTCTTATATGCCCCCTACTCCCAAGAACCCACCCAATGTTGACATTGAATTCAAGGACGGAGTCCCGGTGTCCAAATTGTTTGATGATATTTATTTTTCTAAACAAGGTGGCTTTGAAGAATCCCATTATGTATTTGTGGCTGGGAACGAAATTGAATCTAAGCTGGATCAGAAAAATTTAACCACTTTATATATTGGTGAATTGGGATTTGGATCAGGACTCAATCTGTTTGTTACTTTGGATACCTGGAAATCATTCAAAAACCCAACCTCTGTTGAATTTGTCAGTTTGGAAGGGTACCCACTAACAGAAGATATACTCTTAACTCTGAACAAAAGTTATCCAAACAAAAACCTTTGGTCCGAAGATTTAATTCGTTCTTATGAAAATGCAATCAGCGTTTGGAGAAAAACCCAGATTGAGAATCTTTGGACTTATTCTTGGGACCACAATGACAATGGGAGTCGGTTCACATTAAAAGTTTTTTTGGGGGACATTAGCGTTTGCCTTCCTCATTTCCCTCCGATTCAAGCTTGGTATTTAGATGGATTTTCACCAGGAAAAAATCCGGATATGTGGTCACTTGATACTTTAAAAATAATGCGTGAAAAATCTATGCCCGGAACCAGCTTTGCGACATTTTCCTCAGCAGGATTTTTACGAAGAAACCTCACCGAACTAGGGTTTGTTGTCAAAAAGAAAAAAGGATTTGGAAGGAAACGGGAAATGATTTCCGGTTTATTATAATAATACCCGATGAACGTAAAAGAAAAAACAGCAGTTGTTGTTGGAGCAGGAATTGCTGGTGCTAGCATTTGTTTGTCGCTAAAAGAGAGGAATATCAAAACTATTTTAATTGATTCTGACTCAGGCCCAGCAAAACATGCTAGCGGGAATCCAATTGGAGTTGTATATCCATTTCTCACCAAACACAAAACAGCCGAATCTGAATTTTCACTGGCAGCTTTTCAGTACTTTCTATCCATTTGGGAAAAATTTCATCTAAAAGATCTTGTCCCTCATGTAGATGGAATTTATTATCTTATGGATACAAAAGAAACGTATGATCGTTATTCTCACTCAATTATTTCTCATCAAATCCCGAACCATATCGCAAAAGAGAGTGTTGAACCATTTTCAAATTCCCCCGCTCTATTTTTTCCCGAAGGGAAATCCGTTTCCCCAGTAGATCTTACAAAACAAATCCTTATATTAGCAAACCCACGAATCGAATATTCCTGTAAGTTACTAACTTGGGAAGAATCAAAGCAAAACTCGAAACTACAGATTCTCTGTAAAACCTCTAACGAAGAAATTCATTGTGACTATTTATTTCTGAGTCAAGGTTATCAATTTACAGAAGATGTTCACCTAAATTGGGTACCTTTAAAAAAAGTGCGCGGACAAATTTTACAGATTCCTGAGCAAAAACCGACAAATAAATATGGTATTTTGTTTGGTGACTACATCACACCACCGATCGCAGGGTATCAAGTATTAGGGGCCACATTTGATGAATTCAAATTAGAACAAGAGTCGAGGCCAGAAGAATCTGAGTTAATGTGGAAAACCTTACTACAAAAATTACCAGAACTTACTTCTAAATGGGAACCACAAAACCCTCGTTTGTTTTCCACTAGAGTGAGCTACAGAACACAATCTCAAGATCGTAGCCCCATTGTCGGGAAATTACCAAATATCTCGAAAATCGATTTATCAATTAAATATCAAAACGCACTAAGAAGCGGAGAAAAAGAAATGAAAATCCCATACTACGAATCCGTAGGAATTCTGAACGGACTTGGATCAAGAGGGCTCACCCATTCTTTATATTCTGCGGAGATCTTGGTTTCATCAATTTTGGGAGAACCAAATCTTTTGCCCGAAAAAATTTCTAAATCTTTGAGGCCTGATCGATTTTTGCTTCGTATGTGGAAACGAGATCAACTAACATAGATTCAAGTTTTTTATCCTCTTCTACAGAAACCTGAATCATTAGAACTAATACAGTAATGTTTTTTCTTTTCAATCCTGCTAAAAAACCGATATCCGTTCTTATTTTAATCCAGTCTTTTTCTGTAGTTATTAAAAATTCACCGATTTGTATTTCTTTCAACAAAGAGATCAATGCAGTAGCAGAAAATTCAAAATGATCTGAAAAGTATTTAGTTCGAATGGATTCCGATAACAAATTAGATTTTGCAGTTTCGTATACATTCTCTGGGTTTCCAACCCCAGTCACCAAAAAGTATTTTAAACCCGGCATAAGTTTAAACGGTTCGTAATTTAAGTTTTGATCGATCTGAACTTTCCATACGGAGGATTCAAATTTCGAACAAAAAATTGGTATGGTCTTTTCTATCTTTCTTAAACTTTTTTTATACTGATCTAAATGAATTCTGTTCTGAAAAGTTAACTTAGTAAATACAATCGCATCTGCTCTTTTACTATGACGAATAGGTTCACGTAAAAATCCCAAAGGAATTGTGAACCCATTCCCAAAAGGAGAATTCGCATCCAAGAGGACAAAATCAAAATCCCGATAGAGAGCTTTGTGTTGGAATCCGTCATCCAAGATAACAATATGTTTTGGAGATTGAATTTGATTATAAAGTAGGAAAGATTTTTTTCTATCTCTTCCGATGATTACTTGTACATCGGGAAACATTTCTTTATGTTGGCTTGGTTCATCCCCAAATAACTGCGGAGAAAGTCCATTAGGTAAGATTGCTCCTACTTCGCTTTTTTCTGCTTTATACCCTCTAGATAAAATTGTGACCGCATAACCAGGGTATACTGTATTAAAAAAGCGAACTAAATATTGAACAAAAGGAGTTTTGCCAGTCCCTCCTACTGTGAGATTACCGACACTGATGACTAAAACATTAGGCAGTTGGAAAGAAGTAATCCCTCTTTGTATCCACCAAAAAAGAAATTGGTAAAGCCAACTGAGAGGGTACAGTAAGTACAGGAATATCTTCATTTAGTTTCCAATGGGAAACAATCAGGTTAACTGTGGCGTTTTTCCAGTTCTTTTGCGATGGTAGAGAGGCTAATTCCTTTTTCCACCATCAATACTTCTAAATGAAATACCAAGTCCGCAATTTCATGAATGAGTTCTTTTTCATTGGGATTTTTTGCCGCTATGATGACCTCTCCAGCTTCCTCACCAATTTTTTTGAGAATGCGGTCAACACCATCGCGGAAAAGTTCTGCAGTATAAGATTTTTCTGGCAATTCTTCCTTACGTTTGCGTAGCAGTTCTTCCAGTTTCAGTAAAAATTCCATATTTTGACCTTCTAGCGACCATGGAAACTGCCCATTCCATTTCGAAAAAGCGAAAATTGACTATTCAAAAGAAAGGAAAAACAATAGGATTTAGTGAATGGTTCGTAAGATTCTGCCTGTTTTATTCTTTCTTTTCGCGAGCGCTTTGTTTTCTGAATCCCCTTGGGGGAGTTCCATCCAAAAGGGATTTGAAACAGCAAAACAAGATAAAAAATTTATCATTGTGGATGTATTTGCGGATTGGTGCACCTACTGTTTGGTTTTAGAAAAAGAAATTTTCCCAGATCCGGAAGTCAGTCGTGTATTAGATAGCTTCGTAAGAGTTCGGTTAGACGGAGAGGAATTTCCCAATCTTCGAAAGAAATACAATATCGAAGGTTACCCTACGATTCTATTTTTAGATGGGGATGGAAATTATGTGACTAAAATTTCCGGGTTAGCAACAAAAGAAGATATACTGAACATCTCAAAAAGAATCCTTCAAGAACCAAATATTGAGTCCTATCTCAAAACGGAACTGAGACGGAACGTAAACAGTCCAGACATCCACTTTCGATTGGGTTTGTTGTATTTCCAAAACAAAGACTTTGAGAAAGCAGAATCCCAGTTCACAGAAACCATCCAAAAATCCAAAACTTTGCCTCTATTAAAAGAAAGTGCACATTTTAATCTAAACCTGGTCAAATCCATTCATGGTCCGAAGGAATCTGCCGTAAAATCCTGGAAAGAATATTTAGAACTATATCCAACATCCAATCGCAAAATTACTGCTAAACTGTATTATGGGTTGACTTTAAAAGATGCGGGTGAATCAAAACTTGCGAAATCAATCCTGACAGAGATCAAGCCACAACTAACAACCGATACAGATAAATCGATGTGTAACGAAGCTTTGTCAGAAATTGAGAGAGGATTTTAGTCCAACCAAAGTTTTTCTCAGGTTGGACTAAAGAATTTATCGATTTCCGATAGAATAATAAGTAAATCCTAACTCATTCATAAGAGTTGGTTTGTATTGGTTTCTTCCGTCGAAAACTAACGGACTTTTTAATAGACTCTTAATCTTATTAAAATCAGGTTCTCTAAACTCTCTCCATTCCGTTAATAACAACATAGCATCTGCGTCTTGGAGAGCAGAGTATGCATCCTTTTTGTATTCGACCTTTCCATCAAAATAATACTTCGATGTTTCCATTGAAGCCGGATCAAACACTTGGATCTTAGCTCCATTTTTATGTAGTTCATAAATAAGAGGGATCGATGGAGCTTCTCGCATATCATCTGTTCCTGGCTTAAAAGATAAACCCCAAATACCAAAAGTTTTACCTTTCATATCTGTTGATTTGAAATGTTCAAAAATTTTGTCAGTTAAACGAGTTTTTTGTTTTTCGTTTACATCTTCTACAGACTGAATGATATGCATCGGTGCATTCACTTCCTCTGCTGTGCGAAGAAGGGCTCTTACATCTTTTGGAAAACAAGATCCACCATAACCAATCCCTGCATATAAAAACTGGCGCCCAATTCTCGAGTCAGTTCCCATTCCTTTTCTAACATCATCATAGTTAGCACCAAGTGCATCGCAAAGATTTGCGATTTCATTGACAAAGGAAATTTTTGTCGCAAGAAATGCGTTACATGCATATTTTGTGAGCTCCGCGGAACGAATGCTCATTGTGATGATTGGATTTCCGTTTAATACAAAAGGAGAATAAAGTTCGCTCATTTTTTTAGCAGCGACGTCGGACTCAGCTCCGATAACAACGCGTTCTGGACGCATGAAGTCATCAATCGCAGCACCTTCTTTTAAGAACTCTGGATTGGAAACAACGTCAAACGGGTGTTTTGTGTTTTTTGCAACAATGGCTTTTACTTGGTCAGCGGTTCCCACAGGAACTGTTGATTTATCTACAATGATTTTGTATCCATTCATTGTTTTACCGACTTCTTCTGCCACAGCAAAAACAAATCGTAGGTCTGCGGAGCCGTTATCCGATGTAGGTGTACCTACCGCGATAAACACAAACTCTGAAGCTTCGACACCATCTTTCAGTGAAGTGGAAAATTGTAATCTTCCTTCTTTGTGGTTTCTTTCCACAAGTTCCGTGAGTCCAGGCTCATAAATGGGAATGATACCTTTTTTCAGGTCGTTAATTTTCTTTTCATCTTTATCAATACAAATGACTTCATTGCCATATTCAGCAAAACAGGTTCCTGCAACGAGGCCCACATATCCGGTTCCGACCACACAAACTTTCATAGGATTTCCAGAATTTAGTTTTTTCCTTTGAAGGAAACTGTTTTTCTAATTTGATTTGGGACGGGTTTGAACGGCAAATTCTGTTGGAAGATGACAAATACCGACAAATTTTCCGATTTTTCCTCGTTCCACTTCAAAATCAAAAACGGATTCACCCCAAAAATAACTCCCCTCGATATGAGACTCACCTTTGTGGATGGAAACCCCTAAACTGTATTTTCCTTCGCTAAACTGAATGGGAAATTGGAATTCGACAATGGATCTCTCACCCATTGGGAAGTTTAAATTTTGATATCCCAAATGGTGTGAGTTGGTTCCAAAAATTCGGATTCCCTTTTCGTTATCAATATGGAAACCGATGGTTCCATCAATGATTGGCTTAGTAGTTTGAAATTCGATCCGGAGGGTAGCTTTTTCTCCAAGGAAGTGATGGCGTGTTTCTTGCCCCTTAGGGTCGTTAAGGGCAATATGAATGTCCCGAATGGATTCGGATGCTTGAACCGAGGAAGGTTCCGTCGCGCCAGCTAACACGTGCATATACTCTTCGATCACTGCCTTCGGACTTCCATCAAGTAACAAACTACCTTTATTTAAAAGAACAGCTCTCGTACAAAAGTAGGAGATAAGTCCAAGATCATGACTCACAACCAAAATACAAGATCCAGACTTCGAAAATTCATCGATCCGTTTGAGACATTTTTGTTGGAAACTAGCGTCTCCTACAGCTAAGGCTTCATCCACAATTAAGATATCAGGGCGTTTGGCAGTGGCAAGACTGAACCCAAGTCGCATTGCCATTCCCGAGCTATAGTTCTTTAAAGGAGAATTTCGAAACTCATTTAACTCAGCGAATTCAAAAATAGAATCTGTAAGTTCCTTGATCTCAGATGGTTTGTAACCCCAAACCAGACCATTAAAATAGACATTTTCTTCTCCAGAAAGTTCTGGATTAAAACCTACACTTAACTCAAGAAGAGCACGAACCGAGCCATTTACGACAAGATTCCCTTTATCTTTACTGATAACACCTGTGATCAATTTTAGAAGTGTAGATTTCCCTGCACCATTTCTACCGATGATCCCTAAAATTTCACCAGGCCCAACTTTTAAATCGATTGATTGTAAGGCGGTAAATTTAGAGTCAATTCCAAAGTAACCAAAACTAAGTCCCGCAAGGATTCGTTTCCAAGGTTTTGAAAATCCATGGTAGTCCTTAGAAAGATTTTCTAAAACAACAGAGGCCATTTAAATTAAAGATGATCCAAAATCACCGATTGGAATTTACGTTTCGCAAGTAGATACACAAGAAAGAAAAAAAACAGAAACGGTAAAATTTGAATCCAATCAAATTGAGGAGTGTAACCCGGAATCACGAAACTGCGAAAAACATCTAAAGGAATGGTAAACGGATTTAAACGATTCCACTCTTTTAAATATCCAGTTGGATAATACAAAACAGGAATTCCCCAGAAGATAAGTTGACTCACCAAACGAATCAAAGGTGAAATATCTTTTAATAAAATATTCAACCGTGAAAGATAATGCAAAAGTAACATCAAATAAAGCCCAGAGAACACCAAAATCAAATAACCAAGAAGGATTCCAGAAAGGTTCAACTTACCTGAATAAGCCAAATAAATAAAAACGGGAATGGATGTAACTAGGCTATGGATGAGAAATTGGACATAGGGAATCCATAAAAACAAATCAATACCAAGGCTAGATCTTTTGAGTAAACTTCGATTGTCGGTAAGAATCCCCGTACCACGGACTAAGAGCTCTTGGATGGGAATCCAATACAAAAGTCCGGTTAATAAATAAGCCGTGAAGTCTTCTTGGGTAGATGGATTTTTTAAATTAAGCACTAGGAATACCAGTGCGTACAAACTGATGAGGACTAAGTTCTGCAGAAACATCCAGGAGATGCCTAAAAAGGATCCTGCATACTGCAGTGCGTAGTCACGCCGAACGAGAGCCCAAAGTATGGATACTTTCTCCATACTTTGATTGTCGGCCCCTGGCTTCCAGTTCTAGAACCAGAAGCCGGTATTTTGGAACTACATCCTCTTTAGGTTTTTTTGGCCAAGATCAGAAAGACTGGGTGATACCCACTCTCCATTTTGAACCACTTCCCCTTGGAAGGCTTCCATTAGATAATCCTCAAAGGTCTTCCCAGTTTGATTTTGGGAAAATCCCTTTTTAGGACCTTGCCCTGTAAGGCCTTGGTCCTTGTGGCGGTTGTAAGCGGGTTGTTGGATGGATCGAACGATCATAGGTTTTTCCTCCCCGTCATCATGTTAGACGACATAAAACTAAAAAATAATACCAATAATATACTAAACGCTTGTTTACACTACTTAACATTTGAGAAGTTAAGTCAATATTTTTTTCACGTTTTTATCGGTTTCTATATATAAATTTAGCATCCACCTGGGACAAAACCCGTCCTAGATAAGAATTTTTTGATTTGGGAGATATAAAATATGTCCCTTTTAAAAAAAAGCAACCGGAATGAGGCCTAAAAAACGAAATTTCAGACCTCAATCCTGGTGGATTGGCAGAAAATCGGGGTTATTTTGTGGATTTCTCTCGTACAGACTTTGCAAGCCGTAGAGAAAAAGCCGGATCAGGTTTCCATCTCCGAACTTTTAGAAGCCGGATTTCCTCCCCATTTGGCCGCAGCCTGGAAGGAAAAAGCCAAACAACCTCCAGAAAATTTCATTCAGTGGAAACGGTCCTTAAAAGGAAAAGAGGCAAACCTCGTAGCAAAAGTTTGGAAACTAAAACAAATTACAGTCTACATCCAACAGCCATTGAATGAAGGAGAAAGATCCAAACAAAGATTAGTCGAAACTAAAAATGTAAATCACCAACCCCATTCAGGTACTGATCGAAATTTCCCTAGGGATACCAAAACAAAAAATATAAAAAGAAACCAAACCTTTCCATACACAACAGATCCACCTTATGAGTTATTTTTTGGGATGGGTTACCAAAACTTGGATGTTCGGTATTTGCCAAGAGAGGAAAAAAATCATTCCTCCGTTTTTCTTGGTGGGAAAGGAAAAGGACAAATTTGGATTTTAGAAAAACGTGATGAGACCTTTTCTTATGGAACTAATCTTACTTTCCAACAATTTCGATTCACTTCTGGGAATCGTTATAAACCCATCCCTCATTTTTACTTTGCGAAAGATCCAAACTTCTATTCTCAATTGGAAAGAACAGGATCTCCCCTCCCCCAACCTATTTTATTTTCTAACTTTTTAGGATACAGATATCTCAGAGAGGGAAAAGAATATGAATTCGGAATGTATCAATCAGCCGCATTCTCTGCCTATCCTGGAATCTACTTTGTATCACCAAACAAATCCTATTCGGCCGTTTGGTCGGCAGGAGAAAATAAATCTAGTTTATACATAAATGATTCTTGGAATTCTCAAGACTTAGGAAACCATAGAATTCAGGCGGAGTCCATCTTTGATAAAAAAGAATCCGTGGGTTTTTTCTATTTAAAATCAGAATCCCCTGCATCTAAATTGTTTTTAGATGCCACTGTATATAGAGATTCACCTTTGTTATATGGAATGGTTTCTCCATCGGAAGTGCGGCCGGAAATCCCACAAGTTTTAGGATACACACGTGGGAGTTTCAAACACATACTTGGTTTTGAATTTTTAAGTTCCATTGAAGGTCACCGTTATGAAAACGGACGGTCTGGATTTTTACCCTTCTTTTTTTCGGAATGGGGAAACTTACTCTATCGGTATAGAGAATACAACGAATCGGGAAATTATCAATGGAATGAAATAGGACGAGCTGCATTTTACGAATGGCGAAAAGAAAAAACGGTAGTATCTTTTGGATTTGAATCTCGAGAAAATGGAGGCCAATGGGAAGGAAAACTAGCCCTACCCATCGATAACGGAAACTTACTAGAATTCAGCGCCATCTTTCGAGAAGGCCATCCCAAAACGAGGGCTTGGTTTGAAAACTGGACTTATGCCACAGATTTTAATATTAACTTAACGGATAGGCAAGAAATCTTCAAACTCAAATGGGTAAGCCCCTTCATTTCATTAAACATAAGTTATTCGGAAAAGGAAAATGATCCAAACCCCATTTTGTTTATTAACTTTCAGTTATTACAAAAAATTGATCTTTAATAGAGTAAATCGTCTGTGCGAACTTCAATGTATTCGGTTAACTTAAAAATAGGAATGGATTGTCTATCTACAAATTCCTTAGGTTCAGCAGGTACTTTTTTGGGTGTTGGTAACGAAGAACGTTTCCCTCTTTCATCGACAGAATAAAAATAATAACCAATCCACTCTCCCTTCACTCGATAGGGATTTCCAGGAAACAAATCCTTTACAAAAAATTCGGCGTCCAAATCGAACTTATTCCTTCTATACCGGTAATGGATTTCATCCCCATTTAGATCATAAAAAACAACGAAATCCCCTTGTTTTCCTTTATAAAACAACTTCCACTCTAAAGGGAAAGCCCCCGTTTTTTGAAATTCTGATTTCCCATCTAAGATTCGTTTTTCGGAACGAGGGATTGGACCAGTATATCTTCCATCCTCTTCTGAATAAAGAGAGATCCCAAAAAGAATCGAGAGAAGGATATAAAAAGAAAAAAAAACTTTCCCTTTCATTTCGGCTCTTCTTCTGGTTTTTCTTCCGTCGATTTTTCTTCTTCGGGAGCTGTCTCTTTTCCATTGATTTGGTCGATGGCTTTTTTAGCAGCTTTTTGTACTTTTGGACTTGGGTCACGATCACGTTTGTATTCCAATAACTCCAATGCTTTTGGATCTTTTAAACTTCCCATAAATTCAATTGCACGAAGTCTCACCATACTATCATCATCACGGGCAAATTCATTCAGTTCTTGAAATACTTCTTTATCACCCATGGTCACAAGAGCACCGATGGCATAGATCTTTAAAGACTGGGCCTTTTTGGCATCCAACTTACCCGCAGTTTTTTTTAATGAATCCAAAAGTTCATATAACTTTGGTTTGGCTGTTTCTGATTTTAACTTACCAAGTGTATTCATTGAATAACAACGTAAAGTGGTTGGTTGGATTTCATCAAAAGCCACTTCCATAAGAGCCGATTCTGCTTCAGAATATAAAACTGTTCCAAAGTATAAGGCAATTTGGCCACGCATATCTGCATTATTAAACTTTTCTCGAAATTTTGTTTCGAGAAAAGGAGCCGCTACTTTTCCATCAGGTAAGTCCGCCAAAGCACTGATGTATAAACTAAGAGAATTCGTATTTTTGGTGAAATCTTCTTTTTTTACTTTTTCAAGTAGGGGATTAGTGGCTTCTGCAAGTTTCATTTTTTTCGCAGAATTTACGGCTTGTTTCGCAACATCTTCATTCGAGTCTTCAAAAAGGGAAACGATAGTATCTTTATTTTCCTTTAGGTCTAAGTCACCAATGGTCTTTAAGAGGACAATTTTCATCCCCATATCTTTTTCTGTTTTTAATTGTTCTCCAATGAGTTCATAAAGTTCACTTGCATTTTCTTTAGGAAAACGCGTAAGCTCACCTAATGCCTGTTTCCTTTCTTGACTTGTTCCATAACGAATGATTTTGGAAAGGACTTCTTTTTTTTTGGAAATTTGTTCTGGAGTGAGTTCTTTCTCTTTGCCCAAAATAGGCGAAAGAGAAAGGAAAACTAAAACCAGAATGAGTGATTGGATTTTACTGCTGTTGTGATTCCAGTTCGATAATACGACGGTTGAGGGCTTGGATGAGGTGTTGGTTTTCCAAATTCTGTCGAAACTTATCGAGTAGGTCTTTGATGTCTTTGGAGAGTTCTTCAATGTTCCAAGGTTTTTCGACATACCGACTGAGTCCCCCGTTATTAATGGCATAAATTGCGGAATCAAGTCCTGCCTGACCCGTAAGAAGGATTTTGATCGCATCGGGAAGGCGGTGGTGCACCTGCTCCAAAAATCGATCCCCTTTCATTCCAGGCATCACTTGATCAGAAACAATCAACTCCACGATGTCGTTGCTACTGATGATTTCATCGATTAATGAAAGTGCTTCTTCGGCACTGCTTGCCGTCTCGATGATATGGGATTCGCCAAATCGAGCCAGAAGTTGTTCCGCAAGCGTTTCCAATACCGATATTTCATCATCGACACATATAATATAACCTTTACTCATTTGGGACCCTTTCCTTGGAACGATACAACCTTAGTTCTTTTATGTCGATTCAGTTTTGTGGCAATTTGTAGATAGTTTTGGGAGGAACTGTGTCAAGTAGGGGGACCTTCCAGATATCCTTGGCATACTCACGGATCGTACGATCGGAGGAAAATTTGCCTGACCTTGCCACATTCAAAATGGACTTTCTCGTCCAAGTTTTCTCATCCAAAAAATCCCTGGCCACGAGGTTTTGAGTCTCGTCATAAGCATCAAAATCGGCCATAAGGAGATAATTGTCTGTATAATACAAACTATCGTAGATGGGACCAAAAATACCAGGTTCTCCCATGGAAAATAAATTCTCACGAATCATGAGTAGGACTCTGTGCAGGTCCTCATTACGACGAATGAAATCAGCAGGTTGGTATCCTGCTTCCTTCAATTGATAAACTTCTTCTGTGTGCAGACCAAATATATAAATATTTTCAGCTCCCACCTCTTCCAAAATTTCTACATTGGCTCCGTCCAAGGTCCCGATGGTCAAAGCTCCATTTAACATAAATTTCATGTTACTCGTTCCGGAAGCTTCGGTTCCTGCGGTAGAGATTTGTTCCGATAAATTGCTTCCGGGTATGATTTTTTCAGCTAGGCTTACACGATAGTTAGGCAAAAAAACCACTTTCAAACGATCAGCCACATCCGGGTCACGGTTGATCACCCAAGCAACATTGTTGATTAACTTGATGATGAGTTTGGCCATATAATATCCAGGAGCGGCCTTTCCACCGAAAATCACAGTCCGTGGTGTGATTGGACGAGATGGATTTTCTTTGATTCGTCTATATTCAGCAATGACTCGCAGAATATTCAAAAGTTGGCGTTTGTATTCGTGAAATCTTTTGATTTGTACATCAACCATTGATTTAGGATCAATAGAAATGCCTGTTTCACTTTTAATCAGTTTTGTTAATTCCTCTTTGGCCGTTTGTTTTACTTTACGCCAATCATTTTGAAAGTCGCCATCATCCACAAAGGATTCTAATTCTTTTAGTTTGTATAAATCAGTTGTAAAATCATTTCCAATTCGTTTGGAAATTAGGTTCGCCAAACTAGGGTTAGATTGAAGTAACCAACGACGAGGAGTGATTCCATTGGTTTTGTTACTAAATTTTTCAGGAAATACTTTGGTAAAAGCTTGGAAGATGGTTTTTTTAATCAGTTCAGAATGAAGTTCGGCCACACCATTTACGCGGTAAGAACCAATGACACTTAAATTTGCCATTCGGATTCGTTTTTCATGGCCTTCTTCTATGATGCTGACTTGTTTAATTTCTTCTTCAGATAAAATTCCTTTACTGCGGACATTGGATAAAAACCGGTGATTGATTTCATAAATGATTTCTAAATGTCTAGGAAGAAGTTTTTCAAAAAGTTCCACTCTCCATGTTTCCAAAGCTTCTGGTAAAACCGTGTGATTGGTATAAGAAAATACTTTGGTAACAATGTCCCAAGCTGGTTCCCAGTCCATCTCCTCATGATCGAGAAAAATTCTCATCAGTTCTGCAATTCCAATACTTGGATGGGTATCATTCAATTGGATGGCAACAAAGTTTGAAAGTTCTCTTAGATTTTGTGTGGATTCTCGATACTGAATTAAGATATCTTGAAGAGAAGCACAAACCATAAAATATTGTTGTTTGAGGCGAAGTACCTTTCCTTGTTCAGTGGTGTCGTTTGGATATAATACTTTAGAAATATTTTCTGATATGGATTTATCTTGTACGGCTTTCATATAGTCGCCATGATTGAAATAATCCAAATTAAACTCTTCTGAAGATTTAGCTGCCCAAAGTCGTAAATAATTCACCGTACTCGTGTTAAATCCTGGAATGGGGTAATCATGAGCAGAAGCAAGAACTGTTTCATCGGGAACCCAATCATGTTGAATTTTTCCCTTTCCCGAAACCTTAGTTTCTGTATGGCCAAAAAATCCAACAGAAAAGGAAATATCAGAACGAACTACTTCATAAGGAACTCCATCGGCATCCCAATGATCAGGCATTTCCAATTGGTTTCCATTCGCAATGATTTGGTTAAAAATTCCATAATCATAACGAATTCCATAACCAAATCCAGGAACATTCAGAGTGGCCATAGAATCTAAAAAACAAGCAGCTAATCGTCCCAGTCCACCGTTCCCAAGCCCAGCATCAGTTTCAAACTCCAAAACATCTGTAAGTTCAAAACCAATCCCTCTTAACATAACTTGGATTGTTTCGTATAACCCAAGATTAATGAGAGCATTCATAAGAGTGCGTCCCATAAGAAATTCTAATGAAAAATAAAACACTCGTTTAGGATTTTCATTTCTGTAACGTTCATGAGTGACATTCAAACGATCGATTAAGAAATCTCTTATGGTATGGCCAAGTGCTTTATATATATCCTCGTTTTTAAGATTAAACCTGTTTTTACCAATGGTATATTCTAAATGATGGGCAAATTGTTTTTCCATCGAAGCCAAGTCGGCTTTTTGTTCTTCCGATAAAAGGGTAATTAAACGGGGATTGTTGACAACCATGGTAAAAAATGATAACCATGGGTATCAGAGATTCAAGTAAAAAGAGAAAAATTAATCTCGGGCAGAGACCTTTCGTTCCAAAGTAAGAACTGCATCCTTACCGATTTTGTGTTTTGCAAACCATCCTTGGTTGACTTCCAAAGCATACATCGCAGGTCTTCTGGCATTGTATACTTCTTCTGTTTGGTTTGGTTTCATGTCGAATGATTCTAAAAGTCGCATATCTTCTGAAAAATAACCAATGGATAAAGGGATGAGTGTGTTCTTCATCCAAAAACTTAAAAGATCCGGGCGAGGAAAAACAAAGAGCATTCCTTCGTCCTCTCCCAGTTTCGTGCGGTACATAAGGCCCGTTGCTCTTGTGGAAGGAGTGTTTGCAATTTCCAATTTTAGTGCACGATCAGCAACACTACCAAAAATGATTTCGGGAGTATTGGTTTGTGACGGAAAGGATTCTGCTTGTTTACAAACAGACAAAGTCAAAAGAACAATAAGAATTCCAATCCGTGTTTTCATTGTATTAACCTTTGAAGTTTGGTTTTCTTTTTTCTAGGAAAGCAGAGAGGCCTTCTTTGGTTTCTTCATCTGCAAACCTGCCACCGAATAGTTGTTTTTCCCACTCCAGTCCACCTTCCATATTGGTTTCCAAACCTTGGCGAATGGCAGTTTTGGCAGCCTTAATTGCATTAGGTCCTCGTGATAAGATCGTAGTTATCGTTTTTTCGGCTTCGTTTAATAGTTCTGCAGGTTCTGTGACTTTGTTGATCAGTCCCAACCTATATCCTTCTTCTGCAGAAATCATATCCCCAGATAAAATAAGTTCGGTGGCTCTCCCTACACCAATGAGTCTTGGAAGTCTTTGTGAACCACCAAAACCAGGAAGTAAACCGAGAGTCACTTCGGGGAGTCCTAATTTTGCCGGCACTACCGCATAACGAATATCACATGCCATAGCAAGTTCCATTCCTCCACCCAAACAAAATCCATTGATCGCAGCAATAGAGATGAGACCGGAGAGTTCCATCTTTCTAAAAACAGTTTGGCCGAGTTCCGAAAACGCTTGGCCTTCGCGAACATTAAACTCTTTCATTTTTGCAATGTCGGCACCAGCGACAAAAGCTTTCCCTTCACCAGTTAAAATGAATCCACGAACCGAGGCATTGGATTCGAGTTCATCGACCATGGCACCGATTTCCGTGATGACAACATCATTGAGTGCGTTGAGGGCTTCTGGCCTTTTGATGGTGACAAGAGCAAAATTGGATTTGATTTGGATATCTAAAAAAGACAAATGAATTCTCCTTATTCTTCTACTTCCAATATGAGAAACATGGTGTCATCAGAAAAACTGTCGAGTCCGTAGTTGGTTTTCAATTCAGAAAGTAGATTTCTTTCAAGCTCTTTGATGTTTGGACTTTGTCTATGACGATTGAGTAATGCTAGGAGTCCTTCGGTCCCTAAGCAATTTCCTTCAGGATCTGTGGATTCAATCAGTCCATCGGTATAAATAAAAAAACGATCTCCCGGAGCAATGGGCAGAGTTTTCTCCGTGATTGGTGGGATTTTAATATTAAATCCTAGGATCGCACCTTGAGTTTCCAACTCTTGGTAATCTTCACCTTTATGTGCTAAAATCAAATACGGATGCCCTGCATTACCTAAAATCAATTTTTTCTCAATGAAATCAAAGAACAAATAGATCGCTGATGCATGGTATTTATTAAGATCGTT
Source organism: Leptospira perdikensis (assembly GCF_004769575.1). Classification (NCBI taxonomy): domain Bacteria; kingdom Pseudomonadati; phylum Spirochaetota; class Leptospiria; order Leptospirales; family Leptospiraceae; genus Leptospira; species Leptospira perdikensis. Next base: position 1,076,581 of record NZ_RQGA01000003.1, on the reverse strand, counting down.
TGTCAAACGATCATCTAAATAATCCATCAGTTTTGCCGGTGCAGTTTTAAAACGATACGGAATGGTAGAAACTAACACCTTCATGATGGAAGCAACCATCGCAGAAGAGATTCCATGTCCCGCAACATCTGTTAAAAACACCCCAACGTTTCCTTCCCGGAGTTGAACGAAGTCAAAGAAGTCCCCACCAATCACATTTGGACTTTTGCGATAATAAGTAAAAGCAAGGTTTGGAATTTTTATGTTCCCAGGAAACAGTGCATCTTGTACTTTTTTTGCAAGTTCCAACTCGTGTAACATAAATCTTTTTTCTTCGGAAAGATTGTACATGTCAGTAGTATCTTTTCTTTTGTTTAAAACAAAAACTGTTCCAAGCGCAGCACTTCCCCAGTATACTAAAATCAAAAAGTATTTACTAAAAAAGGAAAACTGATCAGAAACAGCAGAAGGTAAATTAAAAATATAAACTATATGTAAAACTGAAAAATAAAAAGCACTGAGGATACAAGCTTTAGGATCAAGTCTCGTACTATAAAGAAGGATGGGAAAAACAAAAGACATCAAATAGGAATTCAATAAATAAAAAACTCCAAGAGATGGAAACGAATGCATTCCTACAATAAATACAAGATAAACCAAGCCATCAGCGACAATACCACTAAAGTAAATAACTCTTTGAATGGGAACATTCCTTGTATAAAACTGCACAAGTAAAATGAGTCTTGCAATCGATACACCGAGCAAATAAGGCAGAACTTGCATTCGGATTTCAGAAAATGGAGGAGCGATCAATAAAGAATAAACGATGATATGGGTGATAAAAATATAAAACGTATATTCCTTATCATAACGGGCTTCTACTAATTTTAAAATTTCCCATTCTGATTTAGTAGGTTTACGAAAGATTTCTTTGAAGTATAAATAAAAGGAACGTGTCAATCAGGGTTCTCCCCATACCAAAGTTTGGATCTCTGATCCATTCAAGGTGATGGTGAAAGCTTTTCCAGTATCCAAATACTTGTCCATTTGATTCGCAAGTTCAAACGCTTTTTTCTCATCTTCCATCCGAAAGAAAAAAAGGTGAGATAAGGCTTTGTAATTGTACGGGAATCGCTCCGAAACAATCAATGTCACCCGAAAATGGTCAGACCTTCTTTCCATTACAATATGTGACACTTCTTTTCTAGTTAAAATACGCACATCGGGTCGTAAATTCCATGGATTGATTTCAGCGAAAAGGATTCCTGGCAAAAAAAAGCATAGACCGACAAATCCTTTCATATAGAAATACAATCGGCAAATGCGTTCGAATCCTTACCTCATATCCTTACTTCCTCTCCTTTTTTGGGTATGTACTCCCCAATCATTTTCAATCCCTTTAAATCCCTATGCAGAGTGGGCCCAAAACAGTATTGGATTACAAAAAAAGAATTTTCCCCCATTAGAAGGGAAATGGAATACACGTGTTTATCCTTTGGATTCCAAACGATTAGAAACATTAGTGACCATCAACAAAATTGACGAGATTAGCGATGTTCCTGCTCCAACTAAAGATCTATCTAGTTGGAAATCAGAACTGAACCAAATTGAAAAATCGCTCCCAAAAGAAGTAAACGCTGTTGCCGATTCAGTTATTTACGGAATCTATTTTGTGACAAACTTAGGATCCACAGGACTTACTGGTATTGTTCGAGATGATGCAGGTAAACCCATCGGTGGTATCATCTATTTAGATTCCGATCTTCTGGGAGACGGGGGAAACGATTGGGCTTCCAAAAAAGAATCTACAGCTTTTCTTCCTTCTAATGAACATGCGGTCAAAATTCACTTAGATGATACTAATTCTAAAGAAACGGCAATTCGTTTCATCGTATTGCACGAGTTAGGTCACATTTTATCCATCGTCTATCGACATGCGCCTGATTTTTCTGAAAAACAAAGGGACTTTCGTAATTTTCCTCTCTTCAGTGGAATTTGGTGGTCAGAAACTTTTTCTCCTTATGAAACTACTTTTTTCCCAGAAAGAAACAAAATCAAATTTTATCAAAAATCTCCAACCTTATCGATTTTTCCTGAGGGAAAATCTCTCTATAAAAAACTCACCAATACGCAGTTTGTATCTTTATATGCTGCTACAAATGCAGACGATACTTATGCAGAAGCTTTTGCACAGTACGTCCATGTTTTATTACTAGAGAAAGAATACAAAGTCATCCTCACCTCAAATGGAAGATCGGAAACTCTATTACAAGATCCGATCAGAAAAGAAGGAGGCAGAAGATTCCGTGAATTGTTCCAAACCATTCTCAAAAATCCCAACCCTTAATTTTTTATTACTGATATTCGTATTTTCCTTTCCGTTATTATCAGAAACAAAACAGGAAGAAACAAAGTCTCTCATTGTTGAAACAAATACAGAAATTGTATCAGACTTTCTTTGGCGAGGGAATTCATTTGTAGGGGAATCTCAGAGCAGAAGGAATAACGCAAGTTACCAAAGTTTTACCTATGCACCCGCCCTCCAACCTTCTATCAATGTTTGGTCGCCAGAAAAAAAATTCCAGTGGTCTTTATTTGGAAACTTCCAACTAACAAATAGAGACGATAGAGATTCCGACAGACGCATTCTCCAATCCAGTCCCGGCGGGGTTGGCCCTTCTTACTTAGGAGAACAGGCAAAATTTTATGACCCTTATGGCCAAGACCCTTGTGTTCAATCCGTCCACCAGAGAATTTCCACAGGCGAAGGATCCGATCCTTGTTTAGGATATAGCCCGAACCAAGGATATGGACCCAAAAAAGAACCTAATGGGAATAAAAGAGCTGATGGCCTCTTCTTTTCCATGAGTTATCATTTTGATCCAAGCCAGTGGGGGGACTTTGCAGTTGGTATTTGGTTTTATAATACTTTTCAAAAAACTCCCAACTCTTTACTTTCACCTGGAACTCAAAAAGAAAATCCCAATGCTTCCGGTGGACCGAATAACACATTCAATGCGAACAATCCCAATGCAATCAGTCGACTTGTTTGGCATGAATATTTTGTACATTGGCAACTCCCATTTCTAAAAAAATTCAAACCGACCATTTCGTACTATACGCAATACTCCACAGAAAATGGAGGACTCCTTGCCGGTAAAAATTATCTTTCCTTCAGTGGATCTTATACTTTCCGAGAAGAAAAATTCTTTCGGATTATGCCTCATTTCAATTTAGGATATGCCATGGGAAACAATGCTGTGGACAATCGGAACGGAATCCAAGACATTACCACATCGACTTCGTTCTTTTTTGGTGATTTTTTTATCAAATTGGCTCATATCTTTCGACCTGATTTATATCTATGGGATACAAACAATTATTATGGGTATGCCGGTGGAGATCCAAACAAAGCACATTGGAATCGAACCTCAGAAGATGGAAAAGTAACCAATCCTTCTCGCATTTATGGTGCGTACAATACCTCAATTCTCAATTCAATCGAACAAATTGAAACAGGCAATTCCCTAAGGGACTCGGTAGTCAAAACCTGGCTCAGAGAAGCCTATACCTTACAAAATATCCCTTCCCATTTATTCTATGTTAGCTTAGGATATTCAAAAACATTTTAAACTCAATCTAAACTAATCAGATTTTTATCCTTTAATATTAGGAATGACTTGACTAATAGCAAACTCGAAGTATATTTCCGTCCACCTCTAGGAAAAACTATGAAATGGATTCATGATTTAAAAATTCGGGTCAAATTACTTTTGGCTTTTATGGTAACAATTCTTCTAATGATTGTTGTCGCAGGTGCCAGTTTCTATTCGGCAAGTCAGATTTTAGCCTCTCTCCACACAGTATTCGAAGACCGAGTGGTTCCCATAAGCCAGATCAAAGAAGTATCCGATGCCTACCTGATTGGAATTGTTGATTCCGCCAATAAAGTCCGAGCGAAAAAAATCAGTGTCGAAGAAGCCTTGGAATCAATCCGTGAATCGGAAACCAGAGCAGACGAAATTTGGAAGGTTTACCTCGGAACCTATCTCGTTCCGGAAGAAAAAGCGATCATAGATCAGATGGAAAAGGAATTTCCTCCTCTCAAAGCCGGCGTCAAACAACTCCGTATTTTATTAGAAACAAGAAACGAAGTAGAATTAGAAAAATTTGTTACCGTGGATATGTATCCTATATTCGAACCACTCACACATCATCTTGATGATTTGATCCGAGTCCAATTGAAGGTTGCCAAAGAAGAATACCATAAATCGGAAGCGCAGTTCAAAAGTTCTCTCGTCATTGTATCAACAGTAGTCATCCTTGCCTTCGTTCTTGTCTTTGTCATTGCTGTATTTTTCTCAGATTCCATTGCAGCACCGATGAAAAAAATTGTAGAGGTTGCACAAACGGTCTCGATTGGTGATTTAGATGTAGACCTCGACACAAAACATAAAAGAACCCTAAATGGGAAAAACTTAGCAGGTAATGAAATCCAACAGTTGTCCCAAGCATTTATGGAACTGGTTACTTTTATTAAAGAACGTGCCGAACACTTAGAACGGATTGCTAATTCTGACCTAAGTGCCGATGTGACACTCAAATCAGATCGTGATCAATTAGGACTCAGTCTCCGCAGAATGTTAATCAATCTATCGGATGTAGTAGAAAAACTATTCTTCACCTCACAAGAAGTAGATTTGGGTGCCCAACAATTGGCGGACGCGAGCACATCTTTGTCTGAGGCTGCCAGTGAACAAGCAAGTGCAGTGGAAGAAATCTCTGCAACACTCACAGAGATTAGCAACAGTTTTCTTGCCAACGCTGAAAATGCGGAAAGAATGACAGAATTTTCTGAATCTACCGCCAAACAAGCGATTGAGGGAAATTCAAAAATGAAAGATTTGGTTTCTGCTATGGGAGAAATCAGCAACTCCTTCGATCAAATTTCAAAAATCAACAAAGTCATTAATGATATAGCTTTCCAAACGAATATCTTAGCTCTGAATGCGGCAGTAGAAGCTGCAAGGGCTGGACAACATGGAAAAGGATTTGCAGTCGTTGCCGAAGAAGTACGAAATTTAGCTCAAAAAAGTGCCAATGCCGCTGATGAAACAACCTTACTCATCGAATCTTCGATGAAAAAAGTCAAACTAGGAAACGAAGCGACGGAAAAAACGGCAGAGGTTCTTGGTCAAATTTCCGAGAGTGCTGATAATGTAAGTAGCCTTACGAAAGAATTAGCCCTTTCCATCCATGAACAAAAATCAGCTGTTTTACAAATCACACAAGGGATAGACCAAGTAACAACTGTTACATCAACTACGGCTGCATCCGCAGAAGAAGTTGCCGCCTCTAGTGAAACATTGAAACGCCAAGTGGAGATCATGCGTTCCGTCATTATGGGTTTCAAACTTAAGGATGATGGAGCAAAAACGACTGCTCTCACCCGAGTAGAAAAACCAAGAATTGTATTGTAAGGCCAGATTATGAGTCAGACATTAAAGTCATGGGATTTAAATGCAGACGAAGATACAATGAGAGATTTGTATCTTTGTTTTAGTTTAGAAGATCGAGACTATGCATTTGAAGTTCGCCATCTTACCGAAATTCTTGCCCTTCCAGCAATCACAACGATTCCGGGGACAGCTCCTTTTTTACGAGGAGTCATCAACATTCGTGGGAAAATCATTCCAGTTATGGATGTTAGACTACGTTTTGATATTCCATTCAAAGCATATCACGACAGAACTTGTGTATTACTGATTGAACTAGATGGATTACCTCTGGGACTCATTGTTGATAAAGTCAATGATGTTGTAAGAATCCCTGTAGAGAATATTGATTTGGCTCCCAAAATAGGAGAATCAAGATCTTCTAGATTCATCTATGCCACAGGAAGGGTGGGAGATACGGTTAAAATTCTTATCAACTTACAGAGATTACTCACTCAAGAAGAGACTCATTTGATTAAGGATATTCCGGGAGCCTAATCCATGGAAAGAGACGATGTATTAGAATATCTCCTAGAAGCGCGGGAATCACTTGAAAATATCGAAAAGGAATTACTCCATTTCGAAAAATCAACACTCGATGGTAGCTTAGTTGAAAGAGAACTCCTGGATACCTTATTCCGGCATTTCCATACCGTGAAAGGTAGTTCTGGTTTTTTTGGACTGACAGCTATTGTCAAAATGGCTCATGCTGCGGAAAATCTTTTGGATTATTTACGAAAAAATCCGGAAGCACAAGATGAGGATACTCTCGAATTTTTAATCACAGCATTAGATCATCTGAATGAACTTGTAGAACACGAGGAATCCTCACCGTCTGGGGGTGATTTTTTTTCTGAGGAACAAACTCAGTTTTTAAATAAATTAAATCAGAAAAACGAATCCATTCGAATTCTATTACAACAAACTACCGAAGAATCAACCAATAAACAGGCGTTATCCGAATTTGGATTATTTAGTGACGATGTAAATAAAAAAAACAACCAAGAAGAGTTCGGTTTATTCACAACAGATCCAAAACCTAAAGTAGCAGAAGAATTTGGATTATTTACAACGGAAACAAAACAAATACCAGTAGAGGAATTTGGACTTTTCCAAAAATCTTCAGAGAACGTTGCCAAAGAAACCATCCAGATACAGAAAGCGGATGATAGTTCCAAAACTGACAAAAAAAACATTGTAAAAAAAGACATTCGAATCGATACGGACAAGTTAGACTCTCTTCTCGACATTGTAGGAGAAATTGTGATTACCGAACCCATGGTTACCGATCATGCGGATATCGCCAAACTCAAGTTAGAAAACTTTCATAAAACGGCCTTACAACTAAAAAAACTGATTCGAAATTTACAGGAAATCACACTTAGCCTTCGAATGGTACCAATTGCAGGTGTGTTTTCTCGAATGGAAAGGCTTGTTAGAGATACAGCTAAAAAAACAGGGAAACAAGTTCAACTCATCATCTCGGGAGAAGATACCGAAATTGATAAATCCATCATTGAGGAAATGTATGATCCACTCGTGCACATTATCCGCAACGCAATCGACCACGGGTTAGAAACTCCTGATGAAAGAAAAGAAGCCGGAAAACCAACACAAGGAACCATCCAACTAACAGCTACGCAATCAGGAAAAGAAGTTTGGATTGAAGTTCGCGATGATGGAAAAGGCCTTAGCCGAGACCGAATTCTAAACAAAGCTATCTCACTTGGACTCATCGGTTATTCTGAAGCAGAGATTCTCCAAGACCAAGAAGTTTGGGATTTTTTATTCCATCCTGGATTTTCCACTGCTAAAGAAGTAACAGACTTATCAGGTAGAGGTGTTGGGCTTGATGTAGTTAGAAAGAACGTAACTACACTCAAAGGTTTTGTGGATGTATTTTCTGTTTATGGACAAGGTACTACATTTCTTATCCGTGTTCCATTAACTCTAGCCATTATCGAAGGGCTTGTAGTTCGAAAATCAGAGACATATTTTATTTTACCTTCCGTAGATGTAAAAGAATCCATGTACGTTTCCAATGAACCTATCAATGAATTATATAAAAACAATCATAGTATACAATATAGAACCAATCAAATATCCATCGTAGACATTAACCTGTTATTTGGAAAAGATTCTGATTTAAACGAACAAAGGACATTAAAAGAAAAATACGTCATCGTTACAGAATCACACGAAAAACAAATGGGGATCGTATTTGATGAAATTCTTGGGAATCAATCGATTGTTATCAAACCCATCTCACCTATTTTCAAAAACATCAATGGACTTGCCGGTTGTACAATCCTCGGAAATGGACATGCAGGTCTCATTTTAGATGTTAGGAAACTAATCAGCCAACACTTAACATCGGTTACAACATGAAAAAACATACAGTAATTGTCGTCGATGACCAAAGATCTGTTCGAAGTATGATCAAACGTTGGATCGAATCCGATCCAAATTGGGAAGTGATCGGCGAAGCCGCAAATCCCTTCGAAGCAAGAGACCTAATTGTAGAAAAACAACCAGAGGTTATGACTTTGGATGTGCATATGCCGGGAATGGATGGCATTGCTTTTTTAAAGAAACTGCTTCCTCAGTATCCAATGCCTGTCATTATGTTTAGTTCTTCCACTACGGAAGGTGCTAGTATCACTTTAGAAGCATTAGAAGCTGGTGCCTTTGATTATGTGACAAAACCAACAGGAACTCCAGAGAGTTTAACAGAAGCAAAAGAAGACTTACTCTCCAAACTCTATGAATGTTTAAACTTCAATACTGCAAATCTGAGTGCCTCAGTAAAACCATCCGGTAATTCTGGAAATAACGGAAAACAAAAAGCCAATTTCAAAAGAAAGTTTATATTGATTGGTTCATCTACTGGCGGAACAACTGCCTTACGAAAGTTATTGGATGATGTGGACGAATCATTCCCACCAATCCTTGTGGCACAACATATGCCGGAAAATTTCACCGCTTTGTTTGCTCAAAGACTTAATTCAGAATTGAAAGTCCAAGTGAAAGAAGCCAAGGATAAGGAACTTTTACAAACGGGGCATGTTTATATTGCTGCCGGAAATTACCATTTAGGAATCCAGAAAGTAGGTTCAGAGTATTACACTCGCGTTTTCCAGAGTGATAAAAAAAACGGGCACAGACCTTCTGTTGATGTTTTGTTTGAGTCTGCCATAGAACAAGAGATAGCTGGTAACAGTATTGGCGTCATCTTAACGGGAATGGGAAGCGATGGAGCAAAAGGACTATTGCAACTAAAAGGGCAAGGATGCCTCACCATTGGACAAAATAAAGAGACATGTGTCGTTTACGGAATGCCAAAGGTAGCTTATGAATTAGGCGCGGTCAATTACCAAATCCCACTGGGTGAGATTGTCGATAAAATTAAGGAAATTGGCTCATTATGATTCCGCATTGTTTATTACTAGAAAGTATTCATACAAATTCTCTTGTAGATTCATTAAAAGAAATTGGTTACACTTTTGAAAGAGTCAATCATTTTGAAGAAGTTTCCCGGTCTCTTGAACAAGGTAAATTCCATTTTCTAATTTTTCATATCTCGGATGTAGAAAATGAAGATATCCAGAAAACACTTGCTGAGGTTACCAAAAATTTCCCACATACACTCATTATCCTCATTACTGATACAACCAAATGGGATGTTGCTGCTTCTTTATTAAAACAACATAAGGTCTATGATTTCATCCAAACACCTATAGAAACAGTGCATCTCCAGTTTACACTGGACCGTTCCCTTCAATATTTACTTACAAAACTAAAGTCTCAATTTATTAACGAAGCAGAAAATCATCTTTATAAACGGATGGTGGAAATCTTCGACTGGAAAAAATCACTAACTCATAAAGATAACGAAAACATAGCCGCTGATATCATCCATCAAATGAATATTAACTTATTTCAAGGAAGTGGAATTGGAACTCTTATGAGTGTTGTCAGTATTCTTACTTCAAAAAGTAAATTGGATTCGGAAGGAAACCATTATCTTGTTCCAAAACCTGTAATGGATTTATTATCCGAAAATTATGACGCAGCCAAAAGTATGTTTGAAAGTATGTCCATTTCTCAATCAGTCATTGACGATGAAAGTGTTGTAGAAACAAAGGAATCACCAACAAAATTACTTTCTATCATAGAAAAAGAAACGGAAATACTATCTGAAGCGCTTACAATCAAATCACAAAAGATAAACCTAAGCCAAATTCCAACATCTGTTACTGGAAAAAAAATTCACTTTGATGAAATTAAACTCTCTTACGTAATTCGCGAAATTTTTCTTAACGCAATCAAATATTCAAGAGAGAAAGATACGATTTATCTAATTTTCTTTCACAAAGAAAACTTTTTGGAATTAAAAATAATCAATCCCGCCTATCAAAATAATGACGGAACAAATGGAATTCCAGAAAAACTTGAATCCTTTGTCTTCGAACCTTTTTTTAGGATTTCCTCTGTTGTTGATGATAGTTATGCTAAATTTGAACAATTCCGATTTGGCCTCGGGTTACCATTAGTCAAAAAAATCATGGATCAACATCAGGCAAATGTACAGATCTATAATATAGAGAACAACTTCAGAAATGAAAACACAAAAGATATATGTTTAACAATTCGATTCCCATTAATAGAAGAGGAGAAATAAAATGGCTAGAATATTAACAGTAGATGATGCACCAGCAGTTTTGAAGATCTTAAACTTGGTGTTAACAGCAGAAGGTCACGAAGTTGCCTCCGCAAACAACGGAATGGAGGCATTGCAAAAGATAGAATCAACTGGATTCGATATTGGAATCTTTGACGTCAACATGCCAGGGATGACAGGCATTGAATTAACTGAAAAAGCATTAAAAACAGAAAACGGGAAATCCATGAAAATTGTCATGTTGACCACCGAATCTAGTGACGAAATGAAAAACAAAGGTAAAGCTGCTGGTGCTGTTGGATGGCTTGTAAAACCATTTGCAAATGAATCACTACTTAAATTAATTTCACAACTTGTATAAGAAACAATGGCATCGATCCTAGTAGTAGACGACTCTCCTACTGTTCTCAACGTTGTCCGATTGGCTTTGAGTAGCCAAGGACATTCCGTACAAGCTTGTGACACAGGAGAAAAAGCTCTTGAAATCCTAAATTCCGATCCATCTATTCAATTGGGAATATTTGATTTTAATATGCCTGGAATCAGTGGAGTGAACCTAATTCAAGAATCAAAAAAAATCATCAAAAACCTTGATTTTAAAATTATTGTTTTATCTGCTGAAGACAAACCAGATATCATCGCCAACGCATTGTTTAATGGCGCTGATGCTTGGATGGTTAAACCATTTAACAACCAACAATTGATCAAACAAGTAGCGGAGTTATTTGAAAACGATGCTTCCTTTTGAAGTAAATGTAATATTCGCCGTCACCGTCATCTCGGTAGTATTCAATACCTCGATGGTGATTATCATTTACTATCTTTCGAAACATTCAAGATCCGAAGTAAAGTTATCATATACAGCTTTTTTTCTAGCAGTTCTCGTATTACGAAACCTAACTTTATTTCTATTTGGCGACTCAAACGAAACTATTTATTTTTTTTTCGCAGAGACATTTTCATTAATTTCTTCCTGTTTACTGGTTTCCGCCGTTTTACCAATCCTTAGTAAAAAAATTAACCCAATCTCCATTTATATTTCTTATTACGTTATATTCGTCATATTTGTTTCCTTATTATTAACCGACCTACCCTTTTCATGGAAAGCAATGCCTTCGGCCTTTTTTCATGCAGGAGCTTTAGTTATATTTGGTGTAACAGTATTTAGATTAAATACCTATGCAAAAGCATTCCGTTTTTTCTTTATTACTGTTTGCCTCTTACTCACTCTCCAAAGACTTACTTTTCCTTACTTATTCGGGTTAGAGTGGTATAGACCTCTTGGATATACAGTGAACACATTATTGATGTTTCTTTTCGGAGTCGGTTGTATACTTTTTAACTTCAACGTACAAACCAATCAATTAAATCTATCTCTTGTAGAACTCGAAGTATTACAGAAAACGATTAGAGACGTTAACGTTCGCCTTCTTATTATGTACAACCAACTCCCGGCGATCATTTATAATATTGAATTTTTACCTGAACCTAGAACTTCCTACATAAGCCCCAAGATGGAAGAAATTACTGGGTATGGACTCAATTTCTTTTACGAAAACCCAGATTTTTTTAGAGATATAGTCATACCCGAAGACCAACATAAAATTTCAGAACTATATGCAGGTAATTCACCAATCATTTTAAGAATGATCCATGCGAATGGTTCACTGATTTGGACAGAACACTACGTAAATGTTTCTTTTGATATTTTAGGTATTGAAAAACGGATTGATGTGGTTGCTCTTGATATTACAAAATCCAAAAAAACAGAAATTTCTTTACTCCAGGAAAAAAACCTAAACACTACCGTCTTTGAAAATGCAGCAAATTTAATTTTATTAACCGATGCCAAAGGTCTGATTGAAAGCATCAATTCGGCTACAGAATCAATCTTAGGTCTTCGAAAAAACGATGCCATTGGAAATTATATTCAAGATGTCATTTTACTTCCAGAAGATCGTGATTATTTAACAGCAGTTTTGGATGATGTAAATGAAATTCAGAAAATTGCAGAAAGTTTGATCTTACGTTGTGTAACTACTTCCAACCGGATTTTGTATTTAGAATGGAGGCTTGGGATCATTCGTGATAACCAAAACGAACCATCAAAAATCATTTGGATTGGAATTGATCAAACTTCTAAACGAGCAGCGGAAATTGAACTAAGAGACCTCAATAAATCTCTGGAGGAAAAAGTCAGGGCAAGAACAAAAGAACTCCAATCAAGTAACTTCGAACTCAATTCTGCATTATATGCCCTAAGAGAAGCTCAACAAAAGTTAATTCAAAATGAGAAGATGGTTTCTCTTGGGCAACTTGTATCCGGGCTTGCTCATGAAATCAACAATCCCATAGGAATGATTAAATCATCTGTGGAAACATTGATCTCCGAATGGGAAGAAGAAAAAATCCATGAATCCAATATTCAAATCACGGAACTAATACAATTCATCCTCGACACGGACTCAGACGGTCTTCGCATTTTAACCGGACTGTCCAATAGACAAGCAAGGAAATCGCTAACAGAGAGTTTAAAACTACACTCCGTTCCATTAGAAGAAGAACTCGCTGAACTTTTTGTTGATTCGGGTATTCGTAATCTTTCTAACGCAATCATAACTAAAATCAAATCGGTCATTCGCAATAAAGAAGACTTCCTTACTTTACGAAGACTACTACTTGTCAAACAATCGTCAGAACATATTTTATACTCAGTAAAAAGACTTTCAAAAATTACTTATACACTTAAAAACTTTGCCGGATTACAATCCAACCTAGAACTAAACGATTATTCATTATCAGACACAATTCATTCGGCAGTTTCGCTTTATAAAGAACATTTCCTAAGAGATATCAACCTAATACTCAATTTAGAATATAGCGGGACTGTCCGGTGTATTCAAGGTGATCTAGTGCAACTTTGGAGCCAAATCATTTGGAATTCCATCCAAGCAGTTGCTGTAAAAGGTACATTACAAATTCGAAGTTTCAAAAGATCAGAAACCATTCATGTAGAAATAGAAGACTCTGGTGTTGGTATCCCACAAGAAAATCATTCAAAAATATTTATGCCATTTTTTTCTACGAAAACAACTGGGGATGGACTAGGCCTTGGGTTGTATCTGGTAAAAGAAATTGCCAATAGACACAACGCAAACGTTGAATTTGAATCGGCAAAGGGTAGGACAATTTTTAAGGTTAGTTTTCCTCTAACTACTTAATTGAAATTTTTCCTGTAGAATCTGTTTTTCCTATTAAAGAAGCAGACTCACCAAGTGTTTCTAACTCTGCAAGAACAGAATCTACCTGTGATGGATCTACAACTATAATATATCCTACACCCATATTAAAGGTTCCATACATATCATGACGATCCAAACTGTGATCTTTTTCTAACTTCGAGAAAACATAAGATTCCGGAATCAAATTAATCTCTGCGCCAATTCCTGCCGGTAATACCCGAGGAATGTTTTCGTAAAAACCACCACCAGTGATATGAACCATACCTTTAATGGGAAATTTTTCGATTAAAGACAGAATTGTTCTTACATAAATTTTAGTTGGTTGGAACACATGGTCTTTCAAAAAATCTAAATCAGTCGATGAAGTTGGCAACTTTCCATCTTTTAGTAACAACTTGCGAATGAGTGAAAAACCATTACTATGTGGACCAGAAGACCCCAAACCAATAATAGAATCACCAGCTTTGATCGAACGACCATCAATCATCTTTTGTTTTTCAACAACACCAACAACAAATCCTGCTAAATCATATTCATCATCTGGCATAACACCTGGATGTTCTGCAGTTTCACCACCGACCAATGCACAATCAGCTAAAGTACAACCTTTAACAATTCCAGACACAATGGCTTCCATTCGAGGCAAAAAGAGTTTACCACAAGCAATATAATCCTGAAAGAACAATGGTTTTCCACCATTCACAAGAATATCATTTACACACATCGCAACCAAATCAATTCCAACTGTGTCGTGAATGTCCAACAAACGAGCGATTTGAAGTTTAGTTCCAACTCCGTCTGTGCCAGACAAAAGGATGGGTTCGTTATAAGATTTTAAAAAACTAACATCGTAACATGCCGCAAATCCGCCAAGACCACCCAACACATTTTTGTTATGAGTAGAGGCTACATTTGTTTTGATTCTTTTTACAAACTCTTGTCCTTTTTCGGTATCAACACCGGCATCTTTGTATGTAACTTTATTTGAATCAGACATGGAGTTTTCCTGTAGTGGTATTAATAAGGGAAAGGGTATGATTGGGAGTGATCGTTTTTGCAATCCTTCCAGCGAGATGAACATAATCAGAATCAGAAGTATTCAAGAGGATATCTAATTGGTTTTTATTCTCTTGAAAATCTGGCAGATTTAGAATTCGTTTCATATGGAGTGTAGTTCCCAAATTTCCATCGTAAACTTTTACTTTTGGATAATTATAAAGAATTCTTTCTTTCAGAAAAATATAATGTGTACAACCTAACACAAAAATATCGGAATCATTTACTACGGTTTTGATTTTAGAATCAAACAAATTCCAAGCATCTTCCCAAAGATCTTTATCAATTAATTTTGCAAGTCCCTCACATGGGACAGGAAGTATTTCTGTTCCCGCGGGAAATCCAGAAACTAAGTTTTTGAACTTCTCTTCTTTTAATGTAAGATCCGTTGCAAACACAGCAATTTTGACCCCAGGGTTTTGACTCACCGCTGGTTTTAAAGCAGGTTCCATTCCAAAAATAGGGACCGAATGTTTAGCTCGAAGGAAATCGGCAGCAGCTGATGTCGCCGTATTACAAGCGAACAAAACAGCTTCACAATCTTTCTCTATTAGATATTCAAAAGCATTTTTTGAAAGTTCCAAAACTTCTGATTTGGATTTTTGTCCGTAAGGAGAATTTATTAAATCGCCAAAATAGATGTAATCAATATTGGAAGTTTCTTTCCACAATGTCCGGAGGACAGAAAGTCCACCCAGACCCGAATCGAAAATACCTATTTTATATCTTCCGCGAGAATTCATTTAAGATGCTAAATACTTTCCTATATTTTCCGCAAGAGTTGTGTAAATCCATTCGAACTTTGCTTCGTCTTCTTCAAGTAAGGTGACTCGGAATCCATTCCGATTACAACAAAAGGAACTAAGCGGAACCACACAAATTCCAGCAGAAGCTAACAAATGCAAAACGAACCGTCTATCAAGTGCAGCTTTGTCCATAAGTGGTGCCACAAAATCACGAACCTTAGTATTTGATATGGGAAGAGTCATATGTGGTTTTAAAGCCCCATCTTCAAATAAAACGGTTAAATAAAAAGCACCCTTTGGTTGGATGACTTTGACCCCAGGGATACCGGAAAGCAAGGTCGTTGCCTTCTCTGCACGTTTTTTAAACTTTTGATTTCTAAACTTTAAATGGTTTAAAAATTCGGGATGAGAATAAACCAGTGGAATCGAAAGTTGTGGTAGCGTTGTAGAAC
The DNA here is from genome assembly GCF_004769575.1 of Leptospira perdikensis. Lineage (NCBI taxonomy): Bacteria > Pseudomonadati > Spirochaetota > Leptospiria > Leptospirales > Leptospiraceae > Leptospira > Leptospira perdikensis. Next base: position 1,060,930 of record NZ_RQGA01000003.1, on the reverse strand, counting down.
AAACTTCCAACATTTTAGCATCTAACAAAGATTTAATGTATCTTTCGAAAGTTGGATCGTTTTTACGATTGAATACCTCAAGCCATCCACATCGAGCACCAGGCCACGGAAATTCTTTCGAAATCGATCTAAGTGCAAAACCACAAACTTTGTCTCCAATCACTTCAGACAAATGGATACTACCCCATTCTGAATAATTAACATGAGCATAGGTTTCATCGCAAATTAAGATAATGTCATATTTTTCGCAAATTTTAACAATCTCTCTCATCACTTCTTTTGGATATACCGCACCAGTAGGATTGTCTGGATTGATGAGAAGAATCCCTGCAATCGAATCATTGTATTTTACTTTATTTTCAATGTCTTCTAAATCAGGCATCCAGTCGTTATCGGGATTTAATTCATAAGTTAGATGTTCGTAGCCGGAATGAGCCGCTTCAGCAGAAGATAACGTCGAGTAGGCGGGAGAAGGTCCAAGGATCCTTGCCTCTCTTCTCATAAATCCAAATATTTTTGCAACTGCATCACCGAGGCCGTTAAAAAATAAAATATCCTCGGAAGTGATTTGAGCCCCACCCCTTTCATTGACCTTTGTTGCTAAAAATTTACGAGTAGTTTCATCCCCTTGTGTTGCCGTATAGGCCCAAGATTTGTTTTGGGCGACAAGTCCACTGACGATGTCTTTCATCCATTCGGGGATGGATTCTCCCTTTTGGATTGGGTCTCCAATATTTTCCCAAGTAATGCCGATTCCCATAGCCTCAATTTGTTTGGCAAGGGCGACAATCTGGCGGATTTCATAAATGAGTGCATCAGCACCCGAGTGGACTATATTTCTTCTCATAAAATTTACTGGCCCTTTTTATAGGCGGCTTCGACCAAAGGGATCGATAATTCCATCTCTTGGGTATCCCGTAATATCTTCAACCGTAAGACGCCTCCAAGACCAACAAGTCCCACTTGTTCTCGTAAATCATTGATATGGCGGATTTGTAGGCCATTCGCCCCTTCAATAAAGTCGTAACGTCGAAGCCCCCCTTTTTCCGCAGAGGAGTTAGGTTCGATATCATAGACCAAAACACCGACGGTTTCCCCGGGAATCCCCAGGGATTTCCTGTGGTCCGGAAGAGGAGCAGTCGCCATGACACCTAGGGTTGCCGGTCGAATGTTTTGGCCGACATTTTGTTCGATTTGGCGAAGGACTCGTTTGGCATAATTGATAGGAATGGCAAATCCGATCCCTGCGCTTGCTCCCGAAGAAGAACGAATCATGCGGTTGATCCCAACAACTTCCCCGTAAATATTGAGCAGCGGACCACCACTGGATCCCGGATTGATCGCTGTATCAGTTTGAATATGGGTTTGCCCAGTTTCATCCAAATCCTCTCGCGATTTAGCTGAAACCACTCCCACGGTGAATGTTTTCTCTAGACCATAAGGGGAACCCACGGCAATGGCCCAGTCCCCAACTTCAATTTCATCGGAATTACCAAGAAAGGCAGGAGTAAAACGGTCGTTACTTGGGATTTTCAAAAGAGCAATGTCGGCCCGTTCATGACTTCCCACATAACGTGCTGGAAAAATTCGTCCATCGGACATGATGATTTCGATGATCTCTGCATTTTTAATGACATGGTAGTTTGTAACAACAAATCCCCTTTCATCAATGATGAATCCACTACCAATCGAAGATATCCGATCTTCCCGACTTTCCCCAAAAGCGTAAGGATGAAAAATCATCTCTGTTTTTTTCGTACGGATAGAGACTACAAATTGCTGTGCTTCCCGATAAACATTACGAAAACTCGTTTGGATTTGTATGGCTTGGCTTTGTTTGCTAGAAGAAATGGGTTTTGGAGAAGCAAATAGTTTTGTGACTGCCGATCGAATTTCAGGAAAGAAGATCGCAAACAAAAGTACAAAAACTAATGCAAAGTTAATGTAGACGACTGGCGGAATCGAAGTTTTTCTTTCCATAGAATGTCAAAACCCCTTCCACTTTTGTCGATTCCCCTTCCTTGTCGAACCAAAAAGATTCCAAGAATATTTACGGTTTTACTATTCCCCATTTTTATTTCTGGGTGTTTACCATATTTATTTCACTTAGGTAAGGAACAATCGTCCATTATCTTGGGTCGTGAAAAAATCGAAGATATTCTTAACCTACCGGAATTAGATATAAAAACAAAACAAAAATTAAATTTAATTCGAGATGCCAGAAATTTTGCCATCGGGGAACTAACATTAAATGAAAAAGGAGGTTTTGAGTACTATACAAAGTTAGATCGAGAAGAAATCGGTTGGAATGTCAGTGCTTCAGAGGCATTAGAACTTAAGTCCTATACCTGGTGGTTTCCCATTGCAGGAACAGTTCCCTACAAAGGTTTTTTTGACAAACAAATGGCAATCTCACTCGAAAAAGAATTACAATCCGAAGGGTATGATACACGTATCCGAGCTATCGGCGGATACTCGACACTTGGTTGGTTTTCTGATCCCGTTCTTTCTCCACAGTTAAGTTGGCCAGACCATAGACTGGTTGGTCTAGTTTTCCACGAAATGGCACATGCCACAGCCTACCTTCCGGGGGACAGCACCCTTAACGAATCTTACGCCAGTTATGTGGAAGAAAAAGGAATAGAAATTTATTATACAAAAAAAGAAGGGGAATCAAGTCTTCATTTGCAAAAATTTAAAAAAGAGAAGGTTCGTCGCGAAGTCACTCTAAGTCTTTTAAAAAAATATGCAGAGGAATTAAAAACACTTTATACTTCAGGAATAGATTCAGAAAACAAACACTTACAAAAACAAGAAATCATCAAAAGATTTAAAGAAGATGTGATCCAAAAAAAATTAGTACCTGAAGAAAAATCCAAAGAATTTCTAACAAGAGAATGGAACAACGAAGACTTTTTAGGGGCTCTTCGTTACCATTCTGGAGAATTCAGTTTTGAATCTTTGTTTATCAGTTCTGGTAAAAACTTCCGACAGTTTCATAAAGAAGTTCAAAAGCTCTTTGATCTACCAGAAGAAAGTCGTAAACAATTTCTAAACAAAGAGCTCTAATCTTCTATCATAGCGGATGTATAAAGTTTATAACCAATCCAAAAGCGGTCATCCACAGTAGAATTTCTGGCCGCATCTTTTCCTTCCACCAAACGAATGTGTAAAGGTTTTGGTAAATCACTCGCTAACAAAAACTGTTTCAGAAAAAACAAATTATGAACCCCTGTTTGGATTCCTGAATGCAAAACAAATAACCCAACGTTCTCGCGAGCAAGGTAATAAGCAACCCCACTAAAATCATTTGTATATTGAGCCGACGCCCCCATCCTTTGATTTGCGTAAATAGTAGCAGTATTGGAATTTTTATTCGCCATATCAAATAAAGCACGTTCTCCCATACACAAATAATTGTTTTCGCACCAGCCTATCTCCGCGAAATCAATGCTATATGGTGCAAAACCATCTTTTTTACCACTGGTTTCCCAAAGAAGAAGATTCGCATTGATTTCGTTTTCCAAAGTAGATTTCCAACCAACGATGGATACATCTGGTTTTTTTGGTGTTATGGAATTATACTTAATCACAGGGTTGGAAAGAAAGTCAGATACAGAGGCAACTCCATAGTATTCTGTATCCGGTAAAACCATAGGAACCACCGCATGAATGCCTGAACTATAGATATAGTGACGGTTGGATTTATTTAATCTTAGGTTCGTTCGGTATTTATCTGCGAGTGACTCTCTTAAAATCACTTCCTGGTTTCCTGACTCTGCAGAACGGAAATAACGAACGGACTCTCTATAAATCGATTTGTTATCAGAAAACAATTCGCGGCCAAGTGATTTCCCAGAAGCAAAACTTAAAAAATATGTTTTTTTACCAAGATCAAAGAGTCCATGAAACTCTTGTTTCCCAATCATTTTCTTTTTCAATCGCTCCGCATAGAATTCAAAGTTCGGGAGATGTTTTACATACAATTCATTGTTGGAAAATCGATTGGAGGTAAAACGGAAAGTCTCTCGAGCAACTGCCAAATCAAAAAAACTTTCAGAACTATTCTTTTCCAAACTTTGTTGTAAAAGGAAATGGAATAAAAACTCATACTCTTCTTTGAGTTCTGGGCTTAAAAACTCTCCACGATGTTTTTTGTTAAATTCATTTACCAGAGAAATATATTCCTCTGGTTTTTTGGATTTAGCAACCTGGAAGAATTTTAGAAACGGATTAGTGTGAGATATAGTAGAAGTTTGGTTTTTAAAAAAATCACGTTTCCACTTAAAATCGTTCCATCTTTCTTGCCAAAACCGATTTCCCTCTCCCAACTCTTTATCCATTGATTGAATTTTCGAAACCAAAGATTCCACCATTTCCGTTTCACCACGAAGTAACAAAGCTTTGGCCAGTTCCAAACGAAAAAATAAAGTTCGGTAATTGCGACCTTCTTTCAATTCTTCAGAAACCAAAAGTTCAATTAAAGAATTTACCTCCCCATTCTTTTGAAAGGGAACTGAACTCAAAAGTAAATGAAATAACAAAGTTTTATTCAAATGGGAAAGTTTGGTGATTACAGACTCCCCACTTGTCAAATACTCTGGTGTCAAAGATAGGGGTTCAAAGTATCCCGTTTGTAATTGTTCTTTCCATGCAGTATACAATCGCAAACGGTAGGAATCATAAATAGAATCGGCATATCCAAATTTTGTAAAATCGCGAGAAAGAACTTTTTCATCGAAATTTTTCCAGTCTTTTTTGAATCCATAATTGTAGGCTGAAGTAGAAGTGAGCGGAGTCAGATAAATTTCTTTATCACCCAACAAAAAACCTTTATGAAAGTATAACTCCAAAATACGGTTTTTAACGACCGTTTTTTCTTTTTGTGTTTTCGCAAGTTGTGTTAGTTTATTGGTTTCTAAATCAGCTTCGTTGAACAAATAATTTTGGATGTATAAAGTTCCCAAACGATAGGCTTGCAAAAAAGGATCTTCCTTTGTTTCGACTTTGGCTCTAAGTTCATTTTTACTGGCAATGTCTTTTACTTTTCCACTACGAAGTTGAATATAAAATTCCAAAGCCCCCAAATAAGAGTCTTTTTCTTCTCCTATAAATTCAGAAGAATTGTATTTACAATCTTCCTTTTCTTTAGATGAAAAACAAGACACAAGATATTCATATCGAATTTGGTTTTGAAAAGGAGAGTTTGCGTACTTCGACCAAAGAGGTTTAAATATAGACCTCCTAGGAACATTGGGGAATATTTCTGTTTTTAATTTTGCTAACTTTAATTCTAGAACAGGTAAAGACGGATCACCGTCATCTAATAGTGTAGAAGCCGTATAATAATTTTCATAAGCATCAACAAACTCTTTAGATTTTTCTTTGAGGAAACCAACAGAGATGAACTCTTCGGCTTTTTTAACAAGACCTTCTTTCGAAATCGTAAATTCTTTCCAATTACCAAAAAGCAAACGATCCTTATCTTTTGCAAACTGATCAAGTTTTAAAGAAGTATAGTTCTCTTTCGTTTCTGATTGATATGATACAACATTCTGAATTCGTTTCGAACGCAAAACTTCGTAAACCTTACTAAAAAGATTCCATTGTTTAGGAGTATTAAAATTAGCATCACTTAATCCTATGACCGAAATTTCAGAAGCACTCCCTTGAAATATTTCACGGAGCGGTAAAACATGAGATTTTTCGTCACCGAATAAACTTGTTTGTTTATCTAAAGAACGGTTTGTTACCAAATAATCAGTATCATAAAGATATACACCTAAATTTCCGGAAGATAAATGACGGACATTTGTATTTTGTTTATTTTTTTCCGAATCCCCATAAACGGTTACCCATTTCAATCTACGTTCATTTCTTTCAGGGAATAACTCATTATGTGTTCTATCAAAAAGCAGGGTCGGATAAAAATTGGTTTTTTTATATTCGTTAACAACAGATCGCACCAAACTTCCATTTGTTTTTGATCCGATGATTTGAATAGTAGGTGAAAAGTCTGTAAACTTCGGTAAACAGGAATAAATTTCCTCTAATGATTTACAGGTATCCGATTGAATTTTTCCCTGTGATAGATATAAAGTGTGAACAGATTCGTTTGTTTGATAAAGACCAATCCATCCATTTAAAAACTCATCGGAAGGTTGTCGTTTCGGATCTAAAAATGCAGATCTTTCTGGTGAAACGTTCCTAAGTTTAGTGATCACACTCTCTAAATTTTGCGCTTCAATTGACTGTTGTTTGAGAGAATGAATTACCGATTCTCGTTTTAATGCTTTTTCAGAAATGGAATTTGTAAGTTTACGGTATCCTTTTACCCATTTCAACAAGTCCTGATAATATAAATTTAACTTAGAGTCTTCAAATTCAAATTGAGCAGATACAAAATCCCGAAACAATTCCAGACTCCTAAAATTTTCCCAGTGATTTACAAATGTTTTGGTTTCACGAGAAGCCAGTTGAAGTTCTGAATAGGATTCCAAAAAGTCAACCAACCGATGTTTAGGAGAAAAAAGCCGGACACTCAAGTTCGTTTGATAAGTTTGAACAGCATCTTTACCATAGGTTAAGTAGTTGGAATTTCTTTCTTTAGGAGAACGAGATTTTTCCCATTTAAATCTTTGTACGTTCGCCCAAAACATTTCTTCATCCAAACGAAATTCATATGCAAGTTCCGAAGCCTCTTTCCATTTTTTTTCGGCCATAAGAACATCACCTAACTTCATATATATGGAATATAAATTTAACTGAATACGAACTCTTGTTTGCCTTGAAATGGGATCCAATGACAATCCAACAACACGCGGATCAACAAGACCAGGGTTTTCCAATAACTCAGCAGCTCTGGCTAAAAGAATATGATAGTCTTTTCCTTCTTTTTCCAAAAGCAGAGAAGAATAATACAGTCCAGTTCCGTAAACAATATCAAACTTTGGGTTATTCCCTCTAAATCCATTTTCACAAATTTCATTTTTTTCAGAACAGCTAGACATCTCTCTATCTTTCCAACGATCCAACTGACCAAGAAACTGATCCAATATAACACGTTTTTTTTCCACACCAAACTCTGTTGATTCCTGCATAAAAAAAACAGAATGCGCATAGTTTTGAAATAATTTCTCAAATCCTTTGTTAGAAGGATTTGAGAAAAGTAGTTCTGACAATTCCCTATAATGTTCTGCGGCTTCTGTTTGTAATTGGCTTCTTTGATAAATCTGCGCTTCTACCTGCCTAGATTTTGCTAAGATGTTTTTTCCAATGATTGTATCGTCTAAATCTTTAGATGTGATGAATTCATTCCGAGCCTGGATTTCCGATAATGCCGATGAATACTCTTCTTGTTCAATATGATTTTCAATCCGTATTCCCAATGTTAAGAGATATTTAAAATCATTTGGGAACTCACCAGGGAATCGGCCATCCCCTTTCACTCGAAAACTATCCCCAAAAAAAATATCCCACCAACTCCATTTTCGAAATCGCTGTAATAAAGATTCTTTATTAGAATTATATTCTATTTCAGCAATATTTAACATCTGATAGGAGTCACGGAAACGGCCGCTTTTCTGAAATGCAATCGCAAGATAATTTGCTAGGTTTACTGGGCTAATAAACTTCACATCTTTGTTATATGCAATAGCTGTTTGAAAAGAGGCAATTGCATCTTCAAAATTTCCAAATTCCAACTCGGAAAGACCTTTCAAAGAAAATAACAAAGCTAACTTAGAGCGGATCCCATTCAACTGCCCAAGAGTCATAGAATTTGGTTCAGATGCATAGGCATTCACCGACTGATAGTATTCATTTTTAAAATAGATATCGATCGATTTAGAAAATTGTTCTGCTGCTTTTTTGTATTGGCCTTGGTAAATCAAAGACTTACCATAATTAAAACGATATATGGCTTCTTGCCTGTATCCTTCGAATTGATTTTTAACAGATAGATATACAGAAACATCTTCTACATTACGATAACTTTCTGTTGCTTTTGGAAAGTTACTAAGTAAAAAATAATTATTCCCCAAATTAAGATTCAGATCGGAAATTACTTTACGATCTCCATAGTCCTCTCCCAAAAAAACCAGGATTTGATTGTAGAGTTCAATATTAGCTTCTAAATTTTTATCGGGGAAATATTTTTTATAAAGTGTTTCATATACTTCTGCATCAATCTCTCCCGACTTTGGATTTTTTTGCATTTTAATCAAATCAACATATTGATATAACCATCCAAGTAATTGATACGCATCATAGTGAGTAGGATCTGCATAGATGATCCAACGTAGTTCGAGTTCCGCTCTTTTAAAATTCTCTAGAATTTCCGTTTTACGAACATCTGTCATGGTTCCAGTAGCATAATAGTATGATTCGAAGGTTACATATTTATTGATTAAATAGTAAGAATACCCATAGAGAGTGGCAAGATCCAAATAAGGTCTTGCTCGAGGAACTGCTTGTTTATAATACAACTCGGTCCAACTAAGTGCTTTTTCAGACAACACTTCAATTTTTTCAAAGTCTTTGATGTCAACCACACCTCGCAGAAGTTCATTGTCTGTAAGTAGCGAAGTTACACCTGATAGATTCCCCACAACATTGAGTTTGTCTTTACTGAGAATGTTTAGTTGGTTTAAAAGAGCACGTTCTTCCTCCTCACGGATTTTTTTTCCGTAGAGGAAGATAGTATCTACCATCTTTCGTTGGTAATAAATAGCATATTCTTTATAAAGCGAGTCAAGATACAAATTCCTCGTTTTCACAAGAAACATGTTTTGGTTATTGAAAAAATAATGAAACGAAGATTGGAGTAAATCACCAATGCGTTCAAATTCAACTGCTTTGTTTTCAAAATAAAAAAAGGCACTTTGAATGTCTTCTGCACCCAAATCAACTCCCAATATTGGATCATAAAACTCTAAATAGATTTTTAGGTTTCGGAGTGCATCGGAAGTATTCCCCGAAGCCTTTTGATTATAGTACTTTAATAAATTTGCCCGGAGTAAAATCGGACTTTTGTAAGCCGCGATAAATGCAGGTGTTTCAAAAATAGAAGGTTTCCCTGGTGGCTCCAAATCAATTTGGATTGGGATAGGAATGATCGAATCCAAAACTTCATTGGATTCACTGAACTTACGAATGTCTGACAAAGCTTTTGCTTTCAGATATTTCAAAGTAAGTGAAAATTGGGAAATCTGGTTTACTTCTGAATCGGCCAAAAGCATATTCACTTGTAAAATCAGTGACTCGCTATTACGATTTTCAGAAATTTTCTGAATCACATCTTCTAAAAGATAACGAAGGTCTCTCTTTTGATCATTCGAAAATGGAACAGACGGATTGGATAAATACCGAGTTTTTTCCTTTTCCCAACCTTGGATCATCTCCTGATACAATAAGGATAACTTTAATGAATTTGGTTTAAATTCATATCCGCCTAAACGACGTTTAATTTCATCGATTTGATGATAATCCGGAAATTTTTCATAAATAAACTTCAACGCTTCGACGGTTTGTGTAAGTTTCTTTTCAGTTTCCAATTCGTCCGCATACAAATGATACAACATAGCTTCTGCATCTTTTGTCCACTTGGAGGATGGTTGAGATTTGACCTCACTTACGAAATCAAATTTTTTACCCGTCTGCTTTGACTCTTCCCAACGAACAAGGGTTAATGCAAATTGATTTTTATTTAAATAAGCTTTTTGACGATAAGACTCTAAAAATAACCTAGCCTCTTCTCGTTTCCCAATTCTGATCAGCGATATATATTTTAATACGGCAACTCTTGCTGAATAAACAGGGAATAATGGATCTTCAGAGTAGAATAATTCCACCGAATCCAAAGCCAAAAAATAAGATTCTAAACTTTGCCCACTAGAAAAGGTTTTTGCATATTGGTATTGTTCACGAATGTTCGTTTGTTTGGGGATGGCTCCATTTTCAGGAATGAAGTAGATATTAATAGCATTGAAATAAGACGCCGAAAAAAGAATAGAACCTCCATTGAAGTGAGAATAACGCACATCAAAATTGGAAGTTTCCCCAGAAGAAAGAATTCTTTCTTCCCCCGTTTCCAAGTTCATCATCACAAGAATACTATGATCTCTTTCGTCTAGTTTTCCATTTTGGTTTGTGTCCTTCCGAATGGAAGCATAGTATAAATTTTTTGATTTTGAATCTACAGTTGGAGAGAAATCTAAATAGGCATTATTTGTAATTCTCTGAACCTCTGAATTTTGTAAGTTGATTTTATAAACTTCACCTTTAGGTTCTTCAAAATAAGAAATAAAATAAATGGCAGTCCCATCGGAAGCAACATAAGGAGAAGTAGCACCTTTTGAAGTGATAGGAGTCACTTGATCTGGATTTTTTAATTTCAGCGCACAAAGATTGGGTAGTCCAGGTGTAAATCTGTCCGATACAAAATAAATAGTTTCACCATCAGGAGACCAAACCGGATCTGTATCAATGATTCCTTTTTTATATTCACCTTTTTTATCCGGTTTATTTGTTAAATTAATAAAGTCATCATCGATGAACCGATTTCCTTTGAGTAACTCACGTGTCCACTCCTCCGTATCCATCGGTAAAAGAATTAAGTCACCTTCAGAATCAAATTCCTCAGAAACAAAAACCAAATATTTTCCGTTAGGTGAAATAGACGGCTTGGTTTCCGAAAATGGATGGTTGGTTACTGGAACAACTACAGAACTTTGTAAGTCACGAAACCAAATATCAAAATTCCCTTTTTGGTCCGTGGCATAAAACAAATACCTTCCATCTTTTGTCGTTGAGTTATAGAGGTTATTCCCTCTTTGTACGGTAAGGGGGAAAGGTTTCGATTGTGTTGGTGAAAAATAGTTTTTAGATATAGCCGAATAATCAAAATCGACATTGGTCATTTTCACATTTTTCTGAAATAAAACGCAGTTGAGGAAAACAAATGGAAAAAGGGCTAAAAGAAAGAGAGGAAACCGTAGAACAGGTTTCATTGAAATTTCTCCCATCTGCCAGTAATTGTTTCAAAATATTCTCCAGCTGAAACTGCTTTATAATATTCATCAACTAATGATTGTTTGTATTTTGCAAGTTCCTCTTCTTTTTTTCCTTTTTTCTTTTGATTGGATACTTCTTTTTCCCAAATAATCTTTCTTGATTCATTCAAAAAAACAATCACATCTTCTACACGTTTTTTTTTGGCCGGAATTTCATATTGATTGTATGTAGGTAAACCCAATGCAAGAGGATTTAACTTTACAAAACCTGCCGGTGTCTCCCCTACCATTCCGTGCATTTTGTATTTTTTTAATTCCGGATTCAAATAGTTTAAACGTATTCTATGCGCTCTAATTTCAGGATCCGAATCTTCAGATGCCAACCTCTCACGATTGGATTGACCATTCGAAGAAGATTGAATAGAAGCAATCATCCATCCTTCTTTCTCTAACTCTCGATCTTCTCCGACCATTTGTTTTTCTGCTGCAGTCTGTGCATTGGTGATGGTAATGGGAGGAACTTTTAGATTTAAAAAGGATTTACAACCCAACAATAAAAATACAAGGACAAGACGTTTCATAAATACCTCACTCTTGGTATGTTTGGATTTCGCTCTGTGCACGTTTTAAAAAATTGGCAAGTGGCATTCTTTGCTGAGAAATTTTACCATCTTCTAAGTTAATTAATAAAGAAAGTAATGACCGGTTAAAATATACATCCGCATAAACCAGACCCTTAGACAAAGAGACGTCAATTTTATTGATCGAATAACTATCGGTAATTCGATCGATTAGGAAGTTTTGAGGAGAAATGACATTCAATGCACTTTTTCCAAAGTCACGACCGATCTGAAATATGGAAAAAAACAAATCCAAATTGGCAACAGGTTCACTCAAATCTCTAACAGAAATATTAAGATCTGCTTTTAGTTTACCATCATCAATTTTATCTCGAACTTTCGGTGCCATTAATTGTTTTAAATCAATATCTCGGATCAGAAAGTTTCCACGAAACTCCATGGATTTAGGATCTAAATTCCCTAAATTGAATACCATGTTTTTTCCTAAAACCAATCCATCTAAAGAGTAAGATCGTAAGGACTCAATATTAGCATAATTTTCTTTATACTCGATAAATGCAGTAAGACCTGGAGTATCCTTTTGTCTTTTGACGTATTCAAAAGGAAGATTAGCTATACTCGGATGAGTTCCGAGCACCTGACCAATGGTTAGGTTAGGAGGATGGTTGCGACCATAATTTTTTATAAATATGGACTTATCGCCAACGATCAGACTATCTTCATGACTATGAGCTAAATTGTGTTGGATCGGAATTTTTGCGACAACATCTTCCAAAAGATAGGCTTGGCATTGTTCACCAGGGCATTTTTGATTGTTATACGATATTGTAGGCACTTTCGAATGTAACTCACCATTGATATCATAGTCACGAATCGTTAGATCCAAACCCAAGTCCCCATGAAAACTAAGCCCTTTTGCTAAATACTGTTTGGTGGGCGATGTAAGACCGAATTTTAAATCTAAATTTCCAAAATAAGGTCCTAGAGGTGGTTTAGGTTTTCCGTAATTTGTTAATTTCCCATTGGCAGATAAATGAAAAATTCCACCAAAAGCATTCATCTTTAAAGTTTTAATCAATATTTCGTTTGTATTGGTGCCAGATAAAGATAAATCGGCAGAAAGTTTCAAATCTTTCATTTCCAAGCCAGGTAATTCAGCACCCAAATCAGCTTTAATTTGTTTAGAAGAACCAGAAGTCGAATACCTGGCATTCAATTTTAATTTAGGATGATTCCCGAGAAGATTTTGAATGGGAGAAATCTTTTCTTTTAGAACAAGTGGAAGGACAAGTAAAAGATTGGAAGTATAAACATTAAGACCTAACGGTTGTAGGTTGGCAGAAAAATGGGAACCGAGTTCCAAATTTCCTTTTAAATCCAATTCCAAAGCCTTATTGCCTGTGATGGTTTTTTGGTCCAAATTCAGATTTGAAATTTTGATTTCAGAGAGTCCGAAGGGACGGTTAAACAACAAACTTGCATTTAAGTTCAACCCTAACAAAGAGGAAGGAGAACGGGAACGATCTAGTTGATAACGGAATCCATCAATCTTTGTGTTGGTATGGACAAGAAGGGAAGCAAATGACTCGGCAAGAACTCCAAGTTCCATTTGTAACTTTCCACCAAGTCCGGATACATAGTCACCTAATTGCAGTTTATCTATATTTAAATGGAAATTCAATCCTTTGTCTTCTAGATAATCCCCCTGAAATGCAAGAGAGGCTCCATTATAATCTAAATGAGAAGGTGATATTTTTAGAGATTTCACATAGGGAAAAGGTTTTTCCGCAGTGAGTGGTTTTGTATCTGCCAAATTCAATTCAGAAGAAAGATCTAATAATGCGGAAGGAAGGGAATGGGCTTTTGATTTTCCCATCTTAAAATATAACTGCGATGCTTTTAATTTTAAATTCGCGTTTGCCTCTTGCCAATTACCCTGGATTCCAGTTCCTTCAAGAGACAAATCTCCTGATATTTTCATTTCAGGAACAATACCTTGTAGTTGGTCGAGGGACCTTTGGAGTAAGGTCAATTGCATATTGGACTTACCAACAACAATGTCAACTTTTGGTTTTTCTTTAGAAACCTCTTGAATGGAACCAGACAAACTAAGCCAAGATTGTCCAATTACTCGCAAATCCAATTGGTTGATACCAATTTTATCTAATTGATTGTCGTAATGAATATCAGATAACAAACGTAAACCTAACTGAACAGGTTTTCCCTTTACTTCAAGAAGGATGTCGTCTTTTCCTATATCAGTAGTGAACAAAAACATTTCAGGAGAAACTGTTCTGTCCCATTCAAACCGTAAAGACATCGGAATGGTTTGTTTCCAACGGAGTGCATCAGAATCTAAATCCAAAGGAATCGGTTTAGAGGCGTTGAGGGAAAGTAGGATGTGATCAATCTGGTCAACTGCGGAAAGATTGAGTGGAATGGATGTAAATCTGTTGGTTTCCAATTCCGTTTCCAAAGAAAGGTCTTGGACAGAAAAAAAATGAAGAGCACCTGTATCACGTTTTAACGTAAACTCAATTCCATTCAAATGAATGTAAGCACTAGCCTGTAACGGTAGATAGGTTTTGATTTCAGTTAGTGGTGGTTTTGGTTCTTGGACCGGTTCCGATTCTGGGGATTTTGTCGCCTTCATCAGAGAGGCAAAATTCCACTGTCCTGACCGTTCTTCTATTTGGATTTTTGCATTTTGAAGTCCAATTTCAGAAATTTTTATTTTACCCAAAATTAGCAGAGGAAGGTTGTAACGAAGCCGAATCTGTTTTGCTTCGACCAAAGGAACTTTTTCAAAAGGAAGTCCCGGATAAAGTCGGAAGTCATTTACTTCTATTCCAAACAGAAGAGAAAAGGTTCCGAAACTCCCCTCCATCCGAGCAGCCGTAAAATGAGAGATGAACTTAGGGACAATTAGATCTGCAGTAAAGGCATTAAAAACAGATTTATAGAGGAAAAAGAGGACAAGAAGTCCACGAAAGGTTTTTGTTTTGGCGATTCCTAAACTTACCTTCAGGATTGGATTCATTTGTAGAATCGCCTCGTGCGATTAGTATTCGAAGGAGTCTTCAGCCTCTTCCAGAGTTTTATAAATCTCGAAAACGCTAGAAAGCTTTGTGATTTCCATTAGGTTCTCGATATCCGAATTTAAGTTCGCAAATACAAGTCTACCATTTAGGCCATCAATATGTTTGTATATATTGAGAAACGTTCCCAAACCAGCTGAGTTGATGAAGGGAACCTTTTTCAAATCAATGATAAATTTGGGAACTTGGCCTTTTTTGATGTACTGTTCAATCTTTTCAGATAGCTCGAACTCATTTCCGGCTTTGATGGCACCTTCAATTTTAATGATGTGCACGTCGTTTTTACTAGTAACTTTGATTTTCATAACCCTTCGGAAGGTGGTGTTGCCATTAACATCCTTCGATTTAGCCGAATGTAAAGCAAATTTTTATGCATAGTGCAATAAATCTTTGCCGACTCTACGAAGTTCATGTTTTCCCTGTGACAAATGGTTACGGACTGCCTTTCTGGAAATGCCTAACACCTTTGCAATCTCACGTTCGGAAAAGAAACTGCGATCCATAGCTCTTGTCCTTCGTAAAATCCAGAGTTTCTTTTGTTTCAAATACCATTTCCGTCGATTGGGATCTGTAGCTTCATAGAGTTTTCGCGTATACCTAGTGATCATACCTGCAAGCCGAGATAAAAGTTGGCGTTGGCGAATCCGTTTCTCTTCCCAATCTCGAAAAAAAACATCTACATCATGACTTGTTTCGCGTAACTTCCAAAGTAGCAGTTGTTTTAGATTTTGTTTCATGGGTAAATCAAACTGTAAGGACAAAACTAACGCGGTGGTAGTGGATAACTTGTCCAGTTCTGCCTTTAAAGGATTCCCTGTCTCCCAAAGTTCTGCGGGGATTTCTGAATTTGCCGGTTGGTCATAGTTCCATAATTGTAAATATAATTCCCCAGACTCAGGGATTTCCGTACGTCGGAACCGATTTCTATACTGATTAAAAGCATAGGTTACAAAAAATCCGAGAACATTGGTTATATGGTAATTCAAACTAAGATCCCACATCTTGGCAAAAACCTCCAAGATCGTTACCATCATCTCACAACTTTCGTCATCAGAGATTTTCCTTTTTTTTGCCAAACGATCCACCATCCAAATAGGTAATTGTTCTTTTAGCAAATTCGGATCGTTATTTGATCTGGCTTCTTGAATGAGAGATAGAATTTTTTCATCTAGGATTTTTGGTAACATGGATGGAATGTATAATTCATCCATAAATGAAAGAAACTGTATTATTGATTTAAGATAGAAGCGAACGGCTTTTATACGAACGAGTTTTGTCTAACTATGAACTTTTAGTTTTATTTTTTGCAATGAATATAAGTGATACAGATAAGATTATATGAAATAAATTAAAAAATACAAATGGAAGAAATGCAATCACAGAAACACCGAGCGAAGTAGACATAAATGCTCCACAACTATTCCAAGGAATGAGGGGAGATGTAATGGTTCCTGAGTCTTCTAAGGAACGAGAGATATCCTTTTCTGGAATTCCTTTTTCTTCTGCAAGACTACGAAAGGCACGCG
Source organism: Leptospira perdikensis (assembly GCF_004769575.1). Taxonomy (NCBI): domain Bacteria; kingdom Pseudomonadati; phylum Spirochaetota; class Leptospiria; order Leptospirales; family Leptospiraceae; genus Leptospira; species Leptospira perdikensis. Next base: position 1,044,713 of record NZ_RQGA01000003.1, on the reverse strand, counting down.
CAGGGATTACTAAAGATAAGTATTGGTCGGCCGTCACTAAATTCAATAGAAACGATGTTCCCATTGTAGATAGTAAGATGTCCCACCGATCCTTGGCCCAAATTTTGATTTGGATTAAAATTTCATTTAAATATCCATATCCTTCCACAACTGCACCAAACCAAACGGCGGAGAGGATGAGAATCTCCGTAGGTAAAATGGCAATGACCCCACCTCCACTTAAAAAACGGTCGAGGATTTGATTTCCTGAATGAGAGTCAAATCCGTAGATGAGAGTCTCGACAATGCCAATCGGTATTCCTAATTCGAAACCACTAAATCCAACAGCAGAGGTAATCCCGAGTAACAGCGAAATACGAATATGCATCTTGAAAACGGAAGATCCAAATACCAAGGCGACTGGAATTAATTTGATCCACGAAACACCAAAAGAAGAAACGGATTTTAAAACTCCTGAATCTAAAGTAAAATGATCCACTTGGTTGGGATCCCAAACATAGAGGTTTAAAAAATAAAATCCTAAAATTGCCATCCCAAAACTGATACAAGTTGTTCTCAACATATGTTTAATATGTTTCCAGATAGGAACATGGGTTAAACTAGATGCTAGATTGGTTGTGTCAGAAAGAGGAGAAAGTTTGTCTCCAAAGTAACACCCACTCACAATCGCACCAGCCGCCATCGTTTGTGGAAATGAAATCACTTCGGCCACACCGATAAGAGCAACACCGAGTGTACCTGCAGTGGTCCAAGAAGAACCAGAAACCATAGCAGCAATTGCAGCCACAAGGGCAAGCGATGGTAAAAAGTAATCTGGTTGTAGAAACAAAATTCCTACCTGGATCATAGTGAGGAGGACACCCGAATAAGCCCAAGAAGCAATGAGCATTCCGACAAAAAAGAGAATTTCCATTGCAGGTAAAACAGAAACAAAGTTTTTACGAAAAGAGGATCTAAGAAAAACTATTTTTCGATTCCTTCGTTGCAAAAACGAAAAAACTCCGGCAACAAATAAGGCCGTTGGGTGCGGATATGTAATCACCCAAACAAACCGAAAAAAAAGAATCGAAAGAATTAAGTATAAAAGCGGAGAAAGAGAGAAAAAAATCGAGTGTGTTTTTTCTCTCTCCATACTTTAGAGAAACGTAATATTAATATAATAAATAGAAAATCCAAACAGGAACAAAATACCAAACCAAGAAAGTAAGTTCATCCAAGGTTTTGGTCTTTGATCTCTAGGAATTTCTTTTCCAAATAAAATTAAATGATGAATGAGAGCAAGTATCGGTGCATTTAAAAAAGAAACGGTGGTTGCAAAGTCGACCAAACTCTTCATATTGGTTCTAAAAAATAATAATATCAAAATAGACCCTACACCCACGAGCACAATCCAATACCAATAGAGTTGTTCTGTTGGTATTTTTGCCAATGGTTTGAACAAACGACGACTTGCATTCGATACCACTCTTGGATAAGCATCAAAACAAGTGAGTGTAGTAGAAAACATAGTAAAAAAGGCAGCAATGAGAATGATAGGATAGGACCAAGATCCAATAGCAGTTGTATACAACTTCACAAGTTCTGATGCAAAACTAACTGCTTGAGAAGAAAATTCAGCCCCAGTATTATACATCATATTGGCACCAAGCGCCAAAAAACAAACCGCAAGTAAAGTTGTTCCAATATAACCGATATTAAAATCGATCATTGCATATTTCATAGGAGGAAGTTTTCCATCCGGAGTTTTTTTGGCGAGTGTCCAATCGGATTGCCAGACAGCAGCTTCAATCGGGATGGGCATCCAACCCATAAGTGCAATGAGGAAGGCTACATCGCCCAAGTTAGAAATGACAAAGGTTTTTCCTGCCGTCTCTAACTTGGGAATGGCTGCATAAAAAGAAAGGATCATGGCAACGATGGTCGAAACAGTCAACAAAACAACGATCCATTTCATAAGTCCGTCAAGAGCGGCAAACTTACCAATCGCAAGTAATAAAAAACAAAATATGAGAATGATAGCACAGAGTAACCAGGGCTCCATAGTGACACCTAGAAGATTGGAAAAAAGTCCTGAAGTGACAAGGGTAACGGTGGCAACAATGATACACATAGTTCCAATCGATATGAAGAAAAAGATCCAGATAGGCAAACGGCCAAGTGCCTCATAGCCATCTAATAAAGATTTCCCGGTAATAATTGTATATCTGGTCCCTACAACAAAAAATGGGTATTTGATTAAGTTGGCAAATAACACAACAAAGAGAAGTCCGTACCCATATACGGCGCCTGCCCGAGTCGATTGTACAAGATGGGAAACACCAACGGCAGCACCGGCATACAAAAGTCCAGGACCAAGATAAGCTAAGAAAGGAAATCGTTTCATTTTGGACAAATTGGCCTGATTCGAAAGTTTTTGCTACTCTATTCGAAAGTTTACTGACTCAAATAATGAAATAGAATTTGATTGAGAGCTAAAATATCGATCGGTTTGGTCAAAAATTGATCCATACCTACTTCAAAACATTTTTTACGTTCTTCATACAATGCCCCTGCGGTGAGCGCAACGATGGGAACTAAATTACCAGTGGGTTGTTTCCGAATTTCTATCGCCGCCTCTAATCCATCCATATTAGGCATTTGAACATCCATAAATACCAAATCAGGGGTGGATTCGTGAAAAAAACGAACCGCTTCTAACCCATCCACAGCTTCTTTGATTCTAACATTCGGAATGTATTTTTGAATCATTCTTTTGAGCAGGTTCCGGTTCATTTCATTATCTTCGACCACCAGAATATAAGGAGAAATTTCACTCAAAGTCGATTGGTCAAGATGTGCGAGAAGTTCATTTTGGTATTCGTTTTCATCTTGAGAATCTTGATGAGCAGTTTGATCCACAGAACTACATTCAATCATAAATCGAAACTCCGTTCCCACTCCTGGTTCGGAATGAACTTCGATCCCCCCACCCATTAAATCTAACAAAGACTTGGTGATGCGTAACCCAAGCCCAGTTCCCCCATACCGCCGAGTGGAATTGGATTCACCTTGCCAAAACGATTGAAACAAATGAGATTTATGTTCTTCCGGAATTCCAATCCCTGTATCTGTGATTGTAAATTCTAGTTTCGTTTTTTGATGTAAGGCAGGGGATGCCTCCACTTTTAATACAACTCCACCCACTTCTGTAAACTTCACAGCATTCCCAAGCAAATTGATTAAAATTTGACGAAGCCTTGTGGCATCCACAAAAATGATTTCAGGAACACTTGGACCTTCTTCGAGACGGAGTTCAATTCCTTTTTCATTAGCCTTCCACTTCAAAACACCTAACGAATCTTTTATGATTTGTTTTAAATTAGATGTAACTTCGTTTAAAACTAATTTCCCTGCTTCAATTTTAGAAATATCTAATACATCATTGATGATTCCAAGAAGACCATGTGCACTACTAATAGCATTTTTTACATACTCTTTTTGATCGGAATCTAAATTGGTTGTGAGTAATAATTCATTAAAACCAATGACGCCGTTCAATGGGGTTCGAATTTCGTGACTCATGTTGGCAACAAATTCTGATTTTGCTTCGTTTGCCCTTTCGGCTTCTTTTTTTGCATTCAAAAGATGAAACTCTGCATTTTTTCTTCCCGTTATATCATTCAAATGAACTACAAAATATGATGGATCCCCATTTCGATCTTTTACCAAAGTATTGGAAATTTCAACCCAAAGGATACTTTTATCTTTTGAATAAAATCTTTTTTCATATATAATACTTTCTTTAGAACCAGCAATTGCCGATTCACGGAAGGATTCAAAAAGTTGTTTGTCTTCCTCGTAAGCGAACTCATTTGATCTTCTTCCAATCAGTTCTGATCCACTGTAACCTAACATCGATTCTAATTTTTTATTTACCTTGATGAACCTTCCACTTAAATCCAAAAAACAAACGCCGATACCTGCATTATCGAAACTCATTCGAAATCGTTCTTCGCTATCCGCAAGTTCTTCCTGAATTTCGGTCTCTTCCGTAATATCGCGATTGATTGCGATGAGACCAATGGTTTTACCAGATTTGTCTTTTAGAAAACTGGCAGCAGACCGAATTTTTAGTTTTTTTGATTCTTTGTCATATTGGAAAACTTCTCCCTGCCAAATGCCTTTGGATTGAAGTTCAGAAAGACGACTTGCCCTTGTTGTATTACTTTGTTCGGTCTTTAAAAGTGTAACGGTAGACTTACCTATGACTTCTTCTGCAGTGAACCCGTAAATTCTCTCCGCAGCCAAATTCCAACTAGTGACTCTAAATTCCAAATCAGTAACAATGACCGCATCGTAGAGGTATTGTAAAACCAGAGAGGAATAGACTTCGGCAGGAACCAGGTTTTCCATCGACTTCCAATCTCAACCCAGTTTCGAAAAAACTGCAAGCGATAACTAGGCCCCAAAAATGCGCCGTGAATATCCTTTCAGGAAAACACTCCCGATTTTCTGAATTCAAATTAGTAAATCTACTGAATTTTAAATCCCAAAATCAGGTTTCATTTCCCAGATAGATACAAACATTGTTAGGCGATTTTAATCTGGTCTAGAAACCATCCGCAATTTACGGAAGCCTCACCCATTTCGCGAACGATTGGATCTTGTGATACCATTAGCTTCAATCAAAGAGATTTATACTAATTTGTATGAATCGATAAAGGAGGAATCAAACCCGGCAATCCTGCGCAGTGACCCATAGGGAACGAGCAGGCGACATTCGCGGAGCAAACACTGTTTGCCTAGCGAATAGTCGCGGACATTAGCCGGCAAAAACAGAGCGCTACAAATTAAAAAAGCGCTCACTTTCGTGAACGCTTTTTTAATGAGTTATGAGTGCTAACCCGGCAATGTCCTACTCTCCCATTGAGCGAACCCAATAGTACCATCGGCGATGAGAAGCTTGACTTCCGTGTTCGGAATGGGAACGGGTATGGCCTTCTCTCCATAATCACCAGGAGTAATTACCATTACTTCCAGACGGACCGGATTTGCAAGTACATTTAAAAGAAAATTTACAGATTTAAATCGTAAGTCACACCAAATTTTAATCCAGAAACGATGATATTGTGTTCCGCCGTAGCAGATACAAATTCCATCAACGTTCCAATACTGCTAACTCCATTCTCACTCACACTAAAAGCAATAGGGCTTTGCGACTTGGCTGTCATACGTTCACTTTCAAAACTAGCAAACAATCGAAGTTTAGGTACAACAACAATACTTCCACCGAAACTAATTTTCTCAGAATAAAACGTATAACCACCGCTTGCATAATTAAATACAACACCATTGTTATAAATTCTGTATTGTTCTGAGTTATAAGAACCAGCAGAATTCAGAAGGAAAGGACCGAATAAAAGAAAGTCTGCAAATAGGGTTGCACGATCGTTTAAATCAAACTCAAACCCAACACCAAGGAGACCAGAAGTTCCTGTTGTATTTTTTGTATCTTGGCCCAAGTAACTTGGCGCACCAAGACCCAAATAACTTCCTTCCAAAGATTGACCCATACTACGGATCACATATTTAGGTAAGATTCTGAAATTGGAAACGGGAGAAATTGTAATTCCCAAATTGATATCAGAATAAAGCAAACGGTAGTCGGCTTCTTTGATTCCTAATCCATTTGCATAATAAGAATTCCATTCATAACCGCGACCAAAACGATTGAGATGCAAACCTACAAAAACATTACTTAAAATTCCTGCGTTTAAGGAATGAAAATAATCAAATCCCAAATCATTAATTAGGGTCATTCCACGATTGTTTTGCCAGTCTCTGTTGTATTCCAAACCGACGATATCGCTGTAAAAATTTCTCTTCTCTAAATCGGAACGAAGGCTACCAAAAAATAAAGCACCCTTAAATCGAATTGTATTACCGTCAACTTTGCCTTGGGCAGACACGGACCCGGCAAACAAGGATATGACCATCAGAAAAAAAACGATTTTACGTTTCATTATTTCAATTACCTCTACCACCAATAACAACTGACGGAGAGACGACTCAAGAAAAATTTACAAACTATTTGTTCTTTTTTAAAGCAATATATGTCCAAATCCCTGAAAGAAACTCAAAGAATGAAAACCCAAGTAACATAACTGGTATGGGTTGTATGAAATACAAGATAAGAAACAAAACAAACTGTAAAGACCGACCAATCACCGTTAGCTGAAAAAAGAGAATAAGATTAAATTTAGCTGTTCCAATATAGTAAAACCCCAAGATGATAAGGGCAATACCGACAATCTTTATCCAGTAATCCAAAGGAATTGGAATTTGAAAAATACTGAGTAAAACATTAGGAAAAAATAATAATGCAAACCCTTGCCCTAATAAATAAACTCCAAAAATGAATACAGTGAAAGCCGGATTTAAAAGTCTCATAGTTGTTATCATTAACCGAATACTTACAAATTGTAAATCAAAACTTAAAACTCAATCGGCATATAAAGAGCAATATGAAATGTTCTCATTTCATAAGTATAACCATTTTCCTTTACGATGGGACCACCAAAAGAAAGTCGACCTCGAAGGCCAACAAACGGCGGAGTCTCTACATAGAACATAAAGGCAAACCTTGCGTTGGCATTTATGTTAACTTGATTTCGAAATAAACTACTAAGGGCCATAGACTCGACTGCTGAATAACGTCCAGTTGAAAATGCACTCAGGGCAGTAAGGTCCGGGCGGAGTAAACCCTGACTTGCAAAATAATATCCTAAAAGTTCTAAATTATTTCCAGTTCCAAGATTGGCCAATAGGTAAGAAAGTGTGGGGTCGTCGTTTGGGTTGATATTTCCTGAAGCAAATTGAATTGCACTTACGTTGTTTAAAAATTCCGCTCGGTTACCACGATTGGCAAGTGCTAAGGCTATACCAGTTCCAGGATCCTGAAAATCAGCATTCCCTCGCATACGTACCCGAGCGGGACCAAGTCCAAACCCCAATCGCATTGTTTCCGGGTTACCTATATAAAAGATAGGAACTAACATAGAATAGGTTCCTTCAATATTCGTATCCAAATCATCTTTCACTCGATTACTTTGGTTTACGTTCGTATTGGAACCCTTTGATCCAGAAGACCCCGAATCGGAAGCGCTAGTTGAAGAAGACGGAGAATCTACTGACGGTAGTTTCGACACAAATTGCCTATCTAAATAAAAGTTGGAATTGTGTAAGAGGAGATTAATTCCGAAATACTTCGTGATTTGGTAGTCTGCTGATTTTACGTCCAACATCCAAGAAATTTTCCCAGGTCCTTCTTGGGTCATAGTTGCGTTCTTACCTCTTCCCGATATATCAACAGTTACACTTTCTATGGTGACACCTGGATTGATGGAAAAATATTTTGTTCTCCGTGGTTCTTCCTGTGGAGGATCTTTTTCTAAATTTTCCTCAGAAGCCAGAGGGTAAAAAAACAAAACAGAAAGAAATAAAACTACGAAAGGATAACGCATCATAAAACCCTTGAATATTAGGGTAAACTAAAAAAGAGGCGTATGAAAAGCAATAACAAAACCAATTAAGATTCGTTAGGGGCAAAGGAATGCCCCATTTCTACTCTACCGGTTTATTGTTCCCTTTTGATTCTTTTACAATTGGATTTCTATATCTGTTGTTGGGAAGGCAACACAGGAATGAATCCAACCAAACTTTTTATCAGACTTTCTAATTTTTGCTTCGGGTGGACTGAATACCTCTCCTTTTTTCAGTTTCACTCGACAAAGACTACATTCTCCCGATCGGCATGCATTTTCGGTAAAATATCCGTTCCGTTCAAGGCTATTCAGAAGTGGCTCCCCAGCTTTTATTTGGAAAGAACGATCCCCAACTTTGACGTTTACAAGGTCTTCAGGAAGAACTGACTTCGGCCAAGCGGACATTCTTTCAGGCATCTTGGGTGGTCCGTTACTTTCGATAAGAATACGACCGGATTTAACACCAAGTTGAGAAAGCAGGTCCGCACAATGTTCATTAAAAGGAGTCGGGCCACATACATAATACATCTTAGATGGCGCATCGGAAAGTAATGTATGTAATACGGGGAGAGTCAATCGTCCCCTATACCCTTTGTAGTCGGAACTTGTTTCACGCGACAAAAACTCAGTTAAATGAAAATGACTATGAAGTGATGCTAATTTTCTTAGTTCATCAATAAAGATGACATCGTTTTCGAAACTATTAGAATAAATAATATGAAATCGGAATGGTTCAGAGGAAGCCAATATAGATTTTAACATACTCATAGCAGGAGCAATACCAGAACCTCCTGCGATAAATACTAAATCATTACCGTGAAATAACGGATTATGGTGGAACGATCCCATAGGTCCAGTAGTTTCAAACACCTGATCGACTTCCACATCATCCAGCAAATAGGGACTCACAAACCCACCTTCAGCTCGTTTGATGGTTAGCTCATAAGAGTTGAGATCAGTTGGTGAGGATGAAATTGAATACGGCCTTGCTGTCGAAACACCAGCAAGAGATACAAATAAATTGATGTATTGACCAGCTTGAAACGGAGGTAAACTTTTGCCATCTACAGAAACCATTACCAAGGTTTTTGTGGACGGAGTGTCGATTCGAATATCTTTCACATGCAAACGGAGACGTTTCGGATGAAGGCTATTAATGGTACGGCGAACCAAACCTTTTTGTTCTTGAAAGTTGGAACCATTACTTTCCATCTCTTCTTTTTTTGCCACGGCTTCCCTGAACCCTATGACGGAATTAAAAACGTTTGATTCTAGCTCTAGATTGTTACCTGACATATATATCTTCCTTCTCAAATAGTGATCGTTATCTTTGTAAACATTTTGTTTGTTATTTTACTTAGGGCTACTTACTGATTTGCGCCGAGTTTTTAATCGTTTTATTATTTTCCGTGCAGTATTGTATCCATTCAAATAGGTAGGTTGAAATCCACCCATACTCGTCCAACTACTCGCAGAATAAAGCCCGTCTATGGCATCCAGAGATTCGCGCATAAGAGAACCATCCTGCAAGGTTTGTTTGAATCCGTAAATGGCTCCACCTGGAGTATTCAAATAACGCATCATCGTCATTGGTGTGGCTACTTCTGCCTTTTCAATATGTTCTCTAATATTCGGATATGCTTGCTCAACAAGAGTGATGAGTTTATCACCAAACTCATATTTTGTGGCAATATATTTATCTGCAGGAACATCTTTCCATGCTTCCCCATATTGTAAGGCTACGAGAGTGACAACTGCTTTCCCTTTAGGCGCCAATTCCTCATCAATAAAGTTATAACAAGTAACCATACCCCAATCCGGAGCATCTAGAGTATACATTCGATCTTCAGTGACTTCTGCATTAGAAGTAGTCATCACAAAGGTGGATGCCGTTGTAAATCCAAGCTCTTCAGGGGAACAATCTAAACCCAAATAAAGGCAAACAGCAGAAACCCCCATTCTTCTGGACTTAAAATCCTTTAAGACAGAAGTTGGTGGAGTTTCTAGGTCAAGCATTTCGTGATAGGTAATCAGTGGACTTGCGTTGGACACAACGGCATTACAAGTAACCGTTTCCCCTGTTTCCAGAAGAACCGCACGTACAGCGCCGTTTTCTGTCAAAATTTTTTCTGCGGCACAGTGAAATCGGACTTCTCCTCCTGCCTCTTCAAAGGAAGAGAGAAGAGCACTCGAAAGCATTTGAGATCCTCCTTTTATATGCCAAGGTTTATACACACAATAAAAATACAACATCCCGATAAATTCGGCAAAAACCAACTCTGTTGTTGGAATTCCCACATAACTCCAGTATGGTGTTATTACATTAATTAAATCTACATTGGAAAAAAATTCATTTAAAACATCACTTGTGGAGCGTAGACCATAAGCATTAAAATTTGGACATTTCGCACGTAATTTTTCTTCATCGTTCGTTAGTCGAATTCGCGGAAGAACAAAATAATATTCATTCACAACGGCTTCACTCAAGGCAAAAAACCTTTCAATCGAATCTTCTTCTCCAGGGAAAAGACTTTTTAAATGAAGTTGTAATCCCGTCCAATCAGCAGGTAAGGTAACATCTAACCGACCAGGCATAACAATGCGATAAAGTTCTTCTTCTTGGACGAGTTCAATTTTTTTTAGAACACCGAGTTCCTCGAAAACACGGCGCATGATGAACGGACTCGATTCTGTTCCAACGCCACTGAGTTGGTGAAGGGCAACTTCAAACTCAAAATCCCCTCTCACAAAGGAGGTAGCACATCCCCCGGGAACATTGTGCCTTTCTAATAACAAAGTTTTTGAACCTTCACGTTGCAGCCGAGTGGCCGCCATCAAACCAGCGTTACCGGCACCGATGACTACTGTGTCATAATGAGACATTCTATTCTCCCAAAGGGAATCCCTTTGAAACCAAGCCAATCTTTACAATGTAAAGATTGCAATCACTTTTTCTGCCCTTTTTCCAAAAAAAGGATTCTCCATTAGAGAGACCTTATCCCAGATCTGAACCTTTAGAATCCCTTTCGAAAAGGCTTTACCGGTTCGGGGAGGAGACCTACTAAGTTGTAATGGCCGTGAAAAAACGAAATCAGGACAAAGGAACAACCCCCTACCATCATGGTGACCTTCGGCCCGCATTGATCATCGCTGCTCGCAATTTATTACAAAAACAAGGAATCGAATCCCTCTCTCTTCGTTCCATAGCCTCTGCCATCGGTGTCACTCATATGGCTCCTTATGCACATTTCAAAGGAAAACAAGAATTACTTCAGGCTGTGGCAGCTTCCGGATATGACGAATTGGCTGCCATCATGCTTGCGGTACAAAAAAATCATTCCAAAGTCCGTGGTCGTTTGTTGGCTTATTATTATGGTGTGGAATACATTCAGTTTGCGATCGTGAATCCAAACTTATACCGACTCATGCTAAACCAAATTGATTTAGAAAAAAAAATTGGATTAGAAAGTCCTGATAGGGAAATTTGGGTTAGTTCGCAACGCCCCTTTCGTCTGTTATATGCTGCCTTTGCAAATGAACGAGTGAGTAAAGAGTTGGCCCATGCTAGAGCTCTTGGTGCTTGGGCGACCGTTCATGGGATTGCTTCCTTGGCTATTGATGGACACTTGGTCCTTCCCGAAGGGATGGATGTAATCCAATTATTAAAAACAACTGTTAGTTCTTCAGTGGATATTGGCTGATAAAACCAGGAGAACTTTTGTTTTGTTCTATTTTTGTAGAATAGCCGATTCAATTCTAATCGATATTTAGTGATTCATTCAAACGAATGCAAACAATTTTCAAAATCATTATTTAGTTAATTCAAAATAGAAGTATCATAGTATTTTCTAAACATAAAACTTGAACAAGAAAATACTATCGCAAGCTATTTACTCAACCTGCTTTCTGATTCTATCTACAGGTAAAGCAACTCTTCATTCTACTCTTTTTTTACTAAAATTTTTCTAGCCTTACAAGTGTATAATAAGACCTCTTCAAAGTAAGTTCCACTGTTTAATTTGTAGTTACTTTCTCTGAACTTTTTGAACTCACTATCATCACGATATATTGCATCTTTTTCGTAATATTCGGTCAACAAAATGATATTTATTTTACGCTTTTCTATGAAATCCAGAAACTTCATCTTTTTTTCATACGGATAAATGTTCTCACAATTCTTGTTCCCTAAATAAACACACAATCCACCATCCGGACTTAACATATGGATTTCTTTAAGATTCAAATATTTGATAGTTTCCGCCAAACGTAAAACTCCACATTCTTTTTCAAGTCCGGAAATAATCATTTTTTTATGATTTTTAAAATATAACCCTACAAAAAGTAAGAATATGATAACTCCAGATAATACTAAATATTTTTTAAACTGCTGAAATTTCTTTCTGACAAATGAAATTTCCAAAAGTATCGCTCCCCTTTTTATAAAGAAGATAACAACGATTAGGATTTGAAGTAAATAATGATCACGCGGATAATACAGAATCGACCCGATTGTTGAAAAACCTAAAAAAGTAAATAAAAAAATTGAGTCTAAAGTTAAAACCAATCTTCGGCGACGAATGTTGAGAATAAGCCGGTAAACTTCGGCAAATAGAGTAAGGACTAAAATTGTAACAACAAAGTATAAAGGAAGATTTAAATTCTTTGCGAGAACCTCGAACAACGACTTTATATTCAAGACGATATGTTCCAAGAGAGCTGAGAAATTTCCTAACAAAACTTTTTGCAAATCCCCAACAATACCAAAGTCTTGCAAAAGCAACCTATCACAAGTAGTCCAAGGATCATCGAAATATAACCCTCTTTGATATTTAGAAAAAGCATAATGTTGGCAAAAAGCGATATAGGCTCTTTCTTGTGAAGAGGGATTTCTTAATATCGCGATACACAAACCCAGCAAGTAAAAGAGAGACGGCAAAATCAGACTCTTCTTACTTTTATTAAAGAGATTCAAAAAAACAAAAACGAAACTTAACAGAAAAAACGCATAGAACTCAACTCTTGCATAAGTTAATACAAATGATATTAAGATAAAAGCTGAGAACCTTCGATTATAATAAGTATAAATTGCTAACGCAATTAAAACAGAGGAAAACATAGTAATAAAAGGCATTGCAGAGACAATTAATGGACTTACAATTATCAAAGATAAAAAAGATGAATAAAGAAGTAATTCCCTAGAATTCTTTGCAATTGAAATGAATACAAAGCACAAACTCAATACTAACACTAAATAATTGGAGAAGTATCTCTCTACAGGATTTTTCCAAATTTTAGACAACATCTTATAATAAAATGAATAAGATGCGGCATCTTGAAATCCAGATAAAGTATCGGCACTCTCTAAGTAAAAAGTTTCATCGTATAAATAAATATCCCTTGAGGGGTGATTATTCAAAATACTAGGAAGAATTACCAATAACAAGATAAATAACAGAAATTTCTTTTTCCATAAATTGAGATTAATTCTATCTGAAAATTGATACTTCATATTACCTCTGCATTGGGATCAGACTATTATCGAAAACAAAGAATGACATATAATCAATTGGGAGCCATTACTTTCTACATAAAAAACTGATACACTAAATTAAATAAGACTTATTTACAATAGAGACATCCGCTTTCCTGGAAAAGTCCGGCTTTTACTGTAAACAACTTATCTGTTACTAATTTTAAAACCAAAACAATTTTAAATCAACTTGATCTATTTCAGCTTCATAAAAAAAGAAGGTCATGACAAAAAGTAAACTACTAGAAATGCACAATGTGGGTATCGTTGTTGAGTCCCTCGACAAGGCCGTTTCTTTTTTCGAAGAAATAGGACTTACTCTAGAAGGGCGAATGGTAGTCGCAGGGGAATGGGCTGGGCAAGTTACGGGACTCGGAAATCAGGAAGTTGAGATTGCGATGATGGTAACTCCCGATGGACATACCCGACTAGAACTTTCAAAGTTTCTTTCTCCTAAGACGATCGCTGATCACAGAACAGCTCCAGTCAACTCTCTTGGTTATCTACGAATCATGTTCCGAGTTGACAACTTAGATGAATTGTTATCTCGCCTAACGAAATATGGCGCAAAAATCGTGGGAGAGGTGGTACAATTTGAAAATATATACCGACTCTGTTACATTCGTGGGGTGGAGGGACTTCTGATCGGACTTGCGGAACAACTCGGCTCTCAAACAGCTACCGACATTTTGGAAAACACCTGACTATAATTTTTGCTAAATCATAGTCAGGTGGTCCGTAGTAAGATAATACTAATCCTAACAGACTTCGGCTTCTTACGGAAGCCCCACCCATTTCGCGAACAACTGGTTACTAGCAGTGAATGTATTTTTTCTTCAAACAGTGAATGATGTTTAATTTAACCCGCAATCCTGCGCAGTGACCCATAGGGAACGAGCAGGCGACATTCGCGGAGCAAACACTGTTTGTCTAGCGAATAGTCGCGGACATTAGCCGGCAAAAACAGAGCGCTACAAATAAAAAAAGCGCTCACTTTCCGTGAACGCTTTCTTAATGAGTTATGAGTGCTAACAGAGGCAATGTCCTACTTCCACCCCCACTCGCTTCTCCCGCTCCGCGGGCGAGTGTCCGAGCCTTGCTCCCTATGGGTCGCAAGTCTGTCATTTCGCGAACAATTAGTTACTAGCGGTACTATTGGGTTCGCTCTATGGGGATTTTTATTTAGTACATAAAAAAAGCCAACCTTTCGGTTGGCCTTTTTATTGAGTTATGAGTGCTAACCCGGCAATGTCCTACTCTCCCATTGAGCGAACCCAATAGTACCATCGGCGATGAGAAGCTTGACTTCCGTGTTCGGAATGGGAACGGGTATGGCCTTCTCTCCATAATCACCAGGAGTAATTACCAAATGTACAGGAAGGTCCGATAAGTCAAACTCTTCTCTAAGAAAAGATTGCGTTTTTTTCATAAACTGAAATTTTTTCTATATGTCTGAAGTGACAGAGCCATTGGTCAAAACAGAAAAATTCACGGTGATGGGGCTTCGCATTCGAACTTCCAACGCACCGGGTGATGCTGACATTCAAATTCCCGCAGTGTATTCGCGGTTTTATAAAGAAGACATTCCGAAACAAATGGAACTGTTACGAAAGTTTGACCCACTTTTTGCGGTGTATTTCAATTACGCATCAGATGAAAACGGAGCCTATGATTTTCTGTTAGGTTATTCTGTAGATCCGAAAACAAAATTACTTCCAGGAATGGAAATGGTATCTGTTGGAACACAAAACGGCCGTTACTTTCACATAGAACCTGGAGCTCCAGAAGAAGTAGTTCCTAAGTTTTGGGCCGAAATTTGGAACCATCCCGAAATTCCAAAAATCAGAACTTACCAAATGGATTGGGAAGAATATTCCGAAGCAGGGATTCGAGTATTTTTATCTACAAAGTAGTAGAAGGATCAATCTCATCTATCTTTTTCACTTCGCAAGAGGAACTACTATCCTTAGAGTCTGCTTCTATGGTTCGATAACTATTTTTTGTAACGTTGATCATTCTAATATGAATGCTGTTACCAATGTATAAGGTGATTTCAGGATCATTGGTTTCGAGAAGTGTATTTCTATAGGCACAATCGGCAGTCCAGACGTTTTTTTCTTTAAGAAAATAAGAACCATATTCCTGAACTTGAATCCCGTTAAACCTTTTAAATTTTGAAGAATGTCCGGTAGAACATTCATTTATAAATACACCCGATCGAAAGTTTTTGCAGTAGGCTTCATTTTGTTTAGTTTCATTGGAGTTAAGCGCAATTATCGATAAGTTTAATCCCAACAAAATAGAAAAAATAAAAACAATTAATAACAGAATCAGTTTCATTTTACTTCCTGTAAATCTACAGTGATTTCCATTGGTTCGTTTGTTTTTTGCCGAACCAGTTCTCGCCAATCATTCACAACCCAAACCCAAATTCCCACAAAAAGAGAAGTGGCAACCCAAAGCCCAATGGTAGATCCAGGAATCAAAAGAAAATCAACCACCCCATGTTGCAACACTGCCAACACAAAACCAAAAACAACATACATTCGTTTATTTGTTGGTTCTGTTTTAGTATTACTTTTCAAAAGAAACAATGCAAAACAAAGATTGATCAGCAAATGTATATTAGATGAGTGAATGGTCCGTGCGAAGAAGAGATCTAATTTTTTTTCGTCAGGTTCTCTAGCAATGTAATGCGTATTTTCAACAAACGAAAATCCCATAGCAACAAAGGAACCAAACAATACAACTCGAGGAGAGAAGGTTTTTGTTTTTTTATCATAACCTAATACAAAAGACAAAACCAGAATGAAAAATATTTTAAATGTTTCTTCGGTGATTCCCGCTTGAATAAAAGCCAAGTGAGCTGTTTGGGTGAGCATACTTACTTTTTTCTTTGGTGTAAAATCGGCTTCCGGCCAAAGGATAGGATGGAGTCGGAGGATAAGATCCGTTGACAACCAACCAAAGAACAATGCCAAAAGAACTCCAATCACTTCCTGCCAACCTTTTTTAGGTTTGTAAGCTTTCCAAATCACAACAGCCCAAGGAATTACCGTCAGAGCACCAATCAAATAATCAATAGTACCAACTTCTTTCATTCAGGTAACTCTTCCATATAACGGCCGTCAAATAAGTTGATCATTTCCTTCTGGAGTGGAGTGGGAACAAATTCTGGATCGATAGGTCCATTCCAAAAAAGTTCTGTAACACGAATATCGTTTTTGGTTCCGGGTGGTGCCATAAGTGGGCCTAAACTCTCTACCAGTTGTAAGGTTCTTAAATCTTGGTCTGGATAATCGGAAGCTTCCACAAGTTCTACATCTACCACATCCCCATCTTGCGTAATTGTATAGGCAACTACTGAGGAATATGGATGTGGTGCTTTAGCCCAATAATCCATATAACTTTCGGGAACTCGCATTTTTGCGGAAATATAATTTGAATAAGTTGGCGGAACTTTTTTGCCACGAATCTTTTTGATGTAGCCTTTGACTGGGCCATTGTCCGCTACTTTTTCGTTGGAGATTTTTTCCCCTTTTTCCTTGTTTTCTGTTTCATTCCCTGTGACCACTCCCCCATTCAGCCCTTTCGTATCATCCGGAACATTAGGATCGATAAAATAGAACTCCATTTTCTCTGGGCGAAAATGGTCATTTTTTTGGGAAGACTGTTCTTTCTTTTTACCACGTTGGAGTGTGATAGGAATCAAAAAAACAAGAGATATCAAAATCAAATGAAAGAGTAAGGAAAGTGGTAATACGTTTCGAAATCCTTTACGTAATCCCGGTTTGAAGAAAGGTTCTGACTCACCAATTTTGTCTTCCTTAACTCCTAAATTTTCTAAACTAAAAGATTTTTCGAGTAAATAAGACGAATAAAAGTAAACCCCAACCAATGCCAAAACAGAAAACACCGCATAAGCAATATTTTGTGAAGAGATAAAAAAATCTTTATCGGGAACTCCGGGTTTCAATCCAAAACCTGCTAAAAATTGAATTCCAAATATGGGGCTTATATAAGAAAAAACCCAGACAGCCGAAAACAAAAACAAAAGTAACGTTAAAAATAAAATGGGGAACCCACGCCAGTATTCATAAACATATATATGTCCAAAACCAGGTAGGATACTATCTCGGAATTTAGCTTTTTGTTTTACTATCAATTCCAAACGAAACGGGAATCTACTTTGCGAAACTACCGCCGCCTTCCATCTTTCTCGAATGCGAACCCCCTCCATATAACGTAGATAAGGTTTTGCAATGAGAGATGGAATTTTGTTTCTGTTAAAACTAAAAAGCAAAATACAAAGAGATATAGAATAATTAAATACAAATTGATAAACATCCACGAGTGGTGCCAGTGGGGAAAGGGATTTATTCGGATGTAATTTTTCGGAGATGTATTGAAATCCAAAATTGAGGAGGAGACCAAGAAGTATCACAAATAACACTGTATCAAACTTGGCATCTCGAATCCGCATTTCCGTGCGAATGGTAACATGAGGATTTTGGGATTGGAGTTTTGCCTGACGAATGGATTCCCTTTTTTGGTTACGACTTCGGCTATGGATGTAGTTGGTTAGAAAAAGTAGGAAACAAAGAATCACAAATCCACACTTCAGCTGAAGGCTCGCGGAATCCTTAGCGAGATATTCATTGATGACCCTTTCCCATTCCATTCCTGACCTGTGAAGGAGTTCAATTGGATAAAATACAATCCAAGAGAGGATGTATACGGCAATGACAGCTAAGGCCCGAAGCCTGAGTCGGAATTCGCCTGGAAAGGCAAAAAGGACACCAAAGGCCAAAAACGGTCCAAGAGAAAATAAAGGGGACATCCAAAGGAAGAAAGTTAAGGATTTTTTAGCCCAGGGAGAGAGTTGGTTAGAATTTGCCGAATCCATTCTTTAGTCTTATCTCAAGGAAAATACTTTGAATTTTCATGGAAAACAAAAAATTTGGCGGATATGGCACAGCCGAAAGAGAAAGAAGAGCAGTCGCTCAAACCCATAGTTGCAGTCTCCAAAAGAAGGGGCTTTGTTTTCCCAGGATCCGAAATTTACGGAGGCCTCTCCAATACATTTGACTATGGTCCGAACGGAATTGAAGTATTAAACAATCTAAAACGACTTTGGTGGGAATACTTTGTTCATAGACGGGACGATGTTTTGGGACTCGATTCCTCCATCCTCCTCCACCCCCGAGTTTGGGAAGCTTCTGGCCATATATCCAATTTTAACGATCCGCTGATGGACTGCAAAAAATGTAAAACACGGATCCGTGTGGATAAGTTTTTGGAAGATAAGGAAGGTGAAGGGGCAGCGACTGGAAAAAGTTTAGAAGAACTAACCAATACCATCCGAGACAAAGCTTACGCCTGCCCTACTTGTGGAACTACGGGAAGTTTTACCGATGCTCGCCAATTCAACTTGATGTTCAAAACCTCTCACGGTGCTTCCGAAGAAGGAGCTACAGATATCTACCTTCGTCCAGAAACCGCACAAGGGATTTTTATTAATTTCAAAAATGTAACCCAGATTGCTCGGAAGAAAGTTCCCTTTGGAATTGCCCAAATCGGAAAGTCTTTTCGTAACGAAATCATGGCTCGGCAATTTATCTTTCGTACCCGTGAGTTCGAACAAATGGAAATGGAATTTTTCTGCGAACCAGGGACGCAGAAAGAATGGTTCAAGTATTGGGTGGACTACTGTATGGACTGGCTTGTCAATGTGGTAGGCCTTAAAAAAGAAAACTTACGTGTGAGAGAACATGAAAAGGAAGAACTTTCTTTTTATAGTGATTCCACAAGTGATATCGAATACAAATATCCATTTGGTTGGGGGGAACTTTGGGGTGTAGCGTCAAGGACCGATTATGACCTCACACAACACGAAAAGTTTTCTTCCGAAGATTTGAAATATCATGATTTAGATCATAAGAAAAAATACCTTCCTTATGTTGTAGAACCAGCCCTCGGTCTCAACCGACTTTTCCTAGCGGTTTTATGTGATGCCTACGAAGAAGAAAAATTAGAAAAAGATGAAATTCGTACTGTCCTTCGTTTTGGAAAACGTGTGAGCCCAATGAAAGTGGCTATTTTTCCTTTGATGAAAAAAGACGGACTCGATTCCAAAGCCAAAGAAATTTATGCGGACCTTCGTAACCATTGGTATGTCGATTACGATGATAGTGGTGCTATTGGAAAACGTTACCGTCGTCATGACGAAATCGGAACTCCATTTTGTATCACAGTGGATTACGATACCATGAGTGATGGAACCGTCACTATTCGGGAAAGAGACTCGATGAAACAAGAAAGGATCCCTCTTACCGAAATCAAATCTTACCTCATTAACAGAATGGTGTAGGTGATTCGAGACTTAAACGAATCTGATAGAAATCAAACCATCGAACTCGTAAATCAGTTTTACCGAAAAGTAAACGAACTCGAGTTAGATGGTTTGTTCCGCATCCGCCCCCGCGCCGCTACTAAATTTACCGACATTTACTTCAAACTCATTGGCACAGGCAAAGTGTATATGCGTGGATATTTTTCCGAATCAGAACTTGTGTCTTTACTGATTGGTCGAGTCGAAGAAAAACCTCATCTAGAAGAAGAAAGAAGCCTATTTATCGATCTTGCCGTAACCAAACTTGGCAAAAAGAAAAAAGGATATATGTCAGAGCTTTTGAAAGATGTCGATCTTTGGTGCAAAGAAAAATCCATCCCCGCGATCGAACTTCGAGCTATCTTACAAAATGAAGAAGCTGTACGTTTTTGGGACAAGTCTTCCTTTGATAGATTTTATATTCGTTATCGAAAAAAAATAATAATCTAATTGAATATTCTAATTTTGCACTTGTATCCGTGAATGATCTTGGAATCATCGCATTCAATCAGGAACAATTCATATGAACTATAAAAAAATCATCACATTTTCTTTGTTATTGCTATTAACAACGTATTGCGGAAACAAAAAAGAAGATTTGATTAAGGAATTCCCTATTACCGGAGACAAAAATACCGATTTGCTACTGTTAATCGCTGCTGCAAATTCAACAATTCCCTGCGATGTAACCATTGGTTCAGGGGGGAGTAATTTTACGTATATAGGAAGCCGATATTCTGTTTGTGGTAATACATCCTCGACTGGAAGTATCACCTTTCCAACATCAGGAAATTTTAAAGTATCTGTGAGTGCGGGAAGACAAACTTTAAGTTCGAATAATTGTTCGTCTCGAAATTTTACCGTGAACGTTATTTTAAAAGACAATACAACAGAGCTCATCTCTTCCACAAGTGGATCTAAATCAGAAATTCTAACATTATCTTCAGGAAAAACTTACACAATCGATAATGCTGGTTTAGTTTCTGCATCCAGTTATCAATGTAACGGTGTAACACCTTATAGCCGAGTTACTAATTTCCAAATCACTTTCGAAAACCAGTAAATTTCGGTCCTTTGTAGAGTTATTGTTTTCATAACAAAAGCTCTACAAAATCACCAACTTCCCGAACTTCCGCCTCCTCCAAAACTTCCCCCACCTCCTCCCGATGAACTAGAACTAGAGGAACTGCTATAACTAGAAGAGGAATAAGACGAGGAACTTGAGCTAGAGGAGTAAGATGAATAAGATCCACTCCCTGATTCATTGGCGATCACTGTCAAAAAATGAATGATCAGTAAAGCTCCATAGGAAAATACAAAGGTCATTGCCGACCAATGGTTGGAAAATCCCAAGAGGTAATGAAACGAAAACCCCAGGGTCCAGACAAGGGATATCAATGTGTATTTCAAAAATCTATATTTCCAAGAATCCACTTCGATGGATTTAGCTAAAATATAACCACTAACAAAACAATTGAACCATTGAAACCAATTGACCATGGTTTCTAAATTGTATGTTCCTGAGTTTTCGCCAGTTCTTGGTGTATAAAAGACAAATCCTGCAACAAAAAACAACCAAAGAATCAAAGCTATAAAATACTGGAAGGGTTTGAACCTAAATGATTTGAATCCCAATCCATAAATAGTGAACAAAATTAAACCTTGGTAAAAGAAGATATAAACCAATCCTTCTCCATTCCAAAAAGAAAAAATGGAAAACCCTAAAGTGAAAAAGGAAATGATATGCAATAACAATTCTTTCGAACTCATTCCCCAATATTTGGCAATTTGATAGAATTTATTTGTAATCACATCATCCAAAACAATCTTAGTTGTAATGAAAACGGAACTAATAATCCCAAAGATCCAAAACAAACTCGGGAAACCTATATTAAAAGTAAAATGCAAAAATGGAATCCAGAATGCCAGAGACAATAACGAATAAAAATAGGATAAAGGGAACCAAAGTCCGTATAATAAATATAAATTTACCCCGACAAGACCAATACAAAACAAATAGAAAACGGCATCTGGAAAAAAATACAATATCCCTGAGAAAACGAAAACACCATATAGAATTTCCAACCACTTCTTATCTTTATAAATTTTGTTTTCTTTTAAAATTAAATTTATAATCCAAGCTATGATCAGTATTCCCAGAGTGAACCCTATGTGATTGCCAGTGGAATTTGTAGTCAGTGCCATTCCGATCCCATCTGGATAGTTCGTATTCAGGGCCGGATTGGAATCTATATTTCCATAAAGAATCGATTCTACTGCAAGAACACCACTCACCAAACCCTGAGGTATCTCACCTTTTTTGAATTCAGGAATCATAATATTACGAATGATTCGATTGCACAAAACATCCGTTAATGTTTCTTCTAAACCATACCCCACTTCAATACGAACCTTACGATCCCCAGTGGATAAAAGAACGAGAACACCGTTGTCTTTATCCTTTTGCCCTAATTTTGATTTTTCTGCTACGGCCAACGAGTAAGATTCTAAATTTTCCCCTTCCAAACTAGGAATGATGTAAACATATACCTGAGCCGATGTTTTGGTTTCAATGGCAGAAAGAATGTTTGTAATTTGATTTTGTTTCTCCAAAGGCAAAATCCCGGCTTCATCCGTTAGAGGACTTGTGAGGATTCGCACCTCTCTTGCGGTAAGGGGTAGTACCCAAACTTGAACCAAAAAACTAATGAATAAACCAAAGTGAAACCAATTCTTTCTGGAGATTTTCATGCGACCGAGTTTACCCAAAGATCTGAACGGTGGCAAGTATAGTTTTTAACGGTTTTTCATAATAGGATTACCTTTCACCAATCGATACATCCGAAAAATTGGGCCCATCACGTTTTTGAATAATGGGAAGTTAGAAAGTTTGATCAGTTTAAATGTTAATTCTAAAGAATCATTCATTAAGAGTTTTGTGCTTGTATAAGACTTAGAAGAATCAGAAAGCCAAAAGTAAACTAGGCCCATTTGTTCCATCCAAAGTAACTCTGGCAAAATTTCAGCAAGATCATCTCTAATTTTTAAATTCGATGTCTCTAAGGCCTCACGAATGATACCCACTGCTTCTTCTCGAATGAGAGAAGTCTCAGGACTAAATGGGGAAAGAGAATGACTTGGATCTCCCGCATGCCTTGCTAATACTTGTAAAAACATTTTATACTCAGAAAAACTTTCTAACTGAGTTAGGATGATGTATTTAAGCCTTGTTTTAAAATCTTTTGTGGTTTTAGAAAACTGTGTGGCAAGTTGTTTCACTTCGATTTGAGATTCTCTATAAAAATGTAAAACTATCTCCTCTTTAGTTTTAAAGTGATAATAAGTAAGGCCTAAAGATACCCGAGCCTCTTTGGCAATTCGGCGCATTGTTGCCAATTCATAGCCCTCTTTTTGAAATAATGTGATGGCTGAATTATAAATTCTCTCTTTTGTAATTTCCCGTTTAGTTGATGTTTGGTGAGAGATTTTTTTGGGAACTGTATGGGGCATAATCTTTCGAATCAAAAAGAACAGACCACCAACACAAAGGCAATTAATTTTTGAACACGTTCAATTATTACAAAACTTTGTAATTTTTTTCAAAATAGCAGGAAAAATATCCTTGCCCCAAATAAGTCAAATTGACACAGTTTTATCTTAGAAAATTCAGAGGTGAAATATTTATGATCCGAAAAGGTCTTTTAGCCATTTTTATCACAGTTGCATTGGCAACTCCCGTTCTCGCTAGTTCCGGTTCTTCTTCCAAACCACTCGCAGGCACTTATCCGATTATTCTTTCTCATGGTCTTTTTGGTTGGGGCGAAAACTCCGGCGGAATCATCAGCATCGTAAATTACTGGGGTGGAACAGACGATTACCTCAGAAGCCAAGGAGCCACTGTATTTGCTCCAGGAAAAACCGCGGCAAACTCCAACGAAGTGCGTGCTGCTGAGTTGAAAGCCGCCATCCTCACTTATTCTGCTGCGACAAACTATACTGGAAAATTCCACATTCTCGGCCACTCCCAAGGTGGACTCGATAGCCGTTATATGGTTTCTAACCTAGGACTTTCCGGTCGAACAGCAACCCTTACCACACTCAACACTCCGCACTACGGATCCCCTATTGCTGACATTGTAAAAACAGTTCTTCCTAGTTGGATCCAACCGTTTGTTGCAAGTGTAGTAGAAACTCTTGTTAAACTTGTTTATGGTGGAACCAACCAACAAAATGCTCTCGCTGCTTTGGCTTCTTTATCAAAAGAAGGACTGGCTTCGTTTAACGGATACACTCCCAACAAATCAGGTGTGAAATATTTCTCTTACGGTTCTTCCATCACTATCCCTGACCTCATCCAACACCCACTTATGGGAATCCTTCACCCTGCTTGTGGTGCTGGTGGACTTTTCCAAGGACAAGGATTCACTAATGATGGACTCGTTCCACTTTCTTCACAAAAATGGGGAACTTGGAAAGGTGGACCTTCTTATGGAATCTTCACTACAGGGATCGACCATTTACAAGTATCCAACACTCTCCGTTCAGGAAGTCTTTGGTATGATGTGGAAGGTTTTTATCTAAACATGGCTTCCAACATGAAGGCAAATCAGTAATTCATTTCTGAAGTTTTTTCGAAAAACCCAAGCGAATGCTTGGGTTTTTTTGTTTCCAGAAGTATAAACACATCCTTTACTACGATACCATCTCCCATGAATGTTAAAAATTTACGTTACCTTAGTTACGGCATAGGAGCTTTACTCCTTGCCTATATTGCTTTTCGATATTTTAGTCCCAACCCAATGGATACAACGAACGAAGACAATCCAAATGACAAAGCAGAGTCTTACTTTCGCACTCAGAGTGATGGATTCTCCGTTGATCCATTTTATTTAGAATCAGCAAAAACCATTTTTTCTGCCGATGGACAGTTTTTACGTTTTGATGAAATCTTGGCCCGAGCCAAATCAGGAGAGTTAAATTTAATTTCAGAACTCTGGAGTCTACGTAGGCAATGTCCAGAAGGAAGTACCCGAGAACAGTGCCATGAATACATCAAAGCCTTCATTCAAAATGAATATGGTGGCGACGATGCAAAACGACTCGTATCCATGCTTTCCAATTATTTAAAGTATGAAGAAGCTATGGTACATCTAGATCCATCAAGTAAATCCTATACAAACCAAGAAAGATATGAACAAATCAAACAACTTCGAAGGAAGTACTTTGCCAAAGAAGATGCGGAACTCATCTTTGGGTTAGAAGAAGCAACTGCAGATTTTAGTTTTAATCGAAAGAATTTTTTAGATGAAACAAAAAATATCAAAGCAGAAGAAAGGATTCGTTTGTACGAAGACTATCGTAAAAAATCTTTTGGTACTTTTTACGATGCAGTGGCTGCCAGAGAACCTAAATTTGATAAGTTTGAAACCGAAATGGATCTACGCCAAAACGAACTTTCAAAGTTATCTAGTACAGAACGTGAGGCAAAAGAAAAAGAAGTTCGGATTCGTTACTTTGGAAAAGATGGGAACGATAGGATGGAGAAGGTTTTAAAAGAGATGAAGGAAGAAGAGGAAAAAATCTCCAAACTCGAAACAGAAGAAAAAACCTTTCTGAAAAACAATCCCAATCTTTCAAATTCCGAACGAGAAAAAAAATTGATGGAACTAAGAGTTCAAACTTTAGGTAGTAAAGAATTGGCAGAGGAATATTCAAGAAGACTGGAATATGAGAAAACACTCAAAAATTCCGAAAATTAAATACCCACTTTCATTACTCTTTCCAGTTGCCATCCTATTTGCGTTGGCCCTCGAACCCTTCGGATTTGCATCCGCAGGGTTCGTTTGTATTTTCCTTCTGTTGTATTTCATTAAAACTCTTACCAAACAGAATGATATAATACATACACTTTTAGCAACGGTCGTATTTTCCAGCCTAGTAACCCTCACTAGTTTCCATTGGATTTGGAATGCCATTCGTAACATTTCTGGACAAGGGATCATGATCTCTTCTCTGCTTTTTTTGGTTTATGCTCTTGTTTCTTTTTATAAGATAGGAATTATTTTTTTTGGATCGGTCTTTCTTAATAGGTATCGAACCGTAAAAGACTCTCATTTCCTTTTACTCGGAATCCCCTCTTTATTTTTGATCTCCGATTGGATTTGCCCCATGGTTTTTCCTGTGTACTGGGGGGATTTATTTCGAAACAATATCCTTTGGCGACAGATGGCAAGGTGCGGAGTAGAAGTGCTTGGTTTTGTATCAGTTTTCTCTGTTTCCCTGTTATATCTTATGATTCTGAAATCAGAGAAAGGGTTCAAAGTATATACAAAGTTTCTTTTCCCCATATTTTGTTTTTTCTGTATCAATTTATACTTTCTCTCAGAACCCATCCCTCAAGGACCAACAATCCATCTGAGTTTAATACAACCAAATACAAAGTATGCGAAAAGGGAAACTCAAGAGAACCAGGAATGGATGACAAAAACCATCCAATCAGTATATGATATTGGTCTAGAAGCCATTCGAAATACTCCGAAACCCATTGATTTACTTGTAATGCCGGAATCGGCGATTCCTTTTCTTGGAACACTTGATTCTAAAGACTCAAATTCAACATATAGCAAAAGTTTTGTGGATGTTACAGAAAGTTTAGTTCGTATTGGCAATGCCCCACTAGTTTTTAATGAGTTAGTTTCAGATGAAGGATCCAGAAACTCCCTCACCCTACTCCATCCCCTTTCTATGGTTTCGGAACGAAGATACAAACAAATCCTACTTCCATTTGGAGAATATTTGCCGGGAGAAAAAAATTTTCCGTGGTTACGTTCTCTCTTTCCAGAAACAAGTAGGCACATCCCTGGAAAACTAACAGAGGCTCTCGGTTTTCAGACAAAAACAGGAGAAAGGGTTACATTCAGTCCGCTTATCTGTTATGAAGTTCTATATCCCGATTTACTTCGCCAAACAATGCAACAAAGTCCCTCGGAGTTCATTCTCAATCTCACCAATGACTCTTGGTTCGAAAGCCAAACAGAAACAATGCAACATGCAGGAGCCGGAAGACTTCGTTCGATTGAATCAGGAAGACCCGTAGTCCGTGTAGCAGTCACAGGCCTCACAACAGCCTATGATCCATGGGGTCGAGAGATGATGGGAGAATTACAAACATTCCAAAAAGCCGTTGGATACTTGGATCTACCGACGGTGAACAAAGACAGAACAACTCTCTATATCCAATTCGGCCCAAGTCCTTGGCGAATCATGGCCGTTTTTCTTCTATTTTTTGTTTTTTTCCGTAGTCCACGCCCGATACTCACTACAAAATGAAAAATGAAATTGAAATTTAGGTAAGGAAAGAAAGGCTATTCGAATATGGAATGGGAAAAAATACTTCGCGATGCGGTGAAAGAAAACTCAATTAAGGAATTGTATCTCAGAAAGGTACCTTCTTTAAAAACCTGCGAAGATTGGAATAAGGTCGTAGAAGTGGGAACTGTAGACCACAAAACGAAGTATGCTTATTATAAGGGTGGGCTTGTTAAATATGGAGAAAGATTGTTCTTTGTAACCCAAGAACGTTTGGATGCAGTCTCTCCGTTTCGCAAATGGGATTTTAAAAACAAAATCAAAGTTACAGATCCAGAATTGACTGTCGGCGAAAAAAAATAAGCCCCATCTTTCGGGATGAGGCTTATTTCAATCAAAAAGACCAACCTTCGTTGGTCTTTTTTCATTTAATGTAAGTATATACTACCGATTCAATCGGATGATCATATTTAATTTTTCTGCGATTGCAATCACTTCCATCACCTTTGATTTCTCAATGATGATGCCAGTCGGACTCACTTCTTCCAATACAAACTTCTTACCCTTAATTTGACCAAGGAGGAGCTCCATTACTTGCGAATCTTTAGTTCTAAGAAGAACTGAATCTTCTGTAATCGTAACAATCGGTAGGTTGTTACCCCAATCATCAAGTAAGAAGAGTAAGTTCTGCGCTAAATCTGCTTTAGAAGACTCTCTTAAAAACTGAACAAAAGTTTCTTTGTCATAACCAAGTAAAATTCCCAATTGGAAACTATCTTTAGTGAGTAAAAAAGTATAAACTCTGTCGTAATCTTTTAATTCACAGAATGCTTTTAATAAATGAATTCCATTCAAAGACACTCGATCGGGAAACGCAATGATCGAGAAGTCCGGGTTTATGGTGATTCCACCCTTTTCTGTTACCGTTACAAGTGCTTCATGATTGAAGTAATGTGCCCCAAGTTCCGAAAGGCTCAAATTTCGTTGTGGGTATTCCACTTCGATAAGGCCAAACAGTTGTAAGTAGAAAATAGCAGAGATGATTTCTTTTCGTAAGTCTGCCAAATCTTCTTCATAAGTTTTGATTTGGAAGGTTGGTGAAAATACCAAATGGTCACGAATGATGTGAGAAAAGATAACAGACGTGTTGATCTTTCCATGTGCCATAATGAGTTTTACAGTTTTATCCAAAATTCCTTTTTCATAAAAAGGAACTTCTGTTGCAGTAAATACTTCAGCAGGATTAAGACGACGAGTCCTTGCCTCATTGACTTCATGAATCACAAGTTTCATGATTTCAAAAATGTCTTTCTTTAAAAATTCATCAGTTTCTTGAACAAGAATTACATTCTCACCTTTGATATCTACATATCCTAAAAGTTTTAAGATAGGAAGAATGAGTTCAATCTGATAAACCTGGCTTTTTTCAGGGAAAATTTCTATATCAGGTGATAAAAGTTCAGTTTCTGTTCTTTTGTGATCTGCCTGTTTGATTTTTCCTGATTTTGCAAGGTTCAAACCCTTACGTGAAATATAAGAAATGAGTTTTTTTACGTTTAAGAAAAAATCCAGTCCATTGGCTGAAATTTTTTCCTGACGAACACGTGTCCCTTTTTTTACCGGAGGTAAAATAGGAGAAAATTGTAGATGGTCCAAAATTTCTTTCGGAATCACAATGACCCGAATGAATTTGTCTTCTACATAATATAAATCACGAACTAAATAAAGAGAAGTTAGGTGAGGTATCGTTTGTTCAAACCTACCACGATTGACTGTGATATAGTTACGAATGGTATCCGCCTCTATCACACCACCATGAATATAAATTTGATGGAGTATGTCTTTATCAAAATCGGAAAGTTCTTCAATTAACTTTTGAAGAAACTCGGGAGCCAGAGCATTCTTTAAGAATGTTTCAATTGGTTCACTTTTTTTGGCACCAACAGCTTCTTTCCATTCGTCTGGAAGTTCCGCAAGTGTTGCTTTATGTAATGCCTTCTCAATAGAGAATTTAAACTTCTCACCTTTGGGATTTGTCTCTACTTTGATGAGTCTTAAGTATTCATCATAAGTGTGGTATTTATCTAGATTGTTTGTTAGGCGTTCTCGGTTCTTTCTTTGGTAAAGAAGATAGTATTTTCTAAGAACGTTCAGCTCCATTTCCACGTTGATAGGCGGAATGTTGACCTTTCTTGAAATTTCTCCGAGTGTCATCACTCCCTTGTTTTTCAGAATGGATGTCAGAATATTGACTTGTAAGGGAGTGAACTTTTCCAGGACCCCTTTTAGGTAGAACTCGTTCTGGAAAATCTCCATGAGACCCAAAATTGTCGATTTTTTGTCCTTTCCCGGGATCTTTTGGATGTTCCAAAGGCTTGCGATTTTTTTGATCTCGTTGAGATCGAGTTTCTCTAACTCTTGGTACAGGACAGTTTCTTGGCTCATGGGTGCGATTTGATAAGTTTTTGTTTGAGACCTAATCCTGCAACTCTATTTCAATTGCAGAAGCGAAGGGGATTTTCTCGTTTCCAATCCCGATTTGGGTCTCAAATTAGGGCGTATGGAAACCCTTTCTGAACTTGTTTCTTTTGGTTGGCAATCCAGCCTTCGAGTCGCCCATTCCAGTTTTGTCTTCACCTCTAAAGCATTCGGGATCCTAACCCAACTGGCGAAGGGAGAACCTAACCATAGAGAGATTGCCGTTACCCTAAGGGAGGCGTTTTCCAACCTGGGTGCCACCTATATCAAACTGGGTCAGTTCATTGCCAGCGCCCCTTCTCTCTTCCCTAAAGAGTATGTAGAAGAAATGCAGGCCTGTTTGGATTCTGTTCGCCCTGTCGCTTTTCGAGACATTCGGTCCTCCGTAGAACGGGAATTGGGTGGGAAATTAGAATCTTTATATCATAGTTTTGAAGAAATTCCTCTAGCCTCTGCCTCCATTGCCCAGGTCCACGCAGCAGTAACAAAAGAAGGTCTGGATGTGGTAGTCAAAGTCCAAAGGCCGGATGTCCACCTAACACTAAAAACTGATATGCAAATTTTAGGTATCCTTACTAAAATTTTAGCAATCATTGCACCTGAATTCAAAAAATCAGGACTCACTGCTATGTTTGAAGAATTCCAAATCTCCATCTTACAAGAAATCGATTTCATCCAAGAAGCCAAAAATATCGAAGAGTTTGAGGAGTATCTTCTACGAGTGAAAGAAGATCGTGCGAGAGTTCCCAGAGTCTATCATACACTCTCTTCTAAAAAGGTTTTGACTATGGAAAGATTCTATGGGGTTCCTATCACCGATGAAGCTGGACTTCGTAAATTCACAAACAATCCTAGAAAAGTTCTAAGTGATGCATTAGAAATTTGGTTCTCTTCATTATCCAACCAAGGTTTTTTCCATGCGGATGTCCATGCAGGGAATTTAATGATTCTAAAAGATGGTTCGATTGGGTTTATCGATTTCGGAATTGTAGGAAGGATCTCTCCTAAAATTTGGAAAGGACTTATGTTATTTACGCAAGGCATTGGAATTGGTGAACCTACATTGGTTGCGAAAGGATTGGTTGAAATGGATTCAACTGACAGTGGAGTGAACCCGGCAGTCCTTGCAAAAGAATTGGATTCAGTGTTTAATGAATTAGAATCGGTATACATTCATTTAACCGACAATGAGATGTTTGACGAATCAAGGGTAAATCGAATCATGTTCGACATGAAGGAGATTGCTGAAAAAAACGGATTAAAAATTCCAAGGGAATTTGCCCTTCTCATGAAACAAATGTTATACTTTGATCGCTATGTAAAATCAATGGCTCCAGAAATTAATCTGTTTCGTGATTCACAAAAATTTGCTATTTCCTAAATAAAAGTATGACAATACAAGATTTAAAAATTGGCGAAGTCGCAGAAATTGTTTCCATAAATCATCAAAAGCTCCCAAGACCAATGATCACCGAATTATTAGAACTTGGTTTTTTCCCGGGGGCAGAAATCACTTTAAAGGAAAAATCACTACTCTTAGGAAAGATGGTCTGTATTTTGAGTGGAACCACCATTGCTTTGCGTACCCATGATGGAAACGCCATAGAAATCAAATTAAAACAAAAATGAAAGACAAACGAATTTATTTAGTTGGTAATCCCAATTGTGGAAAATCAACACTCTTCAACCAACTGACTGGTCTCAAACAAAAAACAGGAAATTTTAGCGGAGTCACCGTAGAAAAAAGGGAAGGAACCCTTACCCTAGATGACACGAACTGGATCATTACCGACTTACCAGGTACATACGGTCTTGGCGGAATTGCAGAAGACAAAAAAATTGCCTACGAAGTTTTACTCCAACGAAAACCGGAAGAACAAGTCATCTATGTTTTAGATGCATTAAACTTAGAACGAGGTCTTCAGTTTTTACTCCAGATCATTGATATGGGAGTTCCGACACTTGTAGTGCTCACAATGAAAGATGTGCTCGAGAAAAAAAGAATCCAACTCGATCTAGAGAAACTAAAAAAATCCATTGGTCTCCATTTTCTTTTAGTGAATGCCAAATCGGGAGAAGGAATTGATACTTTAAAAGAAGTATTAAAAAATCAAAATGGTTTTCAAAAAAGTCCTCGGTTATGGAAATGGGGAACAAAAGAAGAATCCTTTCTAAGTTCGGCAAAACTAAAACTCGGGATCACCACAAACGAAGCTGAATTCTTTTTATCACAATCACTAAAGTATTTAAACAAAGACCCACACTTGAGTGAAGAGCGTTACTTTACGAAATTCCCAGAAGAAACAAGGACCTGGTTGCGCTCTGCAATAGAAGGCAAAGGATACAATTTTTATTACCAAGAAGAAATGATATATCGATCTTTTTTGATTAAAAAGATTTTAACTGAGGCAATCACTTATCCTAAATCCATTCCAGGAAGTTGGGAAGAGAAATTGGACCTGGTTTTATTACATCCTGTTCTTGGTTTTGTTTGTTTTTTCCTTTTGATGGGACTACTTTTCCAAAGTTTATTTAGTTTTGCAGAACTTCCTATGGACTTAATAGAATCGGGTATTACAAACTTACAATCGTTTGTTGAACCATATCTTGGCGTTGGCCTTGTAAAATCTTTAGTAACAGAAGGAATCATTGGAGGAGTCGGTAGTGTGATTGTTTTTATTCCACAAATCGCCCTTTTATTTTTATTCATTGGAATTTTGGAAGAATCGGGATACTTAGCACGAGCTAGCTTTTTAATGGATCGGATTATGGGAAAATTTGGGCTTTCTGGGAAATCCTTTATCCCTTTACTTTCCTCTGCTGCTTGCGCCGTTCCTGCCATCCTTGGCACAAGGACAATTGAAAACAAATCCGATCGTTTTACAACGATAATGGTCTCGCCACTTGTGATGTGTTCAGCAAGATATCCTGTTTATATTCTTATTGTAGGAACCGTTTTTAGTTTTCCCCCAATCTTCGGTATTTTTAATGTCCAAGGTTTTGTTTTGTTTTCGATGTTTTTTCTCGGAATGATTACTAGCTTTGGATTTGCACTGCTCTTTCGCAAAACAGTATTTAGAGAAGACGCATCTTACTTTGTAATGGAACTTCCCAGATACAATGTACCTTCTCTAAGAAGTTTATTCCATACGGTGTATGGGAAGGTGAAATCATTTTTATCCACTGCAGGTCAGATCATTTTATATATCTCTGTCCTTCTTTGGTTTCTCAGCCATTTCCCAGCTGAATATAAAAATAACGAATGGAAAACAAGCCCTATTGAAAATTCTTATATTGGAACCATTGGCCGCGGGATAGAACCTGCAATCGAACCACTGGGTTTTGATTGGAAAATTGGTATTTCGATTCTCACTTCATTTGCCGCACGCGAAGTGATGGTTTCCACCTTAGCCGTGCTATATGGCTCAGAGGAAAACGAAGAAGGTGAATCCTTACGATCTACTCTCCGCACTGAAACGAGAGCCGATGGAAGTCTTGTTTGGACTCCTCTTTCCGGCCTATCTTTACTGGTATTTTTTGCTTTTGCTAGTCAATGTATGTCAACACTTGCGGTAACCAAAAAAGAAACTGGTACTCTCATTTGGCCAGTGGTTCAGTTTTTATATATGACAATTCTTGCCATTACCGCTTCCTTTCTCATTTTCCAATTGGGAAAAATTTTAGGATTTTCTTAATTTGCCGACAATGAAGGAAACGAGGGCAATTTGGATTTTAAAATTGGAACAAAAACTCTTACTAGAAAATCGGAACCGTATTTGGTCGCGGAAATTGGACTCAACCACAATGCCGATTTAGAGATTGGAAAACGCACCATTGCAAAAGCCAAAGAATCAGGAGCTCATGCAGTCAAATTCCAAACCTATAGAACGGAAGAGTTTATCGATGCCTCCAATTCTGATGTGAAATTTCTTTTTGATATATTCAAACAATACGAATTAAACGAAACCCAACATAGAGAATTTCAAAAAACAGCACTAGACCTAGGACTTGATTTTTTCTCCACACCACTCTGCGAATCTGCAGTGGATTTATTATGCGGATTGAATGTCCCTGTATTAAAAATTGCTTCCGGTGATATTGTAAATCTCCCCTTACTAAAAAAATCAATACAGTCAGGAAAACCATTGATTGTATCTACGGGGGCGGCCCTACCAGAAGAAGTAACGAGGGCCCTTTCTCTTTTTCAAAACCACCAAACGGAAGTTTGTTTGTTACATTGTGTTTCCATGTATCCGACTCCTTTAAACAAAGTAAACCTCCAGTCCATTCCTTTCTATTTGGACACAACGGACTATGTTGTGGGATTTAGTGACCATTCCGATGGAACTTTGGCGTCTTCCGTTGCCGTTGGACTCGGGGCTGTGGTATTTGAAAAACACTTCACCTTAGATCGTAATTTAGAAGGCCCAGATCATGGAATTTCTATGGATCCCAGTATGTTTACAAAACTGGCACAAGATTTAAAACAAAGTTTTGAAATGGGTGGAAAATATGGAAAAAACACACATCCGGAAGAAACCGGTGGTTGGTTTTATGGAAGACGGTCTTTATACAAAAAGGGGAATTCGGTCCTTAGTTTAAGGCCAGCTTTACATACGAAAGATAAAAATGTTTTGGATTCTTGGGAGATCGAAAGAGCCGGAGATCCTTCCCTTTTACAGGAAGGACCAGTCCGTTTGACACCTAAGTCTAAATAGGCGCCAAAAAACCTTTTACATCTTTTGGATGATTTGTTCCAAAAGTGTTTTCAGAAAAATTGGATTTGGTGTTCCACTTTCTATCTTTCTATCATTGATATAAAGAGATGGAGTGGATTGAATGTTCAATTTTTCTGCTTCATCAATTTCAGCATTGAGTTGGTTTTGTGCTTCTTTAGAAGCCATACAAGACTTCAATGAGTTGACATTGAGCCCAATGGCATTGGCCAAATTCACAACACTCGAGCCAGAGTGCGCCACACCCTTTTCTAAATTATCATAAAGTCCGCGATACATTGGTTCAAACTTTCCTTGTTTGTCGGCACAAATCGCAGCTATGGCAGCCACACATGAAGTAGCACCAGGTCTAGGTTGTTGCATTAAACGGTTACAAGTTCCATCCAAAGGAAAGTTTTTATAAACAACGCGAACCATTCCATCGTATTCAGAAAGAACTGTATGTAAGATATGACTTGTATGTAAACAATGTCCGCAGTTATAGTCTGCGTATTTAACTATGGTAATCGGGGCATCTTTTTTACCAATAAAAGGAGAACCTGCAACTTGAATGCCAAGGGTTGGTTCTTGGAAGTAGGCTGCAATTTTCGATTGAACCTCTTTTGAATCCATTCCTCTAGAAGTGGCAAGAGTATTGGCATTCGACCCATTCACCCACATTTTACTTGTAGCATATCCTACAGAAAAACTAAAAAAGAAAACGAGCCCTAAAGTGGTGATTCCTTCTTTGATGGCTGAAGGGATATCTAGTTTTGGTTTTCCTTCCGTTTTCCAAAGTAAAAATAAAACACCAAGGAGAGATATGGTAACAATGTAGGTAACAAAACAAAGTTGGCAAATGGTGCCAATGATCCCAACAGAGATTCCAAATAACACTAAATCTAAAACTAGTCCTAAAACCAAAACTGGAAAGAGGAGAGAAATGGTTTTCGTAACTTCTTCGTTTGATTTGGCTCTCGTTACCAAAAAGAAAGAATACGTAAGTAATCCATAAAAACCAAATCCAAGTAAGGCAATCGGCACATTTCCCAAAAAAGGAACGCTCGGGATTGCCGAATAAGAACTCTCGGCGACTTTTAAACACGAGTCACCGCCACCTAACGCAGAACATGCGGAGTTGGCAATATTTTCTGATCCTATGCCAAAGTATTCAATTGCCAATAGGAAAGAGACAATGAGTCCAAGGGCTCCACCGACCACTCCTGCTAATGCTAAATTCTTACGATTCATCAATTTTCATTCCTCTTCTTACTTAGAATCCTGATACTCTCTTTTAGGTCCAATTTTCCTTCATAAATTGCTTTTCCGGTAATGGCTCCAAAAAGTTTTCCTTTTGAGGAGTCATACAAATCCACTAAATCTTGGATCGAAGAGACCCCACCCGAAGCCACAAGTTGTAAATCCGGAAATAGGGATAACAACTCCACATAAGCTTTCGTGTTTGGTCCTGCCATCATCCCATCTTTAGAAATGTCGGTAAAAATCACATGGCGAATGCCCATCCCATACATTGATTTTAAAAATTCAGTGTATTTGATTCCGGAATTGGTTTCCCAACCTTTGGTGCGAACATAACCATCTTTGGCATCCACGCCAACCACAATCCGATCGGGGCCGTAACTTTTAAGCCCCTTTTCCACAACCGATGGATCTTCGACGGCAACAGTTCCTAAAATAAACCGAGACACCCCGAGCCCATCATAGAATTTCATATTTTCCAAAGAGCGAATCCCGCCACCTAACTCTAATTCTACAGAGCATTTATCTTTGATTTTCCGAATGGCCTTTTCATTTTCAGACTTTCCTGTTTTGGCTGCATTTAAATCCACAATGTGGATGAGAGTGGCACCTTGTTCTTCGAACACTTGGATCATCTTCTCCGGTTCAGAAGAATAAACAGTTTTTTTGGAATAATCCCCTTGGAGTAAACGTACAGCTTCGTTGTCTAAAAGATCAATTGCAGGTAATACTAACATGTTAAAGTTCTATAAAGTTTTTCAGGATTCCAAGTCCTGTTTTATCTGATTTTTCAGGATGGAACTGTGTTCCAAATACAGTCTCTTTTTCCACAACAGCAGGAAATGATTCTCCGTAATAATGGCAGTTAGCTGTAATATCCAATCGGTCGACACCAACGGGTCTGTAAGAGTGAATAAAATACATAAAGGATTCATTGGGAATCCCTTTGAGTAATTTTGTATTTTTGGCCTTGATATCAAAAAGTTTGTTCCATCCCATATGAGGAACTTTGAGGTTTTGTTTCCCTTCAAACTTTCTTATTTTTCCACGAATCAGACCAAGACCGGGAATTGTAGTTCCCGTTTTGGAAGTTTCATCAGAATCTTCAAATAACACTTGATAACCGATACAAATTCCAAGTAATGATTTTTTTGCAGCCACATGTTCTTTCAAAACAGAAGAGAATCCTGCTTCATTTAAATTCTGCATGGCTTTGTCAAAATGTCCATCACCAGGTAAAATGATTTTGTCTGCTTTTTTGACTACTTCTAGATCACTGGTGAATTGAAAGTCATTTGTGTACAAAGAAACTGCTTTGAGTAAGGAATGGATATTCCCCATTCCAAAATCTAAAACTGCAATCACTCGAGCATTCCTTTAGTAGAAGGAATTTGATCTTTTGCAAGTGAATCGATAGCAATCGCTTGACGAAGAGCTTTACCGAGTCCCTTAAAAATCGATTCGTGGATGTGGTGGCGGTTCTCACCATAGTGCACCATTACATGTAAGTTCATTTTGGCATTCAGAGCAAATTTTTGAAGGAACTCGAGTGATAGTTCCGCGTCGTAAATTCCAAATTTTCCGTCTATAGGAGGACCAGAGTATTTGAAATAAAACCTTCCCCCTAAATCCACAGCAACAGTTGTCAGAACTTCATCCATAGGCAAAGTAAAGTGACCATAACGAAAGATTCCTTTTTTATCACCGAGTTGGGTGTGGATCATTTGTCCCATAAGGATGGCAGTGTCTTCCACCGAATGGTGGCAATCGATCCCAATGTCACCTCGGAGTTTGAGGTCCATATCAATGAGACCGTGTTTGGAGATATGAGAGAGCATGTGCTCAAAAAACGGGATTTCTGTATCAAACTGGTAGACCCCGGTTCCTCGGACGTTTAGGTCGAGCCGGATGTCTGTTTCGGATGTCTTTCTTGATTCCACCATATTCCTAGCATGTTTGGTAGAAAACCCAGGTGTCAAGAGAGAATGTGGGCGAGGTTTTAAGATGCGAGGCTAAGAACCCCCGCCAAATCATACCCGATGAAAACCCAGAAAAAATAAACCATAGCAATGATCGAAAAAATAAGAATGCGTTTCCAATGTTCCTTCAATGAAGTCCCTCTATGGAAACCAACAACTGACAGCTAAATTCTTCTCAAGTTTTAGGGAAATCCTATGATTTTTTACTTGGGCCGTCCAAGGGGGTTTTACTTCCCAAACCGTTGGTTGAACATCCGGATCAGTTCTAAAATAGAGTCTTCTACATATTGAAAGTGTTTGGGTTTCATCGGATCGAGGGGCATCATATCGTGAATTTTTTTATACCGATCAAAAGACTCACGAATGTATTCCAAATACTTTTGGCTCGTGATTCCGTAACGTTTGAATAAAGATTCATTCTCTTGGAACATTTTTTTGAAGTCATCTGCATAGGTTCCATCATTTAAAAAGTAAAAACGTAGGTCTGTTTTTGCCTGTGAAAAGGCAATGTCGATATTGGTAATGAATTTAGAAGTTTTGGCATTATCCGTGGTTTCTGGGCTCTGTGCGGACAATTTAGCAGCTGCTTGTTCGATTGCTTTTTGCTCGGAATTACGTTTTTCTTTTTCGAATTCTTTTGATAATTTTTCGCGTTTCAAAACCTCATCTACCGAGGATTTTTTTTCTACAGGCATGGTTTCATTATCCCCATCTAAAGAGACTGTCAAGGAATTAGACGAAAATTTATTCTTTTGCCTTACGAAGCGCGCAATTTGCCAACCATTCACAACGCAAACAAATCGGATCCTCGGTGTTATACGTAGGAGGAGGGCAAATATTGGCGTTTGCCACCTGCAATCCTTGTAAATAATTTATTACCGAAGTTTTGTCTTTTTTAGAATGAATCTGACCCAGTACGTTTTCATTGTACTTTTTCTGGTCGAGAAAAAGATCTTCAACCACTACCGGCTTGGCTTTAGATTGAGGTTTCGATTCACGAGGTCCCTCCCATTCCATTCCTGGAATGTAAGGTAAGTTTCCCGGTTTGATTTGTCTTTGAAATAGTTGATAAAGAAGTAAGGCCGTGAGTGCTCCGCCCAAATGGCAGGTATTGGAAATTGCCCCATTGCCAAATTGAGAAATCAAATACCCAATCACAAGAGAAACCCAAACGGCATTTTTCGCTTTTACTGGAAAAATAAATAAAAGTAGTTCCGCATTAGGATAAAAAATACCAAAGAGAGCGAGGAGACCAAAAAGAGCGCCCGAAGCGCCAATGGTTTGTGTGGTCATAGATTCCAAAAATGGAACATTCCCACCTAACACATAATTCAAATACGCAGACAAAACCACAAAAATTCCAGCGCCAATTTGAGATAAAAAATACAAAATAGTAAATTTAGTTTTTCCAATGATAGGAATGATGTTTGTTCCTAACATGTACATACCATACATATTCACTAGTAAATGAAATGGAATGAGTTCTACCGCATGTAAAAAGCCGTAAGTGAATACTTGCCAAACAGCACCGCTTAACACAAAGTCAGGTGTTAAACCAAATCGATAAATCAACTGTTGGTTAGCAAAGTATTGGAGGAAAAAAATAAGACAATTGATGATGAGAATTACATTCAGGGGATGAAGGATGGGATTCCCAAATAAACTTGGACCCTGGCTTCGATTTCTACTCATGTAACTTCCAGAATTTAGACAGCTTGGAAAGAAACAAGGGAAATAAAAAAAGGGGGAATCCTTTCGGAATGCCCCCCGGGAGTGACTTAAGGTAAAATCAGGCAACAGACCCTACCTTGATTATCAATCATTTCTACCATCGGAATTCCGATGCAGGGGCTTAATAGTTTGGGGAAAAAATTTAGGCGATTTTTGAGAGAGAAAACAAGGCTTCTCTGTTCAGAATATCAATGCGGTTTTTGTCCACCGAAATGAATTCCCGGGCTTTTAGGTCAGAAAGAGCACGAACCAGGGTTTCTGTTTTGGTGCCAATAAAAGTGGCGAGCACATCCCTTGTGACCTTGAGTTCCACTTGATTTTTACGCCCTTGTGCATTGTCCAAAACGATGAGAATTTCTGCTAATTTTTCATGAACCTGTTTGGTTCCCAAAGAAACCACATGTTCTTCCATTTCCTGCCATTCCTTGGCCATCTGCCGAAAGACTTCTTTTTGGAAATTGATATCATCCTTCACAAGAGCCTCAATGAGAGCTCCCGTGATATAACAAGCATGGGTATCTTCCACCGCGACTACGTTGTGATGGGAAATCGAATCAGAGATACAATCCCGAAATCCTACCCAATCTCCAGGCCCACTCAGTCGTAAGGTTTGTTCCTTACCACTTGCGAGTTGGACATAACTTCGAACCAATCCCGTTTTGATGAAGAAAAAACCGTCAGCTTTCACACCAGCAGTAACTAGATGTTTTCCTCTCGGAAACGCAGTGAAGTCCTTACCTGCATTGATTCTTTCAATAGTCTCATGTGCAGCACAATGGAGCACATTGTGATTCTTATAATCACATGCAAAACAATCAGGATTGAGTGGAAGATCCGCCATTTTAGTTTTGGTGTAACCTCTTAAAAAACCCTTGTCGAGTCATAAATTTAGAAACCTTCTAAATTTTTTATTTGCCGGTAAACTTAGGTTCCCGCTTTTCTAAGATACTTTTTATCGTCTCCTTAAAGTCGTCCGAAATAAAGTTCCGCGCTTGAGATTCTGCTTCTTTTTTTAAAGCGCTATCGAGCTGTTTCCAAGAATATAAATTCTTCTTTAACTCTTGCAAGGCGAGAGGTGCCGCTTTCGATAACGACAAAGCAAGTTCCATGGCGCGTGAATACACTTCTGTTTTGGGAACACTGTCAAGGGCAAGTCCACAAGTTTTTGCAAATTTACCATCAAAGGTTTCCCCTGTGAGTAATAACCTTCCACCCAAACTTTTTCCGAGTAGTTCAGGCGAAAGAAAACTAGAACCCATACCAGGATGAATCCCTAGCCTGACAAAATTAAAAGAATACTTACCTTCATCTGCAAAAATCCGCAAGTCACAACCAAAGGTTAAAGAAAGACCAGCACCAATGGCATGTCCATTTACAGCAGCAATCACAGGAACAGGAAGTTTACGAACGGACAAAAAGAAACCGTAGAATTTTCTCATATCACGTCTGTTTTGTGAGAATGATTTTTCAGAAAAGGAACGTAATAAATTCAAATCGCCACCAGCACAAAACACATCGTTTCGCCCGGAGACAATCACGGCCCGCGGTAACACTTTTTCTTTTTTAATGGAATGAATTAGGTCTGCGAACTCTTCCCCCATTTTCCAAGTCATGGAATTGCGAGAAGTGGGATTGTTTAAGAAGATGGAAACAATTTTTCCATCTTCGGTTTCACGGGATTCAATTTCTAGGAATTCATACTCTTTGGATTCAAATCGCGATTTCATCTATCTGAAAGGATTCGTACCAGGCTTTATCTTGTAAAGATAAAGGTTTGTTCCCGATCTCCATATTTTCAAAGTAGTTGAGTAGAATTTCTAGGTGTTGGGTTTCTAAATTTTGATTGGGAAGGGAAGCGTCGATCCCCTTACTCACAAGAACCTCTGCTCGAATTTTATCTTTGTAATGATCCGGTTTTCCGCTAAAAATCAAATGAGCAGAAATGAGATCAAAACGAATGGTATCAACAATTCTCTTCAATGACTCTTCAGACTCTAAAAAATAACGTGATGCAACTTCCGTTTGGAAGTAATCCCCCCAAGTGATGAGGTCCGGTATAGATCCCGTTTTCTCCAAAATTTTCTTTTGAGTTTCTTCATCGGTATATAAGGAACCGGCAAATCGTTCCACAATGGTATGCAATTCAGTCAGGACGGCTAATTTCTCCGGACTGAGAAGTCCTTGGCGGATCATTGGCATAAGTTCAGGATTTACATGTTTTGGGAGAGTGAGTTCCATATACTTCCCATTTCGGCGAATTCTGTCGTTTCCTAGCGTTTTTTCCTGACGATAAAATCGATTTTCACCCCTAGAAAATCGATAATTTTAGTATGGCGATCGGCAGAACAGATTCGATGCAGGAACTCATAACGATTTTAGAATCGTTATTTGAAGAAACCATCATTGGGTCAGATGTGAACATAGTCAAACACCTCTTTTACTACCTTAAGGCCGATAACAGAGAATTTGAATTTATCTATGAAGAAAATACTTTAGTAGCTGCTGTCGAAGAAATTGAATCCCATACAGTCACCTTAATGATACCGGATTTGGTAGAAGAAGGATCAAGGCGCGCACGGGTGCGTTTTGAAGTTATGAATATCAACTACCAATTTGAAGTAGTGATTCTTGACATTCAAAAAGAAAGAACGGTCATCAAAACGCCTACCGAGTTACAGTCCTATCAATTACGTACAAATAAACGGATTCCTGTAGACGATTTGTTTATGAACTTTATCATCTTATTCCGAAGTTTGACAGGTGGATCCCGAGAAGTGGGAAAAAACCTTTATGCGGAAAGTCGATTCCCTCACCTAATGAAAGAAGTACGAAAGGATAGGCCGGATAGCAAACTCATCAACGTGATGTTAACCGAAGCTATCGAACGAATTTCAAAAGATTATGAAATTCGTTTTTTCCAACCTGATGAAAAATTAAATGAATATGATGACTTTGTCAAAAAAACCGTTTTAAGAACTGCCAAATCAATTTATATTCCCGACTGCAACCGGATTACCTCTTATATTCATGATCCAGAAGATGAGGTGCTTTTCAATTACCATAACGAATATAAAGAAATGTCCAAAGAATTTGGGGAAGACTTTGCATTAGATTTTTTTGAATCAATGCGCAAACATGAATCTCGCGATTTTTATGTATCGTATATCATTACACCCATTCGTTTGTATGAAGATGTAGTCGGATACATCAAAGTTTATTCAACAGCTATGGAAAGATTCACCATCTCCCAAAACCAAGCAGTTTATATTTTTGAATTGGCCGAAATCATCAGTTACGTGTTTACAAAAATTGCCATTCAACATGGAAGTTACGAAACCATGCAATCGACAACAAAGGTTGTCGACATTTCTCTCGATGGACTTTTGTTCGAAATCTACGATAAACGGCTATTTCAATATTTAAAACGACACAATATCATCAAAATGTTTATCCCTTTAAGTAAAGATCGAACCATGATCATTCGTGGGGAAATCATTCGATTTTTAGATCGAGGAGACCATTACCACCTAGGGGTAAACTACTTCAGTTCTGCCCCAGATGATATGTTGTATTTAGAATCTTATTTATTCGAAAAGAGTATGAAAATCCTTTCAGAATGATCCGGATTGTTTTTCTGCAAGGCGGATAGCATTTAAGAGATCTTCTGATAAAGTTGTTTCTCCTGTATAATATAGGCGTAACAATTTCCCATGTTCAACAAGTTTATCTCTGTATTCTGTTTCTTTGGTGGAACCACGAGTTTCTTTCCATTTCAAATGATAAAACTCACAAGCCAATTTATGCAGATAATAGTCTGACTTTCTCAAAGAATATGCTTTTTTTAAATACTCTTCCGAACGTTCTGCCCACTCTTCTCTTTTTTTTCTGCCATCAACACCGGTTTCTGCCATGTTCGAATGGAGTAGATTTAAAAATGAAGTTTCGAAACTATACAACCAAACTTCATAATTTTTTGGATAGAGATTACGAGCTTCTTTTGCCACTTGTGGCATAAGATCTAATTGTTTTTTGTTTTCTTTCCCTTCTACTTTAAAATAGAAAGTCAAAAAACGCAAATAATCAACAAGGAACAACAGCCTTTCTTGGGCATTGGAGAATCTTTCTCTATTTTTCCAGGCCATCGAATATTCGAAAGCAGTGGATACATACCCTTCTCCATCTTTCCAGTGGGCTTTACCAAGCGCATAATGAGAATCAGGTGATCCTTGGTCAAGAGAAACAGAATGTTTGTACATTCGAAGTGCTTCTTCCATTTGCCCTTTTGCAAAATAATGATCCCCTTGTTTTTTAGCCATAAAGGCTTCATCGTATTTAGTGGTATCGAGTAATCTTGCAGCCGTTACAGGACGGTCTTCAATGAGTCGTAAATATCCTTCTCCACGAACCTGCCATCCGAAAAAAGTAGTTTGGTATACTGATTTTACAGTTATCATACCCACAATATTTCCATCACGGAATGTTTTGTGGTCTTGGTTCTTTTCTAAAAGATACAAAATTTGTCCCACACGAATACCTTTGGGATCAGCCACTTTGATGGTTACTGTATCCGGTCTAGTATCCACTTCTAATTCTTGGGAAAGAGTATCCACTTCGTAATAACTGGCTTTTTCAATTCCCACAACCTCACCGACAACTATCATTCGAAGTGGGTCAAGGGAAGCCTGGCTACGGAAAGCGAAAGCCAACCGATCCGAAGAGGATTGGGCAAAGGTTGCCGTCACAAGGAATGTACTGAATAATAAGGAACGGAACATCTGATTTAAGGATCGACCAAAAGAGAATACTTGGGAGAAGAAAAACAGAAATCCCCCGCCGGACAGCGGGGAAATTTTAGAAATTTAGCGAGGTTTAAATTCCAAACGGAACCTACCCTCGCCCACTTGTTCTTTCGAATACAAAATCTTTCGATGAACCCCATTGATGTAATCGTCCACTAAGTTTCCATAAAAGGGACTTGCAAGGTTTCCACTATTTCCAATGGGAAG
The DNA here is from genome assembly GCF_004769575.1 of Leptospira perdikensis. Classification (NCBI taxonomy): domain Bacteria; kingdom Pseudomonadati; phylum Spirochaetota; class Leptospiria; order Leptospirales; family Leptospiraceae; genus Leptospira; species Leptospira perdikensis. The sequence continues at coordinate 1,000,792 of NZ_RQGA01000003.1, read as the reverse complement.
TTGGGTGACCGACTCTTCAAAACGACCGTAATCGATGACACGTCTTTTCGAGGGTCCAGCAGTAGCCGTCCAATCTTCTTTCATTAATTTGTATTTTAAATTATTCACAACCTCGGCTCCTCCGGCAGATGGAAGTGGGCCAATATTAAATATTCCACCTATCAAAGGCAATACGCCAAGTGGATGAGGGTGTTTAATTTTATACAGATTTTTCCAAGTCCAAAGGCTTGGAGAAGAAGATAGATGTTCTTCTAAATATCTTCCTGTTTCGTCAATGGAACGTTTCAAAATGTCTTCTCTTGATTCGATAATCCCTTCAGTTCGCAGGTCATCCCAAAAGTTCGAGTCTGGGTTACGTACAAAATGACGATATGCCGTCCAATATTCAGCCATATCACCATATAACTCAAAATTGGCGGGACCCATTTCATCAATTAACAACTCTCGAAGAGTAATATAAAAGAATACATCGTAAACAGCCGCCCCTTGTGATTCGGGAAAATGTTCAAAGTTCCAGTTTTTCAAAATTCCTAAAACCTTTTTCCCGTTAGGTGTTTTAGCCTCTTTCACAGTATTCAAAACCAAATCCAAATACTCCGGTGCAAAAGAAGAAACCGTATCGTTTTGGATGGCTGCTAAGTCCTCCAAACTCCACTTTTCCTTTGTTTCCAAAATCCCAACTAACCTTTGAAAACGATCTGGTGGCTGCCAGTTCCCTTCTGGTTTTCCAAGACCAGGTAATGATTTATTTGTCACTTGGTTATTGGCAGTTACTATGATTCCATTTTTAGGATTGATGATCTTAGGATTGTTCTTTGCCGGAACGTAACCTACTACATCATTTTCTCCTGTAGAACCCTCTAGAATTTTACGTGGATTGCCTGACTTTAAAATCGGGAACCTTCCCACAGCATAGTAGGCAATGTTACCGTTTTTGTCCGCATAACTAAAATTAAGCCCAGGAGCGCCAATCATGGAAGATGCAGAATCAAGCTCTGTAAAAGATTTTGATTTTCCCATTTGAAAAAGTACATCAAGGAGTGGGTTTTGTAAATGGTGGTGAGCCCAATACAAACTCACAGGCCTACCTTTGTATCCTTTGATATGTTCTGTGATGAGTGGGCCATGGTTTGTGATCCCCACTTCAAAAGGAATTTCCGTTCCATCTTTTTTGCGGATCACATCACGATAGTAAACTAAATCCTTCCAACCACTTCCGTTTTTATATTTTCCGCCATCAATGGTTTCCATATACAAATTCACATCATCTTGTTCCAACATGGTGAGTCCCCATGCCTTATCTCTGTTATGGGCAATGAGAGGGAAAGGAATGATGGATAAAAAGTATCCATAGTTTTCATAACCTGGATATTCAATGTAAGCTTCATACCAAGCACCTGGATTGGAAAGAGCAATGTGTGGGTCATTCGCAAGAACAGCTCCGCCACTTTCTGACCGACTTGGTCCCACAAGCCAAGAATTACTTCCTTCCAAAGGCTCAATCGGTAACTGAAGATGATTCACAAAAGAGACAAGTTGTTTTAGATTGAGAACTTCTTTCCCATTTGTTAGATTTTGTTTTTCCAGGTTTTTAATTTGGTGTTGGTTTTGAGTTTGTTTTTGGATTGAATTTGAATTTTGGAAATCCTTAACATTCGCTAACCTGTGAACACCAGGTTGGGCCTCCAAAATGGTAGCGTTTTTTTCAAAGTCATACCTAGGAAACAACTCACTAGCAGAACGACCCTTTAACTCCGATTCCATAATACTGTACAAACTGTCCGACTTAATCCCTTCCGCAAAAGAAAAACCCATATAAAATAGGAAGGAAATGGCATCAACTCGATCAAATGGTTTTGGTTTAATCCCAAGAATTGTATATTCGATTGGTAAATTGTCTTCGGCGAGAAAATGATTCACCCCATCCAAAAACCAATCCAATTGATTCCAGGCTTCTGGATGGATATGCTCTTTTTGGTTGGCATATTCTTCTGCCGTTTTTTTCAAAAGAAGAGACTTTAAAAACTGATCGGTAGGGATAAGTTTTTCACCAAAAATCTCAGTGAGTTCTCCTTTCCCAATGCGTCTTTGTAACTCCATTTGAAAAATCCGATCTTGGGCCATTGTATAACCTAGCGCAAAATAGGCGGACTTGGCATCACCAGCCACAATATGCGGAATCCCTGCATCATCACGGATCACTGTAACCTTGGAAGTCAGTTTATCGGAAACAATCTCTCCTTGGTATATCGGTGCTTTTAATGCGACAAGACCCCAAAACAAAATATGGAGGGTAATCGGAAGAGTTAAGATGAAAAGCAGAAAGAGACTAACAAAGGGTCTCTTTCTTGTGAATTTTTTTACTTTTTCTAACATAAGTTACTGCAAAGATTTAATTTGACGAATGCGATTTTGTTTGTCTGCCGAATCCCATGCTGCATTCGAGAAGGATTCCACCTTATAATATTTGGTTTTGTATTCGTCTTTGTATGGAATGACAAGTTCGCGATCCGGTTCCGTAGTTTTTGCGGCTTGGATTTTACGAAGTCCTTCTGCACCTTGATTGAACCATTCCGGATCAATGGGTAAATTCACACGGTGGCCTCGAAAGGATGTTGCCAAATAGGGGCCATCCAAATCCTTATCTCGCAGGATTTTACCATAAAAAGTAAACTCTACTTCATTAGAACCAGATACCAAATCACCATCATACACTGAATAGGCGACATACTCCCCATTCTTTTCGTCCTTTAAATTTGCTTCCAAATGGTATTTCCCTTTTTTATACACATTCACAACAGCCCGAACAATAAGAGATCCATCGTGTAAGGAATCTGAGAATACCCCATTAAACTCTGCTGGAATGGAAGGACTGGAAAAAAAACTAGAGGTTAAAGTGGTTTTGAGATTCTCTGGACCATAAGTAATTTCCGCTACGAGAGACATCTGTCCCCAATCAGCTTTTTGTGGTTTCCAAGAAAAAGTAAAAATGTTATCTCCACGTGTTTGGTCACCATCGGTTCCATTGTCGTTCACTGATGCACTGACAACACCAAACCTTTGGCCTTCCCATTCTTTAAATACTTGGTGAGAATCGATAGATACCTTTACACGGTTTCTTGCTTTATCCCGACATTCCAAAGTTACATACATCATGTCCTTGTTTCCAATGACAGCCCAAGTTTTTGGTTGGAATAAACATACGTATCCCGTTGGTTCGTTCGTTTTTGGATCAATGGAATAATCGGGAGATGTTTCAATGATAAAGGGGAATGCTAAGTCATGATTTAGAATGGACATTGGTCTTGAAAACGGAGGATATTCGGCCCATTCTAAATATTTTTCTAAAATGTATTCAGGAGTGGCTCCATCATCAGGAATTCCACCGGAAGAATCAGAACCACCACCAGAGGTTCCGTCGTTTTGCGTTGGATCAGAACTACTTGCCATCCTTTCTTGTCTGGCTTTCTCGCTAGCATCTTGATCAGAACCCGCATTATCCTTATTTAAAAAGAAGATAAGGCCAATCACGACCAATATAACAGCTGCTAGATACACACCGTATCTACGAATTAAATCCATACGCTCCCATCCTTTTGTTTTATAAAACGGATAAGAGCCTTGTCGGTTTTAAAACTATGTAAAGTAAAATTTAAATAGAAAGAAGACTGGCAACGGATTCTGAAATCATACTTTGTGTTGGCATAGGCATTGATTTCCAATCTTCGTAGTATCGGTAAACGGACTGCGAATACTCCGGAATGCCTCCAAATCGTTTATAACCACCAAGTCCTGCATTATAAGATAACAAAGCAGCATCCAAAGAGTCCGTTCGTTCGATTAAATAATTCAAATACAAAACACCAATCTGCAGATTGATTTCTGGATCATATAAGTCTTTTTCAGAAGAAAATGGTATTCCTTCTTTTGCAGCCAACCACTTAGCAGTTGCCGGCATCACTTGCATCAGGCCGAGAGCTCCCTTATGGGACTTCGCTCGTTTGTGAAATTGGGATTCGGTTTGGACGAGACCAACTAAAAATCCAAGTTTATCAATTCGTTCCCTTTTGTTTCCCAAAGGCAATCTCAGGTTGAGAGAGGCGTTTTCCATAGCAGAAACAAGTTCGATTCGCTCTTTAGAAGAAAGGGAAGGCCGGTGTTTCGCTATGTAAACTTCCAATTTTCTCTTGGAGGATTCGTTTCGAACACTAAGGCCGGCGGAACTTATTTTTCCGTAAGATTCAAAAAGGAAAATTAGGAGGAAGAAACTCGTTCCTAGGATTTGTGTGAGTGGGTTTATTTTTCGCATCAGGTCCTCTTTTTAAAGGCTTTCATTTGTGCATCGCACAATAAGTCCATGATTTCCCAGGCCCACATCCAGGCAACCGCAATTTTGTGCACCGCACCAATGAAATTCCCCAAGAACCGCGAAATGCTTGCCTAAAGTCAAAAATCGTGCATACCTAGATTGCTTGGCACCCTTACTCAATCTTTATAGTTTCTTCTATTTTGGCCTCTGTTTGGTAAGTGGAATTGCCTTTGTCTATTTTATGGCGAGAAAGGAGGATTTAACACCCACCTTTCGTGGCCTTCTTCTCCCACTGGCCTGTCTTTTTATCTGGTCAGTGGCTTGGTCCATTTGTAATTCGTTCGTAGCGCCCTGGACCGCGTATGTATTTGTTTTTTTGAAAAACCCTGCCATTCTGATCATGGGTGTATCCGCATCACAACTTGCCTTTGGATTTCAGGTAAACAGTTTCCCCCGTTGGAAAAATTGGAGCCATCGTATCCATATCCTCCTTGCAAGTGTTGCCATCCTAGCCAATGGAACTGGTTTCTTTTTCCGAGAGATCCTATTTGATCCAAAAATGGAATTTTATGTTCCGAACCAACATGCCTCATCCACCATCATCCAACTTTCGATTCTGTCCATTGCCGGGGTTTTGTGTTTGATCCTTGGGAATACCATTATTGTACTGATCGCAAAATACTTTCGGTTTGAAGGATCCAAAAAAAGAAATACGGGAGGATTCCTTTTAGCCATTTTTGGAATCCTTTCTCTCTCATTTGCAGACATTTTGGTCGACCTAAATTATTTTAGTAAACCTACCTTTTTATTTTTGCTCACTAACCTAACAATCATTATCATGACGATTATCATTTTGGTTTCGCTCAACCAAGAAACCATTCCGTCAACCGTTGGATTCAAAATCATGACCTTCAACTTAACGGTTTTGTATTTGATCCTTTCTATCGTTGCAAATTTTTTATTCAATCGATTCCGCGTAGATTTCCAAAATGAGATGAGTCGCGAAAAACATAGCATAAAAACACAATTAGAGTTAGGTGCCACTTATCCATTTGTTTATCTTTCTGAATTGGTAATCGATATCCAAGACCAAAACTTTCGGATTAACAAAACTGATTTCACAAAAGACTACATAAAACAAATTCAAAATCGGCCTGCAACTTTTGAATCCTTCAAAGTAGAATCATTTTCCAACGATCCAAGTAGTATTTATTGGACATCTGATTTTCATGCTAAAAACCACCACTTTTTTATTGCCATCCCATACATTGAATACAGAAATGCAGTACACCAAACAGTGGTTTGGCTCATAGTCACGCTACTATTCTCCTTATTTACAATTTTTATGTTGTATCCAGTATTACATAAAACAAGTATCGTTTACCCCTTAACGAGATTACTTGCTGGGATTAGAAAAATGCAAGCCGGCGACTTACTTGTTACCGTAAAAGTGTCGAGTAGAGATGAGATCGGAGAACTTTCGAATAGTTTTAATGAAATGATATCGATTGTTCGTGACGCAAGACTTCAATTGGAACAAAAAATTGAAGAACGTACTGAATCATTAAACCAATCCATCTTAGAATTAAAAGAGACCCAAGAACAACTTCTACAAGCAGAAAGGATGTCAACACTTGGAAAAATCGCTGCCAGTGTGGCTCATGAAATCAACAATCCACTAGCAGCAATTAAAGGGAGCATTCAGTTCATCAAAGATGGACAAAGTAATGTCATGAGCCCTAAAAAATCTGAACATGATTTTTTAGCTGAAAAATTCATCGCAGAATTCAAAAACCAAAAACGCTCCGAAGTCACATCTCGGTTCAAAAGAAAAAAAGAACTCATCGCTTTCTTCAAATCAAAATCTATTTCCGATCCCATATCTCTCGCAGACACATGTTTTGATTTTAACATTGAAACTGTTCCCGAAGAATACCAAACTTTATTTGATACGGAAGATGGAAGGAATGTATTCCAGTCACAACTAAACGACTTTGTCATTGGATTTCATTTGGGGATCATTGAAACTGCGGTGGAACGGGCTTCCAAAATTGTTTTTGCGCTCAAACACCATTCTTATTCCGGTCCCAAAGAATCCCAAAAACTCCTCTCTCTCAAAGAAGGGATCGATTCAGTTCTCTCTATGTATTCTACCAGTTGGAAACAAAACATTGAAATCGATTGGAAAGTGAGTGGAGATCCTGTGATCCTTGGTCATGCCGATGAGCTCGTACAAGTTTGGACCAACCTCATCTACAATTCAATCCAAGCCTGCCCGAAGGAAGGGGGTAAGATCCGAATCCTTTTGCAGGAGGAAGTGTCCGATGCCCGAGTCACAATCGAAGACAATGGCAAGGGAATCCCCGAAGACATCCTCCCTCGGATTTTTGAGCCTTTTTTCACCACCAAGGAGCTCGGTATGGGGACAGGACTCGGTCTTTCCATCGTTCAAAAAATCATCCAAAACCACAACGGCAGCATCCAAGTCGAAAGCCAACCAGGGAAAACCCTCTTCTCGATTCGCATACCCCTAGCAAAATCCTAGGATTCAGACCAAAAATTGTCAGAGAAACTCTGACAATGGCAAAATTATGTTAAAATTTTGTCTAAATTTGGAAAAAAATTTCTTGTCAATCTTTTGCCAAACTTATAAAACAAAGGGAACATACCTTTGAACCAGGACAACCAAATGCGAAAGATATTAGCCACACTAACAGCCGTTTTTTTAGCGGGATCCCTAAGTGCCCAAACTTACACGGTCTTCATTCATGGAAAATCAGACAAAAATCATAACGGTGTCGGAACTACTGACGTAAACAGCTATTGGGGATCTTCCGTAAACTCGGTTGGCGGAACTAGAATTTTTATTGGATACGATGGAACTTCCGATCCTAGAAATTATGGATCGTCTCGTGCACAGACAAATATTTCCACAGGTCTTACAAACTACTGCAAAGGATCCAACTCTTGTAAAATCGTTTGTCATTCTGCGGGATGTTATGCCATCGAATATTGGTTGTCTAACCTAGGCTCCACTGCTTCTGCAAAAGGTTTTAATTTAACAAAGGTAACGGCTCTTGCTGCAGCCTCCGGTGGATCGGAACTTGCGAACGCATTGAACGGAATCACATTCGGTTTCGGTGGAAACGCAATGGACAAATCTCTAATTGTGACCACAGCTCGTGGTGCTTTCAATCATAACAACACTGCAGGTGTCGCTGTTAACCATGTTCCTGGATACAAAGGAATGTTTGGTGCATCCGTAATTCTTCCTGGAGAGGATGATTATGCAGTAGCATACCACTCTTCTTGTGGGTATAACCGTGCGGGTGGTCTAAACAAATGCCAATCTTCTCTCACTCAGTATGAAGGACTCTGGCCTTTTGGCTCAAACAAAACATACAACCAATACAGTGGTCACTACCGTGCACCATCTGTTTCTTCTACAGGACTTTATCTAGACCACGGTCAAATTAAAACCGAGGGTTGGAGATAGGTTAAACGGTATCATTTAAAGAAAGGAAAAGGAAAAAAGAGATGCGTAGCTCAATCACAACAATACTCGCGATGCTGTTTGCAGGGTCGCTTAGTGCACAAACTTACACTGTGTTCATTCACGGTAAGTCAGACAAAAACCACAATGGTGTGGGAACAACAGATGTAAACGGATACTGGGGATCTTCTACAAATACCGTTTCTGGATCTAAAATTTTCATCGGTTACGATGGAACTACTGACCCAAGAACTTACGGATCTTCCCGTGCACAAACAAACATTGCGACTGGACTTACGAACTATTGCAAAGGTGCTAACACTTGCAAAGTAGTTTGCCATTCAGCTGGTTGTTATGCAATCGAGTATTGGTTGTCTAACCTTGGTTCTACTGCATCTGCTAAAGGTTTTAACCTAACAAAAGTAACAGCTCTTGCTGCGGCTTCTGGTGGGTCAGAATTAGCATCTGCACTCAATGGAATTACATTTGGGTTTGCTGGAAATGCGATGGACAAAGCTCTTATCGTAGGAACAGCTCGTGGTGCTTTCAATCATAACAACACTGCAGGAGTTGCCGTAAACCATGTTCCTGGATACAAAGGGATGTTTGGTGCTTCAGCAATTCTTCCTGGAGAAGATGATTATGCAGTGGCATACCACTCTTCTTGTGGATACAACAAAGCAGGTGGTTTGAATAAATGCCAATCTTCTCTCACTCAAAGTGAAGGAATCTGGCCTTTCAATTCCAATGTCACTTATACACAATACAGCGGACACTACCGTGCTCCTTCTGTAACTGCTACAGGACTTTACCTTGACCACAGCGAAATCAAAACGGAAGGATATCGGTAAGTCGCTGAACCCTTCGTCTTTCTCCTAAAGAGAAAGGAAAAAGGCCAGCCCCTTCGGCTGGTCTTTTTTTTGCCCCAAACATATATAATTTGACATATTTGACTTATTTATGTAATTTGTGTCGTAATATAGAAAATCAGGAAAGGGAAAAAAAATGCGAAGAACCATTACCACTGTACTTGCGATGCTTTTTGCAGGATCGCTCAGTGCACAAACATACACCGTGTTCATTCACGGAAAATCAGACAAAAACCACAACGGCGTGGGAACGACAGACGTAAACGGATACTGGGGAACCTCAGCGAATACGGTTTCTGGATCTAAAATTTTCATCGGTTACGATGGAACTTCTGATCCTAGAACTTTCGGAACTGCCCGTGCACAAACAAACATTGCAACTGGACTTACGAATTATTGCAAAGGGTCTAACTCTTGCAAAATCGTTTGTCACTCTGCGGGATGTTATGCGATTGAATTTTGGTTGTCTAACCTTGGTTCTACCGCATCTGCTAAAGGTTTTAACCTAACAAAAGTAACAGCTCTTGCTGCGGCTTCTGGTGGGTCAGAATTAGCATCTGCACTCAATGGTGCAACGTTTGGATTTGCTGGAAATGCGATGGATAAATCACTCATCGTGTCCACAGCTCGTGGGGCATTCAATCACAACAATACGGGTGGAGTTCAGATCAACCATGTACCTGGTTATAAAGGTGCATTTGGACCATCTGCAATTCTTCCAGGAGAAGATGACTATGCAGTGGCATACCATTCTTCTTGTGGATACAACCGTTCTGGTGGGCTTGATAAATGCCAATCTTCTATCGTAAGTGGTAGCACTACTTATACACAATACTCAGGCCATGTTAGAGCACCATCTTTAACTGCAACTGGATTGTATAAGAACCATAGTGAAATCAAAAACGAGGGAACTCGTTAATTAGTTGTCTGATATAAAAACCTTTGGTATTTTCTATCAAAGGTTTTTAACTTAAAGGCTGAAAGTAATTTCAGCCTTTTTTATTAGTATCCGGTTTTAACATTTAATTTAAAAAATATATTGTTATCCATGTTTGATCACACCTTGTCTTGATTTCCCGATAAACCAATAGTATAAAACAGGAACCGCAAACCGACTAAGGATTGTAGCCGCAATTTCACCAAACATCAATGAGATGGCAAGACCCTGAAAAATAGGATCAAATAACATCACAAAAGATCCCACTACCACTGCGGAAGCCGTGAGTAACATGGGACGAAACCGAACCACTCCTGCATGAACCACTGCTTCTTTCAGTTCCACACCTCTTTTAATTTCGCCTTCGATAAAATCTACTAGGATGATGGAATTTCGAACAATGATTCCAGCGCCCGCAATGAATCCGATCATGGATGTGGCGGTGAAATAAGCTCCCATCACGAAGTGTCCTGGCAAAATTCCAATTAAAGAAATAGGAATCGGTGCCATAATCACAAGAGGAACTATGTAACTTTTAAACCAACCAAGAACCAAAATATAAATGAGTAAAATCACTATAGCAAAGGCTCCTCCAAGATCACGGAACACTTCATAGGTGATAAACCATTCCCCATCCCATTTAATCACTGGTTTTGTTGTGTTCCAAGGAACCTCTGCTGTTTGTGTTTCGTATTTGATTTTGGGAGAAAGTTTTAACATTCCATATACGGGAGCTTCTTCTTCGCCTGAAAGTTCACTCATTACATACTGCACTGGTTTTAAATTTTTACGAAATAAACTACGATCTTCTTCTTGGTAAGGATTTCCTAAAACTCTTTCAGAAGAAACAACACCTGACTCCATGGACATGATATTTTGATTTTGGAAAGGATTTTTGGATCCACGTGCACTCTGGATTACCGAAAGGTTCACGGATACTTCTTCTGGTTCTTTTGCTGTAGCTAAACTCACAAGTGAAGACTCGGAGAAAAGAATTGAACCTGTCAAAGCTAATGCTGATGTTTTGATTCCATAAAGTCCCGATTTTTCAAAATCAATGGGATATACTATCTTCGGGCGACCATTCCGAAGGGATGTGTCCAAATCGACAACACTTGTTTCTTCATGAAAAACAGCGTAGATTTCCTCGGCCACTTGTTTTCGTACCGATGCCGTTGGCCCATACACTTCTGCCACCATCGTTGCCATTACCGGTGGGCCTGGGGGAATTTCTAAAACCTTTGTTACCGCACCGTAACTTTCACCAAACTTTCGTATATCGGATCGTAAAGATTCGATGATCTCATGACTTGATTGATTGCGTTCATTTTTATTCTTTAGAATGATTTGTAAATCATTCATGGAATCTAAATTCCGGAGAAAGGAATGTTTCACCATCCCGGAGAAAGAAAAAGGGGCTGCCTCCCCCGCAAAAATCTGAATTTTTTCTACATTCGGGTTCTTCATTAAGATCTTTGTTAGTTCTTCAGAATGAGCCATACTTTGAGTCAGAGTCGTTTTTGGTTCATAATCTAATAAAACTTGGAACTCTTCTTTGTTATCAAAAGGTAACATCTTTACCTTCACCCACTTAAAACCAACAAAGGTCATCGAAACAAGTAACAAACCAATGGTTGTCACACCGAATACTGCCGCGTTTTTTTTGAACCCAAGTAACCAATTCATAAAACAAATGTAAACCGCATCGAGTTTGGAAATTCTAGGTTCACTTGATTTTTTATCCATGTGGGATAAATTCTCTTTTAAAAGTCGAACCGAGGCCCAAGGTGTGATTACAAAAGCAACAATGAGTGAAAGGATCATTGCAAGACTTGCACCTACTGGAATGGGTTTCATATACGGACCCATAAGTCCTCGTACAAAAGCCATTGGTAAAATAGCAGCGATCACTGTAAAGGTAGCAAGGATGGTCGGATTTCCTACTTCAGAAACAGCGACGAGTGTGGCACGAATGATTCCAAGTTTTGGATTTTCTTCTAGGTGACGTTCAATGTTTTCTACTACAACAATCGCATCATCCACTAAAATCCCGATAGAAAAAATCAAAGCGAACAATGTAACACGGTTAAGTGTATATCCAAGAAAATAATAAATGGCCAAGGTCAGAGCCAAAGTGACTGGAATGGCAATCGCTACAACAAATGCCGAACGCCATCCCATCCACAAAGCAATGAGAGCTGTAACCGAAATGGTAGCGATAAGAAGGTGTTCTATTAATTCATGAGACTTATCTTCTGCTGTACTTCCGTAATCACGAATGATACTTAAACGGATTTCTTTTGGTAAATCTTTTTGAAAAAGATTGGCTCTTTCCAAAAGATCTTTGGATAAATTAACTACGTTTGTACCTTTGCGTTTGGCAAAAACAATAGTAACAACATTTCGTTTTTTATCCCCAAGAGATTTATCATACAAAGCAGAAGATCTAGTTCTTTCTTCCGCCCCCTCCTCCACCGTGGCAAGATCTTGAATACGGACCACTCGACCACCGCGTTGTGCAACAGGAAGTCTTTTGACATCAGTTATATTCTTTAATACTCCACCAACTTCCATATCCAAAATAGAATCAAACGACCAATTTTTACCAGCAGGAATGAGGGTATCATTTTCTTTTAAACTCATCGCCACTTCAATAGCCGTAACTCCATAACGGCTGAGAAGATTTGGATCAACTTTCACTCGGATCACTTTCTTTAAACCACCTAGTACCTGCACACTGGCCAAATCGGGAGTAGAAGAAAGTTCCCGCGCCAGTGGAGTTATGAGTTGACGCAAAGAATAATCATCTATCGTTTCCGAACTAAAACTTAGGGCAAGAAAGGGAACATCATCTATAGAATAGGATTTTACAATCGGATTTAGAGAGTTACGAGGAAGTGTATTCTTTAGCTCCATCAATTTATGGTGAATCTTAACTAGTGATGGTTCAATAGGTTCACCTACTTTGAATCGCACGGTGATATAACTTCCATGCCATTTACTTGTAGAATAAACATATTCGACACCCTCAAGTCCCCAAACAGCTCGTTCGACGATCTCAGTAACTTTTTTTTCCGTTTCTTCTGGTGAAAATCCAGGTGTTGGAATTTGGATATCAATCATAGGAACAGAAATTTGTGGTTCTTCTTCTTTAGGAGTTAAGTATACGGCAAATATACCAAGGATCAAACTTGCGATCGCAATGACGGGGGTAAGACGAGAATATAGAAAGGTCTCTGCCAATTTTCCTGCAAATCCTTTCTTAATTTCTTCCAATGGATTCATTTGGTTCTTCCTTATTTGAAAATATCGATGTTTCTGTTCTGACTTGGAGAACTGCAATTTCTGTTTCCATCAGAACGCGAGAAAGCTCTAAAGATTTATTCAGTGTTTCTGCAAATTGAATGGCAGTTATCGCACCACTTTGAAAAAGTTTTTGCATATTAACAATTTGTTCGTCTTGGTATTTTACCGTTTCTTTCACTAACGTTAAACTCTCAGCAAGTGAGACTTCTTTTTGAAAGAGTGATTTTATATGGGCCTCTTCTTCTTTAGTTTTCTCTTCTATTTTTTTTAAAGCAGCTTCTGCATTGAGTTTAGATTCTTCCACAACACCCATATCTTTTGGATTATAAAGATTCATTTGTAGATATACTCCCGCCTGATAGGCGTTTGCAATATTCCTACTACCTTGGTATCCATAAGCTTCTGAATAAACACCAACCTTTGGTAAAAACTTCGCCATCTCCATATCGGTTTTTAGTTTTTCGCCTTCTGCATATTTGATTTGAGCATTCATTTGGTTGGATCTTTCGTAAGTTACAGGCCGTTTAAAATGAACATTTAAAAATTCATTCAAATCAGATTCAATGATCTCTATTTCAGAAGGGGGAAGATCGGAAAGGACATATAAAGTCTCTTTGTAATCATTGATTTGTAAATCCGATTGTTTTTCCAAAATGGAAATTTGATTTTTGATTGATTTTAACGCTAAGTATCCAACATACCCAACAGGGTTTCCTTTATTTCCGAGAGAATAGTTGGACTGAAACTTAGATTCAATTTTTCTAATTTTCTCTAATCTCTCTTTGTATTCATTTAATGTTTGGATGGCTCTATAATAAAACCCTGTTTGTGCAAACTCTCTATCTCGGACGGCAAACCATTCAAACTTTAAACCCGCTGACCTTTTTTCATTTATAGTCGCGAGTGTTTTACCTGATCCACCTTCATATAAAGGAAAATCCATTCCAAGAGTACCACGTGAATAAGTATGACTTCCTGGATAGTTCAATGTATCTTTAGCAAAAAGATTCATAGTATCTGAATTTAATGTCGAATAAGATTGGTTATTCGAATCCAAAAAGTTTCCCGGCCTATATCGTGTAGAAGCAGTAGAAAAATCAGAATCAGTAGCACTTCGCTGGCTCAGTTTACCCATAAAATTGAGTGTCGGATCATTCGTTTGGAAAGTACGTAAATCGGTATAAACTCTAGGTAACCAATGTTTGTCGGTGCGTTCTTTGGCAATTTCACCGGCTTTCCATTCCAAATATTTGGATTTTCTAGCTGATGAATTTTCTTCAATTCGTTTCCACAAATCACCAAAACCGATGGACTCTGCATAGAGAGCCATCGGACCGATCAAAAGCAAAAAGCTAATGATAGGTTTCATTCTTTAATCCATCACCTTAGGTTGAAATCCCAGTTTGTTCAAAAGAATTGCCACCGGACAAAAACCAACGGTTGAAAAAACAACCAGGTTGATTCCGACAACTAAATTCAAAAGATACCACCAAGGCGAAACCAAGGTACCAAGGGAAACACCTAACAAACTAAAAACACCAGCGATCAAATAAACGACCCGCTCCAAATACCAAGTTTTAGTCGAAGCCAAAAACATTACCATACCCCCTATAGTATATAGAAACTAAATCCACGTATACCGGTAGGGGTATATGTGGCAACTGATTTTAGGGATTTTTTAAAAAGGATTTTGTGGGTTTAGAGAGAGAAAGCGGCAGTAATGGCTTTTTTTACATCGGCTTCGATGTTAGCAGTGGATTTTTTTTCCTTAAAACAAGTGTCCATATACTCGTGAATATAAGCTTCGCCAAATTTTTTCATGGCCTGGTGGGCCGCTTTTAAAAGCAAAATGGCTTTTTCGCAGTCTTTTTCCTCTGCATTAATTGTATTCTTGATTGCTTCCAGCTGTCCCTGGATTCGATTGATACGATGGATCAGTTTTGTTTGGTTTTCCGAAAGGCTCATACTACATACCCGGCAGGGTATAACAATCAATCAAGTAAAAAATGACCCCTTTCCCCTTTTCTAAATCACCAGCAACTGTCCTTACGCAGTCACCTCCCTACTATGTTTCGAATTTTGGGTATTGGGATGGAGAGAACAATTATGATACGGCAGGGCTCAGATTTGTATCCGAGTTTGCTAAAGGTTGTCAATTACGAGAAAAATCCAAAATTCTAGAAGTTGGCTCAGGACTTGGAGGAAGTTTAGTGTATTGGCAAAAGAACTACGATCCCGTTCTTCTTTCCGCAATTAATCTTCCTGGGGAACAATCAAATTTCGCAGAACAATTGTTTGTATCAAGTGATACTAAAATTCATCCATTTTTAAAAGGAAGTTGGGAAGAAATGAAAACTTTCCAAGACTTCTCTTATGATTATGTATTTTCTTTAGATGCATCTTATCACTTTCAAAACCTTTCGGCATTTTACCAAGAAAGTTACCGAGTGTTAAAAACTGGCGGGAACTTAACATTCACTCATTTTCAAATTACGGATTCAAAATGGAAAAGTTTTTGGTGGATGTATCTTCCCTTTCTCATTCCCAAAGGAAATTTGAAACTCTGTGAAGAAACTATTTCTGAATTAGAATCTATTGGATTCAAATTAATCAAACACATTGATTGGACAAACTTAGTCCTTTTTGGATTCATCAACTATTCGAAAAGACTACCAACTTCATTAAAATCTTTTGGGAAGGTCTTGAATTGGTTTGTTAAACACCTAGGCCTAACTTACCATTACTATGTATTTGGAAAATAGATTTTAGCTTAAATCAAATCATCTACACTACGCCCTAACAAACCAGAGGCGACGAGTAAGGCAGATTTGGCACCCGCTTCCAAAAGTGGGATCCCATATAAAGAATACGACCCACACAACCAAAGATTACAATTGGGATTGGAATGTAATTTTGTGATTCTTTGGATGGCTTTGGCTGTTTTTTCGTCCATTACAGGCCTTTCAAACTTTGCAAACTTCAAGGTATCACTTTCCTTGGGGAGTTTGTGTGGATTCCATGTTTGAAATATCTTTTTGCCTTTTAGTTCAGGTATGATCCTTCCTAAATCCAAAGTTACTTCCGGTTTGTCATAACCATCTCTAATTTTAAAAACTAAAGATAAGGATACATTTGAAAAATAAGATTCGTCTGTATGTAAAACCACATCACTCGACTCATAACGGAATTCACTTAAAATATCTTTTTCTAGTTCAAATCCAACACCAAGAAGATCCCTTGCTTGGTTTGCTTGTGTAGAAAGAATTATATGTTCAAATTCCCTTTCTTCATTGGCAAATTGGATGATGGTTTTATCAGCCTTTTTGTAGATCCTTTGGATGCCTGCATTGAGTGTAAGATTTTGCAAATCGGCGGTCAGACGGTTTACAATGTCTCTTGTACCAAACCTCGCTGTTTCTTGAGGTGTATATGAATAACCTCTCGAGTGATATCCGATAATAGTTTCTGCCGGATAGGCTCCTACAGTTTCTGTCTTACATGTATTTACGAGTGCGAATGTAGGAAGTAAAAATTCAAAAATAAACTCTTTGGAATATTTATATTTAATTAAAAAATCCAAAATAGAAATTGTTGGGTCTTCATTTTTCCAATCGTCTTTTGCGTTCGCATAAAACTTTAATAGATCTGAAAAAATTTGAACTCCCTTTAAAGATACAAAGGAATCCATTGTGGGAACACCAAAAGGAATTCCAAACAGTTGATGAGAACGAAATCCAAATATTGCTTCTTCATTAGATTCCACTCGAAAAGAATAATCAACGGCTCTTGTTTGAATTCCCGCTTTATCGTATACCTGGAAAAGTGTGGGGTAATAATCTCTTTTAATAGTTCTAAAAGGAATATCAAATTCGATTTCTATTCCATCAATCACTTGTTTTGCGCCGAATGCAGCCATTCCAATCTCAGAATGTTTTTCGAATAAGGTTACATCCTTAAATTTACGAATCATCCAAGCAGCAGTAAGACCAGTAATTCCGGAGCCGACTATACCAATCACTTCATACTTCCTGTTTTCAAGAACTGGATATGCCAAGAAAGTGCTTTCTCTAAGTCATGAGGAGTATGTTTTCCTCTCGAAACACGAAGAGCATTTTCATAATACTCGCGAAGTCTGTCTCTGTAAGAAGGATGAGCACAATTGTTAATGATGAGCTCTGCTCTTTTTTTAGGAGGACAACCCCTAAGATCAGCTAACCCTTGTTCGGTAACAAAAATCATGGTAGAATGTTCGTTGTGATCTGTATGTGATACCATCGGAACCACCGCAGAAATATTTCCATCTTTTGCAAGGGATGGAGTCATAAAAATAGAAAGGTGCGAGTTCCTTGTGAAGTCACCAGAACCACCAATTCCATTCATCATTGATGTTCCCATCACATGAGTGGAATTTACGTTTCCATAAATATCAACTTCGATAGCCGTATTCATAGCAATGAGCCCCATTCGCCTGATGACTTCAGGATGATTTGAAATTTCCTGCGGTCGAATGACAAACTTTGATTTCCATTCAGCGATATTCTCATGAAATCGTTTCAGCCCTTTTTCTGAAAAAGTCAAAGCGGATGTAGAAGCAATTTCTAATTTTCCTGCATCAATCAAATCAAATACCGAATCTTGAACCACTTCGGTATACATTTGTATGGAATGGAAGTTAGGATCTTTTGCCATACTAGCAAGCACTGCATTAGCAATATTACCTACTCCATTTTGAAACGGAAGGTATTCCTTGGGAATCCTTCCCATTTTGATTTCGTGTTGGATAAAAGATAAAACATGAGCCGCAATGTTTTGGCAATCTTCATCCGGAGTTTTAAATACAGTGGCCGCATCCGGCTTACTGGAACGTACAATCCCTTTAATTTTATCGGGGGAAACTTGGATATAAGGAAGGCCGATCCGATCACCTGGTGTGATGATGTTAATAGGAAGTCCCTTTTCGTGATGGTTGGGAAGATAAATATCGTGATATCCTTTAAGTTCTAAAGGATGAGTATCCGTTAGCTCAATAAAAACAGATTCCGCATTACGGATATAAGTGGCACTCATACCAGAAGATGTGGAAAGATAAATTTTTCCATCAACGGTAACGTCGATTGCTTCAACAATTGCCACATCAATTTTTGGCAAAATTCCATGTTCAATGTATTTTACTACATGAGATAAATGCATATCGATGAAATCCGTTTCACCTTGATTGATGAGATTACGAAGGTGAGAATTAGACTGATAAGGAATTCTTAGTTTTAAAGCACCCGTTTTTGCAAGAGCTCCATCCAGCTCATCACCGGTAGATGCACCCGCATACAGATTGATTGAGAATTCATTCCCTATTTTTTTTTCCTCTTCAATTCGTTTTGCGAATGCTACAGGGATAAGTTTAGGGTATCCTGCCGGTGTGAATCCCGAACATCCGAGAGTTACATGCCTAGGCAATAATGTCGCAACTTCTTCTGCTGTTTTTGTTTTTTGTTCAATTAGTGAGTTGTTAACGGGCATAAATGCAAATTCTCTTCTTTGACCAAAGATAAAGAGATTGCATAAAAATAAAAAGTCCAAATTCTGAACGTATGGATTTTCTCTTATATCTGTATTGTCTGGTTTTTGGAATCATTCTCATTGCTCCTTTTGTATTGTTTCATTACAAATTCAGGCTTGATGAATCTCCTTTTGGAAAAGATGAGGACGCCTATCTAAAACCGATTACAGAGAAAAAAAGAAACCTACTTGATTCATTAAAAGACATTCGTTCTGATTTTGACTCAGGAAAACTAACAGAAGAAGAATTTCAGAACCAATCCCTACCTTATATTGAAGCCTTGGATTCTGTCGAGATGGAATTAAAGGACAAAAAGTTGAATGTGGCTAACACAACAATTTTACAATCTCCAAAACTCAACGAAAATTGGACATGTGCCAGCTGTGGTTCGTTTGTTGCTGTTCCGAATGCAAAGTTTTGCCCTAATTGCGGAACAGGTCGCCTAGCATAAAATACCAGTTTTCTATTTACGTAGAACCAGAAAACTGCATATCGTACAATCGTTTGTATTTAGAATTTTGATTTTTTAGTAGATCAGTATGGCTACCACTTTCGACGATTTCACCATTTTCTAAATAATAAATCGTGTCTGCTATTTTTACCGTAGATAAACGGTGAGCAATGATGATAACAGTTTTATTTTCGTATAACCGAACAAACGCTTGTTGGATGAGTCTCTCCGATTCTGTATCCAAAGCAGATGTTGCCTCATCTAAAATTAATACTTCTGGATTAGCAAGTAATGTCCGAGCAATCGAAATCCTTTGTCTTTGCCCGCCAGACAACATCACACCACGTTCCCCAACAATGGTATCATAACCTTCTTCAAACGCTTCGATGAACTCAGATGCAAATGCATCTTCGGCCGCACGGCGAATTTCTTCTTCAGAAGCATTTGGTTTTCCGAAAGCAATGTTTTCTCTAACCGAACCATTAAATAAAAAAATATTTTGGGAAACCACCCCGATTCGTTTTCGTAAATTATCTAAACTCAAATCTTTAGCATTCACATCATCCCAAAAAATACCACCGCTACTCGGATCAATCAATCTCGGCAACAAATCAACTAACGTTGATTTACCGGCACCAGAAGATCCAACAATTGCGATAGTTCCTCCAAGTGGTAATGTCAGATTGATATTTTTAAGTGCATACAAATCAGTATTTGGATATAAGTAGGATACATTTTTATATTCGATGGCCTTTGACAATTGGCCTAGTGGGTTTGGAAATTCTGGTTCTTTAATATCTACATCTCGTCCTAAAATCTCAAACACACGATCACTTGCAATCACTGAGGCTTGGATCAAATTCACAAGAATACTCATTTGTTTTAAAGGACGCATTAAAAAAATCAAAGTTAGGAAAAACGCAATGAACATCCCTTTGGAAAAACTAGCATCCTCCAATAAATAAGCGCCTATCCCTAAAAAAACCATCGTTACAACTGAGCCAGATAACTCTGTTAAGGCGGGGCCTATTTGATGGTAAAAATGTGTTTTAAAAGTTTTATCGGAAAGGTTTTGATTTACTTTTAAAAATCGATCAGCTTCTTTGTCTTCCATCGAAAATGCACGAATCACTCTGATCCCGGAAATAACTTCCTGAAGATCCCCATTCAATTCAGACAATTGTTCCTGTTGGTTTTTTGTGGTTCGCCGAATACGATCTGCAAAAGTACTTACTGGCCCAACAATTAAGGGAATAACAATGAATAACAAAAAAAACAACTTCCAACTTAACACAAGTAAGATGATTAAATGAGTTACTATATAAAAAAAATCGTTAATGGCATCTTTTAAGTCGTTAGAAATGACCTTTCCGACAATGTCGACGTCGTTAATGACACGGCTCATAAGAACCCCTGTTTTTTCCCGATAGAACTCGTTCAACGGCAATACTTGAAGTTTTTTATAGAGTGCTTGCCTGAGATCACTGACGGCAAGAAGGCCTGCTGAGTTGACAAAGTAAACTGTCCCCGCAAGACAAATGAGTTTTAAAAAGTAAATGGGTAGGATGATGAGGCAAAATAAATACACCAAGTCATCGGGTTTTTTATCTGCAAGTTCCTCGTTTGTACTCTGTTTGAGATTGGCAAATTGCCATTCCCAATACTTCAATCCTTCGAGTTTGTCTGGTTTTTTATATTCGGAAAGTAAAGCCTGGTCTTTTTTGGTCAGGGCGATTTGAAACTTGTAATTTTCGCCGGTTCCAAGAGAATCAAAAATAGGAATGAGAGACGTGAGGGAGGCTCCATTAAAAATGGAAACAAATATGGACAAGAAAACACCGAGGCTAAGTCTGTATTTGTATTTTGCCAAGTATGGCCAGAGTTTTCGGTAAATCTTCACGTATGAGAACCTTATCCCTCGTTTTCTTTCTCTTGTCCCTCACTTTTTGCCGGAAGGAACCTTTCGATTTTGACTTAAAAATCGCACTCCCTTCAGACCCTGCTCATTTGGATCCCCTATTCATCACAGATTTATCCGGTCAGAAATTATCAAAATTCCTCCACCAAGGTTTATTTTCTCGCGATCCAAAAGGTTTTCAATCCCCTTGGATCCTAACATCCCAAAAAATCCCTCATCCGAATCGAGAGATCTGGCGCTTCCAACTCCGTCCCGCGGCACCTGCTCTAGAAGACATAAGATTCAGTCTATCACGTCTGGTTCAGGAAAGTTACCCTAGAAAAGGAGACTATCAGTTCCTACTGGCAGTTCGTTCCTTATCCGAAAATCAATTGGAATTAGAATTTCAAAAGGGCACAATGGAAACGGAATGGAAAGAGAAACTCAGTTTACCTTTTGCATCTATCATTGGCAAAGAAGAATGGGAACGCGGAGTTTTACATTCTTATGGAAAATACAAACTCCTCTCTTGGAAAAAAAATGAATTCTTAGACCTTCATTTACAAAAAGAAAGTGATTCTGATTTTCCCAAAAAAATTCGGTTCCTCATTTTACCACAATCTTCCACTTCCCTATTTTTGTATCGTAAAGGTAAGTTAGATGCGTTTAAACTTACGGATTTTCTTCTTTCAATACCAGAAGCAAACCAGGAATCCACTCTCACAAAAAGAGGACGATCAGTTCAATACATAGCGATCAACCAAAACAATTCCTGTTTCGATAAACACTTTCGAACCGCTCTTAACTTAGCGATCCCTCGGCATTTGATCATTCAAAAATTATTAGAAAACCATGCAGATCTCACCTATGGGCCCATTCCTTTGAATTATATAGAAAAAATTTCAAAAGGAGAAGTTCACCAAGAGCAGACGTATGATAAAAACTTGGCAATTGCAGAGTTAGAACAATCTAGTTGTTATCCAAAAATCAAAACAACAAGTTTGGAATTTCGAATGCGTGGGGATGATGAAAACCAAACCAAAGGACGGGCCATCAAACAAGCATTAGAAGAAATCGGGCTCATCATCAAACTAAGGCCAATGGAGAAAGCTCCCTTATATAAAGAAAATGGAGAGGGTAAGGGAGATCTAACCCTATTAACTTGGTATTCCGATTTTGATTCTATTTGGAATTTTTTAGATCCCCTATTCCATCCAGAAAAAATGGGGAATGGAGGGAATCGTTCCTTCTACCTAAATCCGGAAGTCGGAAGGATTCTAAACAAACCTTCGAAAACGGATAAAGATGCGCTCCAAGTCATTACAAAAATCAAAGAAGATAAACCCTGGATTTTCCTTTGGTCCATCCAAGAAAATTATCTAGTGTCTAAGGAGTTTCTTCGTTATAACGTGCTCGCCGATTTTCTATAAGTGGCGGTTCCAATTCGACAGAGTCTACTGCAGTTGGTTGGATACGACTTCCCTGCGAATCATAAGTGGAAATCTCTGAATCATCATCAATAAGTTCTGGTCTGAGAGTTGTGTTTTGAGTAGGAGGTTCTTGTTTTACAAAACCTGCTCGTTTGGGAGGTAAGTCTCCAATGTAATAATATTGCGCGTAAAGCGGAACCTTACAAATATAATCTGGTGTTGTTTCTATAATGGTTCCGTCATCTGCACAAACATCCACTTTTACAAAATCTCCAACAAAATTTGGAATCAACTGATTCCCCATTCCAAGTTTCGATTTTACATTTTGAGTGTACCGGTACCAAATCCCTCCGGATACCCCAGATCCCGACCCAGGGAATGGTGCTCCTTCATCATGGCCTACCCAAACAACAGTTACATTTCTCGGTGTGAGACCAGCAAACCAAACATCACGAACACCTTTTAGTCCTTTCCAACGAGAAGATTTCAGTTTGGGAGATTGGACTGTTCCTGTTTTTCCAGCATACAAAAAAGGTTCTCCTTCCTTTTTCTTTAAAGTCATCGTGCCTTCTTCGGTAAGAACAGATTGTAAAGTATTGATAGCCATAGCGCAGGCTACCGGATCTAATATTTGTTCTGCGGCCTCATTGGCCACAGTACTATAAAATTCATTCCCATCTAAGTCAGTAATTTTGATAATTTTTCTGGGAGTTACTCGCCTTCCACCATTCATCAACGTTGCATAAATGACAGAAAGTTCCATCGGGCTTAACTCCCCAGAACCAAGTGCTAATGATAAATTTCTTTGGAACCGACTTTCTGCTTCCTCCTCTGGGATCGATAGAATGGCACTTAATTTCTGAATGAAATAAGAAATCCCAATTTCATGTAATAACTTTACAGAAACTGTATTCACTGATTGCGCAAGTGCTTGCCTCACAGTGATATCACCTTTATAACCCTTATACCAGTTTTTTGGTGAATAACCAGAGATATCTAATTTTTCGTCTTTGATTTTGGAAGAAGGATTCACTATCCTTTTTTCAAAGGCAAGCGCATAAACGAGTGCTTTGATTGTTGATCCTGGTTGACGTCTAGCATCTTCTGCACGATTAAATCGGAACACGTTGGATATTTTATATCCACCAACCATGGCCTCAATGTCCCCAGTTTCGGGATCGAGAGAGATCATAGATCCACTTAATTGAGGTAATATGGCGCGAGTGACTTCTGCCAAATCCGCCTTACCTTTGTTTTGGTATTCTGATTCTTGTTTCGTAAGATCGGCTCTGACTGAGTCTACGCCCACACGTAAGGCCTCTTCGGCGAGTCTTTGTTTTTCTAAATCCAAAGTAGTATAAACAAGTAATCCGCGTTCTTCTAAATCTTCATTTGAAAATCGTTCTAAAATGAATCTTCTGATTTCCGAGTTAAAATCAGGAGCCAAGTTGACTCGAAAATCCTTATCGGCACCATATTTCCCAATTTCACTAGAGTATTTAGGATTTCCTTCCTCATCTTTGTGTTCTTTGATTTTGTAAATGGTTCGGAATTTTTTTAAGTTCAACTCAATCGAATCAGAAAACTTATGAGGGATTTCTTTTTCGGAAGGATGAAGTTCCGGATTTCTAGCCATGTCATATAACACTCGTTTCTGTCTAGAAAGTGCGATCCCTAAATTTCTAACCGGATTGTATACGCTCGGTGCGGGAATGATTCCTACAAGAAGGGCAGCTTCCTCCGGACTAAGTTCTGAAGCAGGTTTACGAAAATAATACCTTGCAGCTTCTTCAACTCCAGTATTCCCTTCTCCAAGAAAAATTTGATTTAGATACATTGCCAAAATTTCTTCTTTAGAATATTGGCTTTCTATATAAAAAGTACAATAGAGTTCGGTCAGTTTATTAAATAAATTTCGTTTCCCTAAATTTAAAGTAAGTTTGGCTAACTGCTGGGATATGGTTGAACCACCTTGGGACAATCGAAACTGCACCAAATTAGTAACAACTGCGCGACCAATGGCAGTATAATTCAAACCTGAATGAGAAAAAAATTCCCGATCTTCAGAAGAAAGTACAGCCCAAACAATAACATTATGTTTTCCTAAATTATCAGTACGGATAGGCCTAAAGTTACGTCGATAGAACTCACCCATCACCTTACCACTGCGATCCAAAATCTTTACAGACTTTGGTTGGAAACTATCATAAAAGTTTGAAACTTCCGATCTATATTTCTCCAGTGATTTATGGACTCGAGCTTCCTCACCCGACCAAACCACATAGGCGCCACCTAAAAAGAAAAAGGACAAAAAGATTCCAAGAACAAATCCTAATGTAAAAAATCGAACTCGGCGGATCCAGAAAAACCGAATAAGGTCCGTTAAATGTCCATATAGGACTTCTAAAATAAGAACAAAAGAATTGGGTTGTTGATTCATTTCTTTTTACCTTTGGATTTCGGAAAAACTAGTTTTTCTACTTCTTCAAAACGAGTCACAGGATAGAAAGTCACTCCACGTTTGACATAGTCAGGGATTTCTTGAAATGCCCTTTCATTGTCTTTAGGGAAAATGATTTTTTTGACACCCACTCGTTTGGCAGCGACTATTTTTTCTCTTAACCCTCCGATGGCAAGAACTTCACCAGTTAACGTAAGTTCACCGGTCATACCAAAACCTGGTGCAATTACTTGTTCAGTTACAAGAGAAAGAATGGCCGTTGCCATTGTAATTCCTGCACTTGGGCCATCTTTGGGAGTAGCACCATCAGGAACATGTAAGTGGATTGCTTTTTTATCAAATAAACTATCGTTGTTTATATGGTTTTTGACAAAAGATAAAGCAATGTTTGCTGATTCTTCCATCATTTTTCCCATTTGCCCAGTCAGTGTGAGACCACCTTTACCAGGAATAAGGACTGCCTCAATAAGGAGAGTTGATCCACCAGCATTGGTCCAAGCAAGGCCGAGTGCCGTTCCCGGAACCTTAGGGCTAGTCATACGGTCATCCACAAACGGTGGTGTTCCCAGATACTCTACCAAATCTTTTTCACGGATTTCCTTAGAATACTTTTCCTTTAACACCTGTTTTAAGGCAATTTTTCGAACTAACTTATCAAACGTTTTTTCGAGTCCACGAAGACCCGACTCACGAGAGTAAGAATTGATGAGTAAAGCCACCGTCTCCTTTTTCATAGAAAAAGAATCTGGGTTTAATCCATTTTTTTCAAAGATTTTTTTCCAAAGATACTTCTGAAAGATCTGTACTTTTTCTTCTGTGATATAACCTGAGAGTTGAATGACTTCCATACGATCGAGAAGTACCCGAGGAATTGGCTCAAAAGTATTTGCTGTGGCGATAAATAATACATCTGATAAATCAAAAGGTAAATCCAGATAATGATCACGAAAATTTGAATTTTGTTCTGGATCTAATACCTCAAGAAGTGCCGCTTGTGGATCTCCTTGATAACCTTGAGACATCTTATCAATTTCATCTAATAAAATCACGGCATCTCTTTCTTTGGTGATTTTTAAGGCATTGATGAGTTTCCCAGGCATAGCTCCAATATAAGTACGCCTATGTCCTTTGATTTCTGCTTCATCCCTAACCCCACCTACAGAAAAACGATAAAATTTTCTGCCCAGCGCTTCCGCCACTGATTTAGCGATGGATGTTTTTCCCACACCTGGTGGGCCCACCAAACAAAGAATCGATCCTTTACTTTTTGGATTTAATTTATGAACTGCTAAAAACTCTAAGATCCTTTCTTTCACATCTTCTAATTTATGATGGTCTCGGTTTAAAATTTTCTTTGCATGGATTAAATTTACATCTTTTTCGACTGGTTTTTCCCAAGGAAGAGCATCTACCAAATCCAAATAGTTTCTAATCACATTATAATCACTGGAAATTGGATCTGAGTTTTTGAATTTATCAATTTCTCTATCCACTTCTACAATGATTTCATCAGCAACAGGAACAGACTTTAATCGTTCCAGAAGTTTTTCGTATTTGATTTCTGTTTTATCTTCACCAGCACCTAACTCTTGCTGAATGGCTTTCAACTGTTCTCTAAGAAAAAACTGACGTTGTTGATTATCTATTTTATCGTTGATTTGTTCTTGAATTTTTTTCTGTAAAACAACCAACTCAATTTCTTTTTTAAGGTATAATAGGACTTTTTCTAAGCGATCATTGATTTGAACGGCACCAATCACAGATTGGTATTCTTCTTTTTCTAAGTTCAAAATGGAACAAACAAAATCAGCCATTTTTGCTGGTTCATTCACATTCATCATTGTAAGTTTCATATCCTCTGTGAACAAAGGATTGTTTTGTGCTAATTCTTTAGTTAAAATAAGTAAGGTTCTCATCAGAGCCTTAATATTATTTTTACTGGTGCCAAGTTCTTCTTCAGGATAACTTACATTAGCAATGAGTATCGGCTCTTTCGTATGAATCGAGTTGACTTTGAACCTTTGGATGGTGTTAACAAGAATATTCATTCCCCCATCTGGCAGATTTATTTTTTTTAAAATCCGAGCCACAACACCTATTTGAAATATATTTTCTTCTGAAGGAAGATCCGACTCATCTTCTTTTAGCAGAATCAGACCCAAAAAACCTGCACCTTTCGATGACTCTTCGATAGAATGAATGAAACGACCAGGAGGAACAATTAAAGGTGTAATGATTCCTGGGAATACAGGCCTTACCTTAATGGGGAGAAGGAAAATTTGTTTCGGAAGGGAATCTTCCAATCTCGCAAGCTTCGTTGGGTTTTCCCAAAATTCATTTGTTTCCAATCGGAGTCCTACCTTATGATTCTATCTTATCAGGCCCAAGTGCTAACATTTTATCACGAAACATAGCAGCCTTTTCAAAATCCAAGTCCGATGCAAAACGTAACATTTCTCGTTTCAAAGCATCGCGTAACTTGTCTTTGGTTTTATATTTCTTCAAAGTAAATTCTTTTTCCATTTCCTTGAGAGCTTCTTCCTTACTGTCTTCTTCCGCCATTTCTCGCGGTAGAATGTCATGAATTTCCTTAATGATACTTTGCGGAGTGATTCCCATCTTAGTGTTGTGGGCTTCTTGAATTAGACGGCGACGTTCCGTTTCGCTGATTGCTTTTTTAATCGAATCCGTCATTCTGTCTGCATAGAGAATGGCTTTACCATTTACGTTTCTTGCAGCACGCCCAATGGTCTGAATGAGAGACTTATAATTACGAAGGAACCCTTCCTTGTCCGCATCCAAAATAGCAACAAGAGAAACCTCAGGGATATCCAATCCTTCCCTAAGCAAATTGATACCAACAATACAGTCATAGACACCTTTACGTAAATCTCTAATGATTTCCGTTCGTTCGATGGTATCAATTTCCGAATGGAGATACGCAATTTTTAAACCGACCTCTTTATAATAGTCGGTTAAATCTTCTGACATCTTTTTAGTAAGGGTGGTGATGAGTATCCTTTCCTTTTTTTCAATACGTAAACGAATTTCGTTTAATAAATCTTCAATTTGGTTTGTAGTCGGGCGAACTTCCACAACTGGATCAAGTAATCCCGTAGGACGAATGATTTGTTCAATGACCGCTTCACTTTTATCAATTTCATTTTGATCAGGTGTTGCCGAAACATACAAGGTCATAGGTGTGAGAGTTTCGAATTCCTGAAAATTCAAAGGTCGGTTATCGAGGGCACTGGGAAGGCGAAATCCAAAATCAACTAAGGTTAATTTCCTAGATCTATCTCCAGCATACATACCACCAATTTGCGGTAAGGTTACATGGGATTCATCAATGATGAGTAAAAAATCCAAGTTTGGAAAATAATCCAGTAAACAAGCAGGCCTTTCTCCTTCCTGCCTTCCTGTTAGGTGGCGAGAATAGTTTTCAATCCCACTACAATACCCAAGTTCCACAAGCATTTCCATATCATAATTGGTTCTGGACTCAATCCGTTCTGCTTCTAAATGTTTTCCTTGTTTGAGGAATTTATCTTTTTGTTCCGCCATTTCTGTTTTGATTTTTTCAATGGCATCTTTGATCTTGGGGCCCGAGGTAATGAAGTGTTTCGCAGGATATACAACCACCCGATCTAACTTGGTTTTTACCTTACCTGTCAGTGGATCAATTTTTGATAAACCATCAATTTCATCCCCAAAGAGTTCGATACGAATTCCTTCTTCTTGGTAAGAAGGCATAATCTCAATGGTATCACCACGAACACGAAAATTTCCCCGACTAAAATCGATGTCATTTCTAGCGTATTGGATGTGTAAAAATTTACGAATGATTTGATCCCGATCGATTTTATCACCGATTTTTAACATCACCACTGAGTTCATATAATCTTCAGGTGATCCTAAACCATAAATACAAGAGACAGAACTGACAATAATTACATCATCCCGTTCAAGTAAACTCGAAGTGGCACGTAACCTAAGTTTGTCGATTTCCTCATTCATTGACATATCTTTTTCAATGAATGTATCTGAAGAAGGTACGTATGCCTCTGGTTGGTAATAATCGTAATAAGAAACGAAATATTCTACAGCATTTTCTGGAAAAAATTCTTTAAACTCTCGAAAGAGTTGTGCTGCGAGTGTTTTGTTATGCGAAAGGATAAGTGTTGGTTTTTTGACACGAGTGATGACCTCTGCCATGGTAAAGGTCTTTCCTGAACCCGTCACACCAACTAGTGTGATTTTATTTTTACCCTCGCCGAAGGACTTTGCAATATTTTCAATTGCTTCGACCTGGTCTCCGGCAGCCTTAAAAGGAGAAACCATTTTGAAATTTGCCATAGGAACCTATGTTAGTTTACGAGTTGCTTTCAGTATAGCTTGTTTTCGATTGTCGCTGATTTCTAAATCTACCGAATCGAAAAGTTTTTGCATGACCATCATACCACGCATGAGTGTTGCTGTGGAAGAAAACTTACCTCTCTGAATATCATCTTCTAGGTTAAAGTCTTTTACAGTGTTGATCATTTCGATGGTGAAGATTTTGTTTTTATCGATTTTAAAAATCACTTCCACACCACCACCGTCACCATACTTTGCTGCGTTTTCAACTGCTTCTACAGTAGCAATACAAAGATCCATTCGTAACTCTTCAGCAATTCCATTTCGTTTTAGAAAATAATCAAGCCTTGCTCGAACATATTGCATCGGATTGTAAGAAAGGGCACCAAGAATGACAAACTGCTCTGTTGTACCCATCTTACGAACGATAGGGGACGTATCTGGAAGTAAATACTCTCTGGGGTCGATCGGGTTTGTTGTGATGATTTGATCTTTGATTAAATCTTCAAGGAGTGCCGTCATTACATCCAAAGTGGTATTGGGATTGTCCTTGAATTTCCTCTGAGTTTCCATAAACACCCAAGAGTGAAAATCGTTCACATTCCCCGAGAGGCCATTGGAGAACAAAGTCTTCACTTCTTTCTCTAACTCAGTTCTGGAGAGAGGGAACGGCATATATTCCCATTTCAACGGGAACGGAGGACTTGTAAATTGTTTTATCCTTTGGGATTAGTCCGTGTTTTTTCTTGGCGCAGTGCTTCATAAAGCACAATGGCCACAGCGTTGGAAAGATTGATGGAACGACTCACCTCTGCCATAGGTAAGGAAATAATCTGCTCCGGGGGGCAGGACTTATGAATTTCTTCAGGAAGACCCGATGTTTCCCTTCCAAAAAGAAAAACATCTTTCGCCTGGAAATTGACATCCCAGTACACCCGAGTTCCAAACTTAGAAACTAGGAAAATTCGGCTCCCTTCGGCCTCTTTTTGGGTTCGGAACTCTTCAAAGTCAGCAAATCGCCTTAGGTCCAAATCCTTCCAATAGTCAAGGCCAGCACGCCGGACGGCCTTTTCGGAAAGGTCAAACGACGGCTCCCCCACAATGGAAAGAGGGACACCGACATTCACACAAAGCCTAGCGATATTACCTGTGTTAGGTGGTATTTCTGGTCTAAAAAGTGCGATCTCCAAATCGTGAATTACTTTTTATTCTTTTTTTCCAAAGATTTCTGCAAGGCCAGTCCAAAACTAGATACTGCACCGGGAGCCTCTTCTTTGGACATATATTCTTGGTATTCCATCCGATCCTTGGCTTCGTTTGCTTTTGAAATCGACAAAGCAATTTGTCTTTTTTCCGGATTGATTTCCAAAACAAAAACTTCTAACTTTTGACCAGGATTAAATACCGTATTCAAAGGGGTGCGAGAAGGAACTCCTGTTTCTTTGTTGGGTACAAGACCAGAGAAATCATCACCTAACCTAACGAAGAGGCCAAATGGTTTGATCGATTCTAAGGTTCCAGTGATAATATCGGATTCTTTAAAAGGTAGTTTTCCAGACCATGGATCACTTAAAAAATCTTTTACACTGAGAGAGATTTTGTTTGTAGACCAGTCCAAAGTCAGGATTTTAGCACGAAGAGTTTCTCCCACACGAAATTCCGTGGTGAGATCCGCATTTTTTTTATAAGTTGCTTCGGATTGAGGAACCAAAGCATCAAACCCATCCATGTCTACAATCAGACCAAATTTATGAATACTTTTAACTGTGCAGGAAACAAAGATCCCAACTTTCAACTCATCGCGTAACAGTTGTTTTTTTGTTTCTCTTTCTTTATCAGCAATTTTCTTCTGAGATAAAACAATTTTGTTTTGTTTTTTACCAATTTCAGAAATCACAAATTTAATTCGTTTTCCTGCGATGTTTTTACCTTTTAAGGAAACATCCAATTGGCTAAAGGGTACAAATGCAGAAAAACTACCTAGTTTGACATCCCAACCACCATTTGCTTCTACAAGCATTTGGCCAAGAACAGGAATTTCATACTGTGTTGCCATCTCCATATGTTCTTCTGTTAGGTTGTCTCCAGACAGACAGGTGGTAAAATAGAAATCACCCGAGTTTTCTTTGAGAAAATAAACAACAAGAGAATCACCAACTTTGGGCGAAACTTCCTCTCTCCACTCTTCAATAGAGATATTTCCTGTGATTTTATTCTCTACAGTACGAATGAACACATAATCATTCTTAACAGCTGTTACTTTGGCTTCATGACGTGAGCCAGGTTCGATGGATTGTCTTTTTTTAAAACTTTCTTCTAATAAACGGTCAAATTCTGAGGATGGGCCTTTCATTTTGCGGTTCCTTCCTTGGTGGGTTTGGGGGTATAGACCAATTTTCCTCCTAATACCATGGATTCAATTGGAAATATTCCGGAAGCGCGTTTCAAAGGATTTTCGTTATGAATGGAGAAATGGGCCGTCCCGCCGACACGGATTCTGCCTTCATGGTCGGCACCGATAAAGGTACAAGTCCTTAGGGTCAAAGTTTGGATGATTTCCCGACGGATTTGTGGTAGGGTTTCCGGATCTGCATTGGTCGAAAGCAAACTAGGCGAAAAAGAACCAAAAAGTGAGGTCCAAAATCCCGGTTTGCCCGAAGGAAGGTCTACCTTTCTCTCCTTTGGTTTTGCCAAAAGGGATTCCCAAAGCCGCACTTCTACAATGGCCGCTTGTCCGGGAAAAAGTCCCCAGTGCCCAGCCCCACTTGCAAAGAGAAGATTCTTTCTAGCCTCAGCCTCCGTTTGAAAGGTGGATTGGTATTCCGAAAACGAGTTGGATGTGAGGTTTTCTTCTTCCCCCTCCCCTTCTGACTCTGTGGATAAAGAATCCTTCCAACGAGACCCAAAAACAGAATGAAGCTCAGACCAAACCTGGATTTCTTTTTTCCAATCATCCGGTTTTTGTTTTAGGTTTTGGAGGTATAAAATGGATAACATAGGGGCCCAACGGAAGTCCCGTTTTTGGGCCCGGTAGAGGTTGGTTCCCTCTGGCATGGGATGGAAGATCACCGGAAAACTAGTGTCCAAAGCATCTTCCCAGCTCGTTTTGTCTGAGAAAGTATAGGCAATCGGAAGGTATCCTTTCTCCTCCGCTTCCCTTCGTTTGGCATAAAGTTCGGTTTGCGAAAACCCCCTGTTTTCCACTTCTTTTAAAAAAATGGGGAGGTGGCGGTTTCGTTTGGGATCAATTGCCTGACCAAGACCCGAAGTGTAAACGGATCCTTCTCCCGCAGGCAATTCAGAATACAAAGCTGGCTTTTGGGATTGGGTGAGTATGGGTGCAAACCACTTCGATTTGATGATTTCGTTCTGTAAGTTAGATACATTGGGATCAGCCACCGATTCAATATGGCTAAATCCAGCAGCTAAATACCCGGATAGGTAAGTGGGAAGTTCTTCACGGCCCGTTTTTCCACCGCGTGCATTCGATCCCAAAGTGACAGAAGCATCACAAAACCCAGGCAATAAGTACTTAGGTTGTACAATTGGTGTTCCTTCTTTTAAGGAAATGATTTTGCCTTGGACCACCTCTAAATCGACAAATCCACCGAAATTGGCCTTTTCACTCTCCCAGATCCGAACCGATTTCATTTTCAAATTTTGAGACAAAAGTATCGTGGGGGCAAAAGCCGATAGGAATAAGGAGAGGAATAGAAGCCTGCGGTTTTTCATACTAGCGGTCTTAGTTACCTTGACAGTAAGGACTAGAATGGAAAAGATTTCGGGTATGGGAAAGGAAACAAGCGAGATTTCTGATCACATCAAATTACACATCGAAAATGGGAAAATTCTCTCGCTAAAGACTCACCGGGTCTCCAAATCCGTTGAGGAACACATCAAGGAAGCCGTAGGTCTGATCCTGGATCGCCTTACCTATCCCACTCTTGTCCCTACTCTTTACACCATCATCAAAGAACTGGCGATCAATGCCTGCAAGGCCAACCAAAAACGTGTCTTTTTTGAAGAACGCGGATACAGTATGTTAAACCCTTCACAGTATGCAAGGGGAGTCAGAGAGTATCGTGAAATGTTCTCAGAAGAGATGTCGAACGAATTTGGAATGAAAGCCAAAAAGAAAGGATACTATTGTTTAATTAACTTTAAATTCACTGACGATGGAATCACTATCGAAGTCATCAACAACACACCCATTGCCAAAGAAGAAGAAAAAGCAATCCGAGAACGATTGGAGAAAGGAATGGTGTATGACGACATCGCTCAGTTCTACATGGACAACGCAGATACCACAGAAGGTGCTGGTCTTGGTCTTGCTCTCATTCTCATTATGCTCAAAGGGGAAGGTATTGATCCCAATTTCTTTCGTATCATCATCGGAGAAGATTCTACCATTGCTCGGTTGGAAATTCCCCTCTCTGATAAATTCATCTCTGTCCGCGACCCCAACCAAATTTAAATATGCCTCTTCCTTTATCCTGTGCCATCATTACCCTCAACGAAGAGGATAATATTTCTCGCACGCTTGTTGCCCTTTCTTTTATAGAAGATATCGTTGTGATCGATTCTGGTTCGACAGACAAAACAGTTGAGATTGCTAAATCCTTAGGTGCACGCGTTTTTTTTCGTAAGTTCGACAACTATGCAGATCAAAAAAACTACGCCATTGAACAGACCAAGTTTGACTGGGTTCTTGCGATTGATGCCGACGAAGTTGTATCGATCGGTCTACAAACTGAAATTTCAAATTTATTTACCAAAGACAAATTACAATCCGTAGGGTATCTTGTTCCACGTTTGACTTATTATTTAGGTAAGTGGATTCGATTTGGTGGATACTATCCTAACTACCAAATCCGTTTGTTTAAAAAAACTGCAGGAGAATTTAGCGGTGGTTTGGTGCACGAAAGAGTTAAACTTACAGGAAAACCAATCAAACTAAAAAATCCACTTTATCATTATTCTTATAAAAACATATCTGATCATTTACAATTCATTGATCGTTATTCTAGTTTGTTTGCTGAGGAAGAATTCAGAAAAGGAAAAACTAGTTCTGTTTTCTGGGCTTTTTTAAAAGCGTGTTTTAAAGGATTTTATATGTATTGGATCCGGTTGGGAATCCTAGATGGGAAACAAGGGTTTGTTCTCGCCCTTCTAGGCTTTTATTATAATTTTCTTAAGTATCTAAAGTTATATGAAAAATCGAAATCAATCTCTTCTTTCTTTGTTATGGTTGATTCGGTTCATGATGTAAAGAGCGGTAAATCCACCAAGGAAGATAGCAACCAAATTCACGTTGGATAGTTGAGTAGATCCAATTTTTGGTGACATGAGCCACATAATGATATCGCGGATGTAGGTTTGAAAGGTTGCAAAAACGATTAATGCACCAATCCCAGCAACGAAAGTGGATCCCCAAAATTTCCCAAGTAAGTCTTTACGTTTATAATAATAAAAATAATAGGCACAGGCTGCGGATGCGAGAAAAAAGAATAAAATATCTACTAGAATTGTCCATGGTTCCGATGGTGCGGCAAGCGGTAATGAAATCATTGTTCTTGTACCTGTCTAATACCTATTTTCGGTAAGCCATTGTTTAGTCCATAAGATAAAAAAAGAGGTTTTCCTTGTATTCAAAACACACCGAGATATTTGGGATCTTGGGATATCCCTTAGGCCATACCCTTTCCCCTTGGATTCATAACACTCTCTTCCAACTCTCTGGATATGATGGAGTGTATCTGGTATTTGAAAATCAAAGTTGGAAGGAGATAGGATTACGTCCCCTGATTGATTTGGGCGTAAAGGGTGTTTCTGTTACCATTCCATTCAAAGAATGGGCCTATTCACAAGCGAACATTGTTTGTAACGCATCGAAAACCATGGGTTCTTCCAATACCTTGCTGTTTCGCAACGAAATCCAAGCGGTAAACACTGATGGAACGGGAGCTGTCCTTTCGATTACTAAATCCAATTCCAAACTGTTAGATCCTGGAATCGAAAAACAAATTTTGTTACTCGGAAGTGGAGGAAGCGCCAAAGGAATCCTATTTGAAATTGCAGAGACTCTTAAAAATAACGCTCGTGACAAAAAGATCCAAAGAAAGATCAAACTTCTCGCAAGGAATGAATTCGCAACAAAAGAGATTTGTGATTCGTTAGGAAATCCTGATTGGATAACGATCACCACACACGAGGAATGTATGAAAGAAGCAGAGAATTATGATCTCATCATTCACACAACTCCTGTCGGTATGAAGGGATATGGTGGTGAACCATTACTCGATTCTCATTTTTTCACCAAAAAACATACGTTATTCGACATTGTTTACAATCCTTTGGAAACTGATTTGGTAAAACAAGCAAAGAAAAAAAAAGCGGAGATCATTCCTGGTTATCATATGTTACTTTACCAAGGAATTAGACAATTTGAACTTTTTACAAACTCAAAAGCCAAAACAAAATGGATTCAAAAAGTGGAATCTCTACTTTTAAAACAGCTGAAAACTAGAGTTTAAGTTTTATGAGTGTAAACAGAACCAATTGATTTAATAAAGAAACCAATGCAATTTTTAGATTTTTTACATAGCCTACAAAATATAGAAAAAACTAGAAACTTCAATGTATTCAAAGAATACACATTGGAAGGATTAGCAAAACTCTTTCAATCTCAGAGTTCCAAACACAAAATTCATAAACCCATTCGAATCAGCGTTGTGGGGACCAATGGGAAAGGTTCCACATCACACTACTTAGCTTCTCTTCTCTCTATTTTGGGATACAAAACAGGACTTTATACCTCACCCCACCTCCTCTCTCCTTTGGAACGATTTCAAGTGTTTCAAAATGGCAAACCACAAATTCCTAAAGAAGAAGATGTTGAGGCCTTCTTTAGGAATTCCGTCCTTCCTGATAAGAAAGAATTTGAATCTCTTTCCTACTTCGAATTTTTAACGATATTTTCTTATCTCTTCTTTTCTTTTCAAAAGACGGAGTTTGAAATTTGGGAAGCGGGACTTGGGGGAAGGCTTGATGCCACAAAACTTGTCCAAGCCGATTTTTTAGTACTTACTAAAATTGGAATGGATCATTCCGAAATCCTAGGTGATTCGAAAGAAAAAATCTGCCTAGAAAAATTGGGAATTCTAACAGATGTTTGCCGGGGTTTAGTTGCGATGGACCCAAATGATGAAGGTCTAAAATCCTTAATCCAAAATTTCCCGAAAAACAAAATCCCTGTTCGGATCCTCCCTCTCGATCCTAAGCCAACGTATTTAGAAACTAACTTTCTTTTTGCAAAGACTGCCCTCGCAGATTTTGTTCCCGAAAAAAAAGAACAAATCGAATCCATCTCCTGGAGGAATGCAGTAAGACCTCGCGGGAGAATGGAAGTCATTGGGCAGTCTCCAGAAATTGTCTTTGATCCTGCCCACAACCCCGATGCGATTGCCACCACAACCCGCGAATTCGCGAAATCCCACACCTCGTTTTCTCTGGTTCTCGGAAGTCTTCCCGACAAAGATCGGGAAGGGATTCTGGCAGAACTAGTAGATCTTCCCATTCTTTCCCTTTTTATTTGGGAGGGAGAAGGGTTTGGAACCTTTCCGGAACTCCCAGAAGTATTAGGAGCCAAAACGACCAAAGTGCAGACTGAAGGGGAACTCCTCCCCCTATTCCAAGGCAGTTCTCCCGTTTTGGTGTTAGGAAGTTTTCGCCTCTATGGAATTGTGGCAAAATTAATACAAAATACAACAAACATGTAAAATTGGACTTTACAAATGAATCCTGAACGACATTGTTCTTTTAGGAAACATCGTTCAGGATCATGCAAACGCCCAAAGAACATACACGAAAAGAAATCTTACAAGCGGCTCGGGATGAATTCATTCAACTCGGATTTGAGAAGGCTAGTATGCGAACCATTGCAAAAAAAGCAAAGGTCTCCACGAGTAATATTTACAATTACTTTGAAAACAAAGAACACCTTCTAACAGAGATTTTACAACCAGTTCTTTCTGGAATGGAAAAAGCCTTCGCTTATGTTTCACATCCAGATTATTTTGAAAAAAGGTTTAACGACAGTTATGATGCTTGGAAAGAACGTTTCCACATTGCTTTAGAATATGTAGACTCCAATCGAGATGACTTTATCCTTTTGTTAACCAAATCACAAGGTTCTCATCTGGAAGAGTTTCCTGATACAGTTCTCACTCGCCTCACAAAAATCAATTTCGAACAATATACATCTTTCAAAGAAAAAACACCAAGTTACAAAGGAGAAGTGAGTGAGTTTGTTGTCAGGAACATACTTTCCTTTTTTCTGAATATCTTTGTCCAAATGGTAAGACAAGGAATTTCTAAAGAAGATATGTTATTCTATCAGGATAGTTTCCTTAAATTTTTACACTACGGATACAAAGGATCGATTGCCTCTGATTTGAGTTGATTCAATCTGGTTCTTGAATGGGAACCGGATACAAAATTAAAATCTGCGGAATCAAAGACCTGGCCACACTAGAACTTTGTGTGGATCTCCGGGTCGATTTTGTAGGCCTCAATTTTTCACCACGTTCCCCACGTTCTATCAGTGCAG
The DNA here is from genome assembly GCF_004769575.1 of Leptospira perdikensis. NCBI lineage: Bacteria > Pseudomonadati > Spirochaetota > Leptospiria > Leptospirales > Leptospiraceae > Leptospira > Leptospira perdikensis. The sequence continues at coordinate 963,118 of NZ_RQGA01000003.1, read as the reverse complement.
AGACAGCAGAATCTCTACTCACACTCAAATCCAAACCCGGATTCCCCAAACTTGTATTTTTATTTTTTGAAAACTCTGTTTCCGAAATCCAAAATTTAACCACACGTTTCCAACCAGACCTTGTCCAACTCATTCGTGGAGATCAATTCCTTACAAAAGAAATCTGGGAAACCCTGACAGAAAAAAAATCCCTCCTACCTGCCATTCGAATCCAAGAGAAGGTAGTTTCGGACGAGGACTTAGAACCAAAATCCGATTTGGTGATTTTAGATAGTTATAATAAAGATTTGGGTGGCGGGACTGGGCATAGTTTCCCTTGGGAATATGTAACATCCGTAAAACGACCATTTCTTCTAGCAGGTGGTATCACTCCAGAAAACGTAAAAGTTGCATTAGAAACCGTACATCCTTACGGAATTGATGTGGCCAGTGGAGTGGAAACCAACGGCAAAAAAGATCCAAAGAAAATACAAGAATTGGTACAAAATGTCCGAACATTATGAAGCATTAAATACTCCTGTGATGCGCCAATATATGGAAGTTAAGGAACAACATCCCGATGGGATTGTATTCTTTCGTATGGGTGATTTTTATGAAATGTTTTTGGACGATGCAAAAATTGCCGCACAAATTTTAGACATCACACTTACCAAAAGACAAAACCAAATTCCAATGGCGGGAATTCCTTACCACGCTACTGAAAGTTATATATCAAGGTTGATTGCTGCCGGAAAAAAAGTTGTGGTTTGTGAACAAACAAAACCGGAAGATCCAAAAGCAAAAATCATGTCGAGGGAAGTGGTGAGAATCATCACTCCGGGTACTGTAGTCGAAGACAATTTACTCGGTGGATACCAAAACAATTATTTATCTTTGTATTATAAAGAAAAAAAATCCGTTTACTTAGCCTTTGCTGATGTCTCCACATCGGAACTAGTTTATTTCTTTTTTTCTGAAACCGAAACAGAACGAATCAACGATACCATCAAACGATTTTCGCCAAAAGAAATTATATTCACAGACGAAGTTCCCCCAATAACCAAAGAATCAAAAATCATTCTTTCGCAGATTCCAGAAGATTATATTCCCAAAAAAAAGGGAGCAGGAATTGATACAGTAGTCCACGTATTAGATGCTTACCTCCAATACAACTATCGGAAACAAAATTTTGTATTCCAATCGCCAAGGCGAATTGATGAGAGTGAATATCTGGTGTTAGATGAACAGACAGTCTCTCACTTGGAACTCGTTGAAAATCCCAATGACAAAAATCATACCTTATTTGGAGTGCTTAATCGCTGTATCACTGCTACAGGCAAACGCTATCTCAAACAAAGAATATTATTTCCTACCCGAGATGAAAATAAAATCAAATCCCATTGGGACAAAATAGAAATACTATCTGCCAACAAAAAAGAAAGATTTCAAATCAAAGAATTATTAGGTGATCTTATCGACTTGGAACGAGTGCTCACTCGGTTTCGAGTAGGAAAAGCGCTACCCCGTGACTTTCGCGGGATCGATAAAAGTTTAGAATCAACAACAACCATTAAAACCATATTGGATGGAATTGGTTATGATTTTTCCAAACTTCCCAAAGAACTAAACGCCTTGTCTCAGTTATTTTTTGATACCCTATTTGAAGGGGAACTCCCCGTATTTCTCGGAAACTCTCCATTTTTAAAATCAGGATTCAATAAAGAATACGATGATGCTATCCTCGCTCGCGAAAAAGGGAAAGATTGGATTTTGGAATTGGAAGAGAAGGAAAAAAAGGCGTCAGGCATTTCCTCTTTAAAGATTCGTTACAATAAAATCCTCGGATACTTTATTGAAATCTCCAAAGCACAGGCCAAAGAAGTTCCTAAACATTTCTTGAAAAAACAAACTTTGGTCACAGGTGAGAGATTCACTTCACCTGAATTAGAGGAATTAGAAAGAGCCATTTTACAAGCAGATGAAATCATAGAAAGAATTGAAAAAGAAAAGTTTGATGAACTAGTAGCACATTGTATTTCTCTTTATGAAGAATTCTTAACTCTCTCGAATGAAGTGGCTTCTTTAGACTACCATCTATCACTTACGGAAACCAAAGAAGAATACCAGTGGACAAGGCCAGAGATCCGTAATGATGGAATTCTAAACTATTCTGAATCTCGCCATCCTGTTGTAGAAACATTTTTACCTATTGGTGAACGTTTTGTACCTAATAGTTTAGAACTAAATCCCAAAGATAACGCCATAGCAGTGTTAACCGGTCCCAATATGGCTGGTAAATCCACCTTTATGCGCCAAATTGCCATCAATCAGATTCTATTCCAAATGGGCTCTTATGTTCCTGCAAAAAAAGCATCCCTAGCCGTTGTAGATCGGATTTTCACTCGGATTGGTTCAGGAGATAATCTTACCAAGGGTGAATCTACTTTTTTTGTAGAGATGAAAGAGACGGCAACCATCCTCAATCAGTTTTCCGAAAACAGTCTCATTCTCTTTGACGAAGTGGGCCGGGGAACATCCACCTATGATGGGTTATCCATTGCTTGGGCCATTTTAGAATTTTTAACTATCAAATTTCCCAAACCAAAAACCATCTTTGCCACTCATTATCATGAATTGACAGAACTCGAAAAAGGAAATGGGATTTTTAATTTGTATTTGGATACTTTTGAAAAAGAAGGAGAAATCCTATTCCTTAAAAAAGTCAAACGAGGAAAATCAAAACAATCCTTTGGAATCTATGTAGCAAAACTTGCAGGGATTCCCGAATCTGTTTCGGATCGAGCCAAAGAAATCCTTTCCGGTTTGGAATCCAAAAAAAGGGAAATTAAAATCAAAAATGAAGAACCGAGTTTGTTTGCGGGCTTAATAGATAATAGTATGTCCAACATGTCACCAAATGAAGAAAAGGTTTTGAAACGATTGAAACAAATTGATCCCAACCAAATTCCACCTCTAGAAGCCTTGTCTATTTTAGATGAATTAAAACGTATCCTCAAAGAGAAAGACTAGAGCCGATAGATCGGTAAAATCGATCCAATTAGTAATTTGGTCTTTTAACCCTTGTTTAGCGTGAATTCCAATTCCAATTCCTGCAGCTCCGAGCATCAAAGCATCGTTTGCTCCGTCCCCCACAGCAACCACTTGCTCCCGAGGAATTGAAAGTTCTGAAGCATACTTTTTTAAATAGATTTCTTTTTTTTCCCTGTTGATGATCTCACCGAAAATCTCTCCAGTAAATTTACCATCAACTTCTTCCAATCCATTTGCCTTGTAAAAACTGACAGGGTATTTTTCTGAGAACAAATGTAATACAGGACTAAACCCACCGCTGAGGATTCCTAATTTCGATCCATTTGTTTGTACAAATTGAAATACCTTCTCCATTCCATCATTCAGAGTTAATAGATCATAAACTTCTTTAAAACTCTCTTTCGAGAGTCCTGCGAGATGTTTCACTCTTAAACGAAGGGCCTCATCAAAACCCATCCCACCTTCCATGGCTTGTTTAGTAACAGTAGCCACTGCTTCAAATACTCCATGTTTTCTTGCCAACTCATCAATGACTTCTTCTTTGATGACAGTAGAATCCATATCAAATACAAAAAGAGATTCTTTGTTTTTAGGTAATAAAGATCCTATTGATAAAACATCAATTTGGTGATTTGTCAATTGGTTCCTAATGGAGAGAACTTGGTCCCTCTTCAGAGATTCGACTTGTGATATCCTTACACAGTATAATCCATATCTTTCAGCATGGGAAAGGTAAAAAGGAGAATCTTTGCCGGCAGATATTTCCTTAGAAAGAGGGATTGTCTTTTCAAACTTTACTTCAGGAAATATTTTAGAAAGAAGAGAATCAGAAATGGGAGAACGAGAAATAAAGAGAAGTGAATTCATTTTTACTTTTGTAAATAGGGTCTGAGTTTTTTACCCCAAAGTTCATATCCTTTTTCATTAAAATGGAGGCTGTCCCCATTGGGACGAATAAATTCATCACGAAGAGTGGGAGAATCTATTTTTCTCATACTATCCCAGACTTCAATGTATTCCACATTAGTCGTAGTCCTTGCTACTTGATTCAAAAACAAATTGAATACAGGAACAATTTGGTTTAGTTCCTTCACTCTTGTGGGTGGAACGGCAAGTAGAAAGATCTTTGTATTTCTGTTACGAGAATGAATTTTTTGTATGATGGAAAGTAGATTGTTTTGAACCAAACTCAAACACTTTCCTTGGATGAAATCGTTACCACCAATTTCGATCACCACCTTTTCCGGATGAAGGACAAGAACATCTTCCTCCATTCTTGTAAGGAGAGTTTCTGTCATATCTCCACCAATCCCGCGATTGGTAACGGATTGGCCCGGAAATTCTTTGGTCATTAAGTCTGGTAAAAATAAATGTACCAAACTATCACCGGCAAACACAATGTCCGTTTTTTTGATTTTTGAATTATCTTCTGCGTATAACAGCCGTGTGGGGAGCCAAGCCTTCTCTATATACTTTTTAAAGTTGGAGTCGTCTCGCCACCCTGGCTCTGCAAAACATTGAAAACTGGTATCGAAATAGTCTCGTTTCGAGGATGATTTACAATCGGTAACACCCGAAACCAGGGCAAAAACCATGCCCCATCGAAGGAAGAAGTTAATCTTGTTCTTGCGGTTCATTCATTCGGAAGCGCTTTTGCCAATCTTTGATTTGGGCCTGCGCATATTCTTCCGTGTCACAAATCCGAAACTCGATCGGGTTGTTTGTGGTTGTCTCGATGAGTTTGGCTTCGATATACCCGTTCTTTAACTTGGTTGTCTCAATGCGATATCTCATCTGAATAGCTCCAAAAACCAGGATTTAATTTCCACGTATCTTTGCAATCTCTTCTAAAGTTTCATCTTCTTTGTATTTTCCAAAGAGGAAGATAGCCAATATACAGAATGCCGAGGCCAGAGGACCAGTCAGACGAACGCCCAGCTCCCCTCCCGCTTCTACTTCTTCGACTTTACAAATGGAGGATTCCTTACTTATTTTTGCCTCGACTCCTAAATTTTTTTTCTCTTCTGACTTAGATTCTGACACAGAAGGAGCAATGATCCCCGTTACATGGGGGGATACGTTTTTCTTTGTATCTTGATTCAATCCAAGAAGAATCACAGAGCTAAAGATAAGAACAGCCAGTGTTTGTCCCAGTTTTTGCATAAAGGTTCTTCCGGCATAAAACAACCCTTCCCTTCTAGACCCTGTTTTTAAAGAATCAAGTTCAGCAATATCGGCAAGAATGGCATTGGGTAAGATACCAAGAATCGCAATGGGAACAGCGGCAATAGCAACAATCAAATAACCTTGAATATACGGTGATAATGGCAAACTATCTTTTCCGATAAAATAGATAGATAGAAATAAAGTTAGAAAAACATAAAATCCAAATAGAACCGTTTTTTTCTTACCGATCTTTCGTGCGACCGCATTGACCACTGGGTAAAAAGCAAAAGAAACGAGCAACATCACAGTCAGTAACTGTGTGACAAACTCACGTTCTAATTCTAATAGAACTGTCACATAATAAGAAATCCCTGTTGTAAGAATGGTAAGGGCTAGGAAGTAACAAAGATCCGACAAAGCGAAATATAGAAAATTCTTATTTTTGAATGTAAGGATAATTGCTTCTTTGAAGGGAACACTAGAAGCTTCTGATTCACAATATGTTTTTTCATGGATTGTAAATACGGGGAAATACATACAAATCGCGGCAAACACACATAAAATTCCCAAAGCATATTGGCGCGAGACCAATGTTTGAACGGATAGATCTGAATCAAAAACAAAGTTTGCTTTCAAAACATTGGCGATCATGGGCTCCGTAGATGCCACAATGATACCCAATGCATAAGTAACTGAGATATAGGTAGAAAGATTCAGTCGTTCTTCTGGTGTATGTCCGAGTTCAGGAATGAGAGCAAAGAAAGGTGTGACATACACCGTTAAAAATAAATAAAAAAGTAACATACAACCCGTCATCCAAACAAGGTTTGCAGAAGAGATGAAATTGTGAGGAGGAACAAAAATCAACCAACAAAAAACAGCAGCAGGAATACCACCAAGGAACAAAAAAGGAATTCTTCGACCAAATCGTGAGGAAAATCTGTCAGAAGAATTGGCAATGATGGGATCAGTGAATGCGTCCCACAAACGACCTACAGCGGCAACAATTCCAATCGTGGAAAGTCCCCAGAATGCCATTTTTTCGATTAGATCAGGAAAACATTCCTGGCCAGGTTTTGGGGCCGGGGGGAGATAAAAGTAAACTTGGTGAAGACCAATGATGTTGATGAGAGTGGACCAACCCAATTGGCCGATCGCATAACTCATCTGTTTTCGAAATGGTAGAAAGGGTTTTCGCATGTTTCTCACTAGAGGCGGTAAAGTAGGAGCATAATACCGCCAAAAGTAAAAAAGGCAAACTACTTTTTATGTTTGTAGAGCTCTGGAAAATTTTTCTCGTCGTAGAGGGCTTGTGATTCGTAATCATCCCATCCTTCCGGTACACCTTCTGTAAACTCAGGTACCATAGAACAATCACGAATCAAGTTCATCGTTTGAACCATCTCACTTCCCTTCACATTCAAGTATCCTTCAGCAAACAATGAATTGGCTACAAAAAGTGCCATGGATTGTAAAGAACCCAAATGACCTTCTCTTCCCGCACCAATACGAATTTCAGAATCTGGGTTCACTAAACGGAAAACGGACAATACACGAATACAAAATTCAGGAGTGAGTGACGACTTCTGGATGGCATGACCTTTGATGGGAATGAAGAAGTTAACAGGAATCGAAATGACACCAAGTCGTTTGAGTTCAAAGGCTACTTGGACTAAATCTTTTAGTTCCTCACCCATCCCTACGATGATTCCAGAACAAAGTCCGATATCAGCTTCTTTTGCCGCCTCTAGAGTTGTTAGTCGGTCTTTGAATGTATGTGTCGAACAGATCTCATTGTATTTTGATTCAGAAGTGTTGAGGTTATGATTGTATCTGTCGAGACCGGCGTCTTTCAGAACTCTCGCTTTTTTCGCGTCTAAAATTCCCGCAGACAAACATACCTTCATTCCTAACTCTCCGTTGATTTTGGAGATTGTTTCTGCAAGTTTGTCGACAGCCTTATCCGTCGGACCACGACCGGAAGTTACCATACAAAATCGGTAAGCACCATTGTCTTTTGCACGTTTGGCATCTTCCCAAATCTCTTCTGGAGATTTCAAAGAATACTCTTGGATTCCCGAATCTCCGCCTTTCCTTTGGGCACAATAACCACAATCTTCTGGGCAGTATCCGTTTTTGATATTATCTAGTATATGAATGCGAACACGATTGGTAAAATAACGATTTCGTTCTTCCGTTGCACGAGCGACAACTGAAAGCAAAGGGACTTTTCCTTCTAGAATCTCCAGAGCTTCTACTTCTGTAATTAAGGATGGAGCCGAGGATATTGTTTTTTCTTGGATTTCTGCAATCATGGGAACAGGTTCTGGACTGCCGGAGCCTGTGTAAACGAAGAAAATCGCTTCGTATATTTAGTCTCAATCTGATTCAGGGAAACTCAAGGAGAGTTTGTTCCAAAGCCAAAAAGATTTGATCGAGGGAGGTTTCGGAAATGGAATAAGGCGGAGTGATATAGATGGTGCGTCCGAGTGGTCTTAGAAGGATTCGAAATTCTTTCATTCTCTCACGGATTCTTTTTCCAACAGGATTTAAATATTCGTCTTCGGCAATTTTCTCCTGATATTCAAAAGCAAAAATCCCACCCATCACTCGGACATTTTCGATTCGTTTTCCGAGTTTTCTTTGGAACGGTTCTATCCGATTTTGCAAAGAGACCTCCAATTGTTTCACAAGTTCGAATCCAACTTCTTTTAAAAGTTGAACTGACGCATAACCAACGCTACATGCCAAAGGGTTTCCCGTCATCGTATGTGCGTGGAAAAAAGCACGATAGGGGTCTTTTGAAATAAACTGTTTGTAAATGAATTCGGAGACAAGAGTTGCTCCGAGAGGTATCATTCCCCCGGTCAGTCCCTTTGCCATCACAAGTATATCGGGTTTTGTTTCTGCCTTTTGGTACGCGAACGCCGTGCCGAGTCTCCCCATTCCTGTAAAAACTTCATCAAAAATAAGGAGGGTATGAGTTAGTGTAGCAAGTTCTCTTAGTTTTACTAAAACTTTTTGATCATAGAATAACATTCCATTGGCGCCAAATACCAAAGGTTCGATCACAATCCCCACATAATTCTTTTGTTTGATTTCTAATTCTAAATCATTTAAACATTCCGTAGAACAACTGCTTGCAACTTTTCCCCAAGGACAATGTTTACAATTGGGAGCTGGGAATTCTTTGGTAGGAAACCTTAAATCGGAAAAGATACGGTTAAAGTAATTTTTTCCAGAAACATTCATGGCTCCAATACTATCCCCATGATAGGAATTGGAAAAAACTAGGAACTCTGACCTAGGTGAAAGATCTGGATGGTTCTGATAATATTGAATGGCCAATTTTAAGGCAATTTCAATCGCATTTGATCCGTTATCTGAATAGAAAACTTTATGAAAATCAAAGTTTGTGAGTTCTAATAAAGATTTAGACAAAGACTCAGCGGCAGGGTGAATGTGTCCTGCAAGCATCACATGATCCAATTCTTCCATTTGTTTATAAAGTGCGGCAACTAACCGCGGATGGCGGTGTCCAAAAATCATCGTCCACCAACTGGCAATGGCATCAATCCAGCGGTTCCCTTCAGAATCAGTAACGAACTCAGCTTCTGCTTTGACAATACCGAGTATACTTTCCTCCTCCTCTTGGATGGTTAACGGAACCCAAGTATATGTATGGATAGGATTAACCTTCATCGTCTGGACTTAGTAGGGTTTCCATTAAATTACGTTTGGTATCAAATGATTCGTTGGAAAAGGAAATAAATTCTTTGGGAGAAAGTTTTTGTTCCGGGAAATTGGTAACTCCTAAACACGGTGCACCACCTAATCGCTGTATAATTTCTGCATTATCAGCTTGTAATTCGTTTTTAGATCCAACTAAGTAAAAACCAAGAACCGGAATGAACCGACTGGTTAGTACTTCTAAAGTGAGTAAAGTATGATTGATGGTTCCAAGCTCCGTAGAACCGACAACAACAACAGGGAAGTTACTCTCCTGAATTCCTTTGACAGCTAGGTAGTCCTCAGTCCAAGGGACCAAAACTCCGCCGGCTCCTTCGATAAGTGTATTTGTATTTCTTTCTTTTGCCAGTGCGTTCAAAAGGTACTTCGGATCTAAAGTTTTTCCTTCTTGTTTGGCGGCATAATGTGGACTTGCGGGGGCTGCAAATTCGTACACGGGTTTTAAAAAGAAGGAATCGGGCAAAGCTGTTGTTTTTTGGACAAATTCGGTATCACTGAGGCCGGTAATTCCGGTTTGGATGGGTTTCCAATACCGAAATCCGTAGTTTTCGGCATATTTGGCCATAAAGAGGCTTGAGAAAAAAGTCTTACCTATGTCCGTTCCGGTTCCCGCTACGTAAAAAGCTTGGCCCATACGGATCAAGTTTTATCAATTCCGGACCCCGTCTATCCGATTTATATAGGAGAGGCTCTATGCAACTTCCCCTTTGGAAATCCATTCTCAAACGTGACGAAAATCCGATAACCGAGATTTCACATTTTTTACGCGAAACCGCAATCTTCGAAGGTATGTCACGTAGAACCTTACGCGAAGTCGCAAGACTCATCCACAAACGTAAGTATTATGCAGGTGAAACCATCTTTTACCAAGGCCAAGCTGGAACGGGAGTTTATCTCATCTTACAAGGTAAGGTAGAGATTTATTCAGAGAGAGAAGGTGTTACCTTAAAACTCGCCGAACTAGAAAAAGGTGCTTTTTTTGGCGAGTTAGCCCTCTTCCAAGATTTCCCAAGATCTGCAACAGCTGTGGCCCTTGTTGATTCTATCTTACTTGGTTTTTTCCAACCCGAATTAAAAACTCTTTTAGAAACAAAACCGAGAGTAGGAAACGACTTATTATTAAGTTTTGCCTCTATCATTGCAGATAGACTTCGCAAAACAAATGATACATTAGAGGCCGCTTACTTCAAAAGCAAAAAAAATAAAACAAAATGATTACTAAAGAAAATACTATCTCTTCCTTAATTTTGCGTAGTGCTTTTTTTGGGCTGATCATACTCACAGCGCTCATCGGAATCATAGGTGTTAAGTTTTTAGCGATCCCTCTACTCATTTCAGGAATTCATTTTTATATTTTCCATGGAATTGTAGACTATTTTGAATCGAGAGGAGTCCATCGAGCGATTACAATCATCATTATCTTTTCAATCTTGATTGCTGGTGCTTATTGGTTTTTAGCATTTTATTTACCGAATCTTTTTGAAAAGGCGCAACCCATTGTATCAGAATGGTCTGTCAAAATGGAAGATCCAAATTTTCAGTTAATTGATTTTAATAAACTACCTGTACTTTCTAAAAATCCAGAACTATGGAAAAAAATCATCAACCCTGAAGAAGTTGCTAAAATGGCAACGAACAATTTAGAAGAATTTTTAAGAGGGATCGTTGTAATGATTCCTACTTTTATCAGTTGGATGATCATAATCCCCATCATCAGTTTCTTTTTACTTTTGGATGCCAATTTGATTTACAAAACAATGATTAGTTTTATACCTAATCGTTTTTTTGAAATGTTTCTTATGGTATTTTATCGAATGAACCAACAAATCACAAGTTACTTAAAAAGTTTAGTGATCCAATGCGGAATCATGGCAATTGTCGCATCACTTGGATTTTATATAGTTGGAGTAAAATTCTTTTTCCTATTTGGAATCTTTCTGGGCGTAGCAAATTCCATTCCTTATTTAGGACCGCTGGTAGGTGCCGTCCCACCCATTTTGTTTTCGATTCTTTTCCCAGAAATGTCACCATCCATTGGTTCCATTGCTTCCGTTGTTGTTGTTGCTCAGTTAGTGGACAATGCCATTGTACAACCTGTAGTGATTGCCAATGCGGTTTCATTACATCCGCTAGCGATATTAATTGGGATTGCTGTGGGAGGAAATTTCTTTGGGATTTTTGGAATGTTACTAGCCATTCCTGTTTTATCAATTCTTAAGGTAACGATTGGGATTCTCTACCACGCACTCAAAGAACACCAAATCATCTAATTGGATTCGGCCTTAAAGGGAAAATTTTTTTAAAAAATCATTCTTCCCTTTTGTTCCACTTACCCATTTCGGAGAATAAAATACCGAATAAGGTAAGGCCAGATCCAATCGCACCTACCACCCCCAATCTTTCACCTAATATCAAATAAGCGAGAAAGAATGAAAATACTGGCTCCATACTATACAACAATCCGGCTCTTGCTGGAGGAACAGCTTTTTGGTATCTGGTTTGAATCTGCGTTGTAAAAATCGTAGCAAAAATTGATGTATAGATGATCCCGATCCAAAATTTTAAATCAAGTTGGATGGAGATAGGTTGGTTTAAAAAAACAGATTCCACTGGGAACAAAGTAGTCGAAACAATCGCAATGAGTAAGATTTCAAAGGAAACCAGAATTTGTGCAGGAATTTTTTTACTAAAAATATCAATGAGTATGATATAGATGGCAAAGAAAAAAGCACCGATTAATGTAAGCCCATCACCTAACCCAAAACCAGTGGATTGAAGAATTTCTTCATATGATTTTCCGTTTTGTGAAATGAGAAATAACCCCAAAACAACAATCAAAACGGCAACCCAGGTGCGGACTGAAGGTAATTTTCTTTCGATGGCAATTTGTAATAAAGGAACAAAAATAACATAAGCACCCGTCATAAAACCAGACTGAGTGGCTGTGGTATAAACAAGCCCAATGGTTTGGAAAGCATAACCCAAAAGGGCTGCCAATGCCACAAGGAAAGCTGGGAAAATATAGTCCCAACGTCTGTTTGCTTTGGAAAACAAAGTCTTTCGGTAAAGCAGTAAAGTGATGATTCCGGCAAGCCAAAACCGGACTGCTAAAAATAGAAAGGGGGGCACCGAATCCAGTGCAAGTTTGATGACCACAAAGGTTCCACCCCAAAGAATGGCGGCAATCACCAAAAAGAATTCCGGAGTGAAGATCCTGGACATATGAGTCAATCTCTTGAATGAAAGGTCCAGAGCAAGGAAAAGATGAATTGGAAATTTAGAATCCGAAAACCACAAACCGGGACCACTTTGAATTGGGAGTTATATTTCCCACCGGGAACCGCGACTTGGGTTGGCGAACAAGTCAAAGAAATTTTAAATTCGGTCCCCTTACCAAACCAACCGGACCCCAATGTTCGTGTTTTTGCCGAAAAAATCAAACTAGAAAATACCAATTCTCATCAAATCGCCTATCTTCTGTTTCATGGGCTTTGTTTTCGAGATATCCGCCTTGTTATTGCAAAAACAAACGATTGGGACAAATCCTCCGAAGTGAGAGAAGCAGAATGGGATAGAATCCTGACAGAAGCGGTTCATGTCGCAAAACCTTTGTTTACTGACACTAACATCAAATTCTACGAGATCAAGGAAAACCTTCACATCAGTTACTTTGAAGATGAAATCACGGTATCTCTTTCTATTCTTGGAGAACCAGGTTACAAACGAGGAATCAAAGCCAACTTCCCAACCAGTGCTCCCGTTCCCGAAGACCTAACACAAATTCTAATTCAACAATGTTTCGAATATTTTCTAGTTCCGAAAGAAGAAGTGGCAGCACTTTACATTCCTTTTGCCGGGACCCTGACCTTTGCCACCGAATGGGCGTTACAAGCTAACAAAACAACTCTCCTTTCTTTACCAAGAGGTTTTTTATTTCAGAAGATGGTTTTGTTTCCTGAAAAATCATTAGACCATTATAAAAAGAAACAAAAAGAGAAGTCCACTTCCTACTCTACACCTATCGTCATCCAAGATACGGATCCTGCTTTAGAAAGTTATTGGTTGGAAGAATTCAAAAATTGGGGAAAAACAATCCAATTAACCGATTGGGATTATAGTATTTCTGATTTTTTTAGAACCTTTCCTGTTTTGCCAGAACCTGAATCAGAAACGTCCCATTACTTTTTGCCACTAAACCCACCTTATGGATTTCGAAAACACGAAAGGACAGAACCAGAAGAAAAACTGTATTCCAAAATCGGTAAACGTTTGGAAGAACTTTTAAAACTCACAAAAAACAAACCCAAACTCATTGGATTCATTCTTTGTCCCACTGAGGAAAAATGGAGTGATTGTATGAGGGAATTACGTAATTTCTCTAAAAAAACAATCCATGTCACACATGGAGGAATCGACTTACGAGTATTATACTTTCATTCGGAGGGGAGAATTGAAAGACGTACAAATTGAATCTGGATGGAAAGAAGTTTTACAATCAGAATTTGAAAAACCTTATTTTTCTGCGTTAAGAGAATGGATCAGAGAGGAATACAAATCTAAGGTTGTATTCCCACCGGCAAAATTAATTTTTAATGCTTTTGACTCTTGTCCTTTTGAGAAAGTTAAGGTAGTGATTCTCGGCCAAGATCCATACCATGGCCCAGGCCAGGCTCATGGCCTTTGTTTTTCTGTGAATGATGGTGTTCCTTTTCCTCCTTCTTTACAAAACATATTTAAAGAAATTGGAGAAGACTTACAAAAACCTACTCCAAAATCAGGAGACTTAACTCGTTTAGCAAACCAAGGAGTGCTTCTTCTCAATGCCACTCTTACTGTACAAAAAGACAAAGCAGGTTCTCACCAAAACAGAGGGTGGGAAGAATTTACCGATGCCGCGATAAAAATTCTGGCAGAAAAAAAGTCAAATATCGTCTTTTTATTATGGGGTGCTTTTGCACAGAAAAAAGAAATGTTAATCCCACCAAACAAACATTTCATTTTAAAGTCTGCTCATCCATCCCCCCTTTCTGCCTACAGAGGATTTTTAGGGAACAAACATTTTTCGAAAACCAACGAATACTTAATTTCCCAAGGAAAAGAACCCATTGACTGGTAATGAAAAAAAAGGATATTTCTTTGTATTTTTAACCGGGGTGTTCTTTGCTTTAGAAGTCATCGGTTTTAAAGAAATTTTTCGAAACTACAACACGGAACCAGAAATTGCAGCACTCTTCGGAGTTGGGTTTTCTTTTTTGGTAGTCACTCCTTATTTTTTGTTTTCTGAAAAAAGAAGATTAAAGGTAATAACAACCATCAGGCGAGATGGAATTATTCTTACACTAGGAACTATCTCTAATGCCGTTGGTATTGTTTTGTATTATTATGCACTGAAACAAACGGATTTGGGTCCTGCGGCCATCCTGATCAAAACAACCGTTTTATATAATGTGTTACTCGGTGTTTTTTTTCTAGGAGAACGATTAAAAAAAACCGAAGTTTTTGGGATCGCCATTGCAATTATCGGAATCTATATGATCTCCACATTAGAAGGACAAATCAAAGTTGTTTCTGCATTTTGTATTTTATGTAGTGCTTTTCTATTTGCGATTCAAAGTTATATGATCAAAAAATACGTTCCTGAAATTTTAGGTTTAGAATACGCTTATTTACGCCTTTTGTTATTGAGTTTGTTTTTCTTTTTATACTCTTTTTACATTGGTTCATTTCATATTCCCGAATTTTCAATTATAATCGTCCTTGGTTTATTCTCACTACTTGGATATTTTTTAGGAAGGGCATTTTACTTCGAAGCACATAACTATTTACCAATTAGTAAACTAAACGCAACCCTTCTTATCGAACCCATCTTTTTAATGTTTGTTGGGATTCTGTTTATGAAAGAACCTATTGATAGTCAAAAACTTTTAGGGGCGGCCCTCATTCTATTCGGATTGTATTTGATTGTATTCCACAAACGAAGGCTTAAACCATGAGAGAAATTCCCAAAAACCTTACGAAATCCGAAATAGACACCCTCTTACAAACTTATGGGGATTGGAAATTAGAAACAGAAGGGAATCTTTCCTTTTTTATTTTTTACAAAGAATTCCGAAACTTCAAAGATGCCTTTGGCTTGATTGCCAAATTAGCCTTAGTCTCTGAGGCCCTCGACCACCATGCCGAAATTTGGAACACCTACAACAAAGTACGACTCAAACTTTTTACGCATGAGACCCATTCATTGACCACAAGAGATAAAGATTTTATTACCAAACTGATGGATTGATGATCCTCTTAGACATTCACTTTTATTAAAAAACCTGTAAGTTTCAAATTTTGTCCGGGCATAAAAAAAGCCGGAGTTGGAATCCAACACCGGCTTTTAGATCTTTCAGTTAAGAACTGATTAGATCTCGATTTTGTAACCTACGCGGTAAGTTTGTCCACCGATAACCACTGGGTATGCAACCCAAGGAGCAAGAGCAGAAGCTCCACCGACTGACGATACTCCACCAACTCCCATTCCTGCGGAAAGGATAGTTTCCAATTCGAAGAAAAGGTGACCTTTGTCAGTGATTTTTGTTTGAGCACCAACTAACCAGTTTAAACCGATTCCACTTGCACCAAAACGTACGTTTTCTTTGTAAACTCCAGGGTTTGGAGCATCACCAAGAAGTGTTCCACCACCAGCACCTAACAATGGACCACCATCACGACCAAGACCTGCTGTGAAACCTTGAAGAGCTGGAGCGTTGATAGATCCAGAAACTCCCCACCATCCTTGAAAGTAGTTCACACCAGCACCAATATAAACCGCTGTGTCGTTTGCAGCGTTATACAATTTGATACCAAGATAAGTAGGAACAGTCCAAGCAGTATAGTGCCACTCTTGGTCTAACCATTTGTAACCCATTACAGTAGAAGAAGTATCACCACCAGCGATTTTTGTAGTGTAGTTTACGTTGATTCTCCAAAAAAGGCTATTGATTCCAAAGATCCCTTCTTTTTCGTAACCTACGTTAACGTTTCCACCAACCATAGCTCCGCTAGTTTTTGCACCAACAACACCACCAGTCGTTCTCTTTAAGCTGATCAATGTGTTTTCTGCATAGATTGCTTTTTGAGGAGTTCCGTAAGGTGCTCCAGAAGCAGTTACCCGAGGGTTACCGGAATCAAGACCATCTTTAGTGATAGTTCCGCCGAGTTGAGCTAGGTCAAATTGAGCTCCAAGACCGATCATAAAATAAGAACGAGGACCTGATTGTGCGCTTAAGCTACCTGCTAAGCACAAAAGTAAGAACCCCATCATTCCAAAACGTAGAGATTTCAGCATGCGATGATTACTCCTTAGTGAGTGTTTCCTGAATTTTTTTTCGTACCTGTGGACAAACGAATGCTAGTGAGCAGCCGTTCATACCGACAATTGCAATGAAACTAGTCGTTCTTCTAGGATTTGTCAAATAAAATTGTTAAATCTAAACGAAAATTGTGTTAAATGTGGTATTTCGAATGAGTCTAATGCCTTCCCAACAAGTTTTCCTTATTTGCAGATTGTTCTTGCTTTTTGTTCTGTTTTCAGGCGACCTCTTTGCCCTTGAGCGAAAGGTAGTCCGTTTTTCCGGCGAATTGGTGCATTGGGATGCAAAAGGTCCAGAACCGCAATTCCGTTATCTGGATCATACAAACCTCAGAGAAAAGATCATCTTCTGCGATGCCGATACCATGAGGCTTGCTCTCGGCAACCAACCGTTTGAAAAAAGGCATATTGAAGGAAAGGCCAGACAACTTTCCCCCACTTCTGATGTTTGGGTTTGTGTGGGACGACCCCATATTTTCCAAAAATACCAAGTTTCTGTGAGTTCACCAACACCTCAGTCCAAAAGGATCCAAGGGCAAGTGATCGAAGCCGATGGAGAGTCGGGCCAGATTGTTTATTTGGTCCGCGGGCGCCGAACGTATCTAACGATTGAGCCCTCTTTGGCAAAAGAAATGGCAGAATCCCTATCTCAAATGAAAACCGTAGAAATTGAAGGAGACTACCACTACGACCGGATAAAACGTTATTACGTAAAAGACTGATGAATTTTTGTTCGTCATTAGGACTCGATTCTTTGGAATGGATTTGATGCAGGCTTTTTTGGTTTTAGCAAACGGAACGGTCATGAAGGGCCGATCCTTCGGTGCAAATAAGAATTCGATTGGTGAGGTGGTCTTTAACACCTCTATGGCAGGTTATCAGGAAATCATTACTGATCCTTCCTACAAAGGCCAACTCGTGACACTCACTTACCCAATGATTGGGAATTATGGAATCAATCCAGACGATATGGAATCCGACAGGATCCAGGCTTCAGGTTTGATCGTAAAAGAATACGTCAAACGACCATCCAACTTCCAATCCAAAGAAACACTGAGCGAGTTTTTAATTCGGTTTGGAGTGCCTGCGATTGAAGGGATTGATACGCGAAAACTAACGCGTATTATTCGAGACTCAGGAGCAATGTCCTGCGGAATCTTTATTAGCGAAACTTACGAAGACTCTTTTTTAGAAGCAGTGAAAAACGCCCCTTCTATGGAAGGCCAAGACCTTGCTCAAGTGGTTACTTGCGAAAAACCATATTTATTTGGTGCTCACTCTCCTAGTAAGTTTAAACTTGCAGTTTACGATTTCGGAATCAAACGTAATATTCTCAAACTTCTCGACTCCGCTGGATTCAACGTCCATGTTTTTCCAGCAAAAACGAAAGCGGAAGATTTACTGAAAGATGGTTTTGATGCCTACTTTCTCTCCAATGGTCCTGGGGATCCAGCCCCACTCGATTATGCCATCGCTTCTGCAAAAGCCATTATGGATGCAAAGAAACCACTCTTTGGAATTTGTTTAGGCCATCAAATTATAGGCCTTGCACTTGGGAAAAAGACAGCCAAACTTAAGTTTGGTCATCGTGGAGGAAACCATCCGGTTCGAAACGAGGAGACTGGCAAAATTGAAATCACATCTCAAAACCATGGTTTCCATGTGTTAGGTGAATCTTCAGGTGAAATGCCAATCACAAGAATCAATCTTTTTGATCATACGGTTGCAGGGCTTAAAACTACGGGCCTACCGGTCATGGCAGTCCAGTACCATCCGGAAGCAAGTCCTGGTCCTCACGATTCAGCCTATCATTTTCAAGAATTTTATACTATGGTAGAATCCTCCAAATCCTAAGATTTGGTAAATTACGGAGGTTAGTTCATGTCATATAATGAAGATAAAAATTTCTGGGGAATTCCTTACGGAACCGAAATCACTGCTGAAGCATTTGTAAAAGATATTTGGGATCCTAGCACTGAGGAAATCCTAACACCAAAACAATTTTTTGGTCTTGGTTGGGGAATCAACTTACATGCCCTCGGACGACGAGTGGGTGTAATCAAATAGTTTCTTTTTCAAAATCGAAGACAACGCATCTCTTCCTTTTTGGTTGAGATGTGTTAAGTCCGCAAAATACTGATACTCATTCAAAAACACTGATTTAAAATCTAAAACCACTACTTTACTTCTATGAGGACCAACCAAAACGGTTTTTAAAAATTCCTCTCCAACAACATCTGCTTTAGTCTGTAAAATGTCCTTTTCCATTTTTGGTGAAAAAGGAATCCGAAGAAAAACCACATCTAAATTTTGTTTTTCCCAAACCTGCAAACATTCCGACCAAATTGACATCGAAAGTTCTCTTCTTCCTGCAAGTATCGCTGTATTTAAATTGGGGAACTCTTCTGATTCATTTAGGGTGGGGTCATTGCCGATCGATTTCCAAACCCAAGACCCTTTTTCTTTCTCCATACTTTGTTTGATGGAAAGAAACTCTTCTTTTCTTTGGGAAAGATCCATTTGAGTGCTCTTATCATAAACATATCTATTGATATTAGAACTAATTCCAAAATAAGGAAAAATTTCAACAATTACTTTCCAGCTTATATCCGTTAGGTTTGAAAAATAAGCTCTGCGTAAAAGAGGATGGAGGATAGTGTTTCCATTAAAATTTCCAAAAGCAAGGAACAATTGTTTATGAGCATCCGTAATCGAATTTTTACTTGTGTTTAAGGGAGAGAGGTTTACATAGATTTTTTTTAAATTAGGAAGGTTAGGAATTAATTCCAAGGATTCATTTAGGATTCCTTCCGGTTGTTCACTTGGTTTGGGAAGATATAAAACTTCTTCCAAGGACACTCCTTCCAACTCTGCAACCAATGAGGGAGAGACCCCACTTACAATTTGGCTATCACCGAACACAAGAACTTTTGTTTTTTCAGAATAATGGCGCTCTTTCGCTAAATACCAATAGGCAGAGGTGGTTTCACAAAATGGAATGATCCATTCAATTGTGAGGTGCATAAAAAGTGAAAGGAATATCAAAGTAGAAATAAAATAACGTGTTTTCATAAATTTAAATTAAAACTGGAAATAGAAAAAATCCTGTTTCCCAAAAGGAGAAAATAACGAAAACCAAAGGAAAAAAAAGAAAAACATAATTAGAAACGAAAATGGTTTTGTAGATATAAAAAATTGAGGACGATCTGTATCTTTCCACTCTTGCCAAAGATCAAATGCCACCAAAGGAATGGTTGTCACAAGAATCATTAGAGGAATAGAGGAAAGTTTTGGAAGATGGGATAAGTTTTTTAATATAAGTATTGTTTCCGAGGGAGAATGGATACGAAACAAAAGAAGCCCGAGTGAAAAAGTATAGAAAGTAAAAACTACTCCAAGGACAGATTGGAAAAGATTTCCAGATTTCACAAAACCATAATGTTTTAGGCTGCGATACAATACCAAACAAAGACCTAAATACAGACCCCAAATCACAAACCCATGCCCAGCTCCATGCCAAATCCCAGCAAGGAACCAAACTACCATTAAGTTTGCGTTCTCTCGAAAAAAACCATGTCGATTCCCACCTAACTTAATATAAACATAATCTCGTAACCAAGTGGAAAGAGAAATATGCCATTTAGCCCAAAACTCTGACGGATTGGAGGAGAAAAATGGTCTTTTGAAATTATTCATTAAACGGAAACCCATCATTTCGGCAAGACCCATAGCACAAAGTGAATAACCAAAAAAATCGGCATACACTTGAAAGGCTATGACCGGGGCAACTATCCATAAAATTCCGGGTTCTAAAGATTCAAATCCTTGGGCTTGGATTTCCACATACCGAGAAAAGGGATCAGCTATCGTAGATTTTATAAACACACCCCAAACAAAAAGAGAAATCCCATTCCAAATATTTTCCTTTGTGATTTTTTGTTCTGATTCAATTTGTGGGATGAGATTACCAGGCCTTTCGATTGGACCAAGCAACAATAAAGGGAAAAATAAATCATAAATGACAAATGTGAAAAAGTTTTTACAAGGAAGGATACGTTTGTCGTAGACTTCTATCAAATAACTAATGTTATGGAACGTGTAAAAAGAAATACCAACGGGTAAAAGAATCTCTGGTTTCCATTCCAGACCTGGGAACCCAAATCCAATTTTTAAATCAGAAAACAACTCCCATACAAAGAGAAAATATTTAAAAACACCAAGGTAAATTAAATTAGCGGTGATCCCCAAAATAAAAAAGGTTCTTCTTTTTTTCCCGGATAAATCAGATAGATAGTTTGCTAAACTATAATTAAATATTATCGAAATGAATAAAAGAAAACTGGCATTCAGATTCCATTGGGAATAAAAATAAACACCAAATACCAAAAGTAGATACTTTCGAATCCGATTCGAAGAAAAGTAATAAATTAAATAAAAAACTATGAAATGCGAAAGGAACGAAATAGAATTAAATAACACAATCGTTACTTAGGCTTCTTCAACCATTTCCAAAAATTGATTTTTGTCCTTGGTGTCATGTGGATAAGATAAGTTCAAAACTCGATACGTAGCTCGGAAAGAGCCAATGATTGCATCTTCTTTTTTAGCAAACGAAGATTTGATTTTTTTAATCACAACATCGGTTTCTTCTTTATCCTTCCCATGAAGAACCATAGCAAACTTACCTTGCCCAACTCGTGTAAAAAAATCTAATTCTCCAATATGATCCATCATGGTTTTTCTGAGTGCATCCGCATAACGGGCAAATGTTCCCGCTCCCACTAAGTGCACCATCCTCGAAACATTTTGAATCTTAAATAAGGACACAGTAAAATCCGTATTCATTTGAGATGCTTTTTCGATTTCTGTTAAAATTCTGGATTCCAATGGATTGAATGGGTTTCTAAACAATGCTTCTTTTTCTTGTAAGATAAGAAGATTTGCAAATACAGGTGCCGATGTTTCAAGCAGTGTAACCGCAACATCTCTTGCCGTATCAGTCCAAGTTGATCCGGTGGAATGAACAATGACCATACCCACAAGCCAATTTAAATTGATGATTGGTAGAATTGTGAATTCACTCATAATCCCCAATTCATCATTTGTAAAAATGGATTTTAGTTCTGCATCTTCTCTGAAATTTTCTAGACGATACACACCTGCAACGTTAGAGACCATACCTACAATATCAGAGTCTTTACTTAACCTAAAATCTTTTGCTCTTTCTGGTAATATAAAATTAGAACCAAACACAATATAGTCGGAGCGAGTTTCAGAATCTAAAACTAAAAAGGAAAACTGTTTTACACCTAATTTGTTTTTGATATTGTCAATGAGAAGGTCATAAGCCTCATCCATCTTACGAATACGTGCAAAATCGCGAGCAAATCGCAAAACAGACTCATTGATTTCAATGACTTCTTTTGCTTGCACTAAATCGTCATTCATCAATTCAAACTCTGATACCCTTTCAAAAACAGAACCGGCGATATCTCCTACAATTTTTGCAAACTCCAAATCATCAGTGATGTATTCTTCACCATTGATTAATTTTCCAAGAGACAACACACCAAAACACTTTTCACCGTGTCGAATGGGTACAAGAATTTCAGAACCCATTTCATTTAGTAATCTGAATTCTCTGTCAGGTAATCGTGACGATTTGAACTCACCCGCATAGATGACTGTTTCCGAATCGGAAATGCGGGAATAAATTTCATCACCAGGAGAAAGATACCAGGAATCCTTCGATTGAATTCCTTGGGCCGCAACAGCTTCCCATTTTGGATTTTTCGGATTGGTAGAAGTAAGAACCACAACAGAATTACATCCAACCTGTCCAATTAAACTATAAACTAAGTTGTCAAAATAATCGGAAAATTCCTTGGAAGCGGCAATCTCTTTTGTGATTTCAAAAATGGCTTGGTAGTTTTCAATTCGTTTTTTAGAAGCCAAATGGTAAGACATCGGTGCCGTACCAAAATCAGATTCATCATCGAAGAGTACATCTTCTCCTATAGGAGCAGGGTCATCTTTAATTGGCCTTAATGGTTGTTTTGCGGCTTCCCTTTTGGCGTCGTTTTCCCATTCATCAAATACATTAACCTCAGGAAGAGGTGCATCAGGTACATCTGTATCATCATGAAAATCGCGATCAATTAAATCATCACCAAAGTCTGGTTCGTTTGTTTGAGGGAGGTTAGACTCTACAACCGGTTCTGGACTTGGTTCTGGTGGTTTCGTATCTTCTCCAATTAAATCGGAAGAAGGTTCTTCATCAAAAGAAGGTAAATCAAAATCTAAATCAGGTTCCGCAAGAGCGTCTGGTTCTGAATCTTCTGTAGAGACAGGTTCGTAATCTGAAGTTATATCATCCAAATCATTTTCTAAATGTGGAAGAGGATCTTCATTCCATGGTTCTTCATTAAGATCACCAAAGTCTGCATCTGTCAGCTCGGGAATATCACTTAGATCAAATTCCTCTTCCCCATCAGGGCTCGGAAGTTCACCAATTTCAGTTACCAATGTATCAGGGAAACTATCATCTAACCATTCAGAGTCGGTGTCTGCTACAGGAATCGATTCATTTTTTGGTAAGTTCTTTTCTTCACGGAAAGACTCTGCTTTTTTTAATAAAGAAGGTTTTCCTTGAGAACCGGAGGAAGATTTTGAAGTCGAGGAACCCGAAGTTTTTTTAATTTCTTCGGCTCTATCGAGAAGTCCCACTTTATAACTCCAATTCTTTCATCATTTTTTTGTATAACTCGAAGTATTGAGATTTCGAGAATTCTCGGATCACATCATCAGGAAGGTTGCCGAGTAAATTGTCTAAGTAACCTAAAACTTTTTTGCGATCTCCAGTAGATAGGTTCTCCCCACCTACGTCGGCAAATGTTTCTTCAGAAGCAGGTTTAGATTCAGGTGCAGAAACATCCGATTTTCGAAGTTCTTCCAATGGAGAAAGTTTTCCCTCCATGGCATATTCGTCTAAATCAACTTCAAATTCTTCTGAATCATCACTAGCAAGAGTAGGATTTCGTTTATCTTTCGTTAGATCTGGAACTGATAAATCAAAACTATCATCAATAGCGGAATCCGAAGTCAAATCTCCGAAATCCATTTCACCTTCATGTTCGACTAGGTCGTCTTCATCACTTGAAGTTAGATCGAAACTGGAGGATTCTTCATCACCAATTTGTTCTGACAATGAAAACTCTTCTTCTTCAGGAAGATCAGCAATATCTTCTAAACCTTCACCGGGAAGTTCCTCACCTAAAATCTCATCGAGACTTTCTGGAGAAAGTGTAATGTCTTCCTCTTCAATATCCTCTTCTTCAGAGGCAGTGATATTTTCTAGTTCCTCCATTGATAAAGCAATGGATTCGTCTTCTTCATCTTCAGCAAGTAAGTCCGACTTAGGAGCCAGTTCTTCTTCGTAAGGGAGAGGAGCTCGGTCTAAACTATCAACAAGTTCTTCTTCTGAATTCTCTTCTGCATCAGAAGCAATCGATTCTAACTCTTCCATCGAAAGGGCAATCGGACCATCATCATCTTCATCGGAAGATTCGAAACCTTCCATTTGACCTTCAAGACCTTCTTCGGCATTTTCTGCCTCTTCCAAATCTGATTCAGGTTCCCCTAAAGCAAAATCAAAGTCATCACCAAGATCAGTGTCTAATTCGTGACTTTCTTCCTCATCGGTATCCTCGGATTCTTCAACTGGATCACCAGCAATGATATTTCCAAGTTCGTCGGGACTAAGTGTGATGGATTCGTCTTCCAATTCTTCGTTTAAGATATCAGAAGTTGGTTCTTCGTAGTCTTCCTCGACTGCTTCACCAGAGATATTTTCTAATTCTTCTAGAGATAAAGTAAGAGGGCCTTCATCTTCTTCTTCAAGTGAATGTTCTTCTTCAGGTGTTTCAAATTCCCCACCTAACAGATCAAATCCGCCTTCTTCCTCGTCCTCAGAGAAACTAGGGAGTTCGGATTCATCATCTGATGATAAAAATTCTTCTTCAGAACCAAGTGTTTCTTCTAAACTTGCTTCCCCACCAGCACCTAAAATACTACCTAACTCTTCATCCGAGAGAGTGAGATTTTCATCTTCTTTATTTTTACCGAAAAGTTCTTCTTCTTCCGGATCCACAAGTGGTTGGAATCCCGTTTCTTCTTCCTCAGCATCCACGGGACCTAAATCATCTATAGGAAGGAAAGAACCTTCCTCATTCAGATCTGTTAAATCAAACTCAGGTTTTCCTTCTTCATCAAAAGAAAGATTGGTATCAATTTCCGAATCATCCAAATCCAAATCTAAGTCTGAATGTTCATCGATCAGTGCATTTTCTTCTTCAATAGAACCAGGGCGTTCTGGTTCTCCAAAATGGTCTTCTTCTTCTAAGTCACCAGTGATGTTTTCAAGTTCTTCTAAAGAAAGGGAAATAGGTCCCTCCTCTTCTTCTTCTAAATCTTGTTTTGATTTTTTAGATGTGAGAATTCCATCTTCGCCGTTTAGTATCGATTCAATTTCTTTATCGAGATCGATCAAATCATCGTCAAATTCTAATTCAAGATCATCATCACCAATATCATCACTATACGATTGTTTGGTGGGTGTTTTAGAACTACGTTCTTCTTTTTCAGATTCTTCTTCATAATCAGAAAAATCCGCATGAATGTCTTCATCATGTAGGATTGGATCTTCTTCCCCAAGTAAGTTAAGGTCAGAATCTAAGTCTATATCTAATAAGTCATCGTATGAATCCGATGAAGCTACCATATCAGAAATGGATTCGTCTTCATCATCAAAGGCAGAGATATCATCTAGGTTTGGGGCATCAATCCCTGGCGATACATCCAAATCATCATCGCCCATATCAAAATCATCCAAATCTAAGGAAAACGAGTCTTCATCGAGTACAGGTTCGATGTTTTCTAGATCTTCGTTTTTATTCTGTTCTTGATCCGCCATTCGCCTCGATTACCGTTTTCCCAAATTTAGTATCTGGCCATCCTCTAACGGTTGTTCCAAGATACTGTCCTCCGTTTTGATTTGCGCTCCGGGCATATATCCACCAGCCATTTCAATCAAATCCTTTCCGTTCGAACCCGCATCCAACGAATAAAACCCGGGATTCAATACGGGCCCTTCAATTTTAACACGGATCGGTTCTTCAGAATAGATTCTTTTTCGCAAATCAGGGTTTTCCTTTAAGAAATAGAATCCGGTGCATAGTATCGATACCAATACAAAACGTCGAATCCAATCTACAGCCAAAGGAAATCCCCCTCTGGTATATTTTCGGCAAGAAGGGGGGAAAAAAATTAACGTTCGTGCAGTAAAATGCGAACTTTTGCTTTCTTTAGAAGAATTTCTTTGTCTTTGGAGGATGGAAGGGCTTCCGCCTCATCTAGAAGTTCCACAGCGTGGTCATGAGACAAATCATCCTCTGAATCCCCACCTTCGGTAAGGACTCGGATTTGGTCATTTCTCACTTCGCAGAATCCCCCATCAATGGCAATCCGGAACTCTTTGCCGGCCGTATGCAATTTGATGAGTCCAAAGTCCAACTGAGACACAAGGGTCGCGTGACCTGGTAAAATTCCAAAATAACCTACAGAACCTGGCAGAATCACTGATTCTGCCTTGCCCTGGTAAAGGATTTTGTCGGGAGAGATGACTGTTAAAGTCAGTTCTTTACTCATCCGAATTAACCTTTGAGTTGTTTCGCCGCTTCGATCGCTTCGTCAATCGATCCGACCATGTAGAACGCTTGTTCCGGAAGATTGTCATACTTACCTTCAATGATTCCTTTGAAGGAACGGATGGTATCTTCCAATTTTACATACTTTCCAGGTCGACCAGTAAACTGTTCCGCTACGTGGAACGGTTGTGAGAGGAATTTCTCCAAACGACGAGCACGAGAAACAAGAATTTTATCATCCTCAGAAAGTTCGTCCATACCAAGAATCGCGATGATATCTTGAAGGTCTTTGTATCTTTGAAGAATTCTTTGTACTTCACGGGCTGTGTTGTAGTGTTCTTCCCCCACGATTTGTGGGTTCATGATTCTTGATGTGGAATCGAGTGGATCCACAGCAGGATAAATCCCTTTTTCAGAAATCGCACGAGATAAAGTTGTTGTTGCATCTAAGTGAGCAAACGCAGTTGCAGGAGCCGGGTCCGTTAAGTCGTCGGCAGGAACGTAGATCGCTTGCACCGAAGTGATGGATCCACGAACTGTTGATGTGATTCGTTCTTGTAATCCACCCATTTCTGTGGAAAGAGTTGGTTGGTATCCTACCGCAGATGGCATACGACCAAGAAGAGCCGATACTTCAGAACCTGCTTGAGAGAAACGGAAGATATTGTCTACGAAGAGAAGGATGTCAGATCCAGATTCATCACGGAAGTTTTCCGCCATAGTCAAAGCAGAAAGTGCAATACGAAGACGAGCACCTGGTGGTTCGTTCATCTGACCAAAACAAAGAACTGTTTTGTCGATAACTCCAGATTCTTTCATCTCATTCCAAAGGTCGTTTCCTTCACGAGTTCTTTCACCCACACCAGCGAACACAGAGTAACCACCATGTTGTTTAGCGATGTTGTTGATAAGCTCTTGAATTAAAACGGTTTTACCTACCCCAGCACCACCGAATAGTCCTGTTTTTCCCCCTTTGATATAAGGAGCAAGAAGGTCGATAACCTTGATGCCTGTTTCAAAGATTTCAGTTTTAGGTTTAATTTCTTCGTAACTTGGAGCACTTCTATGGATTGGCATCTTTTTTACGTCTTTTGGAAGATCGCCGAGTTCGTCGATTGCCTCACCAAGTACGTTAAAGATACGACCAAGAGTTTTTGTTCCGACTGGAACAGAAATTGGGATACCAGTATCGACAACTTCTAATCCTCTTTTTAATCCGTCTGTGGATTGAAGGGAGATCGCACGAACTGTGTTGTCTCCAATGTGCTGTTGCACTTCTGCAGTGATAGTTACGTCTTTGCCGTTTACTTTAGATCGAATCTCTACGGCATTGTAGATCTCAGGCATATTCCCGGAATCAAAACTGATGTCCATTACCGAACCGATGATTTGTTTAATTTTACCTTTATTCATATATACTCCGAAAGACCTTTGTTAGGAGATGGCTTCCGCTCCCCCTACGATTTCTGAAATTTCCTGCGTAATTTTTGCCTGGCGAACTCGGTTATAACCGCGAGTAAGAAGTTTAATCATCTCACCTGCAGCGTCTGTTGCCGCTTTCATAGCCACTCTTCGTGCAATGTGTTCGGAAGCTACCGACTCCAAAATGATCTTAACAAAAGTTGTTTTGATCACCATAGGAAGTAGGTTTTCCAAAATTGTTTTTGGATCTGGCTCATACAATACTTCTGGACCTGAAGAACCTTTTGATCCAGTCTCCTCCATTTTCAAAGGAAGAACCGTTGTGATCTCAGGTTTCTGATTGGCTGCCGAATAGTAATGAGTGGAAATAATTTCAACAGAATCCACCGATTCATTTGCGAAACGTTCCATAAAATAGGAAGCAAGATCATTCGCTTCCTTACTTCCCGCTTTATCATCAATATTGGTTTGTGATGTTACCAATTCAATTTTCGCAAATTTAAAGAAGGCAATTGCTTTTTTCCCTGCTGCATGGACTTCTACTTCCACACCTTTTGACTTCAACTCTTCGATACGGTTTTTCACCATACGAAGGAGGTTGGAGTTAAAACCACCGCATAACCCACGGTTTGCGGCGATCGCAAGGATAGCAACTTTTCGGATTTTATCCGGCTTCCTTAAGTAAGGGCTGTGGATGATCCCTGCAAGGCTGGACAAAGAAGAAACTAACTCGCGAGTTAAGTCAGCGTATGGTTTCGCTGCATTTACCTTGTTAGTCGCTTTTTTTGCCTTCGCCGTGGAGACCATCTCCATGGTTCGAGTGATTTTTCTCGTGTTTTTAACCGAGTTAATCCTCTTTTTTATCTCACGCGGTGTCGCCAAGATCTTTCCCCTTAGTTATTCTTTGCTAGAAAATGTTCTACAATCGATTTGATTGTTTTTTGCAGAGCTGCTTCTTGTTTCACTTCTTTAGCAGTTCTGATTTCTTCTAAAATTTCAGAGTGTTGTTCTCTCATCGTTTTCAAAAGGTATGTCTCAAATTCACGAACCTTTGCAGTTGGAATTGTATCCATAAAACCTTTGGTTACAGCAAAAATAGAGATCACTTGTTCTTCTACTGGAGTTGGTGAGTTGTTAGGTTGTTTAAGAATTTCAAGAACTCGGTATCCACGATCAAGCTGTGCTTGAGTCACTGGATCAAGTTCTGTTCCTAACTGTGCAAACGCTTCTAAGTCGCGGAACTGAGCCAAATCTGACTTGAGAGTTCCTGCTACCTTTTTCATCGCTTTGATTTGCGCAGCAGATCCAACCCGTGATACAGAAATTCCCACGTCCACCGCAGGGCGAAGACCCGATGCAAATAGGTTGGACTGAAGGTAAATCTGACCATCAGTGATGGAGATTACGTTAGTAGGAATGTATGCTGATACTTCCCCTTCTTGTGTTTCAATGATTGGAAGTGCTGTCATAGACCCACCACCGAATTTATCATCGAGTTTCGCTGCTCTTTCAAGCAAACGAGAGTGAAGGTAGAAAACGTCTCCAGGATATGCTTCACGACCTGGTGGGCGGCGAAGTAAAAGTGACATTTGTCTATAAGCTACGGCTTGTTTAGAAAGGTCATCATACACAACAAGTGTTGCTTTCCCTTCTTCATACATAAAGTATTCAGCCATAGTAGCACCAGAGTAAGGTGCAATGTATAACATTGGTGCTGGTTCAGATGCGTTTGCAGATACGATGATCGTATACTCGAGTGCACCTTTTTCGCGTAACATTTCGATGGTGGAAGCAACAGTTGATGCTTTTTGTCCAATCGCTACGTAAACACAAATAACACCTTTACCTTTTTGGTTGATGATGGTATCGATTGCGATGGAAGTTTTTCCAGTTCCACGGTCACCAATGATGAGCTCTCTTTGTCCACGTCCAATTGGGATCATTGCATCGATTGCTTTGATTCCTGTTTGCATTGGTTCATGAACTGATTTTCTCATCGCAATTCCAGGAGCTGGAGACTCAACTGGTCTTGTTTTTTTAGCGTTCAGTGGTCCTTTTCCGTCGATCACTTCCCCAAGAGGGTTTAGCACTCGACCGAGAAGTTCAGGTCCTACCGGAACTTCGAAGATTTTTCCCACACGTTTAACGGAAAAACCTTCTTCAATTTTAATATAATCACCGAAGATTACAACCCCAACGGAGTTTTCTTCTAAGTTAAATGCCTGTCCTCGAACTCCGTTTTGGAATTCAACAAGCTCTCCTGACATTACGTTAGTGAGTCCGTAAACTCTCGCAATCCCGTCCCCTACTTCGAGAACTGTTCCAACTTCTTCAACTTGAAGGTCTTTCTTGAAGTTTTTAATTTCTTGTTTTAGTACCGACGTTACTTCGTCTGTTTTAATTTTCATTCAAATGCTCCGACTGGGATTTTCTTTTGGAGGAGAGCCTCTTCAATTCCGGCAAGTTTTGCGCGGATCGAGGCATCGATTAAAAAGTCGTCTATAAAGAGTTTGAATCCACCAATTAGGGCTGGATCCGTTTGTTCAGAGACACGAACTTCGCGTCCGAACTTGGAAGAGATAGACTTGGTGATTCGATCTATAGCTTCTTTGCCAAGAGAATCTTTGGAAACAATGCGAAGAGAACTACGGTTTTTAAGTCGGTCCACTCCTGTTCTATAATCTTCCAAAATATCCTTGAGGAATAGAAATCGATTCTTACGAACCACAAGTGTAATGAAGTTGGCAACGATATCCGATGCCTTCCCCTGAACTGACTTTTCTGCAGTTCGTTCTTTCTCAGAAGGATCAACTAATGGAGAAAGGAAATAATGGCGGATTGAGTCATCGGAAAAGAAAATATCAACGAGTGTTGAAAGTTCCTCTTCTGTTGACTCAAGCGAGTTAGCTTCCTGAGCTAACTCCAAAAGTGCCGTTGCGTAAACCTTTGAAATTTGGTTCAGACTCATTTTATTTTAAGTTTATCGAGTTTTGCGATCTCTTTTTCGACAAAGGAAGCATAGTCTTCCTTCTTCAATTGTTTCTCCAAGATCTCACTCGCGATGAGAACGGACATTTCCACAATTTGGTTTTGCATTTCAGACAAAGCTCTGCTTTTCGCTAAATCAATTTCGCGAATTGCGCTATCTTTAATGCCTTTCACTTCGTTGTGTGCTTCTTCCGTCAATCGAGTGCGGAGAGCAACTGCATCTTTTTTAGCTTCATCTACAATTTTATGAGCTTCTTCCGTCGCTTTGAAGAGTTGGTCTTTATATTCTTTTAAAGACTTTTCTGCTTCTACGCGAAGGGTTTCTGCTTTGTTGATATCGCCTTGGATGCCGGAAGCACGTTCTTCGAGAGCATGAAGGATCTTGTCCCATGCAAATTTTTTAAGAACGAAGACAACAACTGAGAAAGTGACCAGGGTCCAGATGACCAGACCCGGATTGACTTTCAGCAAATTGAAGCCGGAAGCCGCGAGGATAACCAAGACTATTGTCCTTGTTCTACTTTAGTGGCACCAGCACCAATTGTTTTGTCAATTGAGCCATTGAGTTTGAGCGCGATAAGAAGAGCGATTACCACTGCGAAAAGTGCTGCACCTTCAATCATACCTGCTGCTACGTAAAGAACGAGTTGGATCTTTCCCGCTGCTTCTGGTTGGCGGCTGATGCTTTCTGCCACTGATCCACCAATTCTACCAATACCGATTCCTGCACCAAGTAATGCAAGTCCTGCTGCGAGTCCTACTGCGATGTATCCTAAACCGAATTCCATTGTTTTCGTTTCACTCCTGTGTGTTTTATAATATAAATAAAACCAAATGTTAATGTCTATGCATCACAGTTCCGATGAACACGGTTGTGAGCAGAGAGAAAATGAACGCTTGTAAAAAAGCTACAAGTAGTTCTAAAAAGTAGATAAGCACTGAACTGAGAACAGACACAGGTGCAATCAACCAACTTTCACTCATAAAGATAAATCCAAGTAACGCAAGGATCATAACGTGTCCTGCTGTCATGTTGGCTAGTAACCTCATTGTTAACGCAAAAGAGCGGGCAATGTGTGTTACGATAAACTCCAAGGCCCACATAAGTGGCCAAAGTAGGAGCGGAACTCCCTTAGGAACTGCGTGTGCTACGAAGGAAATTCCTTGGTAGGAAAATGCTGTTCCATAAATGGTAAGTAGTGTGATCGATGCGAGTGAAAGTGTAACACTGATATCACCTGTAGGTGTGATCCCCGACCAAACTTGTCCAAATGTATGAAGTATATGTGGTGTGTGTTCTACGGCACCAACGGCAACGAGTGCGTCAGAGGCAGCCACAGTGAGTTCACCCACAGACGGGATGAGGCCGAAAAGGTTACAGAAAAGAATAAAGAAAAACAAAGAGAAGATGTAGTGGTAATAAGAATGTCCGTGGTGATCAAGGGATGCATCCACAACATTTTCTTTTAGATAACTAATGAAAGCCTCTACAGCAGATGTAAATTTGTTATGAACTTTTTTGGGGTTCTTCGAGATCAAATTAGCTGCCGGGATGAAAACAAGGAACATAAAGAAACAAGCAATCCACATCATGGTCACTCGTTTGGTGATATGAAGGTCGAGTCCACCAAGATAGTGGTATTTCACTCCATCATGGTTTACAAAAACATCGTGGTTTTCAGCGTCAAAGCCTGGTTGGCCTTCTGTGACAATCGTGCCACCAAAGTTCAATGGGAAAATGGGAGCATCACCTAAATGGTGCGCCATCACTTCGCTGAAATCGAAGCCCTCTTCAGAGCCGTGCCCTTCCGAATCGTTCGCAAAAACATTCGTAAAACTAAGGGAAAAAACTAATAAAAATGATAAAAAAAACCGATATTTAGACTTATTTTCCACTGAAATAGCTCGCAAATACAAGGAAAAGAAGGTGGACGAAATAGGCAATTAAAAATCCAGAAGTTGCCTCAAAAGGGTACTCTAAGACCTGCAAAGCGGTCAAAATGCCCAGATTCAGAAAAAAGGAGAGAAATACGGTAAAAAAGGGAAACCCAGACTCGGACAAAGCGGGGATTTTTCTTGGAAGGAACCGAAGTTGCAAAATTGCCATCTGGATTGCAAAGGACATGGCCCCACCAAAATAGAAAATCATACGATATCCATCCTCCACCAAACCTGCAGTTAGCGGGAGACTTAGAATGAATACAAAAAGTAAATAGCTGAAGTAATGCAAATGGAATCGTTTGAGATTGATTGAATTTAGATCCATTGGTTGTAGTTTGGAAGGTGGGGAAATGGGGGCAAGTAGGATTGGGGGTGCGAGAGGGATTGGTTGGTATAGATCCCCGCCCTAATCGAACTGGGTGGGGTTATCCACCCGCCACCCAATGACTTCCATATATCAGATGTTTGTTGGTTTGTAACGGAGAATTCGCAACCTCCCGTTTTTTTGTTATCGAAAGTTCATGTTTTGGTTTATAAACCAAGGAAAGTCAAATTCGATTTTTACAAAGGCAAAAGCCCATACTTCGTATTCAGATAAAAAAACAATTTCTGAACATCTGCTTCCGTAAGATCCGTATTGAAGTATAGAACCTCCGCTATATCTGCATCAAGATTTCCGTTGCCTAAATAAATAGTATTTGGACTACCACCACCAGAATAATCATAAGAGATAGGTACTTGACCTTTTAAATTACCATTCCAATATTCTCGAGCAGAAGCCATTAATACTTGCACTGAACCTATCGCAAGAAAATCATTTTTTGGAATTGGTAAAGCTGATATGTTAGAACAACTTAGTCCATTTCGGCAGACAACATATGTAGAAATGGGATGATCTATGGAAATCTCTCTTCCTTGACCCCCATGTATATTTAACAAAGTAATCCCACCAGAAATTGTATTCACTAATCTCATTACAAAAAAAACGCTTCCGCTATTGGTAACATACAATCCTGTAGCACCTGATGAAATGACCATCTGCGTCGTTGATGAGCTTCTAAATTCGGCAATTGGATAAGCATTGACTTGGTTCACTCGAAACACTGGTCTTTGAGTCAGAGTTGCTTGCGAAATATGATTCCCATACCCACTAACATCCGCCCAGTTTGCAATCGGATCGCCATCATTCAATGTTAGTTGGTCTGCTTTAAACCAAAGCCTAAGAGAACCTGATCCTAAGATACGGGGTGCAACCATTTGAACCGTGTATTCTTTTTTACTTCCATCAAAACCGGTCACAACGTATTTTAGAGGAGCCGTGTAAGAGTTTGAAGTGATGCCGCTAATTTGTTCGATCTCGTTCACCGTTACCGAAACACCATTGGTTTTGAAATTAGCAATGTACGAAGATATAGAAACGATGGTTTCTGATGTAATTACGATTTGACCATCAGATACGATTCCTTTGACGCCTAAACTTGGTATTGAATATTCAAGTATTTCTTTAGGAATGGTGGGAAGGTATATTTTACCGCAAGTGGGGCTAACATCGAGTATTGCCCATTTCACGAGCAATGTGTTTATAAATTTACTCCTATTTGGGTCGCATGAATTTTCAGAAAGTCCATTTTTACAGGAAAAAAGAGAAAGGACCATCCAACAAAAAAGGAGTAGGTTACGGTTCAACATAAATGGAATTTTTGGATTCAATGTTACAAATCAGAAAAAACCTAAATGATGTTAGATTCTTTTTGCAGGTAAATATTATCGTCAATAATAAAAGAGAAATTTATTTCAGAAACCTTTAGTTTGTTATGTTTTCGCTACAAAACTATCTAAAATTCCCTTTAACTGTGTTGCCTGCTTTTCCTCAATCCCCGACAAACAAAAAATTTGTTCAGGTATTAACTTGGCTTTATCACGAAGCTGTTTTCCATTCTTTGTAAGAGATACCATCACAACTCGTTCATCATCTACGTTTCTTTTTCGCTGAATTAACCCACCTTGCTCCAATCGTTTGAGCAATGGCGTCAAAGTCCCCGAATCCAATTGCAATCGTTCGCCAAGTCCACTGACAGTGCTTTCCTCTTCTTCCCAAAGAACCAACATCACAAGGTATTGCGGATATGTGAGTCCCAGTGCCGAAAGAAGTGGGCGGTAGATTTTCATCATTCGATGCATTGAAGAATACAAAGAGAAACAAACTTGGTTCTTCAAAAGAAGAACCTCATCTGTAGGATTCTTAACCTTGGACAAGTTTTTCAATATCCTTTTCAATATCTTCTGGTTTCGTGATGGGTGCGTATCGTTTTACAACGTTTCCATTTTTATCAATTAAGAATTTGGTAAAATTCCATTTGATGTCCAAAGAACCAAAAATTCCTGGCGCTTGTTTTTTTAAGTGTAAGTAAAGCGGATCCGTATTTGGTCCATTGACTTCCAATTTTGAAAATATCGGGAAAGTCGTTAAGAATGTTCTTTCACAAAACAACTTAATTTCTGCATCTGTTCCTGGTTCTTGTTGGCCAAACTGGTTACATGGGAAAGCCAATACTTCCAAACCTTTTCCTTTGTAACGATCATAGGTTTCCTGTAGGCCTTTGTATTGAGGGGTAAAGCCACACTCGCTAGCCGTGTTCACAATCAAAAGTACCTTATCTTTAAATTGTTCCATAGGAATTTCCTCGGAACCTCGTTTCACCTTAATCTTGTAAAATTCATCAGACATGTTTGGTCTCCCTATGCCATTTAGATTGTGCACAATTTAATTTTGTTCAATCTTTTTATTTTGATTTTAAGAGGGTTTTTTCGGGTTTTTAACCCAAATGCGCGCGAATCTATCTATCCCCGCCCTGAATTGGGAGGGGAACTAGACCCGCCACCCAATACCTTCGCCTTACCACAACAAAACAAATCTAGCTACCACCTTCCCTACTTCCCCAGATTTTTTACAAAAAAGTTCTTAGTTTTGCAGAATTTACTAGCTTTCAGAGACAAATCGTTCGTAATGATACGAATTTTATTTCTCATTTCAAAAAAGATATTTGGAGCAAACAATGAAAATACAATTGGTCTTACGACCTTTGTTGGTATGTCTACTCTTCCTCTTACCGGGATTCCTAGCCGCAGAAGGCGAAATTCCTCCACCAGCTGCCATCGATAAATCCGATACGGCATGGATGTTAGTTTCCTCTGCATTTGTGTTTTTTATGATTCCTGGACTTGCCTTGTTCTACGGAGGTATCGTACGTTCCAAAAATGTCCTTTCGACTATGATGCATAGTTTTGTTGCTATCATCGTGATGACATTACAATGGACTATCTTTGGGTATAGTTTTGCTTTCTCTGGAGATAATCCTTATATTGGAAATTTTGATCTAGCTTTCCTTAACGGAATTGATATTGATTCCGTAAAGGGTTCTATCCCAACTTATGTACACTTTCTATTCCAAGGTATGTTTGCGATCATCACTCCCGCATTAATTTCTGGTGCAATTGCAGAAAGAATTAAACTTTCAGCATATGTAGTATTCATTCTCGTCTGGTCAACGTTAGTTTATGATCCAGTGGCTCATTGGGTTTGGGCTGACTCGGGTTGGCTATTAAAAATGAATGCTCTTGATTTTGCTGGAGGAACCGTTGTCCATTTGATCTCGGGGATTGCCGGACTTGCTGCTGCCATCGTCATCGGCAGACGAAAAGGGGATGCAGGACTGTTAACCCATCCAAATAACATGACTTATACGTTACTTGGATCTGGCCTTTTGTGGTTCGGTTGGTTTGGTTTCAATGCGGGTTCTGGGCTCTCCGTGAATGGACTTGCTGCGAGAGCATTTTTAGTAACCCTGGTTGCACCGGCTGCTGCAGGAGCAAGTTGGTTACTGATCGAATGGTTACATACAAAAAAAGCAACAGCGCTTGGAGCTGCTTCTGGAATCGTGGCGGGACTTGTAGTCATCACACCTGCTTCCGGTTATGTGGGAGTCCAAGGGGCCTTGATTATGGGAGCTCTGGTATCTCCTATATGTTATATGGCAATCCTACTCAAAGGCAAACTTCGTTATGATGAT
Source organism: Leptospira perdikensis (assembly GCF_004769575.1). NCBI lineage: Bacteria > Pseudomonadati > Spirochaetota > Leptospiria > Leptospirales > Leptospiraceae > Leptospira > Leptospira perdikensis. The sequence goes on along the minus strand of NZ_RQGA01000003.1, from coordinate 926,690 downwards.
ACACTCGATGCTTTTGGTATCCATGGTGCTGGTGGTGCATTTGGTGCGATTCTTACTGGATTCTTTGCATTGGAATTAGCTGAAGGAATGACTTTGGGAAACCAATTGACTGCTCAAGTTGTTAGCGTCGTTGCAACAGGTGTTTATTCTTTTGTAGTTTCCTATATACTCGCACTTATTATCGAAAAAACAATCGGTTTTAGAATCGAAGAAGATAAAGAAATCACCGGACTCGATCAAGAGATCCACGGTGAAAAAGGATATGATATAAGGTAATCAACATGAAATTAGTCATCGCAATCATCCAACCACATAAGTTAGAAGAAGTAAAAAACGAACTCACTAAAAACGAAATCTATCGATTGACCGTAAGTGATGTTCAAGGTTATGGCCAACAAAAAGGGAAAACAGAAGTATTCCGTGGACATGAATACCAAGTGAATCTTCTCAGAAAAGTACGTTTAGAAATCGCAGTCAACGATGAGTTTGTCAAACCAACTGTAGATGCGATTTTGAAAGCAGCAAAAACAGGTCCTGAGGGTAAAATCGGAGATGGAAAAATCTTTGTCATGCCTTTAGAGGAAGTCATCCGCATCCGTAGCGGAGAACGAGGAAGTAAGGCCATTTAACAAACAATCAGTGATCCGAGGGAGACTTTCCCTCGGAGTCAAACTTTACATTACAATCTGATCTAGGATATACTCCTGATTCGATTTTCCGCCAGGGACAAAAGGATATACTCCCCAAGTTGAAGGAATTCGCACCTCAATCATTGCGGGGCCCTTGGTTTTTAGGATTCTTCTTAAATCTTCAACCCCCAAACTCCAGTCCCACTCGGAATACCCAAGCCCAAAGGACTGGCATAACAACGAAAAGTCGGGATGAAAATGAAACTTGGAACCAGAATGTTTACTCCCATAAAACAAATCCTGCTGTTGTTTCACTAGACCCAAATGTTCATTATTGATTAGGATGATTTTAATATTGAGGTTCTGCTCCTTTAAGGTAGATAACTCTTGTAAATTCATCATGATGGAACCATCACCAGAAAAACAAAATACTTGAGCATCCCTATTACTTAGAGCCACACCAATAGCGGTAGGAAGACCAAACCCCATGGTCCCTTGCCCTCCAGAAGTGATCCAAGATTTGGGATTCGTGAAGGGAAAATACTGCGCAACCCACATCTGATGTTGCCCAACATCTGTCAGAAAGAAATGTTCCCCTTCAGGTAGTACAGAGGCAAAATCAGAAAGTATATCTTTCATAGGATGTTCTGCTGGGATTTCTCTCCAAGTTTCTATTTGCTCTAATGCATTTATGTTTTGAAAACAAAAGTCTTCTTCAATTAGAAAGGGAAGAACCTCCGAGATGTCTTTCTGCAATCCCAAATGTATTAGTTTATTTTTCCCAATTTCTCGTGCATCAATATCAATATGAATGATCTTTGCTTGGTTACAAAACTTTTGGATAGCACCTGTTGCACGATCATCAAAACGTACACCAATGGCAATGAGTAAGTCACAAACACCAAGTGCTTCATTGGCAACCACAGTTCCATGCATACCCATCATTCCTAAATTCATTGGGTCATTTTTTTCAAAAATACCTAAACCCATAAGTGTAGTTACTGCTGGAATTTGGAAACGAGAAACAAATTCTCGTAAACGTAAATATTCTTTTTTGGCTCCACCACCTAAATAAAGTAAGGGGAATTTAGAACCTTCCAAAAGCGATTTAAATTCTTGTAAAAATAAAGTCAAACTTTCACCAGATGAATCTTCTTCCGATCCCTTACCCTCAAGAGGTCCTTCGTTCTGAGACAACTTGATTGGAAGTCGATTAGTCACGATCTCAATCATTTGTGTTTGGATGTCCTTAGGTAAGTCTATCCAAACAGGACCCATTTTACCAGAACCCGATAAATAATAAGCTTCTTCTAAAGTTTCTATAATTTGGGTTGGCTCTTCAATCTTATAAACTTTTTTAACAAGAGGAGATACTATACTTGTTGTAGGTAATTCTTGAAAAGCATCGGTGCCAGTTAAGGCCAATGGAACCTGTCCAGAAAAAATAAGTAAAGGGATAGAATCTCTTTGGGCATCGGCAACCGCGGTGATGAGATTGGCAACCCCGGGTCCAGAAGAAACAAATACGGCACTTACCTCTCCAGTGCTCCTTGCTCTTCCCTGAGCAAAAAATCCGGCACCTTGTTCATGCCTAGCTAACACATGTTCAATGCTTGACTCCGCCAAACTTTCGTACAATGGTAATATAGTTCCACCTGGAACACCTGGAATCCAAGTGATTCCCTTTGATTCTAAAAAACGTATGATATATTGACTAACGGTGATTTGTTCCCGCATAAAGACCCTCTCCTATGTGGTTTCCCCGTCGACTTTCAGCTTTCTGTCGACCGAGGAAACGAAGGATATTTATAACAGAAAGCTACTTATGTATGAGGAGACTACGACGACTAGAACGAGGGTAGAGAGGACATAGCTAGACAATCCAAAAACGGGCATGGAATTCATGATCTCGTAGTTTGTATTTGCCTGATTAGCCATTACACTTAAAAGATTTTTGCAAAGACGGACGCCGTCAAGAATTTATTTGGAAGAAGTTACTGCTTTTATTTTCTAAACAACTCAATCTCTGGTGCGGATGTAAGTGTATTTCATTTGCCGATCAAACAGAACTAAAGTGATTTCTATTCATTTTCTTTGGCTCGTTTGATGAGAGAATAAAAGGCCAAGATAAAACCTACGAAAAAACCAACAAGAAGCCAAAGCGGTTCTGTTTTCAAATATTCATCTAAGTAGTATCCTCCCACCACAAAAAGTGCGATGGAAGATACGAATTCAAAACCGGCGCCAGCCATAGCCAGTGGTGACTTCTCCGGTTTTTTATTAGAAGGTTTTTCGGATTCTCCCGTCATTGGAGGATGCGGCCGATTCTACCCCATCGAACACTCAATCTCCACAAACGGTAACGAAGTGTTCTTTCAATCCATCCGAATCTAGATTCATCATCACGATAGCGAGAGTTATGTGATGAAAAAATTTCCGAATAATGGCAACGACTATCCAGAGATTCACCTTCATATCTTTCGGCAATTTCTGGTCCCTTCTCAGCTAACTCTTGACCATCTTTGTATTCACAAGTGGAGTCCTTCCAATCAATAGAAAAATAAATGATGAGTGCTTTCCCCAAAATATCTTCTCGTTTTACAAATCCCCAGGCACGTGAATCATGAGAGTCATCTCGGTTGTCACCCATCACCATATACTGACCTTCTGGAATCACACATCCGTGTAAGAAGTCACAATATTCAAAGATATGAGCACGACGATCATCTTCAAAACCTTCCAGGATGAAATGTTCGAAACCAGGTTTTACTTCTTTAAAAAGGGCTCTTTGTGTGGCCTCTAAATTATCTAAGTCAGAAAGTTCTTTCCCGATAGGAACTTCCTTTGGAGAATAAGATTGAAAATCCGTTGCTCCAACCTCTTTATACTCAATGAGTGCAAAGTGTACTCTTCCTCTATCCTTAGTTTCGATATATTTTCTAGTAATTCGAATTGTATCCCCAGGAAGTCCCACAACTCGTTTAACAAATCGTTTTGCAAAAATCCCTGTCCGCGATTCTTCTTGGGCAAGGGCCGTTGCTGGAGGAATAAAGGTAACAATATCACCGCGTTTCGGGTCATCAATTCGAAAGAGTTCCTTTTCCGTAAATGGCATACGGAAAGAATAACGCATTTTATTTACGAATAAAAAATCCCCAATTTTGAGCGTAGGGATCATAGAACCGGAAGGAATATTATTAGCATCTAATATAGATGATTTGAAGGCAAATACAAGAACCACAATGATCCCGAAGGAAATTCCCGAAGCGGCTGCTCCCTCTTTTGGCGGTTCCTTAGAATCTTGTTTTGGTTTGGATTGGAAGATAGTGGAGAATATTCCCATAGGTTCGAAGCTAGGGAATTGGAATTTTCTGTCAAGAAAGGGGGAAAAAAAGCGCAAAAGACTTGTACTATTTTCCGGAATCGACGATACCATACATGGAGATCTTCTACTTATGGAAACATCAATCCACGTTTTGCGAAATACCTTATTGGAGATGAAAGAGAATTACTCTTTTGTCTGTATCAAAACAGGAACGGAAACCGAGGATATGGGAGAAGAGGAAATCTCCCTTCTAAAAACGATCACCGCCGGTATTTTACCACTCTACGTCAAAATTGGTGGTCCAGAAGCCAGAAATGATATCCGCATCTGTCAAAGAATCGGAGTTTCGGGGATTTCGGCACCTATGGTGGAATCTGAGTATGCCTTAAAAAACTTCATCCAAACCATGAAGAATCTCCTGACACCTTCTGAATACGAATCCTATAATAAATCCATCAATATGGAGACCATCACAGGTTATAGAAACTTGATGGATATTTTTGATTCGGCTTCTTTTCAGGCTCTAGAGCAAGTAACAGCTGCTAGATCAGATTTAAGCGCGTCTATGGACAAAAAACCCGATGACAAAGAAGTCACAAGGGTTGCTAAAAAAATCATTTCCGAAGCGAAAAGCAGAGGGAAAAAAACTTCTGTGGGTGGAACCATCACCAAAACAAATTTCGATCTGATTGCAAACGAAATCGAACCAGATTTTATTAACTCACGTCATGTCATGGTAGATACAAAAAAGGCGATGTCGATTGGAGCAACTGATGTTGCCGAATGTATGTTATTATTCGAAATGGATTTATTTGAATTTTTCTCTAAAACATTCCCCGAAAAAGGTTATTATTATCGAAACCGAGTGGAAATCAATCGAGAACGGATCGGAGAAAGGAAGGTTCTTTACTTCATTCGTTAAGTGGTTTACTTATTTTTTTTATTCAGCTTAGTTTCTCCTTTTCTCTTTATTTCTCCTAAAAACTTTCATACCCCCTTCCAAAAGGGGGTATCTCTTTTTTTAATCCTACTTGTTATTGTAAGTTTCTGGAAAGAAAAGAAGTCCAAAAAACAATCATTCAGTTTTGATTTGTTATCAGAAGGACAAATCGCTACTCTTCCCTACTTAGTTTGTATCAGTTGTATTATTTTTTTATTAGGAAGTACATACCATGCTTTTCACCTAACAAAAGAAATTGCTAATACCTTTTTATTTCACGATGCAGATTATATTGGTTTATCGGATATTCTCCTATCGATTGCAAATGGACAAGGTTTTTCTACTGCCTATTATTCAGAATCGGGACAAGGTAGTTATCTTTCACATCATTTTGCACCTGGAATGGCAGTTTTATCGCCCTTCATTGGTTTAATCCCGAATCGCTGGGGCCTTGCTATTGGCATATTTGCCACTTACCAATTGGGAACCATTCTTTGGATACTTTGGGCCTATCGAATCACAATTAAGAATCCAAAAAAGTTTGGAGTCAAATTCTTAGTTTTTTGGATTCTGATTACCAACCAATTATACCTTTACCGGATCGGATCGAGTTTTCATTTTGAGGCGTTAGTAATCGTTTTCGGATTTTTCTTTTTTTATATTTGGGAACAGAGGAAAAAGATACCCAATGTCCAAGTTCATTTCTTTTGGATTTATTATACTATTTTATCTTTAGCTACCATTCTCTATCTCTCTATAAAAGAGGATATTGGCATCTACCTACTTCTTTTTTTTCTACCGACAGTTTTAATAACTTTATACAAACATTGGAAAAAAATATGGAATCCTGAAGCGCCCAACACATTAAACTCCTTCTCTGCAGAAGAAAAAAACTACCTCCGTTCACTAATACTTATCTTAAGCATTGTATCCTTATGGCTTGGATTTGTATTTTTCATTTATCCCATATTTGGTGACAAATCAGAATCTATCACTTGGACCAATGTTTTAACACAAGGATACCACTCTGCGTTCAAACAGGTAACTGGGTTTCAAAAATCCATTCAAATTTTTTTGGAACTGATTGTCAGTGGCGGACTTGGAATCTTTCAAATGTTAGCGGAAATCATGGGAATTGGGCTAATATACGTTACACATTTATTATCTACAAGACCATGGCATCATGAAGTGTATACCTATTACAGTTATTCGCTCGCACCGTTCATCCTCTACGCAGGAATTCTGTGGATTCTCTCGGAAAAAAAGATTTCTATTTCATTTGCGTTTTTTATACTCGCTTGCCTTTTCTGGAAGAACTCACTCGATCAAAATTTTCCATTAGATATAAATATCAAAAGTCCGTGGGAGAATCCTAGTGTGCAAAAGGATATTCATTCGGACTTAAAGGAAATCAATTCAATCCTTCTCTCCAAAAGTAAAGGACAGGTTCTTCTGGAAGGGGAGAACCATCTTCAATCCTTGGATATAGAAAAAAACACTTTGGGAATTTTTGTATTTTCACAATACAATTTGTCTTTTTGGATCACAGATAGAACAAAAACCTACCCGTTAGAACAAGTTAAAAATTCGAGGTCGATTTGCAAAACAGCAAATGTCTGTTATATGGTACTGGCGGAAGGATTTACAGACGAAATTTTGTGGCCTAAATCAAGGATTTTAGAATATAAAAAAGAATTCGAAAACCAAAAAGGATTTTTGATTTGGAAAGGAAAACAAACCGAAGTTTGGCAACTACCTTCAATTCAAGGAACTCAAATCCATCAAAATTGATTCAGATATATAAATCGTAAAATAGCGACTAGTTTACAATATGAAAGATTTCGTATCCATTTTCTCGTTTTTCGATTCGAATTTGTCCTTCTAAAACTAATTTCTGAATGATACTGTATACAAGCCCTAAAGCGGTTGGTAAATGACCACCATTATGGACTTTTTTTCCAATGGCAGCTTCCATTAACACCTTTAGATCCGACTCCCCTTCTCTAAGGCGTCGAAGAACTCCTTTTTCCAAAATGCTCAATGTTTTTTTCACAAGAGTGATGGTTTTCCTGGGATCTTCAATTTCGTTACCATGAGCAGGTAACATTCGTTTGATGGGTTCTTCCAAAAGTTTAGAGAGTGTAAAATAATAATCACCCAAACTTCCATCCATTTCAGAATAAATGGCAGTGAGGTTGGCAATGATAAGATCCCCTGAAAAATAAACACCCGTAGAAGGATCCACAGGAGTGATATGATATAAATTATGGCCAGGTGTATACAAAAATCGGAATAATCTTCCACCTAACTCTAAACTGTCGTTATGGTCGATCGGGACATCAATTCTTAAAACAGGATCCCCCTTTTTGGTTTCACCAAATTTACTAAAAAATTGACGCCAACCTTTGCGTGATTCTTCCAAAATCCGATCCAGTTCTTCTTTATCGCCAAATGCCTTATGAAATAGATCTTCCGTAGCCTCTTCAAAAAGCATCATCGATTCTAAATAATTTCCCACTCCATCTGCCATGGCACGGTAACCGTAATAGGTTACGTTTTTAGCATAGGACTTCAACACCAAAGAAGAAGAGATATGATCAAGATGGTTGTGAGTGTAAATGATGTGGCGAATGTCTTTAAAAGAAAATCCCCTAGTTTTTAGGGATGCTTGTAACATCGGTATGGATTCGATATAACCTGAGTCGATTAAGGTCAAACCGTCATTTCCATGATATAGATATATATTGTTGGGAGCGTAAAAAGGTTGCGGTAGAACAATTTTGAAGACACCATCCCCGATGTCTTCCATGTCCGGAATTCTTTTGGGGATGGTAACTTTCATTGGTTCACCTTATGGTTGTTTTTTGATGATCAATCTTCTTTCGATTTCGAAGATTTTCTCTGGAATTTTTTCTTTTCCTAATTTCTTTTTATCGTTTTCTTTGAGGAAAAGATCAGCACCGAATTTGTCCAATGCATCGTTTGCTTTGATGTTTTTCAAACCAATGAATTGGATTTGAACTTCACCCGCAGGGATTCCGTATTCAGTTCCTTTGTCTTCAGTGGTTAAAATTCTGGAAATACAAGTCACTGTGTCACCAGAAAAGGCAGGTTGTGTATGGTATCCTTCTGTGAATCCCAGTTCCCAAATTGCGTTTTCAGAAATATCACGTGATGCCATACCAGCTAACCAACCAAATACGAGTCCACCGTAAACCACTGGTTCTCCACCCATAGGACCAGAGATTCCTGCGGAATACAATTTATCATAATGTAGCGGATGAGTATTTCCTACGCGAAATGTCCATTGGACATGTTCGTCAGTGATGGTTCTTCCATTTTGGTGAACATAGATTTGACCTGGTTTGAAGTTTTCAAAGTAAGTATGTCCCCAAGTTACGTCTTTCATCTCTGTTGGGAATTTAAGAGTTGGAAGTTTGAGTGCTGGAGTTTTTGACTCTGGAAAGAATGCAGAAGAATCACCTGGTTTTGGATTGCCTTTTGGTTTTCCATTGGATTGGTAAATCATGATTTTACGTTCATATTGCAAAACCACTTCATTCTTTTGGTTGAGACAAAGTGTTCTTACATGAACGATTCCTGGTTTTTCAGGGCCTTTGTCATCCACTGCTAAAATTTTAGTTCGAGAAGAAAGAGTATCTCCTGGATAAACAGGTAATAAAAATTGTGCGTTGTAATAACCGAGGTTTGCAAGCGCCTTCTCGCTGTTATTTTGAACACCAATTGAAAGTGCTAAGTTGAACACCATTAGTGGATGAACGAGTAAGTCAGCAAATCCGTGAGCTTTTGCATATTCAGCAGAAAGATAAAGTGGGTTTGCATCCATAAACACAGTGGCAAATTCTTGGGCAAAACTTCTGTCCACTGTGAATTGACGAGGGTGAACGTAGATATCACCTACATTGAATTCTTCGAGGTATCGTCCATAAATGTTCTTTTTAACGTCAGAGAGAGAAGCGGGTGTGCTGGGAGCTAACTCACCAAAGGGGGACATAGGTTTTTCGGCCATGGGAATTCCTTTTTCGAATGGGATAGGACTAATTTTCCAAGAGAGGTCCTACCGAAAACGATTTTTCCAAGTCAGCCGACGGCTCGTTTGGCGTATTCCTCCTTCCAAGCACTATGCCAATGATACCATTCTTCGCGGATCGCTCGGTACCGAACTAGGTCACTTTGCACTTCTGACATAAGTGTTTCCAATTCTTCCACACGACGGAAAAGTCGTAAGGTCAAAGTCTCCCACTCTTCTTTGTTCTGGTCCATCCATGGTTCCATATTTTTTATATCGGTAGATCTTTTCCGTAAAATGTTGCTTTTTTAGTCAGCTTACCATTCGATTCATGGATCATGAGCTTTGTTTTTCCGTCAGAAGACTCCATTCCAGAAAATTACCGCATTACACCCATCCACCAAAAAGAATACCTACTCGGTGGAGAAATTCAGATCTGGGAAGGTGAATCTCAAATTGTAAAATCGCCCATCTTTCTGAACAAAAATGGCAAATTGGAACAAGTGGTTTTAGGATCCTATCCAAGTTTTGATGAAAAACAAAGTTTACTTGCACTTGATGCTGCCGTAAAAGCCTATAACCACGGAACAGGTGTTTGGCCCATTGCCACTCCCAAAGAACGAATCGAAGCAGTTCGAAAGTTCATCACTCTCATGAAAGGAAAAAAAGACCAGATTGTTTTACTTCTTATGTGGGAGATTGGCAAAACAGAAAAAGATGCCATAAAAGAATTTGAGAGAACCATCGAATACCTAGAAGATACAATTGAATCATTACAAGAACTCGAAACAAGTTCAGCAAATTATATCAAAGAAGGTGGACTCATTGCACAAATCAAACGTTCTCCTTATGGTGTGGTTCTTTGTATGGGACCATTCAATTATCCGTTGAATGAAACTTTCTGCACTCTCATCCCAGCCATCCTTATGGGAAATACCGTTGTTTTCAAACCGGCAAAGTATGGTGTGTTGTTGCTACAACCTCTTCTTGAATGTTTTAAGGAAGCTTTCCCACCTGGTGTGATTAATACCGTGTATGGTGATGGTGCCAAAGTAATTTCTCCGATTATGGAATCTGGCAAAATTGATGTTTTTGCATTTATTGGGTCGAGTCATACTGCCAATCTCATCACTAAAAAACATCCCAAACTCAACCGCCTAAGATCTGTTTTAGGACTAAATGCAAAAAACCCAGCAATTGTTTTACCTGATACAGACTTAAAAACAATGGTTCCTGAAATTCTCTCCGGGTCACTTTCTTATAATGGACAACGATGTACCGCACTCAAAATTCTATTTGTTCACAAAGATATTTTAGATGAATTTACAAAACTATACTTAGAAGAATTTTCCAAATGGAAGGCAGGAATGCCTTGGGATCTTGGAGTCAATTTCACCCCACTCCCGGAAGAAGGAAAAACCAAATGGTTAAAGGAACTTTTGGACGATGCAGTGACCCATGGTGCAAAAATTCTAAATCCTGGTGGCGGCGAGATCAATGAATCGTTTATGTTTCCAGCAATCCTTTCTCCTGTTTCACCAAACACACGTTTGTATCATGAAGAACAATTTGGGCCACTCGTTCCAATTGTTCCTTTCTCTTCTGTAGAAGAACCGTTAAATTATATCTTTGAATCCAATATGGGCCAACAAGCTAGTATCTTTGGAAAGGATCCAAAAACAATCGGCAAACTAATCGATGTATTGGTAAACCAAGTGGCCCGAGTGAATTGGAACGCTCAGTGCCAACGGGGGCCAGATTCCTTTCCTTTTTCTGGGCGTAAAGATTCGGCCGACGGAACACTTTCCGTTTCCGATGCCCTTCGCGTATTTTCCATTCGCACTGTTGTGAGCTTCAAAGACAGTGAGATGGGACGTAATCTTCTAGGAGATGTACTGAAAGATCGGACGTCCAATTACTTAAGCCAAGAATTTCACTTGTAACCCGTTTTCTTTCTCCGATACTTGAAAAAGGTAAGTCACTTACTTGTTTTTAACACTGGGAGGAGGGAGACGTGCGCATTCATCTATTAGTTTCCTTTCTTTGTTCTCTTTGGATGGTTTCTTGTAACCAAGTCAATCCCCGAGATGAGTTACTTTTCACTTTGATCAATGGGCTGAATCCTACAACAACGACTTCCACTACGATTGCGATTCCAACGACGGCAAAAATAAATGTATCGAGTGCCAGTGTCACCCTAACCTACGGAACACCACAAAACTTCGGAATCTCTCTTGTGAAACTGCCGACTGCCAACGTTACAATTACTTTAACCTTTACTTCATCGAAATTGCAGGTCAATGGGTCAAACTCCCCACTAACAAATGTTCTGACATTCACACCCGCAAATTACAATGTAGTCCAAGCAGTCAATTTGGCTTCTGCTACCCAAATTATAGACTCCTCTTCTCTCAGCATCACAGCAACCAGTACAGACACATATTATAACGGTGTCTCTGGAAGTATTCCCATCACCCATAGAAACGTTAATATTGTTTATACTGGCAGTTCGTTTATTTTTCAGGAAGATGTAGTTGCGCCGACACTCACACCGACTATTAGTTTTTCACATACTTCTTGTTCGGTGGCACCTGCACTTCCCAACGGCCTCAGTTTGAACACAAGCACTTGTGTGATTTCAGGAACGCCGGCAGATCCACAAGTGGCAACGACATATACGATTACTGCGACTAATGGATCCGAATCTGATGGCGAAAATATTTCCATCCGAATCGAACCGACTGTATATAAGGTATTTATCACCGCAGCGACATTTGGCGGAAACTTACAAGGAGCCGCAGCCAATGGACCAGCTGGTGCTGACTTAAAATGTAATGCGGACACAAACAAACCGGCAACGGGAACTTATAAAGCAATGCTTACAGATGGAACCAATAGAAGGTCTTGTTCTTCAGATAACTGTGGTGGTGGAGTTGGAGAAAATATAGATTGGGTTTTTCAATCGGGAAGGATTTACATTCGTGCAAATGATTCAGCAAGTTTACTGAGTCCCAATGCCGCAGGAATTTTACCGGTAGATGGATCTGGTAACTTCACGACCAATCCTTATAATCTAAACCATTCTTTTGATTCGGGAACGACTAAAGAATTTTGGACTGGATTTGCTCAAACCAACTATTGGCAAGAGGCAACTGCACAAACGCAAAACAGTTGTAACGATTGGACTGATGGTACGAATACCTCTCCAACAAGTGACGGCGGGCGTGTCGGTGCATCCAATAGCACAAATTATGGTGCCTTTCGGAATGGTAGTGGAAGAAGCTGCTCCGCTACCTACTACCTACTTTGTGTAGAACAATAAAAATTCTAATTTGATCCTGTTGGTTCCTTTCTCCAATCCGAGTGATATAGAAAGTAAAATCCCAACTTAACAATCTCGAAATCCAGTTTCAAAATCTACCCACATTACTTTTAGAGCGATACAAGTTCTTACTTTCTTGGATTTTTGTCAGTAGTTCACCTGTTCCACCAACTTTCCAAATTCACTGACTTACTTTTTTCACCGACTTTCCGAATCCACTCGATTGCAATGTTGACTGACTTTTAGATTACTTATACTTTCTGTCATAAATTCGTTTCAATCGACATCTCCGGCCGAAACCACCAGGCCCTACCCCCAATCTTCTTTGGCTCATTTGAGCCTTCGATCATCAGCACCTTCGACCTTCGTTCAGCTCCTTTCAATCAATTCCCATTCTCCAAAGTAGTTCCCTCCGTTTCCAATTGCCGACGGTTTCTTTTACCACCCAATTCCCTTTTGCACATAGACGACTTCGACACCCACTCGAAAAGGTAACTCACTTACTTTTTTCACTCGCTTTCCCAAGAAACTGAGTTACAATTTTTCTCCGTGATCCAAATCCTCATCAACTCCCTAGCCGGAAAAACAGTCTCGCTCACACAAAAAACTACCGATTCCCTGCTGAAAGGGGTACAATTCCTAGTCAAAGGAAGCCTAACGAGCGCAGGTGGAGGATTGGATTTACTTTCCAATGCTTTTTTTTATAAACCAGAATGGAGAGATGCCTTACAAAAAGCGGGAGTCCAGGTCAAAGAGACTGGCCACAAATCCAATGAGAACCTGCAAAAGACAATAGAACAAACAAACCAAGCCTTCGAAAAAGCTATCTTCAAAGTGGAACTCACCGCCAAACAAAGTGATGATATGGTGTTTGATAACCGTATGGTATCAAGTATCCTTGGAAGTTCTCATAATCAAAAATTCAAACTCACAAAGATTGATATGAGTTTTCGAACCATTGGAAAAGACATCACCGCGAAAGAAACGATCGCAGAATTCAAAGAATCAAAAAAAACTAAATCCGTTCTCTTCCTTCCTGGACTATTTACAGATGAAACCGTTTGGCAGGAACAAACTGTGGAATATAAAGAAAGAAAAATTACTTCGCCTGGCCTCGCCACAGAATTACAAGAACAAGGGTACTATCCATTTTATTTGAGATACAATCATGGACTTCCTATTCATGAAAATGGGAAAAAACTCATGCACCTGTTGGATGTATTTTTTAATGAAGATCCAAACATCAAACCAGATATCATTTGTTATAGTTTGGGATGTCTTATCTTTCGATCTTGCCTTTACCATGCAAAACTTGAAAACAAAGAATGGCTCCCCAAATTTGGGAAAATCATTCTAATTGCTGCACCAAACAAAGGTTCGTATCTAGAAAAAATTGGATTTTGGCTCGGATTTTTATTTGAAAAAAGTCCGAATGTGGCACTTAAAATCATTGGTATGATAGGAAATCTTCGCAGTGATGCCATTAAGGACCTGTCCTTTGGACTCATCCGAAAAGAAGAAAAAGGTTGGATAGAAACCATTTCTGGATACTTCGGAGAAACCTATTTTAATGAACTAGATGATATGGATGCCTACCAAGCCTATGCTCTTATGGAAGGAGCAGAGAATCCTTTGCAAAACTTTCTTGGAGATGGGATTGTAGAGAAAAAAAGTCTTACCTACTTAACAGATAAAGTCTTTAATCAAAAAACAAATCCTTCATTGCGAACACTGGAATTAAACAAACAAAATCATTTTTCCATCATCAGCGCCAGACCACTAATACATTGGGTGAAAGTTGTATTGGGACTCACACCAGAAGGCTAAGTCGCCAAGGTTTCCAAGTGTACTTTTACTGATTCTGCTAGCGCCTGGAAATCATAACCACCTTCTAAAAAGGAAACAATTTTACCGCCAGAATAAGTATCAGCGATTTTTTTTACTTCGTTAGTAAAGTTAATATACGTAGAAGTAGATAAATTCATTCCACCTAACGGATCTTTCTTGTGGGCATCGAAACCAGCCGAAATCAAAACAAACTCTGGTTGGAATTTTTCCATCTCCTTATGTATGGAAGAAAAGTGAGATAAATATTCAGACTCACCTGCACCTCTGGCCAATGGAATGTTGAGAGTGGATCCGAATCCTTTCCCTCTTCCCCGTTCCGACAAGGCCCCTGTTCCCGGATAAAAAGGATACTGGTGGAGTGATACAAAATAAACCGAATCATCATCGTAGAACTGGTGTTGTGTGCCATTTCCATGATGAACATCCCAATCTAAAATCAAAATTCGTTTGATTCCTTTGGACTGAAGGTATTTTGCAGTGATTGCTATATTATTAAAAATACAAAATCCCATCGCATGATCCGACTCAGCATGATGACCTGGAGGCCGAACGAGTGCCATTCCATTTGCCAAGCTGCCCGAAAGAACTTCATCGGCTAGGTATAACCCAGCACCAACGGCAAGACTCGCTGCATAAAAGGAACGTGGAGAAAAAACTGTGTCTCCATCCAAATAGCCATTCCCTTTTTCGTCACAAGCTATCCCCACCGAACGAACATAATTCGGATCATGGATGGAAGAAATCACAGAAAGCGGAGCTTCCTTAAAATCTTTTTTCCAAAGAAAATTTTTGGAAGGTAAATCGGATAAATGATCCAGTATCGATTCTAATCTTCCATGAGTTTCTGGGTGACCCAGACCGGTATTGTGTTTTAAAAATTCTTCATGAAAAGTAATACCTGTTTTTAATGATTTCATTTATCCTCCAACTGATTCTGAATTAGAAAATATTGTTTTGTAGAGAGGATTGGGATCAGTTCTACTGATTTATTGATTCAATAGAAATAAACAGGTCAGCCCATAAATCTATCAAATTCCCCTCCAGAATCATTTATTGAAACAACATAAATCTTTCGATATACACAATCATTTCCACAATTTCTGCAATGATGCGGTCAATCTGTTTTGTAATTTGAATTTTTTCTTCCGGAGTAATGACCTTATCCATCCCGGCGTTTCCATAAACTGCGTAGAAAGTTTTGATTTCTGTCGAAAAGGTTGTATTGAACCATTCTTTGAATATCCTTTGTTTCATTTTGTATTCTGGTTTTATGGAACCAGTCAGCTCCCAAACTGATCCTTCTGTAAACCGAAGCCTTAGTTCAAATAAACCTCGATCCTTACGAATGTAGGTTTCTTCATCAATTGGTGTAAAATCGATTTTACGGAGCATGACAAGGACGAGTAAAATATTCTCTAAAAACTCAATGAGATTTTTTTTCTCAGATCCACTGATTTTGGAATCATCACCTAGATGTTGTAAATAGGATTCAC
Source organism: Leptospira perdikensis (assembly GCF_004769575.1). Lineage (NCBI taxonomy): Bacteria > Pseudomonadati > Spirochaetota > Leptospiria > Leptospirales > Leptospiraceae > Leptospira > Leptospira perdikensis. The sequence goes on along the minus strand of NZ_RQGA01000003.1, from coordinate 911,103 downwards.
CCATTGCTTGGAAAAGGCGGGAAATTTCCACCATACGGTCTTTAAAATTTTTTGGATCCGATAAATCCTCTGGGAAACGACCGTAAGATTTTAAATTGAAGTCATTGGAAATTTCTAACATGCCCAAATTTTCTGAAAGTCAGTCATTTTCGTCAATCGATTCGATTTGAATTTTCCGAACGTAGTCAAAATCTTGTCATTACTACCATGAAACAACTCATCGTCTCCATCCTACTTCTATTCTTAATCTCCTGCCAATCGACACCTAAAGTCGAAAAAAGGCAAAATGCAGACTCTTCTGGGATCACTCCTGATTTTATTGAGGGACTCTATATCAATACAAAAACCATACGGGATAAAAAACGATGGAGTCTACTTTTCCAAGTGATGAAAGATGCAGGAATGAACACTGCTATCGTTGATCTACAACCACACCCTCCAACTCCAGAACAGGTAGCGGAAGCAAAGGCACTTGGCTTTTACATGGTCGCACGTGTGGTCAACTTTGAAGGTGGGCTTCTAGAAAAGACACCTAACACAAACCTAGTGGCATCCATTCAAAAGTCTATTCGTAAGGCTTGTGAATTAGGGTTCCCAGAAATTCAATTAGATTACATTCGTTATGCAGATGGCGGAACCAACTTCAGTATGAGTTACGAAAAACGTTACGAATCCATTCTTGGAATCATAAAAGACCATAAGGAAAAAACCAAAGACAGTTGTTCCAAAGAAACTCGTTGGAGCGCTGACATATTTGGCCGAGTTCCCTTCATTGAAAACGATGTGATTGGGCAAAAAGTGGAACCGTTTAGTGAAGAATTAAACGGACTTTATCCTATGTTGTATCCATCACATTTTTATGGATTAACCAAACGTGTAGCAGATCCTTATGGAACCATCAAAGATGGACTAGATCTTACGGTCAAAAGAGCCAAACAAGGAACCAAAGCCATCGCCTGGGTACAAGGTTTTAATATGATGGTAGGCCCAAGTAAACTAAGTTATACAGATTATATCAAAGTACAAATGCAAGGGGCTAAAGATTCTCTAGGACATGGATTTATTGTTTGGAATGCAGGAAATGAATACATCGACACAATGACTGCTTACGAAAAATACAAATCGGAACCCACTCCAAACAACCAAAAGGTAAGTAAAAACGACTAACTAAAATCTACCTGGTAGTTAATAAAAAAGCGGGAGTTTATTTTCCCGCTTCTTCTATATTCTTTCTTCTGATATAAGCATCCGCTTCTTCTTCAGAACCAAGAAATTGAATCCGAATTTCTTTGAGTTTCTTTTCTTTTTCGGCTGCGGATAAACCGGCATTCTCTCTCAAAAATTCCTTCTCTTTCAATTCGTATTTGGAAATCGACTCATGAAACTTTGATTCTTTTGCCCTTTCCTCAGCCAAATTAGTTGCACGTTCTTTTCCAAAATATTTTGTTTCAATACGATTTAGATATTTTTCTTTTTCTTTTGGATCAGTAATTGCGTTAAATTCTTTATCACGAAGACTCATTTCCACTTGGTAGTGATCAAACTTATCTTCTCTGGACACGAGGGCATCGTAATAGGTTCCGTATGTTTTTTTCTTTAGGTCTTCAAATTGTTTTACGCGTTGTTCCGCAGGTAAGTTTGCCGATTGTTTGATAAAATTTTGACTCCCTTCTAAAAAAGAAACCTGGGACTCTTCCATTCCAAAAATCAAATCAGCTTTATCGTTTAGGACATCCCTACGTTTCGCTTTGATTTTTTCATACAATTCTACAAAAGATAAATCCGTTGGTTGCTCCCATTTCCTGTATTCTTCTTCGTAACGAAAATAGGATAAAAACAAATCTTTTACTTTTTCTTTATCTGGTGACTCATATTCAGATTCAATATAAGCGATGATAGTAGCGTTACATTGGTCTGGTGTATATTCTGCTTTGCACTTACGTCTAAGTGCCCAAACTTCCCAAACAAAATTGATTTTACCTGATTTCAGTTCCTCTAACAATTCTAAATAAGGTTTAGTCCGATCCTCGCGAAAAGGAGAGATGGCCTCATCCCAAAAACCTTCTCCCGTTCCGAGAGGTGAGATCCTATCCATTGCCATTTGTTCTTCTGGACTCAGTGATTGTTTCGATTGTGAAGAAGAATCTTGTTTTAAGAAGTAAAGAATACCCAAGAAAAATATAAGAACGATAACTATAATGATAATAATTTTTTTAAAATCCATTCTGATTGTATAAAAACCTAATGTGGAATCAAGATTTGAAATTGTTTAGGAATAAAAAAAGCCGGATAGATATCCGGCTTTTGTAGGAGGTTTTTATAAACCAGCTTTTGCGTTTTTTGCGATGTTTAAGTAGTGACCTTGCACATCATAGTAGTTTTGTCCGCTCCAAGCCAAGTTTGTAGCTTGTAAGTGGTCAATCCCTGTTGCAAACCAATAAGAAGAAGGTGTTCCTTTCCAAGCTCCCCACTTTTGAGAGTTCAATGGAACCACACCATCGTTACCACCACCTAAACCATAAAACAATCCACCTGCCCAAGTGATTGGGTGAGTGAGTGCCATAATTGGGTGTTGAACGAGGTCTGCCCAAGCCATTTCACTACCATAAGAGTAGTATTTGATTCCTGATTTGTTAGGTGAGTTTGTGTTAAAAGTTTTCACGTAACTTACTGTTAGTGATTTTCCCATTGCGATTACATCTTGTGGACGTCCGTCGCGGTAAACTAACTTCGCAAGTAGGCTGAGTGCTGAATTTGCGAAAGGTTGTAACCAACTTGGAATGACGCCAAGAACGATATCAGCCATTGGAGCCCCTTGGTGAAGGGAGTTGATCGTAGTCACTGTTTGTGTTTTTCCGTTAAATCCAAGATTGGATACCATATAACGAATGACAAGTCCACCTTGGCTATGGCCCATCAAATGAACCTTAGAACAACCGTTTGCTGTCATCCAAGTGTTCACTGCGGATTGAATTTGACTAGCGCGAGTAGGAATGGAGTTGGTAGCCGAACTTCCAGGAGTGGTGACTTTAGCACCTTGGCTACGAAGATAACCGTCAAGGCCTCCCCAGTACTTCACAAGTCCGCCAGCGAGACCTTGGGTATCATCAAAACCAAGGATTCCATGAACAAGTGCAATGCACTGACCATCAAGAGGACCGGCAAACAGACCGGAGGTGGGAACGGAGAGAAGGGTCGCTAAAAACCCAATCAAGATTTTCTTTTTCATATTTCACCTGAACTTTCTATGTTTTTTACAATATAAATTCATAAGAATGACATGAGTCAATAACTTATGGCAACTTTAAGTCAAATGTTTCGGAACAATGTTCTTAGTTGACACCGTATGTCCTCTCCTCTTGGGCCCTATAATAACCACTTGCCTCTTCATTTTTGATGATTTCCGCCTCTTCTCCGAAGAATTTCTTTCGTAAGGAATCCAGTTCTCTTTCGTCGTCCGAACTCATCCCCCCTTTTTTGGAGGAAAGTTGGGTGCGTTTTTCTGAATACTTCTGTTGGTTTTGCCAGATTTTCTCCCTTTCCTCTTCTAATGCATCCCATCTACCGAGAGCCGCATTGTCCATACCCATGGTTGCACGAATCTCCCGGAGAGCTGACTTCCGCTCACCAAAAGAAAGTATCTTTAGGTCTTTTTGAACAGAGACCATAAATCCTTCGGTAAATTGTTCACGTTTGTTTTCCATAATACGCGGGTATTCTTTTCCAAATTGTTCCTTAAGAGTTTGCGAGTAATTACTGAGTTTGGCATCTAAGTTTCCAGCAGGACTTTCTTTGATTCGTTTCAAAGTATCACCAATGGTAGTCATTTTCTTTTCCATCGACCAAATCTGATCAGCCTTTTCTCCAAACAAACGATACCTTTCTTTCCAAATCATTTGTCTTCTAGCTTCGTCAGACAGAAGTCCCACCTTGCTCATGTTTGATTCTCTAAACTTATTATAGTTATAAAGATTTTCTGACATTCGCATTAGTTCCAAAACTTTATTTGGGAAAGCATACCCAAGAATTTGATTTAGTACGCGAACCCAATCATTGGGATAAAGTTTGGGGAGGTCTTTCAAAAGTTCTTCAATCATCGCAATTTGAACTGCAGGATTATCGATGTTCTTTCCATATTTTTCCTGCAAAATCCTTGCGATCTCCTCAACGGAGTATTCCATTAATTTGTGATCGGAATAATCTTCTGGCAAAGAAGGAAGTTCGCGAGGATCAAATGTTTTTCCTTCTGTTAAGATGGATTCAAAGTCTTTTTGGTTTTTGTCTTTTCCTGAACGTAGAAAAAGGATGCCGATGAAAAGAACGGATATTGATATTAGAACAATGTATAAGATTTTTTTATTTTTAATCATAATGGAAATGAATGAGTGTAAATTGATTTTTGGACAAAAGCACCGTTGGCGGCAAATATTTACCGCCAACGTATCTTATATTAACCGCCTTTGGTTACGATAAACTCTAAGATTGATGCATAAAATTCTTCTTCGCTAAATGTGTCTGGTGGAACACCGACTACATCCAAGTGATCTTGACTCACAACGGAAGATTTAGATGTCATTTGTGCTGATGTTGGAGCATTTAAGTTACCAACATAACCTAAACCTGTATTGACTGTAATGGTATCAAAACAAAGAGCGCATTCGTTGTATTGCAAACGATTTCCCATTTGTTGAGAATTGATTCCGACAACACCATCATCATCACCGTTTCCACGGGTTCCGTCTCCTTTTCCCGCAGCACCGTCGTTGTCACAATCATCTACACAATAACCATCACCGTCTATATTGTAGAAACCTTCTTTCAGTAAAAACAGTGCCGGATTTGTATTAAGACTGTCTTGTGCAGTAATAATAGATCCCCAGTAATTTGCAGTATTAGCATCTACATTATAATTATTGTTAAATGCTTTCATTCCAGTAGTCACACCATCAGTGGAAGAATAATCATTATACACTAATTGTTTTGCAGCAGCCACGCCATCATTTCCAGAACCATAGATTGTGTTTCCAAAAATCTTTGCGAGGGCATCAATTACAGAAGTGACACCAGGACCTAAGTCTAAAATGTATTTCGCCATTGGGGATCCTCTATGAGGACTGGACACTGATACCATTACATGAACCACTTGTCTTCCGTAACGGGCACGTAAAACAGCTGCGGCTTTTCTCGCATCAATTCCACCTTGTGAGTGACCAATGATATTTACCTTGGTGACTCCCGTAGAGGTCATATAGTTTTGAATGCGGTCTGCGAGTTGAGTTCCACGCACTTCCGAAGATTGGAAGGGAGTCACACTGGCAGCTAATGCCTTTTGTCCGGAATGGATGCTACCATTACACGCTGTTTCCAATAACTCATCACAAGGATCTCCGACAAAGGTACCATAGTCGTTACCAAAGTAGTAGTATCCCAGTAAGTTGTCGAACCCGGCAAGCCCGTGGGCAAATACTACCGGATACACTGTCTTCCTTGCACCAGCATGCACTCCTGTCGCGAAGACAAGAAGGGCGATGAGGCAAACAAGGTTTCTTTTTTTAAAGTTCATAAATCACCTCTGAACAATCTACAAACCTGTACGAAATGTACGGAAATTGTCAAGAGAATTGTGTCAAAATGTACGCATATAGTGTCATTTTGAATTTATTAGTGTTTGTACCTGAATTTTCGAAACAGATTGGACACATTCTAAGGGTTCTGCCTAAGGGGAAGAAAAAAGCGGAGAGATTTCTGGACTTAATTCGTCTACATCCGATGATGAGAATCGGTATGAGTCGATTTCAAAAATTTTTACTGACTGGAATCTGCTCCGGTATGTTCCTTACTTTTTGTCAGTGCCAAAAGAAAACAGAGAACCAAACACAAGACATTCTGATTGGAACAGCTCTCGCCTACCAAGCAGCAACCACCATCACTTGTACAAGTGATCAACTAAACAAAACACAAAATGGAAGGGTCTTCCAAACTAGTTTTGAATCTACCTCGGAATTTGTTTCGTTCTATTCGGTTCCCTCTCCTTATCAATCGGTTGCCACCCATGGCCAAAGTAGCGAACAAAAACGCACCGGTACTTATTCTCATAAAGCATCAATTCTTGCAGCAGGACCTTCTTGTTTTTATCCACAAAATTGTAATCATAGAGGGTATCCTACAATACAACTCAACAAACTTCCGTCAGGTGGGTTTAAAACCCCAGCCTTAATTGAGTTTTATGTCTATTTGGATATAAATCTGTCGAGTAACTCAGATTGGTTTAGTTTCGCTACTTATTCTGCAGATCCCAGCGACCTTTGGCGGAGAGTGGTTCTCATCAATATAGATTCAAAAAATTATGCTTATCTAATGCATGTTCCCGTTCACAATCAAAACATATACACTTACCAAAATGTAGCCCTTAGTTTTCCGCAGCGTCAATGGACAAAATTAACAACCTGTCTTGACTTTTCTCCTGCAGGTGGGATTGCCAAGGTTTGGATGGATGGAACTTTAATTTCCACAGCGAATGTTTCTGGCGGATGTGGTGTATTGGAGCAAGCTCACTTTGGATTGTATGCTTCCCCCACACTCAGTGCCGGCACTGTTTACAATGATGATTTACGAATTGAAGAAGTCTCTAGTTGTCCCTAAGGGGAAGTGAAGTTTGATTTAAAATCATATCTAAATCCATTTAAGAAGAGTTTGGGGCCGAATCCCAATGGATGGATTTAAAAACCTAACTCTTGCAAGTGTTTGACAGGAGTGAGTTCTAAAGAAGAAAAAAGCCCTTCTACTTCTTTAAAGTTTCCTTGTGGAATGTATACCTTCGAAATCCCAATGCCTGCGAGTTCCTTCAATCGTAAACTAATTTGGCCAACACTTCTCACTTCTCCCGAAAGTCCCACCTCTCCCAGAAACCCAATTTCTCGAGAAACCGGTTTGTCCTTAAAGGAAGAGGCAATGGATGCCGCAATGGCTAAATCAAGACTAGGTTCATCAATGCTAAGCCCACCGGCAAGGTTGCTAAAAATATCTGATTCGGATAATGGGAATCCTAAATATTTTTCAAGTACAGCAGAGAGTAAAATCACACGACGGTTATCTAGTCCCTCTGCCATACGACGTGCTTGTCCATAAGAGGATTTTGTAACTAACGCCTGTACTTCGACGCTAATTGCCCGAGATCCCTCCATCACGGAAGACAATACGCTGCCAGACCTTTCCTCTGATTCCGGAGAAATAAACAAACGATGGCGATCCAAAACTTGTTTCAGTCCCCCGGATACCATTTCAAATATGGCCGTATCTCCTACAGCACCGAACCTGTTTTTAACTGCCCTCAAAATTCGATAATAGTTAAACCGGTCCCCTTCAAAATACAAAACTGTATCGACCAAATGTTCCAAAACTTTGGGGCCAGCAATTTGGCCTTCTTTGGTGATATGTCCAATGAGAAAAATGGGAACTGAGGTTCGTTTGGCAGTCTCTAAAAAGATTTGGGAAGACTCGCGTAATTGTGTGATGGTCCCCGCTTGGTTGACTAAACTTTCTTTCAAGATGGTTTGAATGGAATCCACAAAAACCACTTTGGGATTTAAGTCCGAAATCATTTGTGAGATATTTTCTGCATACACTTCAGAAGAAAGTAAGATGTTTTCTGAGGTGACACCCATTCTTTTGGCACGTAGCCCAATTTGAGAAGCCGACTCTTCCCCCGAAATGTACAAAACCTTTCCTTCGTTTGCAATGTTTTTGGCAATCTCTAGAACTAAAGTTGACTTTCCAACTCCAGGCTCTCCACCAACTAACACCAAACTGCCGGGAACAATCCCACCACCAAGCACCAAATCTAATTCGCTAAATCCAGTCGTTGTCCGAATGTGAGCATCACTCACCACTGAACCAATGGATTTTGGATCAGTATACCTTCTATCTTTGGGTTTTTGAGAAACAGGAGAATCAAACCGACCCGTAGACGTATTGGCCACTTCGTCGATTTGATTCCATTCTCCGCATGTGGGGCATTTTCCTGCCCATCGACTAAAAGTATCCCCGCAGGATTTACATTGGTATTGGGGGAGTTGTTTTTTTGCCATCAGTGTTCGAACAGATTATGCACTTCTAAAAGGTCTAACTCAACTTGTGTTTCCAAAAAGGCAAAACAACGTTCGGCAAGAGCAAACCTGTTTTCTCGAATCATCATTTCGGTGAGGATAGACTCAAGAGCAATTAAAAACCGAACATCAGTAGAAGCGTAATCCACTTGGTCTTTGGTAAGGATCTTTTTTCCCCAATCAGAACTTTGATTTTTTTTATCAATGTTTTCTTCGAAAAACTCACGAATGAGTTCCTTTAATCCATGTTTGTCGGTGTAGGTTCGAGCAAGTTTACTACCGATTTTTGTGCAGAATACATTTTGTACTTTGATCCCAAGCCTAGCTCGAAGAAAAGTCATATCCATTCTTGCAAAATGAAAGATCTTTGTGATGTCTTTAGATTCAAATAATTTTTGGATATGAGGAGCTTCTTTTTGTCCAGGGAGAATTTGAACGAGAGCGACTTTATTTTTGGAATCGGAAATTTGAACGACACAGAGTCTGTCTCTTCTGGGATTGAGCCCCATCATTTCACAATCCACAGCCAATCGGTCATCCTTTTTAAAGGCTTCAAAAAAATCTTCGTTCAGATCTCCTTGTAAGACGACTGGTTTTATAGTTGAACGTTTTTGGGTCATAATGGCTTACTATGGAAACCACCCTAGCAAAATCATCAAATAGATTTTTCCAAGATGAAAATTCAATACAGAGTTCATAATTCCGTCACTATTTCGAAATTCCTTCCCGTTAAGGCAGGAGTTTACCAATCCGAATGTAAAAAATTCGAACTATTACTTACCTCCAGCTCCGATCCCAAAACGGGAACGATCCTCAGTCCAAAACTCATTTGGCGAGAATCGACAAGACCGGAAGTGGGATTTTCCGTGGACCATTTGGAATTGGATCTATCCGTCCTGCCTGAAGGGGGAGGTTATTCCTTATTCCAACACGGCTACCAATCCTGGTCCATCTCGAGGAAAGTGGAAAACACAAACGTAGACAAACCTCCCTTTTTATCTTTTTTACAATACTCACAAGAAAACATTTATTCCAAACATGAATCCAAAGTCGGTAAGTTCCTCTCCGAATACCTAACTCTTGTTTTTAACAAAGAAACCAAAAATGGAATTTTGTATGCTCCTATCGAACAAGGAGAATTCGGAACTAAATTTGAAGTGGTTTTCGGAGATTCGGGAAATGTAACTTCAGTTAAAGTAATTTATGACGTATATTGTTTACCAGACCTTCGCCCCAATGCAAAACTAAGCATTGCAAAAATCAAAGTCCTACCTTTTAAAGGGAACCCAGAAGGAAAACTTGCCAAATACTTTGAAGAACTTGGAAATAAAGAAGGCCCTGGAAATTTACCCAAAAAAGTTCCCACAGGTTGGTGTTCTTGGTATTATTATTACACTAAAATTGATCAAAAAACCATTTTAGATAATCTAACAAAGGTTAGAGAACTAAACCTTCCATTTGAATTTTTCCAAATTGACGATGGATACCAAAAAGAAATCGGCGATTGGCTTGAACCGAACGAGAAATTTCCTGGTGGGATGCGAATCCTTGCCGATGAAATCAAACGTGTGGGACTAAGGCCCGGGATCTGGCTTGCCCCATTTCTTGTTAGAAAAAAATCAGAGTTCTTTCGCAAATACCCTGAAGCCATCCTCAAAGACCAAAATGGAAAACCTGTCCCTGCTATTTACCAACCACTTTGGGGTAAAGGTTATACTTATGCTCTGGACATCACACATCCAACGGCACTAAACTATCTTGAAAAAGTATTTTCTACAATTGTCAAAGAATGGGGTTATCCGTATTTAAAGTTGGACTTTCTTTATGCGGGTCTTCTTCCAGGTGACGTATATAACAAAAGTTTATCGCCACAAGCTAGATATAAAAATGCTCTCGAACTCATTCGAAAAACTGTGGGTAAAAATACCTTCCTACTCGGATGTGGTGCACCCATGTTACCTTCGGTGGGAATCTTTGATGGGATGCGTATCTCTTGTGATGTGGCGCCGTTTTGGTATCCAGAAAAGTTGCGCGTTTTCTTAAAAGATAGAAATGCTCTATCTACAAGAACTGCCCTCATCAACGACATTACTCGCGCTTCTATGCATAGGCATCTTTGGTTGAATGATCCCGATTGTTTACTTGTCCGAAAAAAAAGAAACAAAATGAACGAAACACAAACCAAACTTATGGCATCCGTCATGGCAGTGTCAGGTGGAATGTTACTTGTTTCTGATGATCTAACTAAGTTAGAAACCGATCGTTTGGATCTTTTAAAAAAGGCATTCCAATTGAACAGAGAATGCCAAGCGTATACTCCAGTTCCCATTGGTATATTTGAGGAAGAATTTCCACCAGCCCTCTACAATCCAGCGGGGTATTTGGGAATTTGGAATCCAACAGAAGAAGAAAAAAATGTGCGGATCCCCATACCCCAAGGTCTCAAAACCAAAGCCCCATTTTTAGATTTTTGGACAGGGACCATGGTAGATCTTCGGATTGTGAATGGTCATTTTGAAACCACTTTACCGCCTTTTGGTTCCGTTGTTGTATCTGTTTGATCGAGAAAATTAATTGACGGGTCCTAAAATGGACTTAGAATCTTTGCAATTCGTCGTAAGAGGTTTTTTTATGCGTATGATCAAACATTTAAGTATCGTTTCCGTGATGGCGATGCTGATTTCATTTAACAACTGTTCTATCCTGGATTCTGCTTCTGGTAGTGTAAGCCGTTTGGGTGTATCAGTTTCTGATTCAGCATCTGCCCTTGTAAAATCCATATCGAACAGTATCTCTTCTATTTCCGATGAAGGAAAAGAAAAAGCAATGAATGAGTATAAAGAAGATGTAATCGCAAGTGTTGCCTTACAAATTCGTTATGAAAACCAAAAACAGGAATTGGAAAACCAACTCTCTGCAATCGCAAAATCTCATGGTATTGTGGCTTGGAGATCAAACAGTGCAACTTACATTGCTATTGGTCAAGGATTGAAACAAGCAAACCTTTCTCCTTCAGAAATGAAAGTAGTCGCAGCCGATGTAGCAAAACAAAATGTTACCGTCGCAAAACTAATCTTAAACGGGTACAACCTATAATCCAGGTCGTCTTTGGGCGGAGTCAAACCGCCCATTCCTTCTTTTTTTTACTTATCTTTTTTTTCCTATTTTTTCCTCTACATTCACAACCAAATTCAAATCCCTATGGTTTTTTATATATAGATTCCAATTCGGGTCAGTCTAGTGGCGGACATTCCGCACTGCGATTTGGTGACCGGGTTTACCATTTACAATATTCCTTTGAAGACAAAATATTTCATATTGTTCGGGAAACATGGGAGGATTTTCGTTTCCAGTATGGAGTGGTTCAAAATCGAAATATAGAATTTTATGAATGGGAACTTTCCGATCCAACAAAACGTTTGTTACGACAAAAATGGAATGAACTTTATCTGGTACAAGAAACCCATATCCAAAACCAAAAAAAGTTAGAACAGGAATGGGAAACCTCCCTTACTTCAGTAAGGGATGAGAAATCCACCTTACCCATTTCAGGATTTGGTTATTTTACAAATATATCTGATCCTGATTCTCCGATTCCCAATCTTTTTTCTTTTTCCAAAGAAGAGAAGGATATTTTGGAACGCTCTATTCTCGAATGGAAAGAAGTAAACCATTCAAATCAACTAACAACAGAAGGCGAATCATTACCAAAAACAGACTCACCATACCGCCTTATCCATAGCATCCAAACAGATACAGAACGTTTGACTGTAGCAGAAAAAAGAAGTTTTGTTCGTATGTTTCTTTTGGATCCAGTTTTACTCTACGAACCTGCCTTTTTGCGATTGGATGGATCTGCGTTTCATTTAAGTGAACCAGAGATCAAAATATGGAAAGGATATCTAACCCGTTTGGTTCAAGACTTACGTTCCTGTGTATTGGATAATGGTTGTAACGACTGGGAAGAGATGACCTTACTCCTACGGATTCTTTATACAAACAAATCAATAGCAGAAAAAACCATTATTTTCCCCAAAAAAAACTTAGATGGGTTTCAATATTTTCCCTCAATCGATTTACCCGACTCTGTTTTTTCCACCAAACAGAAAGAATACGAATTGTTATTCCAATCGAAAAAAAAGATTTTTGTTTCCGGCTATCATTCCATTCAATTTTTCAATTGGGAATCATTTCTTATTCGTTACCAAGGTTTTTTAGAATCCGGATCTGCTCCAGAAGGAATCGAATTCAATTGGGTAGGACAAAATCCATATAAAAAACAATTTGAAAATCGAGATCGGTTAGAAGAAACAGAAATTCAGAAAAAACAAAAGAACTTTGAATCATATACAAAAGGAATTCAAAATCTTTATTCTTACCATTTAACCCATCAAAATTGTACATCAGAGCTTTTTCGTTATATGAATGAAATGTTTCCAGAGGGTCGTATTGGGAATGAAACCATTTGGAATCCATTATCGAGTGGGATGATGAGTTTTAATTTTATACCAGCGGTGGCAGCATGGAAACTCGAGTCCAATCCAGGTACCAAACAAAAAAATATTTACCCTTCTTACCGAAACTTAAAGAGAAAAAAAATAACAGGGTATATCGAAAAACATTTTAAAGATGGATTCGTCCCAACTTCAAAAATTTATAAACCAAATCCTATCGATCATCCCTTTTTATTTTTTACTGAAGAAACAATATGGAACCGCCCCCTTTTAGGTTTGGTCAATACTGTTTTCGGGATTGGATATACTGGAGTGGGGATATTCAGTGCACCATTTGACAAGGGAAGTCGGTTTTCCAAAGGAACAGAATCTGTATTTTATAGCCTTCCAGAACTTGTGTTTTTTAATATCCGTAAAGGGCATTTTCCTTTTATTGCAGCAGAAGAAATCCCAGAAGAGTATTATACAAAAGAATCCTTATGAAAACAGTATTTTTATACATTCCTTATCTTTTCCTTTTTGGTTGCCAATTTCTTCCTACAAAACCTTGGTTCCTTCCAGGCGAAAAAAATGTTTATCTATTCATTTCTATTCTTTTTATCCTCTTCCAATCCTTTACCCTATATGGAATAAAACATAACATCAATTTGGTGAAAAAATGGAAACCCTATGTTCCCCAAAATTGGATTTTGGCACTTTTATTCTTTATTTGTTTAGTATTATTTCCCATTCGGAACATGGATTGGGGGGATGGACTTTTATTACTCGAAACGAATCTCTTAGAAACCAAACTTTTTGGATTCCAATTTACTTTAGATGAAATCCTAGAAACGGTCCTTCATAGCCAAATAACAAATTTATTTTCTAGTTTTGGTTTCCCTGAGGACCCAAGAATTTCATATACATTTTTATCCCAACTCGCAGGAATTGGAATGATATTTGGTTTTTTATGGACTGCCAAAAAAAAACATAAATCAAATTCCCTTTCAATTCTCATCTTATTCTCATCAGGTGGAATTTTACTCACTTTTGGATATGCTGAAAATTATACACTGGTGACAGTTTGCCATCTTCTTTTATATATTTTTGTTTCTAAATATGTTCAAAACCCAAAAGACAATGATCTTTTGTTATATGGAACAACTGCTATTGTGGCTCTCTCTATGTTGTTTCATTTGGTTTCTGGATATTTGGTGATTTTATTAGTTTATTTATGGTACACACATTCCCCAAAAGATAAAAAATTAAAACACTTAATCCTTTGTGCTGTTTTGGGTTTAAGTATTCTCATTCCTTGGTTTTTATACTTTTTATTTTTCCATGACCCAGCTATTGATCGTAATAGTACACACTTAATTCATCCGCCTTTTTATCCCAAAAATCGACTCGTATCACTCAATCATATCAAGGAAATCCTTGCAGTGTTGTATTGGAATGCCGCAATCGCAACTTTGTTTTTACTCCATCAGTTTTTCTCTTATAAAAAAGAATGGAAAGTTTTTATTCATAAATCGGAAAACAAAACCATTCTCGTTGTTTGTTTTGCTTTTTTTCTGCATGGTTTTTTTCACAATCCACAATTAGGTTTCCCTGCAGATTGGGATCTAATGGGATTTTATTGGTTACCTATAACCTTTCTTGCCCATCAGTATTGGATTCAATTACAAGACATCAAATGGGAATGGATCCCAAATTTTTTATTTGGAACCGTAATGGTCATCTTTTCAGCAATCACACTCAACAAGTCAAATCCAGAAAAAGAACTCCTTTGGGACGTGACTAAAACAACTATTCAAAGTTATGTGACAGAAAATAAATTTTATATCGATAGTTTAACCAAAGAAGATAAAAAATTTTTTGCGAAGGGTGATTTTCTATTTTATAAAGGCGAGATGATTACAAATAAACTTTGTGACTTTCCAGAAAAACAAGAGATCATAAAAAAAATGAAATCACACAGAAAGGAATGGAAACAAGGATTTGACAGTGGGAACTTTAAATCGAAAGAAATACTAGGTCAATTTCTGACTGAGGCAACCAAAACTAACTTGGAATACATCAAATCTCTAGAAGTAAATAAGATATGTCGTCCGATGCTTTAGAAGATGTTTCTAAGTATTGGATATAATTTGTAATTTCTGTTTTCATATTGTCTACTCTAGTTGCCCCACCGGGAAGTTGAATCAGAGTTTGCACTAAAGGATGGGTGCTTGAAGCAAGTAATCCATCCGAATATAAAAATAGAATATCTCCTTCTTCTACTTGGATTTCATTTTCTGCAAATTCCATCTCTTTGAGGATACCTAAAATTTGACCAGACTGGTCTTGCAGAATCAAAGGGGCACGAGTTTCTTTTTGGAAAACGAGGGGAAAAGGATGACCTCCCCTTGCATAAGTAATTTTTTTCTTTGGATGATCGACTACGATACTAATAGCAGTCATACTATGAGTACCAATTTCATTACAAAGTTCCCGATTCAAACGCGAAAGTAACTCAGCAGGTGACACAGTTGTAGTGCGCACCAATTCTTTATGAATGGTAGTCATAAGAATGGCAATGAGTCCTGAAGTTACACCATGGCCTTCAATATCCCCCATCAAAATTAAGGTGCGGTCTTCATCCAAAGGAAGGACTTGAAAAAAATCACCAGATACAAAACTTACAGGTTTGATCTCAGAAAAAATCTTATGACCAATTTGAGGTAAATTCATGGTTCGTGTTTGGATTTTGGCCGCAAGACGAAGATCTCGTTTGATCGACTCATCCATCGATTCTTTATCTTTTAAAAAATTATAATATTCAAATGCTCTGGAAATTGCAGCTTCAATCGACTTTGTATGAAAAGGTTTTAGGATAAAATCAGAAGCGCGGTGGTAAAGTGAAGAAACAACCGTTTGTATGTCATGTTCCCCTGTCATCATCAGGACTTGGGTTTTGGCATCATAAGCTTTGATTTTAGGTAAAAGATCAAGCCCAGAAGTTTGGGGCATATTGACGTCCAAAAACACAATTGGATTTCTTTCGCCTTCGAAGTATTCCAAACCTTGGAGAGGGTTTGTAAAGTAACGGACAAAATATCCCAATCCATTGATGATGAGTTCCAAAGTTTCACAGATCTCTGTATCATCATCTATGATTAGAATCTCGGGTTTAAAAGAATATTCGGACATCTACTATAGGTATCGGCTTTTTAGAGGGTTATTTTGAGACCAATGTGAATTTTAGTTTTTCTTTCACTTCCTCGACTTTCTTAAAATATGCCTCATGGAAAACTTTTTTCTCTAAATAGGCATCTGTGCAGGAAATCATCTCCCCATACTTCCATTCGTAAGGTTCCCCATTTTCATAACGAACTCTGTTCTGATGGATTTGGGAGGATAAACTCCGAAGATTGGTTCCTCGAAAATTTTTCACAAGGGCACGAAAGGTTCCTTCTTTTTCAGGATCAATGAAACGAAATTTACGAGAAAACAAAACGGCATCATGAAAGTATTCAGGAACGTTAAAAGCACCAGATGTACCAAGTCGTTTCGAAAGGACTCGAATGAAATCCGTGAATTCATTTAAGACATTGAGTCCTGGATATTCTTGTCCAAAGTATAATTCTTTTTTGATATCACCGGGTTCAAAATTAATATTTTGAGTGAGGAGCCAATCAATGTAAATCATGGGAAATTGTTCATCATCCCCTTTCAACTGGAATTGAGAAACCTTTAACCGAGTGTGGACTAAAATCTTTCTATTAGCAGATTTTACATAAATTCGGTTATCGTAATCGTTTAAGATTTCCAACTCGATAAATGAATCATGGAACCCACGTTTTTCAACAGCAGTAATCAAACCAGCGCCAACTAACATCTGCTCTACCTCATAATGAGTGAACCGATTGAATAATTTAGGCTCCATGTTTAATGAAGTATTTAATTCTTTTGATACATCAACTAAAGACAAATCGTCTAAATCCAACCAATCAGCCTGATTTTTCTTTTTGTCTGTAGAGGAAAAAACTCCCATTACTTTTCACCAAATGCAGTAATTGT
The DNA here is from genome assembly GCF_004769575.1 of Leptospira perdikensis. Taxonomy (NCBI): domain Bacteria; kingdom Pseudomonadati; phylum Spirochaetota; class Leptospiria; order Leptospirales; family Leptospiraceae; genus Leptospira; species Leptospira perdikensis. The sequence continues at coordinate 894,503 of NZ_RQGA01000003.1, read as the reverse complement.
ATTAAAATGAATTTCGACAGTATCACGGAAGTCACGAGCATAACCACCTGCTAAAGTCACAACACATGGAACATTTAGTGTTTCAGCAAACTTACGAACCATCAAATCTCGTTCTTTCAAACCCTTCATGGAAATTTTTAATTCTCCAAGAGAATCATCTTCATAAGGATCAGCTCCTGCAACATAATAAATTATATTGGAATCAAAATCTTTTCGAATTTGATTTAAAGATTTTTCTAATGCAGTTAAATATTCATCATCTTTGGTATTTGGTTCTAGATCCACATCTAAGTTAGATACTTCTTTCTTTGGATAAAGATTACCTTGGTGCATCGAAAATGTGTAAACTTTGTCATCATATTGAAAAATATAGGAATTACCATTCCCTTGATGCAAATCTAAGTCAATGATGAGTGCATTTGAATTAGGATCTGTTTCTCTTTGTTTCCGTATAGCAATTGCTACATCATTCAAATAACAGAATCCCTCTGCTCTATCTGGAAAACTATGATGGTATCCTCCGCCCATATTAAAAGCAAATTGGAACTTTTTAGATAGTTCTGCTGCCATAATAGTACCACCGACTCCATATGTGAAACTTTCCACAATACTTCGATTAAGTGGAAGTTCTGAATACATCGTGCGAGATGTATGTTCATAACTAAACAGATCGTCTAAGTATTCTTTTGTATGAACGAGTTCTAAATCTGCATCTTCTGCTTTTTTAGGTAGCAGAATGTCCCAGGAAGCATAAACTGGATCCCTTTTGACACGGTTATAAAGATGTGAATACTTATGAGCTGGGAAAACATGTCCCGGTAATTCGAGATTGTACGAAGAATGGTAGATAAGAGCGAATGCATTAGATGCCATTAAAATGATATTTTTGCGAAAAATGACACAAGTCAATTCAAACCGTACAATTTACTTGCAGGAAAAAACAAAAAAGCTAAGAATAGGGTCTATGCCGGAAGACAGCAAAATCCCAAACAAAAGAACAAAAATTATCTGCACCATTGGACCTGCATCTGCAAACCGTGAAACCATTCTAAATCTCATCTATTCGGGAATGGATTTGGCAAGAATGAACTTTTCTCATTCTACCCACGACTACCACAAAGAAATCTTCGAATTGTTACGAGAATGCGAACAAGAGTCCGGCAAATCCATCGGCATCCTTGCTGACTTACAAGGTCCCAAAATCAGAACGGGAAAATTGGGAACTGGGCCATTGGATCTCAAAACGGGAGACCAAATTGCCATCAATAATAAATCCGACTTTCTAGGAACTGCCGAAGAAATCGGTTGTACATATCAATATATTTTAAATGATATCGATGTCGGACATAAACTCTTGATTGATGACGGCAAACTTTCGTTTGTTGTAAAATCTAAAACAAAAGAGAAAGCAGTTTTAGAAACTGTGATTGGCGGAACATTAAAAGACAACAAAGGAATCAACTTACCGGGAACACCTATCTCAGCACCTGCACTTTCTGAAAAAGATATTGAAGACCTGCAATTTGCTTTATCACTCGGCGTGGATTATATTGCGCTCTCTTTTGTAAGACGAGCAAGCGACTTAGAAATGGCACGCCAATTTATGAAAGATAGTTATGCCGGTCTCATAGCAAAAATTGAACGCCCGGAAGCCATCCAGAATATTGAAGAGATCATCGATAATTGTGATGGAATTATGATTGCGCGTGGAGATTTGGGTGTGGAGTTAGACACTCAATATGTTCCGATCATTCAAAAAGAAATGATCACCAAACTAAACCAACAAGGGAAACCAGTCATCACCGCCACACAGATGTTAGAGACGATGATTGACAACCCTCGTCCCACTCGTGCTGAAGCCAGTGATGTTGCCAACGCAGTTATGGATGGAACGGATGCAGTGATGTTATCTGGGGAAACCGCTTCGGGTAAATATCCAATCGAAACAGTTCGAACCATGACAAGTATCATTCAAGCTGCAGAAGAGTCGGAAATTTATTTATCACATCTAAGAAGTATGGACCGTTCCGAATTCGAAGTGGAGCGGACCGCTCTCGGAAGTGCAGCTGAATCCATTTCTAGGTCCATTAACGCAAAAGCAATCATCAACTTTACTAGGTCAGGATATTCTTCCCTTCTCTCCTCAGAGTTTCGTCCATTAAAACCAATTTATTCTTTCACACCTTTCCTCGGTACTGCAAGAAAGATGCAATTGTATTGGGGAGTGGAAGCTTACGTTATGCCGATGATGGATAAGTTTCCCGATATGATTGCTTTTATGAGCAAAACACTTAAGTCAGAAGGAAAATTAAAATCAGGAGATATCGTAGTGATTTTATCCGGTGCACCAGGATCTGTAGCACAAACGGTGGATTTCATTCAAATCCATAAAATCAAGTAACGATTGTTTTACGAATGCCTCGGGCTGCTATTGTTGCAGTAGTCCAGGCATTCTGAAAATTAAACCCACCTGTAATTCCATCTACATCGATCACTTCGCCCGTAAAATAAAGACCAGGACATTGTTTACTTTCCATTGTTTGGAATTGAATGTCTTTTCTGGAAACACCTCCCGCCGTTACAAACTCTTCTTTAAAAACTCCTTTGGCAACCATCCGAAGTTTGGTTTGAGTTAATGAAAGACTTAAATTACGAATTTCAGCTTTAGAAAAATCGGAGTAACGTTTATTAGACGAAACTTTAGATTCCTTTAAAATCCAATCCCAAAATCGTGATGGCAATTTCCACTCAGGATCTGGTGTTAATTTTTCGGCAGGGGATTTTTCTTTTTTAGATAAATACTCATCTTCGATGTTTTGAGTTGATTTTCCACCTATCCAATTGACAGAGAGATCTACTTTGTAATCAGCTTCAAAAAGAGTTCGCGCCTCCCAAGCAGATAACCTGAGGGCACAAGGCCCACTGAGTCCCCAATGAGTGATAAGTATAGGTCCCTTTTGTGATTTACCTTTAGGCAAAACTTTGATTTCTGAATAAGGAACTACTAGACCAGTAAGTTCGATTAAGTCTGTATTTTCTAATGTTAAAGTAAAAAGGGAAGGAACAGGATTTATAATTGTATGTCCTAATTTTTCCAAGATACTCCAAACCTTTCGGTTGGAACCGGTAGCAAGAATTACAAAATCAAAATGTTCTTCTAGTCCCCCTTCCCATAAAACTCGAAAACCTACGGTTTTGTCGCTAACCTGATTGGAATAAATGCCAACTAACCCTTGTTCAAAGTGGATAGGTATTTTTTTGGATTTTAATTCATTTAAAAAACATTGGATGATGGTATCGGAACTATCCGTTGTAGGAAACATCCTTCCATCGGCTTCGGCTTTGAGTTTGACCCCTCTTTTGTCAAACCAGGCGATAGTGTCTTTCGGTTGGAAACTTTCAAAAGCCCAACGAAGTTCTTTGTTCCCCCTAGGGTATCTTTCAGAAAGAAGTTCTGGGTCAAAAAGGTTATGAGTGACATTACATCGCCCACCACCGGAAATTCGAAGTTTTGCTAATGGTTCTTTTGACTTTTCGAAAATTTGGATTTCACATAACCCTTGTAACTCGTCATTAATCTGCAACGCGGCAAAACAACCAGATGCACCTGCTCCAATGATAGCAATTTTAGGTTTTTTCTGCAATTCTTACCACTCACCTGTATTTGGCATAGAAATCCATGGTTCTGATAATTCTAAAGGTTTACCTTTTTGGAGAAGTTCGATGGAAATTAAATCGGGAGACCTAACAAATGCCATACGACCATCACGCGGAGGACGATTGATAACAACACCCATTTGTTGAATTCGCGCACAAGTTTCATAAATGTTATCTACTTCGTAAGCAATATGGCCAAAATTTCTTCCGGTTGTGTAAGGCTCTGTTTGTCCCCAATTATAAGTAAGTTCAATCTCAGAAGCATCTTCCTCACCTGTAGATAAAAACACCAAAGTGAATTTACCTTCAGGGTGTTCATTCCTTCTCATAATTTTTAACCCAAGGACTTCCACAAAAAAATGTAAGGAACGATCTAAATCCAAAACGCGAATCATTGTATGTAAATATTTCATCTCTTCCTACTATAAGAAAAAATAGCCTAATAGCACAAACCAAGAAATATACTTGGGAATCTCGAAACGAAGCCAGTTTTTGTGTCCTTCCAAGAGTTTTCCCAAAGAAATAAAAGAAAAAACTAAAAGCGTAAATACAGATGCAATTTCACCTAAAGAAAACAAATGCATTCGTTTCAGAAAATATAAAGTGAAGGCTGTCGGGACCAAAAAAGAAAAAAGGAGAAAAAGGCGATACATTGCCTTTCCAGCCTTACGTCTGTATTGCGGATCACGTGTTTTTTGATCAATCGTCCATTTGTGGTGAGCCAACCAAACCTTTGGATCACGAACTCCGCGGTCAATTATGGCTTGTAAGTCGTCTGGTCTTACGGAAGGATAAGAGAAAAAGGAAACAAGTCCCTGCCATTTGTTTTTTGTATGGATTAAATCCGAAAACAAATCTCGAAACACATGTAATTCAGCAGTGACTGGATCATAAGTATTTAGTTGGGAAACCAGCCCATACCGAGGTTCTTTGTTCTCTTCACAAAAAGTTCCAAAGATACGATCCCAAAAGATAAATACACCACCATAATTACGATCAATGTATTCTGGGTTCATAGCATGATGAACTCTGTGGTGCGAAGGAGTGACGAGCACATACTCAAACCAAACTGGTAGTTTTCCAATAGTTCGAGTATGAACCCAAAATTGATAAGTGCGATTCAGTGCATCAATAATTAAATATGATTCAACCGGAAACCCAAGAAGAGCCAAAGGTAGATAAAACAAACCAATTCCGATATTACGAACAAAGGATTGTCTGAGTGCTACTGATAAATTAAACTCTTCACTCGAATGATGTACTACATGAGATGCCCACAAAACTTTGATTTCATGGCTATAACGATGAGCCCAATAAAACAAAAAATCTAGTAGAACAAATAAAAAAATCCAATGTAATGGTGATGAGGTGGATAAAAATACTTTGGAAAGATATTCGACTCCCCAAGAGATTTGGTATAACTCATTGTAGACGAAAACCAACCCAAGAAGAATCATTCCGTCAAAGATGCGACTAAGAACTCCCAAACTCAAATCGGCCAAAGAATCTTCGTAAAAATAGTAATCCTTTTTTTTGAAACGAGTGTAAAGTATCTCGAGTAACATAAGGACAAAATAAAAAGGTGCGATGGATTCAATGAGTCTCATATATCCCTTCCCGTTCGTTTTATTTTAATTTAGCACTCAAATCTGCATTCAATTCATTAAATGTATTGGTAAGTCCCAAATTCCAGCCGAGAACCAAAGCTTCCGGTTCTTTTTTCTCTATAGATTGGTTTTGTTTATAAGTTTTTCTAAAAACCGGAGTTGATACCGAATCTTTGTCTTCATAAACAACAATTTCAAACTCAATCACTGCTTTTGGTTCTTTGGTTCGGAAATCTCCATACATTTGTGTCAGATTCAATTCAATAAAATGAGTAACATTAACTCGGGTATGAATACTTGCATCCCATTCGAAATTTCCCGATTTTAATAGGGAACGAACAAATTCTTCTTTGAAGTTATGAGCCGGAGGGATAAAAAAACCATTATAAAAATCGGATTCATAAACCGCATTTTCTTTGCGGTAAACAAACTCTTTCCCTTCAAACCTTTGGGAGATAAAAACCTTACGTACTACGAAGGCTCTCGGCTTTACGACAGAGAACAACTGTTTGGTTTCACCAGTTTCAATTAAATAAAACTTTTTTTCAGGAAAGGTTTTACTAACACCGAAACATTGACTAAGAAAAAAGGTGAGCCCAAAAAGAATTACAAAACGGATAAAGGTTTTCATTATATTTATTTCCAGAGTTTAGACTTGTTTGGCGCTTCTCCAAAGAGAAACTGAGATGGGTATTTTTTTGCATTCGCAGTGACCTCTTTTAGGTCTTCCGAAGCAATTCGTAAGTTTTCAATTGATGTAGAAATGTCTCCCTGGTTTGAAGCAAGAAGAGTGTCCAAACGTTTTAAAGTTGTCTGTAACTGCGTAACGGAAGCATCCAATTTTTTTGGTAACCCCTGTGTTTCGGGACTTGCAATGAGAGCTTTTACTTCGGCATTGGTTTTTCTAAGATCAACAAGTAACCCTGTTGATTCACGAGCTAGGTCTCCGAGTTTTGCTTCTTGGATGGTTTGGTTCAAGTTACGAATGAGTTCCCCTACACCCAAAAGGATTTTATCCACATCGGCTTTCTCTACTTTATCAAAAAATTTATCCACAGAAGCAGTAAACCTAGAGATGGTACTTGGAGCAGAAGGAATGTAAATGGTTTTTGGTTCCCATTCAATGGATAGAGGTGGATTTTTTTCAGGATTTAGATAATCAACTTCCAAATAAGCTGTTCCAGTTAATCCTTGTGAGGCGAGCCGAACGCGAAGTCCACTTTGGATCATCCTTTGAACGGTTCTCTTTAAATCATCACCATATACACCCTTCACAAAATCAGGGACAGACATTTTAATCAAAACGTATCTTCCGTAACGAAGTTCCGTATCTTCAGTCAGTTTATGTGAGTATTCATTTTGCACAAAGGTAATTTCTTGTACTGTCCCGACCTTAACCCCACGGTGTTTGACTGGCGATCCAATATCCAAACCTTGTACTGATTCATCAAAATAGGTTTCTAAACTAACAGATCTTTGAAAAATATTTCCAGCAGTAAACACAATCAAAAACAAAATGAGTGTGAAAAAACTAACGAGTACGAAGACCCCAACTTTAAAATAGATTTTACTCGATTGGTTCATAACGGGGAACTCTCCTGTGGGATACGATTAAAGAATTGTTTTACAAATGGGTCTTTCGACTTTTCTTTCAAATCTTTTGGTTTGCCTTCTGCGATAATTCCTTTTTTGGATTTATCTAAAACAATCACACGGTCAGCCATTGTAAACACAGAAGGCAATTCATGTGTAACAATTACAAAAGTAACTCCAAGAGTTCTCGACAAACGAATGATTAGGTGGTCTAACTCCACGCTGGTAATGGGGTCAAGGCCTGCGCTGGGCTCATCTAAAAACAGAATTTCAGGATCCATGGCCATAGCGCGTGCTATCGCAGCACGTTTTTTCATACCCCCCGAAAGTTCAGCTGGATACAAATGAGCAAAAGGAAAGAGACCTACCATTTTCAGTTTGGTCATAGCAATTTCATTCATGATAGGAAGTGGGAGTTTTGTAAATTCTTCCAAAGGCAATCGAATGTTTTCTAGTAAAGTCATGGAACCAAAAAGAGCACTTTGTTGATACATCACTCCAATCCGATTCCAGATCTCGATTTTTTTCTTTCCCTCGGCAAGAACGATATCATCTTCGTCGATCCATATACGGCCGCTAAACGGGGATGTTAATCCGATCATATTTTTTAGAACTGTTGACTTTCCACAACCAGAACCACCAAGAATTCCAAAAATTTCTCCTCGGTTCACTTCAAACGAAATATTTTCCATAACCACAGTATGGCCATAACCCGTTGTTAGATGTTCTACTCGAATGATTGGTTTATCTTTCATATTTTTAGGTAAAAATATAAGACGGAAAAAATTCCATCAAGTATGGAAACAAGTATGATAGAACCAACCACAGCGGAAGTGGTCGATTCCCCGACGGCACCAGCTCCTGATGCCGTTTTTAATCCCCTATAACAACCAATAGAGGCAATGATCATTCCAAAAAAATAAGATTTCAAAAGTCCACCTAATATATCGGAAAGACCCACAGCAAGATTCACTTGATTGATAAAAGTAACAAGTGGGAATCCAAAACTAATCAACACAACGGCTCCACCAATCAGACCAAACAAATTAAAAACGATAGTAAGTAGCGGGGTCATCAAAAGAGACGCCACCAAACGAGGAATAATTAGAAACTGAACAGGAGGAAGGCCCATTGTGGTTAATGCATCAATTTCTTCAGAGACCTTCATCGTTCCAAGCTCTGCTGCAAATGCAGATCCTGACCTACCCGATAAAATAAAAGCAGTCATTAGCGGACCTAACTCTCGAAATAAAGAGAGGCCGACAAGGTTTGCCACAAAGATCTCTGCTCCAAACCTTCGCATAGGAATTGCTGACTGGAAGGACATGATAAGCCCAAGTAAAAACCCAATCATCGCAATGATGGGGAAAGCATTCACTCCCATTGACTCCGCAACACGGAATGTATCTTTCCAACGAATTTTGGAAGGATGTAAAAAAGAACGCCAAAAAGAAACAGTAAGTTCACCAGTAAATGTAATTAGGTATTTAAACTCTAACAACGAGTCAATGGTCAGTTTTCCAATCTTTTCGGATCTCCTGAGCGAATTTGCGAGTGTTTCTTTGTTTCTTTTACTATCATCTTCAGAAATACTCAATCGGTATTGGAACTGCTCACCTAATCCAAATAATACGAATTGGATCCGTCGATTTTCACATTCCAGACGAATTAATTTTAAAAGAGAAATTCCGGAAGAATCCGATTCTTCCAAATTACCCGCATGAACTGCGACTTTACGAGGGGGGCTTTTTTTTAGGATTTCAAAAAAAGAAGTCCAATCCTTGCCAGTTTCCGAGGCAGTCAGGACCACCGGGAGATGGATTTCTAAGGTGCTACCTTCCCACAAAAAGGAGGATTGTCGATGAATGGTATCCACGTTTCAAACGTAATTCTAATTCGGAACGAACCCGAGGCAAGTGATTTTATTTTACAACCGAATCGATTGATTAAAAGATGAACATCAATGTGGAATCTAACAAGTCATCTGATTGCCTTTTCTGCTGGACTTTCTCTTCTTTTTGCTTGGGGAGAATTCCTTAGAAAAAACACGACGGACCAGACAAAAGTACAAGGATTATTATTTCTCTTTGCGGCCATGTTCCAGGCTCATACTTTTTTTACATGTACGGGCATTTACCAATCATTCCCTCATTTATATCTCACCCACTTGCCATTCACTGCTTGTATTGGAGCACTTCTGAAAAGATACTTTGCGGAACTTTGGGATGAAAACCCAAAAAGAAACCAATTTTCATTTTGGGAACTTGTACCAGCGGTTATAGTAATTATATTAATGATCCCTTTTTATACTTCCTCTGCCGAAGAAAAAATAGCAATTCATACAAAATATTTGAAAGAAGGTGTCCCGCTAATCTTTCAAATTACTATCCTTATCGCCGTTTCACCCATATTTTACGCTGCTTTTTATGTTTTCACCAACATGGTAAAATACATCCGCCTGGAGAGATTCAAAAAGTCAGCTCATCTTCGTTTGGTGGGAATTGTTGTTGGGATTGGAACCTTCTCCAGTTTAATCGGAATTTATACTTTATTCTTTCACCATAGGCATGGATTAGAACTTGTTTCTACATTTATCGCCTTACTGCTGATTGGTGTTTACCTTTTGAGGCAAAAAAGCCCTGAATTATGGGGAGAGGTGCAAAGGATTGTCATCGAAGAAAAAAAATACCAAACCTCTCAACTAGGCGGATTCAACCTAGATACCCTTCAGAACCAACTCAAACACCTTATGGAAGAGGAAAGGATCTACCGAGATGAAAGTATCAACTTAGAGAAGTTGGCCAAACAAATGGATCTTTCTGAACACCAACTCTCTGAGTATTTGAACCTCCACCAAAAAAGAAGTTTTTTCCACTTAGTCAATCACTACCGGATTCGAGAGGCCAAAGAATTGTTTTCCATACACCCAGATAGGAATATTCTCACGATCGCTTATGATGTAGGTTTTCCGTCCAAATCCACTTTCTATGATGCCTTCAAAAGAGAGGTAGGTACAAGTCCTAGTGATTATCGAAAATCCATTAGTCGCTAATCCGGTTGGGCCAAACCGGAACCTTTTTTTATTCCGCCTTTACCGATCCGGTCGATTCAGTGATTCATTTTTGCTAGAATGGAATCATTCTCAGAGTTTGTTTAGGAGAGTTCTATGTTTGGTGGACCAGTTCAGTGTGAATTAGTTTTAGATTGTGTTACCAAAATTGGTTTTGCACAAGGGGTTTTAAATTTCCTGCGTTACTACCCCATTGCCGGTTTGGCATTTCTTTTATTCTATGTTTGGCGAAAGGATTTTTTCGAAACCTACCGCATTCAAAAAGTATATCCCAAGGCTGAAAAGGTTTGGAAAGAATTTCGCCAATCGGCTGTAACACTTGTTGTTTTTACACTTGTTGCCGTTACAAACATTACCTTAATGAAAGCAAAAATTGTTCCGAGCGCTGTATACTTTGGACCTGTTTCTGGATGGTCTGGAGTCGGATATCTTTTCTTAAGTTTCGCTCTGATTACCGTTTGGCATGAGACTTGGTTTTATTGGATGCACAGATTCGCTCATCTAAAAAAAGTTTACCCCCATGTCCACTCAGAACACCACCAGTCAGTGAATCCCTCACCTTTGGCCGCATACCGATTCCAGGCAACGGAAGCATTTTTAGAAGCTATCTACATTGTTCCTTTTGTGATGTTTGTTCCGATTCATTTCTATATATTAATTTTTCATACCTTTTATGCGATGGTTTTGAATATATGGTGGCACTTAGGATACGAGTTTTTTCCGAAAGGTTGGGCTTCACATGCAATCACGAAATGGATTAACACATCCACACACCACAACCAACACCACCAGAAGTTCCAAGGAAACTACTCACTTTACTTCAATGTCTGGGACCGTTTGATGGGAACTAATTTTCCCAATTACGAAACATACTTCGATCAAGTCGCAGAAGAGAGAGATAAAAAACGAAAAGAACAAGAAATAAAACCTAACGCTGAGGTGGAAGTTTTAGCATCTTAATGAAATATTCATCGAAACAGCTCAAACTGAATCGATGAATAATCGTAGTCAAACCTGGGGGATATTTTTAGAATACTCCCTTAGGTTAAAAATGAAAACTACTTTGATTGTTCTTTTGGGAATCCTTTCGATCATTCTCTGCGGTGTCTTACTGACTTTTTTTCTTGTGACTCAAGGAAATATTATAGAAGATGGATCGATTGATCATTTACCTATTTCTATAAAAACGGCGACCTACTTACATCTTATATCATTCAGTATTTTAATTTTTGATTCCTTCGCAAAGAGAACCAAACGAAATCTCACCATTTCCCTGTTTTCTATTCTCACACTACCAAACCTGATCGCTTTCGTTACCTTAATTCTATTTAATCCACAACTTCTAAAGGTAACAAAAACATCTTTTGATTTCCTATCAAATTGGAATCTATCGGATCCTATTTTTTACCTTTTTGTTTATATTAAAACGATCCTTTCTATCTTTTAATCAACAACTTGTTGCCGGACTTACGATTCAACGAAGAAACCTTCCGATTACAAGTTTAGACATTTAACCTAGGTATCACTGCTTTTCCGAGCAAAAGAATCGAACAACCAAGGAAACTAACGTTAGATTTACACCGAGTTTCGATAGGAAGGGGCATTCTTTTTATAATCTGTTTCTTTGGTAAGTGACTTTCTTTTAACATTGGGTTACCAAAGTAAATCACTTACTTTTTACAGAGAGTTTCCGAAAGAAATCGCTCTTTGATTCTACCAACTCTCGAAAGCAAATGATTCTCTTAAATCGGCCCTTCTCTTTTACAGCCAGTTTCAAAATTAAGCCACTTTCCTTTTACTCCCACTCACCAAAGTAAGCCACTTTCATTGCACAGCCAGTATCAAAATTAAGCCACTCCCCTTTTACACCCACTCACCAAAGTAAGCCACTTACCACTCCATCCAAGCCCCGGGTTCGCTTTTTTCCATATTTGCGACATAAAATGCTTTAGGGGGAAGAAAAAGCGGTCGAAGGGGAATGTAGAGAGGAAGAGAAATATGTTTGAAGCAACACATTTCATGAAAACTCAAGACCTTTTGGAACGTGGCCTCGGGGCAGCGAGCCAAAGGCGAAAAGTGATTACAGATAATATTGCCAATGCAGATGTACCCAACTTCAAACGTTCGGAAGTGGTGTTCGAATCTATGCTGAAACGTGCCATCGAATCAGAAAAAATCGAAAAGGACAAAGCTGTTCCCACAAAAATCACGAACGACCGCCATATTGAATTTTTTAAACCGCTAGATTACCGGGATGCCAAACCCAAAACCAATTTGGACTATCTGACTACAATGAGACCCGACGGAAACAACGTAGATATTGAAAAAGAAGTGGTCGATGCCAATCAAAACCAAATGAGTTACAGCCTTATGATTGATAGACTCAACCAAAACAATCGTCTTCTCAACATCGTGATGAGGACTAACTAAGGAGTAAGTTATGGGAATGTTTGATTCCATTAATATTTCGGCAACTGGACTTTCTGCGCAAAGACTTAGAATGGATGTTATCTCGAATAACATTGCAAACTCGACAACCACGAGAAACACCAATGGAGATGGCCCGTTTAGACGGGATCGTGTCATCCTCACGCCGATTAACTTACGAACCAATTGGAAAAGTCCGGTATATCCTTTTGGTGTAGCTCCAGGTGAAGGGAAAGGGGTCAAGGTGATGAAAATCGAAAAGGACATGAGTCCTCTAAGATTAACTTACGATCCAACTCATCCTGATGCCATCCAAACTGGTCCCAAAAAAGGCTACGTCGAACTTCCCAATATTAACATCGTTACTGAGATGACGGATATGATTTCGGCTTCCCGCTCCTATGAAGCCAATGTCCAACTCATCAATGGATCCAAAGCGATGATGAACAAAGCGATGGAAATCGGTCGGGCCTAAATTCCGACCCATTCCGGGCTTTGTTCCTTTTTTTAATGTGACATAATTTTTTTCTTTAGGTTTCCTAGATTTGACCGACATTTAGAGTGAGGAAAACCCGCATGGCCATTGATCGCATTTCCAATTTGAGTTCCCAAACCTACAAACCCTATTCCCTTCTCCCACAAGGAGATAAGGTAGGAATCTTTCGTTCTGATGAACGCCACTACGGAAAAACAAATGAAGCCAAGTCACCTGATGAAGTAGCAGGAACATTTGGGGATGCTTTGAAAAAAGCATTCGAACAAGTGAATGACCAACAAGTAGAAGCGGATGAATTAACACAAAAAATTGTTTTTGATCCTAACTCTGTAGAACTTCATGATGTGATGATTGCGGCAGAAAAAGCAAGAATCTCTTTGACATTTGCAAAAACAATGTCTGATGGATTTGTAAGAGCCTACAGAGAACTCACAACCCTCAGATAAAATTTAAATGATTAAACCTACATGGTTCGGTATTTTTTTTTCTGAAACCAAACAGGTTCATTCAATGGATCATGGCGTAGGGCGACCAAACACGCGCTCTACGGTTTCATACCGAATTTCAATTTTATCGTTTGGGCTGACACGAATACCACGTTTCATCTGAACTCCATCCACCTTATCCTCATTCACATAAACCACCCAACCTGCCGACCAGGAATTCGATTTTCCATTCACTTCCATAATTTCTTCTGTGCGAGTTGTCGAAATAAAACGCATCGGCGGATCTTCTTTTTTAGATAATTCGGCGAGAATCAAAAGTAAATCCTTTGATTCAAACATTGAAGAAGGAATGGATTTTGTTTCTTCATAATCTAGAGAAAGAAAATGAATTTGGATTTGAGGATCTTTGGATTTTTTAGATTTTGAAACTATAGAACATTGTAGTATGAATCCAAAAAAACTTAGAATAAAAGTGAACCCCAAAATAGAACATAAGTGTCTTTGATTCAAAAAAATTTCTCCCTTATCCTTTGGATTGTGTTTTTTCAAAAGCATAAACTAAACCTTGTGCATTTAAATTTACATCCAAACGCAAGAGCCTCCAATCTGCGTTGGTAAGGGTAATGGAATGTTTGTTTGCCAAGGTCTGGATCATGGCTTCCACTTTTGATTCCATAAAGGACAATCTTTCTCCTTTTGTTATATTTACCAACTCAGAGATGGCCTCTTTGCAAAGAGTGAGTCCATCTTTTAGATCAGATGCATTTTCTTTTAAACCCCCAATAGGGCCAAAATGCGTTAAATAAGCAATGTCTGCTTCAGTTTCTAAAATTCGATCGAGGGAACGAATGGCCTCCACAAAATCAAAGTCAGTTGGTGTCGTTGTAGGAAAAATAAAACGTTTTCCATTTTCCAAATGAGGATACGAAATTCCAAAGGAGTCTCCGGTAAAGATCCCATTGGTTTTCTTATCATAAATACAGAAGTGGTGATTGGCATGTCCTTTGGTATACAAAAACTGAAATGAATGCCCTTCCCACTCAAGCCACTCCCCATCCTCCATAATTCGAATTTTTTCTTTGGGAATGGGTTTGATTTCACCGTATAGAGAATCAAATTTTTCTTTTCCATAAACCGAAGTGGCACTTCGAATCAACAAACTTGGGTCTATCAAATGTTTAGCCGTTTTCGGATGTGCCAATAAAATTGCGTTGGGACAGGCCTCGAGGAGTGCCCAGGCTCCTCCAGCATGATCTAAGTGGACATGGGTGACAATCACATAGTCTAAGTTTTGTGGTCTTATCCCTCGAAGATCCATAACTTTCAAAATTTTTGGAATGGCGTGAGTTGTATTGGTTTCAATCACAACCCCTCGGCCTTCTTCTTCAATCAGATAAGCCGAGGCCACGTTGTGCATATTCGCATACTCAGTATCAATGGTTAAAACATTGCCCATAACCAAAGATTACAACACGAAAGAGAAAAATGTCAGCCGAAATTCCTGAATTAAAAAGAATTCAAACAGGTAATTTTAAAACTTTGTAAATGGCTTCTGTTTCTTTTTGTTTCTTTTCCTCTGACCAATTCCATTCGATTGCAGCCTCTCCGATGATGGCTTTCATGATTTCATCCGAAAGTATTCCTAAAGTCCCAAGGCCTGTTCTTCTTAAAAAAATATCACTGAGAGACTTTGCCATTTCATATCGAATCGCATAAACAACTTCCGCGAGAATCTCTCCATCTTGATTTAGAACCGCACCCAAGTTTTTTGCTTTTTTTGCAAGATCCAAAATGATTTCGTATTGTAATCCATAATGACGGATCAAGTAATCAATGGTTTTTTCCGAGAAGTCAACATTCTGTTTCTGAGCTGCTTGAATGAATATTTCAACGTTAGGGATTTGTGAGGCGTATAAATACTGTTTTGCGGAAATATTGGGACTTGATTTTTTTGTTAGTTTCTTTTGGATTCTTTTGAATATTGATTCTGCAAAATGTCGACTAGTTGTATATTTCCCACCTGCCGCGGTAATGAGGCCTTGGATTCCATCACGAACATGATCATAAAGTTCCGACCTTCTTGATGCCGAATAGGTATCATCAGAACTTTCAATTAAAGGTCGAAGGCCTCCATAAGCATATATAACATCATCAATCGACAACTTTTCTTTTAAATGAGAAGTTTCATTGATGTAGTCAATAAACTCAATGATACTTTCGCGAGTTAATTTCCAATCTTCCACATTCCCAAAATAAGATTTTTCTGTTGGCCCTATCATTGAGTGGCCTCTCCAAGGAGCAAAACTAAAATGACCTTTGTCTCCGACATAAAGAGTCATTAAGTTTGTTAATTTCTTCGTGATGATATATATTCCTTCCGATCGTTTTTTGGGAAGTGGTTGTTCCGTTTTTGGTGACTTTGAAAGTATATGATGAGTCCAAGGCCCCGAAGCATTGATGGTAACTTTAGAACGAATTTGAGATTCTGCATTGGTAAGTGCATCGCGAACACGAATCCCTACTACAGTTTTGTCTTTCCAAATCAAATCTTCGACAACCGTATAATTCGAAAGTTTTGCCCCATAAGCGGCAGCTGATTTTAAAAAACTAAGTGTTAATCTTTCTGGACTCAAACAAATCGCATCATAAAAATAAGCGGCGTCTTCAAAGTCTCCCAAATTCTTTTCCAAAAGGTCTTTTCTTTTCAGGTACTTGTGGTTCGGAATTTGTTTGGATTCATCCCAAGTCCACTTACTATCAAAAGACAAAAGATCATAAACAAAAAGTCCGATCCTTGCCATGAGTCCAGGTTTAGGAATTACCATAGGATAAGGATACACTAAGTTAGGAGCAATATTGGAAAGGATTCGCCTTTCTTTCAACGCTTCTCTCACAAGGCCAATTTCAAATTGTTTTAAATAACGTAAACCACCATGAATGAGTTTTCCTGTGGCTGCAGAGGTAGCACCACCGAAGTCTTTTTTTTCCACAAGAGCCACCGTATAACCACGACTAGCGACTTCATATGCCAAACTGGCTCCAGTAATTCCCCCGCCGATGATAGTCACATCGAACTCTTCCCCATCATACGTTTCAATAAAACGATCCAGTTTTAAATTCATACACGGCCACCATTGGCAACTAAACTAAGGATTTGTGATTTCAAACGTTCTCTTTCGCTTTCAATGTTCCAAAGACCCAAACGAAGGATCAGTGCCGGAAGTCTCCAAGCAGTAATTTCTGCATCAGTTCTCCCACTTAATTGTTTATAAACTTTAAGATAACCACCCAGAATGAACTTTCGGATGATCGTATAAAAAATGATTTTTAGTTTGGGTGTTCCTGGCCAAAGTTCTGCATCAGTAAAAAGTAATACAGTGAATGCAACATCAGCAGCAGGATTTCCTTTAGCGGCAGTCATCCAATCAATGATGATCTCATTTTTCCCTTCTACAATTACATTCTCTGGATGAAAGTCCAAATGAAGAATGGAATTTCCATCTGGTAACGTGCTTATGTATGATTTGGTTTTTTCTTTTTCTTCTGAATTCAAAAAAGAAAGTGGTTCCGACAACAAACAGGCATTTAGAATTACCTTTATATCTTTATACTTATCAGATGTGATTTTGTGAATCCCGTAATGCAAACGAGCCAGTGTTCCCGCAATACGAAACAATTCTAAAGGATTTTTATCAGGTAGTTTTGTAAGAGATATTCCATCCACTCGATCAAAAATAATTCCAAATCGGTTACCAACTTTTGCCTTTCCATAACATCGCATTTTAGATGCACCCTTTGTATTGGCCTCCACGGTATTTTCACATTCCAAATCAATTTCTGATTCTTTTGCATCCGGAAAAAACAATTTAAGAATTTTATGATCTTCTAACGCATATAAATCCGCCGACCTTCCAATAGCAAAAGGTTTTCCTAAACTTTCTTTTTTGTACTCTATGTTTTGTTTGCTCATACCATGTTCCTAAATTTATGAATTTAAAATTGCGAAATTATTCTGATTACTTTTATAAAGATTTTTAAAGACTTTAAAGTTTCGATCATAAATTTCCTTATGTTTCGAATTGGGAATCCATTTATCTTGAATGGGTATCATTGATTTAATATCTTCAAATTTTGGAATCATTCCAAGCCCGTAAGCCACTATGGCTGCGGCTCCCATAGCCCCAACATTCTCCGGATGAACAACTCGTTCAATGGTTTTACCGGTGATGTCAGCTAACACCTGACATATAAATGTAGAACGTGCCACTCCACCTACAAATCGAATGGTATCTGAGGATGGGACCTTCTGATTGGAGAGTTCTAAGATCCAACGTTTGTGAAAAAGGATTCCCTCCACAACAGAACGAATGAGAATTCTTTTTCCTGTATGTAAACTAATATTAAAGAAAATCCCTCTTGCTTTTGGATCTTCAAAAGGGCAACGGTTTCCATGAAGCCATGGTGTGAAAATCACTCCACTGGAGCCAGGATCTGTGTCTTTAATGGAATCAAACATAAACTCAAACAGACTTTCATAAATGGCTTCCGGACCATCTGTAATTTTCTTTTTTTCTAAATATAAATCTATTTCATCTAAGGCTAAGTGGTCTTTCACCCACTGTAAACATTTTCCGGATGTTTCTTGTTCTCCAAAGTAATTATAAAATCCTTCTCTTGCGCCAACAATGGATGCAATCCTTGCACCTATATCAACAGTTCTTTTTTTTGTGACAGTAGAAATCCATCCAGAGGTTCCTGCATAAATATGAGTGTCCCCTTCTGTTACAGCTCCTGCCCCTACACCAATGAGCGAAGCGTCACCACCACCACCAAACACTGATATGTTTTCTTTTAAACCGAGATATTCTGCCGCTTCTTTTGTGAGCCCTCCCACACGATCCGAAGAATTCACAATCTTTGGTAAATGATCCAGACGAACTCCAAATAATTTACAAAGCAAAGGACTCCAATTTCCTTTTCCCACCCTTGAGTTATATAGAAAAGTTGCAAAAGCAGAATCTCTAGTCATCACTGCTTCATTAGTACAACGAGCGATGAGAAATTCTTTTACATCGAACCACCACTTCACTTTAGAGAAAACTTCTGGTTCATTTTTTTCGACCCATTTGTATTTCCAAATAGGATCTTTCACACTCGCAGCCACAGCCCCTGTGATCCAAAGAGATAACAACAGTTTTATGGCATTGATCCCTTCGATTTTAAATCCATGAACAATACCTTCCTTCATCTCACGAGTTGCCCTTTGGTCCATATAACTCATCGCAGGGCGAACCACTTGAAACTTCGAATCCACAAGCACAAGACCTTGCATTTGGGAACAAAAGGAAATGCCTTGGATGGAGTCTGGTTGGATTTTGGATTGGGTTAAAATTTGAGCAGTGGTTTCTTTCATAGAAGACCACCAGTCTTCTGGATTTTGTTCAGCACCGCCGTTTTCGAAAAGTTGGATCGAATATTCCAAACTGGCCGATGTCACAAGCTCCAAAGCCTGTGACATCCGGAAGAGACAAGTTTTGACCCCGGTTGTGCCAATATCATAAGTCAGTATGTATCCAGATTCCATGAAAACTCCGTTGATCCACTCGCGCTGGTTTGCCCCACTCAACGGATCCGCCGCGAGCCAGGGTTTTCGTTTTTCTTCCTAACCGCGAAAAAAGTGAGTGATCACTCACAAAGATTTAGAATCATCAGCTCGGATGGCAAATCATTTTCCTTCGGCATCGTCCCTACGGGGAATTTATTCCGAACCAGTGATTCGAAAGGCCGCCAATCCAAAGATCTAAATCAAGGGGACGAAAATGAGCCAAAACCCACCAAAACTGTATGCTTACCGCTGGGTCGTGTTGTTCGCCTATATTGTCATCACTGCAACGATATGTTTGCAATGGTTGACTTATGCACCAATAGCCCGGGATGCCAAAGAGTTTTATCATGTAAACCCCATCCAAATTGATTTACTCTCCCTTGTGTTTCTTGGCGTTTTTGTTTTCATCGCCATTCCTGCCTCTTATGTAATTGATACTTATGGAATCAAAAAAGGTGTGGGATTTGGAGCCATATTAACAGGCGTTTGTGGATCGCTTAAAGGTATCTATGCTGCAGATTATACAATTGTCCTTGTCTGCCAAATTGGTTTGGCTATAGCCCAACCTTTTTTACTCAATGCTGTCACAAAAATTAGTGTTTTATGGTTTCCCATCCAAGAAAGGGCAACTGCCGTAGCTCTTGGCACCCTGGCACAATTTTTAGGAATCATTCTTGTGATGATCCTCACACCAATTTTACTCCAGTCAGGAAACACCATCCCACAAGTCATGATGATGTACGGAGTTGGGTCTGTGATCTCTGCCATTCTCTTTCTTTTACTCATCAAAGAAAGACCACCTACTTCTCCAAGTACTCACGGCGAAGACAAAGAACTCCCTTTTTTAGAAGGACTTCGTTTTTTATGGAAAGGAAAGGATATGAGAAAAATCCTATTTTTGTTTTTGATTGGACTAGGTGTTTTTAATGCCGTGAGTACTTGTATCGATCAAATCTGTGAAATCAAAGGACTGAATATCGACGAATCAGGTCTTGTTGGTGGAGTGATGTTGATTGCAGGGATCATCGGTGGAATCATCATCCCTCCTATCTCTGACAAATTACAAAAACGAAAACTATTCCTCATCATTGCGATGGCTGGATTTTTAGTCGGCCTTAGTTTATTTGTATTGTTCCAAGGTTTTATTTTCCTACTCATCGGTTCTATTGTGATTGGATTTTTTCTACTGGGAATTGGGGCACCGATTGGATTTCAATACTGTGCGGAGATTACTTCCCCAGCTCCAGAATCTACCTCTCAAGGTTTACTCCTCCTTGTCGGACAGGTCTCAGGAATTTTATTTATCCTAGGTCTTAATTTTTTTGGGATGATCTCCTTCTTATACATCCTTCTCATTCTTTCCCTAGTGAATTTTGTGATGGTATTCTGGTTAAAAGAATCTCCATTTATGAAATCTTAATCAAAGGGTATTCGTAACTTACCTATGTTTGTTGGCAAATTTTAACGGCAAACATGGTAAGTTATAAATAGCAAAACACCTATACAACGTTTTCGTTCCAAAAATCATTACTTTTCCTTATATAAATAGTTTGCTACCATGATTGACGTTTCTGCGATCAGTTTTTCTTCTTTATCACCTAAGTTAGAAAATGTTGCATAGGTGGTAATATCATCAATAACCCGTTGCACAAGTATTAAAGAAATTGGATCATTTTTAATTTTTTTTCCTTCTTTAAAGTAAGTTATCAATTTTTGAAATTCAATCTGAATGCGGATATGCTCATTTTCTCGAACAACTTCGCCAAACTTTTTATCTGTTAATGATAAAAGGAAAAACTCTTTGTGTAATTTTTGATTTTTCGTAGCAGATTTTTTCAATTGGAGGAGCATTCGATAAACAATTTCAGATAGTTTTGCATCATTCGGAAGGAATGAAATAACTCCTTCGGCTAATTGACCGTAAGTCTCCTCTCCGTATTTTTTTAGAATTTCAAATGCTATATCATATTTATCTTTGTAATACGCATAAAATGTTCCAATAGATACATTTGCAGCATCAACGATGTCTCTAATGCCTGTTTCCGAATATCCTTTTAGTTTTACCAATTGATACGCAGCTTCGATCAATCTTTCTTTGCGCTCAATGGAACGGTTTTGAACAGGGTTCCGAATTTTAGAGGATGATTTGACTGCCTTTGGCATAATTTCGGCCTCTCTCACCTAATTTTTACAGGTTACTTAAATCTTCTGATTAAAACAAAATAATTATTTTTTTGTTTACATTAATTAAACCGAACCAAAAACATGAACAAAGTTCGCATTTTTGGAGAAATGAAACATGCTGATAGAAAAACTCAATTTTATAAAATTAATAACATCCAACATAATTAGGTTATCAGTAAATTTATTTCCAATCTATATTTGTATGGCAATTTTATGTGACTGTTCCAGTGTTCAAAAAGGAAGATTTTTTGATAATCAAGCCTTCCATTTTCAAACTCTTAGAGCGATCAATGATGTTAGAGCTGATGGTGCTGAATCAGGTGAAATTTTAGAAACGATTAAACATATCAAGGAAGGTGATACGGATAGTTGGTATCTTGCTTGGAAACGCACAGGTAATGCCGTTTTACAAAAAGCAGAACAATATACAGATCCAAAGAGTAGAGGAAATGCACTATTAAGGGCTCATAATTATCTAAGGACTGCAGAGTTTTTTATGGATCCAGCCGACCCCCAAAGGGAATCCGTTTACAAAAAGAGTACAGATGCATTTTATAAAGGTTTAAATACGTTAGGCGTTAAATACGAACACATAAAAGTACCTTATGGTAACCATTCTTTAAATGCCAATTATTTCCCTGGACCTGCAGGTAGCGAAAATAAACCACTAATCGTATTCGTAGGAGGATTTGACTCTGTATTAGAAGAATTGTATTTCTTTATAGCACATAATGCTTACGAAAGAGGTTATAGTGTATTAACTTATGAAGGTCCTGGCCAAGGTGAAGTAATCCGAAAACAAAATCTACCATTTACACATGAATGGGAAAAACCAACCAAAGCAGTGATGGATACTTTCCTTAAAAATCATAAAAAACATGATAAGATCGTATTAGTTGGAATGAGTTTCGGCGGTTACCTAGGCCCACGTGCCGCAGCATTTGATGAAAGATTCGATGGATTGGTAGCGTATGATGTCGGTTATGATTTTGGTGCTGTTGCAGAAAATGCGACTCCAGGAATTGCAATCTGGCTTCAAAAACATGAATTTTATAAAACAGTTGAATTTTTAGCTTCCGTGAAGGCAAGATTCTCTTCCACTTTTTCATGGGGAATGAAAAATGCTCGTTGGACATTCAATACGCAAGATAGTAATGAAACTTTAAATGCTTTTAGAAAATTTACATTAGAGGGAGTTGCCGATAAAATCAAGCAAGATGTTTTAATACTTGCTGGAGCAAAAGACCATTTCATTCCTCTCAATCAAGTTGAAACCTTTCAAAAAAACTTAAAAAATGCAAGAAGTGTTAAGACGATTATTTACGATGAAGAATTTGGCGGAGCAGAACATTGCCAACTTGGTGCATCAACTTTGTGGCAGGCGGACTTCTTTGAATGGATCAAACGATTTGAATCTAACAATTCAAATTTAAATAAATAACTAAAGGACTCATAGACTGGCAATTTAACAAACGATTGTTGATGGCCAGACACTCACCTTGTTTGACACACCGCAAAAAAACAAGGTGATATAAGGACCTAACTGATAGTGAACAAATATTTGGCGTACGTCTGAAACGAGGGATCTAAAAACCTGATTTCTTAATCGTAGGTGTTATTGATCTGCTAACTTTTTATTTCAGCTTACTGACTTTAATGTCTTGGATAATTTCCGCAGTCACCTGAACGATACTCTTTTCAATTTGTGCGGAAAGTTTTTCCAAATCATTAAAATTGGGTTTTTCAATGAGAATAGTCTCAAGAATAGAATATTGTGGTTTGGTAGTTCTATTTTTGTTCCACTTTGTATTTTTAAAATACTCCCAATATCTTTCTTGAATGGGGATGGTTTGACCCAAAAGCCAAACTTCAAATTGCATTTTCGGATGGTTTAAAACAAAACCCATTTTTAATTTTCTATCTTTCAAGAACTTGTTCGCGTAATAGAAATATGTATAGTCCATATAACCCTGAAAAAGACTTCCAAAGGAATAAGTTTTAGAAAGATTTTTGGATAAATTTGTGCCAAGTTTTGTTACGTATTTAACAAGCCCTGCGTATGCCTCTTGGATGTCTCCTAATTGGAGTTGTTCTTTGTATGAATTTACATAATCATTAAAGTCTTTTTTCATTCGAATTTCTTTTTTCCTGTGATTTCTATGATGATTGTATCAACAAATCAGACCTAAGAAACCTCATTCGTTATATAAATCCTTCTTTGTTCATCAAATAACTTTCTAATTCTAAAAAACTCTTCACGAATGGAATCTCACCGCTTTGAAAATAATCAACATGTCTATTGTCATGTGCGATCCCAAGGAAATGAAACCCAAATTTGTTCGCTGACTCGTAATCAACCGGCGAATCACCAATATAAATTATTTCGTCCTTAGTGATTTTTTCATTTTTTAATAATCCAAAAATTGGCTCAAAAACTTTTGGATTCGGTTTGTGAACGTTTGTTTGGTCAGAGGTTTGAATTTGGAAAAATAAACTTTTGTTGATTTGGAGTTCATCCAATTCACGGAGGACAACTTTTCCACTGGAGGAAGTGACGATTCCAAATTTGAACGAGTTTTGGTATTTATTGATAAAATCAAAGGCCTGAGGATGAGGGATGTTTAAATCTTTTTTCGAGAATTCTAAATAAACTTCCCAAAGATAATGGAGATCCGAAGAAAATCGTCCAAATAGTTTTAATAAAAATTCTTCAGCGGGAAGTCCCCAAGCTTCATCAATTTCTTTTTCAGTGATTCTCGTTTTAAAGAGCTCGTCAGATAATTTATAAATTGTCTGGTGACGAGTTCTTCGTGTCTGGACTAAAGTATCATCGTAATCAAATAGAATCGCTTTTATCATATAATTCACGTGATTGATTCAATAAAATTCGGAACCATCACCATATTCAAAAATTGAATCCTACCCACCAAGAGCGCGACGGATCACTTTCATGACCCCAGCCACGACGTCTTCATCCTTATCAAACACATCTTCCCCTAAATAGATTTTCATTCGTTCTTTATAATATACGGTGGAATAGGAGAACTGCAACGTCATAAAGATACTATCTAGTAAAAATGCAGACAAGTTACTATCTACATCAGATGAAATGTTCCCTTCCTTTTTGGCTAAGTTAATCATTTCAATATAACATTTTGCAGATAATGATTCCAACTCACCAGACAAACGAGTGATGAGTTCATAATTACTTTCTGTTGTCATTTCGTTATAGAGACGGATGATGTCTTGGTTGATCCGCGAATGTGTTTGGATGATACGGATGATCTTTTCAATTTTGCCAAACAAATCCAAATCCAAGGAAAGAACGGATTCTAATGTTTTTTCCAATTGAGTGATTCCGTGATCCACTACGGTGAGGAAAAAATCTTCTTTGGTTTCAAAGTATTTATAAAGAGAACCAACACTGATTCCCGCTTTTTGTGCAATCGTATTGGTATTGGCACTCGTGAATCCACGATTGGCAAATTCAGAAATGGCTATGGTTAAAATTCGGTTCCTCTTTTCTTCGGAAATCCGCTCAAAACTATCGTTAAAATGCTTCGTTACCATACTCTTTCCCTGTCCAATAAACGAAAAAGGCTGGATTTCTCCAGGAAATTTAAGCCTATTTCCAAAGAATCCAGCATTCTCGAACTATTTTATGAATTCCTTCTTGACAATGAGTGATAACTCACTCATTGTCAAGAAAAAAGATCCGGAAGAGGAAAGATTATATGGCCAAAGGCTTTTCCATGAATGAATACCCAAACGTAGACCAAATCTACAAAGACCTAAGGAAATTAATTTCCCTTCCGATCCGCTCCATCCGTAAAAACGAAATGGAGGGAATCATCCATAACTACTTCGATAAAAAATGTAGTAAATCCAAAGCCATGATTACAAAGGCTTCGGAGTACATTCCGGGCGGCGTTCAACACAATCTTTCCTTCAACCATCCTTTCCCTCTTGTGTTCACAGAAGCATCAGGTGCTTATCTCTATGATTTAGACGGAAACAAGTACATCGATTTTTTACAAGCAGGTGGACCCACAGTTCTCGGAAGTAATCCCAACATTGTCCGCAAAAAAGTCATTGAACTTCTCAATACAACAGGTCCAGTCACGGGCCTCTTTCATGAATACGAATATAAGTTAGCCGAAAAAATTGTAGAGTTAGTCCCTTCTGTCGAAATGTTTCGAATGCTCGGCTCCGGAACAGAAGCATGTATGGCATCCATTCGTGTGGCAAGACTAGCCACTAAGAAAAAAAACATCGTGAAGATGGGTGGAGCCTATCATGGTTGGAGTGATCAACTTGCGTATGGACTGCGTATCCCAGGAACAAGACATTTCGAAGCCAATGGAGTTCCGAAATCCATTTTCAAATACACTCAAGAATTTTATCCGAACGATTTGAACGCGTTAGAATCCGTACTCAAACGAAATCGTTTTTTTGGTGGTACCGCTGCAGTTCTCATTGAACCAGTGGGCCCTGAAAGTGGAACAAGACCTCTCGACTTTGATTTCAACAAGGGAGTACGTGAACTTTGTAACAAATATGGTGCCCTTCTTATTTTTGATGAAGTGGTGACTGCATTCCGGATTGGACTCAGTGGAGCCCAAGGTTATTTTGGTGTGGATCCTGATCTTACCATCTTTGGTAAAGTAGTTGCAGGTGGATATCCGTCTGCTGGTGGACTCGGTGGTAAAAAAGAATACATGAAGTATGTATCTGCAGGACTTCAAACAGGCACCAAAAAGGCGTTAATCGGTGGAACGATGGCAGCAAACCCACTGAGTTCAGCAGCTGGTTATTTTACACTTTGCGAAATGGAAAAAACAGGGGCTCTTGAAAAATCAGGAAGAGCGGGTGACAGGCTTACCAAAGGATTACAAAAACTAATCAAAAAATACGATCTTCCTTTTGTTGCTTTCAACCAAGGATCCATCTGCCATTTAGAAACCGTTGGTACAATGTTACTCGATATCAATATCAAAAAATTCTGGACGATCAAAAAAACCATCGCAGAAGCTCATAAACGAAAACATGCCATGGAAGAAATGGGAGCGGCTTATATGTCAGAAGGTCTAGTGACACTCGCCGGAAGTAGGCTTTATACGAGCGCATCAGATACAGATGCCGTGATTGATGACGCACTCAAACGATTTGATCGTGTGTTCCAAAAAGTAGAAGGTGTGGCTTAAGGAATTAAATGATAAGTCATAAAAGAAATTTAAGTTCAATCGACTAACATTTCTTTTATGACTTTTTTGATTTTTTGTATCGTTTTGTGATCACAGGCCCCAAGTTTTTTCACCAACCGGGATCTATCAACGGTTCGAATTTGATCCAAAACGATGGCTCCTTTTTTTCCCTGAAACGCTAACTCCACTCTTGTGGGATATATTTTTGATGCAGTGGTCATTGGTGCCATCATCACTGTTCCAATGAACTGGCTCATTTCGCTCAGAGAAATGCCAATTCCGAGCTAAAACCTGCGATTTTCTCCCTCTCCCCCGAAAAGTACTTGTACATTTCTGAATTGCCATGACATTATGTCTCAAATCTCGACGAGGCCCGTACTATGCCTGAACCACTACAAAAGATCATCGATAATCTCAAAGAGTTATTCAACAAACTCGACAAAACCAAAAAAATGATTTTGGGTGGTGTGCTCGCCGTTGTGGTGGTGGCAGTCATCATCTTATCCAATGTCTCGTCACAACGGAACCGAGTGGTTCTTTTTAAGGATTTGGATTCCAAAGACTTTTCTGAAGTTACGAAAAAACTGGATGCCCTTGGTTATTCATACGGTTCGAGTGAAACAAGTCTTATCACAGTGGATCCCGAACAAAGACAAGAAATCGTTACGAAACTCGCACAAGAGAATTTGATTCCTGCCGGTGTAACAGGTTGGGAACTCTTTGACATTGAAAAATTTACAGAGACCCAATTCGATAAAGACATTAAAAAATATAGAGCTCTCAAAGGTGCGATTGAAAAATCACTCAATACATTAAGACCCATCGAAAGATCCGATGTCAACATTGCCATCCCTGAAGGAGATCTTTTTGAATCCAATTCTTATCCTGTCAAAGCCAGTGTTATTTTACATTTCAAACCTGGCGTGGAAGGAATGAGTAAAAAAGAAATCAAAGGGATTGTGAACTTAGTTGCAAGAGCCGTCCCCAAACTCAAACCAGAGAACGTAAGTGTTGCCGATCCCGATGGAAAAATCATTTCCGACTTTGAAGAAGATTTAGAAAAAGAAAGATTAGAACTTCGTATTGTCCAAGAAAAACTTAGAATCGAAGAAGAAGAACGAGTGAAACGACTGATCGACATTCGAAATACCCTTCGATGGTATTTGGGTGGCGAAGATCGTGTGGACATCACACGTTTTGAATATTCGTTTAACTGGGATCAAGAGTCCTTAACAGAAAACGAAGTATTACCTGTGGTTGCTGAAGAAGATAATCCTGATACACCATATAACGAAAGAAAGTTGGTAGATGGTTATTCACTGAAAGTATCTTCCAAAGAAACAAAAGAATCTTTTAAAGGCCGTGGGTTTACTCCCGATGGCCCAGCCGGAACGGAACCGAACCTTCCTCCTGGTTACAAAGACACGGATTACCAAAAAGCCGAATATTCCAAAGACGAAAATATTAATAACTACGAATTCAATAAACGAGTCAAAGACATCAAACGCCAACCTTGGAAAATTGAAAAAATTGGACTTTCTGTTGTAGTTGATGGTGTTTGGGAACGAAAGGAAAGAGAAGATGGAATGGGTTATGACAGAAAGTACATTCCAGTTGCCGAAGGTGACCTAAAACTAGTTCGTAAAAACTTAGAAGCAGCGATTGGTTATACAAGATCTCGTGGTGACCAAATCAGTGTCATCACCATTCCGAAAGATAGAACCGAACAATTCCGTGCAGAAGATGAAGAGTTTCAAAAACAAAGAGCCATCCGTAATATGGTCATTGCTTCTCTCGTAATTCTTATCTTACTTATCCTCGCTATCCTTGTATACCGTGCGATCAAAAAAGAAATCGCAAGAAGAAGAAGACTCAGAGAAGAAGAACTTGCTGCTCAACAACAAATGATGCGGGAAGCTGCTCTTCGAGTGATGGACGAAGGGGGAGCAGAAGTCGAACTCTCCCTCGACGAAAAACTCAGAAGAGAATTACTCGAAAACGCAATCAACTTGGCAAAAGAAAAACCAGAAGACGTGGCACAGTTACTGCGCACTTGGCTTGCCGAGGAAGAACAAACTTAAAAAACTAAACTTCGCTCTTCCAACGAATATTGGCACCATGACTGATCCGGGAATAAACTTCCCGGAAATATTGGTTCGGTGCCTTCCCATCGGGGTCTTGCGAATAACGAGGTCTTAGGCGGTGAACAAAATACATATCCAACTCACCTTTATTTTTTCCGTAAATTTTCCCTCGATATTCCGTAACAAAAAAATACTTCACTAACTCGTAAGTTTCTTTGGAAACATTGATTTTTCCGGTTTCACCACCGGACTCCATTCGCGAAGCGGTATTGACTGTATCACCCCAAATATCATAAGCAAACTTAAATCGCCCTACCACTCCCGCAACCACGGGCCCCGTATGAAGACCAAGCCTCAGTTCCCAAAATGGCAAGTTAAGAGCCGTTTTGATTTCTTTTAATTGGTTCATAAAACTTTGGATCTCTAATGCCGCCAAACAAGCATCAATTGCGCTAGTCCTTGTTTCTACAGGAAGTCCACCAGCGCACATATAACTATCACCAATGGTTTTTAATTTTTCTAAATTGTTCCTAAGGATGATTTCATCGAACTGAGTGAAACAAGCATCCAACTCTTCGATCAAACTTTGTTCATCCATACCCTCAGCAACTTTAGTAAACCCTTTAAAGTCTGTGAATAAAACGGTAACGTTTTCAATTCGAGATGGTGTGACACTACCCTTTTGTTTTAATTCCTGAGCTATCTTATACGGCAAAATATTGAGAAGTAATTTTTCTGATTCTTCCCGTGCCTCTTCTGCTTTGTCTTGTGCAATGAGAGCTTTTTCCCTTTCTTCATCTGCTTTTTGTTTTTCTAAATCCAACAAAAAATAACTGATATCTAGTTCCTCTGCCAAAGGTCGAGACATGATGTAAACAACCAAATAATTAAATAAAACAAGAGGAAGCACAATCATTGTGAGATGAAAGGCCGACTCACCCACCCCGTATTGTTCTCGAATCAAAGGAAAATATAAAATGGCAGCAATTGCCATAGTAATGAGTCCTAAATTTGCTAACCTTTGACTGAGCTGAATGGTCCTTCCTTCCAATGACAAAGCTCCATGACGAAGCACCGCATAACCAAGTAAAAATGCTGGTATGAATTGAAAGTCGGCTAAGGGATAAATTGGGATCCCATGACTCGGAAGGAGGGCTGCTAAAAGTAATACCGCAGATAAAAGAAAAGAGCCGATGATCCATTTGGAAGCAAAGTTAATGTAACCTTTGTTTCGTAAAAAAGTCACAAGAACCAAAACCAAAGCAATCGCACCATTCGCACCTACGAGTAATTCGGCAGGTCCCCCATGATGGACTCTTGACCAAGGATAATCAAAATATCCGACAAACAAATATGGAGAAGGTGCAAGCACAGCTGCTGTCACACATAGAAAATCAATCCCCTGTATCCAGATTGGTGATTTTTGCCCAATGGCTTCAAATACCAAACGCACCATAATACTTGGGGCAAAAGCAAAAGCAACAAAAGTCATCTGCGAGATTCGTAGTTGCACTACATAAGATATATTTAACTTTAAGGGAACAGATTGGATGACATAAAAACCTGTAAGAATCAGTGCAAATGCACAAAGTTGATTGATCCTTGCGGAAGGATTGGCCCCTGCAACAATAATAGAAAGAAATACGGCACCAAACACTGATACTACGGGTGGAATACCCCAAGGATACCATTTTGCTGACTCATAAGCATCGGGAGAAAGTCCAAAAGAAACACCGAAGGAAATAAAAATCAAAACAAAAGATAAAAGAGCAAACAAGAAATAAAACATCCCATTCTTTTGAAATAAAAGTTCATTTACATCAAAGAAATCAGATCGAAACACTCCATATGCCACAAGCAACATAGGAATGAACAAAAAGAACCCTCCTGGATAAACTTTGAACCCAAGGATACTCGGTGCATTCATCGTTGTGAGTAAAAATAATAAATTCACCCCATGAAACAAAGTGAGATGGTAATGTTTACGAATGTATTGATAGTGTTTAATGAAAGAAGGTAATATCAGAAGAAAATATCCAAGCGGAGCTAATATTCCCCAAGGCCGAACATAAGAACTTCCTCTTGGATATTTTCCAAAGGTAAATTCAAAAACTGTTGTTTCAAATCCCTTCCCAATCAAAACTCCAAAATACAAAACTAAGCTTGCAAACCAACAAAGATAAGAATAATACAATAACAACTTACTTTGTTTGCCTGTCATATGGTAGGCCATATAGAATGCAGTCGGTGCCAAAGGAGCGACCAAGAAGTATAGTAAATCATTCCAAAAAACTAATGTTTCTACGTTCTGAATCCAGGCTCTTGTTGTGAGAACAAGCCCAACCGATCCAAAACTGATAAACGAAATGGTTAAGTTCAAATGGAAAATTTTATTATCATCATCCGATTTACGAAATTTTTGGAAGGCAAAGTAACTAAGAAATAATCCAACAAAAAATGTAAGAATTCCGGGAGCCCCGTAAGGAATCTGGTACCAAAAGTATTCCCAATCCGATATAATTCCTTCAGGTCTTACAAAATAAATAAGAGGGTATGATTCCATCTCTTTAAAGATCGGCTTTCGGGAAATCAGAAAGTAGCAAATTCTTCTATTTGACTCACTTCCTCTTTTGCTGTGCTATGTCGGATATGGTGGATCTTAACTTTCCAAAAAAGAACGCAACAGAATGGTTGGCAGCTGGCAAATTTTTTGAATATAAAAAATTTCAAATCTTCTACATACAAGAAGGAAGAGGACAGAACCTAATCCTACTTCATGGATTTCCTACATCTTCTTGGGACTACTCCAAAATCTTCAACGGTCTTTCCCGATACTTCAATACAATCGCCATTGATTTTTTAGGATTTGGATATTCTTCTAAACCAAAAAAACATAAATATACACTCATTGAACAAACAGATATCATCGAAAACTACATTGAAAAGAACGCACTACGAAGGGTGAAGTTTGTTTTTCATGATTATGCAGTGAGTGTGGGTCAAGAGATTTTAGCCAGACATTTAGAACGTGCGGATCGTAAGTATGAAATTGATGGGGCCGTTTTTCTAAATGGTGGACTTTTTCCTCATCTTCATAGACCGACATTCAAACAAAAACTTCTCGCCACACCTATATTAGGTGCAATCTTATCAAGGTTCTATGATGAAAAAAAATTTGGTGTAGCTTTTGCTCAAGTATTTGGAAAAAATACAAAACCAAATGACAAAGAAATTTCTGTTCTCTGGAAATTAATCACTTATCCAAACAAAGTTTTGATCCCACACAAACTTCTGAAATACATTAAAGAAAGAAGATTACATGGGGAACGTTGGAAAAATGCACTTCTCCAAACAGAAGTTCCACTCCTCTTTATCAATGGTGGAGAAGATCCAGTCAGTGGAAGTCACTTAGCAGATGAAATCGAAAGACTTCCTATCAAAAATAAAAAACTCATTCGTTGGGAATCAATTGGACATTACCCACAATGGGAAAACCCAGAAGAAAGTTTTAAAGAAATCTACGAATTTCTAAAATAGAAATAGAGGATTGTAAGTTGGATTTAAATTTGATACTAGATTCTGAAAATGTAATCGGGAGAAATAGGATCGAATCCATCTTACATTCGATTATTAAAGTTTAGGATCGGTCGGAAGGAATGGTTCCTGGAACTTCCATTCCCGTTCCGTCATCCGTTGGATCTGCTTCCGGATTTTGTTCTTTGACTTTATAACGAATCTCAATTTTTTCAGGACTGATTTGTAAAATTTCAATTCCTTTTAAGTCTTTGTTTTTAATGATTCGAACTTTAGCAACTTGCGGTTGTAATTCGGGAATGATTTTGTTTTTAATAGGATCATAGATATAATTACAAGGAACTTGTGCAGTAATTCCTGTAAGGATCTGTGCAGAACGGATTGGTTTTAAAGAAAAATAACGAATCGCTACTTGTTCTTCTGAAAGTTCTGCATCTAACTTGCCATCAAGACCCGAACAAACAATGGGAATCCCGGCAGCCGTTTGTTCTCCCGTTTTATAAGAAAGAGGTATGATGTTCACATTTACGGTAACATCCCGAGAACCGAGAACATTGATTCCCTTAGGGAGTTCAGGAATCCTAACTGTTTTTGCAAATGGCTCTTTTCTATCAGTAAGTGAAATTTCCGGCAATAGAACCTTAACGATTTTTTCCAAATCTTGTGGTTTTCCACTTAATGTTACTTTTTGCGGACTCACAATTTGAGTTAATTTTTCAAAGTTAGCGGGTGGTGCGCCTTCAAATACAACCTCTAATGGAACCACTTTCAATCCGCGAGATTCAATTTCCACAGGAACCGTTTTTTTCAGTTTTGTGACCTTAACGCCACTAGGAACACCTACAATTTTTTTAATCGGTACTTCCGTGACACCAAATTGTACATCTTCTGGGTCAATGACTGCCTTCATAAATTGAGAATAATAATTCACAACATCCTTTAATCCCTCTACACGAACAGGGATTGTTTTTTCAGGATTTTTGGCATAGTTTAAATTGCCAGATAACTTTGGATAGTCGACCGGGACATTGATTGTTTTAATTAATACTTTGGAGTTTTGGAGGTTAACATAAAAAATACTGGCTATGATTAAAGACACCAGTTTGGCTTTCCAGTTACGAACCAACTTTCCAAGTAACTTTAAAATCATATACTCACTCCGGAATCTTTTTCTTTCGATTTTCGAAGAGATTCTTCCTTAGATCGGCGACTTCCCGTCATAAGACCACTGACAAGTGCTTTGAGTTCCAGCGGTTTTACCGGATGTAACATTTCACCTTCATAACAAATAGTGATATCGCCAGTTTCTTCAGACGTTACAATAATGATGGCATCTGTTTCTTCCGAAAGTCCAAGAGCAGATCTATGCCTTGCACCGAGCGTTGCAATTTCCACCGAACTACTCATAGGCAAATAAGATGCAGCACAAACAATTCGGTTTTGTTCAATGATAACTGCACCATCATGAAGAGGAGAATTTTTAAAAAAAATTGTCTGTAACACTTCCGATGATACTTGTGCATCCATAGGCACCGCATTCTCAGATATATCTTTCAAACTAATGTCTTTAACTAAAACAATGATAGATCCAGTTTTTTCCTGAGACATGATCCGAACTGCTTCCACAATGGGATCTAAATCAAAAGTGGGTTTCAGAAAAAACAATCGAAGAAGACGAATCCTTGCCAAATCTCCAGTCAAACGGCGAAGTTCGGGTTGCAGTAAGACAATGATCGCAAACACAAGGGCTGGCCTAATGTTAGTCAAAATCCATTCCAGAAGCTCAAATCCTAAGTATTCAGCAAGGCTTCCCGAAATCCAAATGATACCTACACCCAGTAGAAGTTGGATTCCTCGTGTTCTTCGTAGGGTTGTATAGGTTTTATAAATTAAAAATGCGACGATTAAAATATCTAAGGATATGGAGATGTAATTTTTACTCCATGGAATGATGTATAATCCTCGAAAAAAATCCAATTTAGATTCCTAACACATCGAACATATTATAGAGTCCTTTGGACTTTCCGTGTAAAAACTCGGCAGCTTTTACCGCACCAGTTGCAAATGTTTTGCGATCCTGAGCCTTATGAGTAATTTCGATTCGTTCTTCTGAACTTAAAAAATATACGGTATGTTCGCCAACTACTTCACCAGCTCTCATCGTATGCATGGCAATTTCTTTTTGATCTCGTTCTGGATACATTCCATGGCGACCATAAATGACATTACTTTCCGTACGTTTGGTCGCATTCAAAAGAACTTCTTTTAAATACATGGCCGTTCCGGAAGGTGCATCTTTTTTATGGCGATGGTGGATATCCAAAACTTCTACATCAAAATCTTCATCTAACACCTTTGCTGCGATCTCTGTTAACTTAAATAACAGATTCACACCAACAGACATATTGGGTGAAAACACAATAGGAATGGATGTTGCTGCTGAATGAATGAGAGCTTTATCGGAATCAGTAAGCCCCGTTGTGCCAATCACCAAAGGTTTCCTGTTCGATAATGCAGCATTTAAAATGGATTCAAATCCAGTATGAGTGCTAAAATCAATCAGAACATCTGAAGATTCACATGCTTTCTGTAAGTCGGTAGAAAGTAAAATTCCCGTCTCTTTGATTCCAGCATGGTTTCCCGAATCAAATCCTGCATAAACGGCACCTTCTCTGACAACAGCAGCACTTAACTCTGATTTTTTGGATAGGGAAAGCACTTGGATGATGGCCTTTCCCATCCTTCCGCCAGCACCTATGACACCAACTTTTATCTTAGACAATGCCTTCCTCTTTCAATTGGAATACTGTTTTTTTGAAAGCATCAGCGGGAGAACCTTCAGACAAAGCAGTCATTGGAAGACGAAGTTCATTTTCGCAATATCCAAACCAACTCATAGCAGCTTTGATAGGGATGGGATTGGTTTCGATAAATGCATTGATAAACACCGGAAGGAGTTTATAATAAATCTTTTTGGATGCTTCAAGGTCGCCACGTAAATACAGGGAAACCATATCCACACAAGCACGTGGGAAAAGATTGGATACTACAGAAACAACTCCCCTACCACCAATTGATAAAACAGGTAAGGTTAAGTTATCATCACCTGACAACAAACCAAAGTCAGACGGTGATATCGCAATGACCTTTGCCATTTGCCCTAAGTCACCAGTTGCTTCTTTGATTGCTGCAATTTTGGGATGGGCCGCAAGTCTTGCTACCGTTTCCGGTAATAAATTCACGTTGGTTCTTCCAGGAATGTTATACAACATCACTGGTTTAGAGGATACATTGGCAATCTCTGTAAAATGACGGAACATCCCCTCTTGAGTGGGTTTGTTATAATACGGGTTCACAGATAAAATTCCATCGACTCCGTCGTTACAAGCAGATTCAGTTAGTTCAATCGCCTCTTTGGTAGAATTAGAACCAGTACCTGCAATGACTTGAATCTTCCCGGCAACCACCTGAACCGTCTTTTGGATGAGTTCCTTATGTTCCTCATAAGAAAGAGTGGGAGATTCCCCCGTTGTCCCACAAGGAACCACACCCGCCACGCCCGAACGGATTTGGTTTTCTAGGATTTTAAAATAACTATCGTAATCGATTTTCCCCTGGCGGAAAGGGGTGATGACCGCGGTATAAACGCCCTGAAACATAAATTAAACATCGAAGAGGGACGGATTTTTGCAATAAAAAACTGCCAAAAGACCCCGTACCGATAAACTTTGCGAAAATGGTCTCTTTTTTACCGCTTATGATTGCCATTCTTGCGATTCTCAGCCTGATTTTGCATACATTCTATGTCTATTCCCGTTTTGGCGTCAAAGATGTGCCAAATGAAAGAAGCCTCCACGATGTGGTCACCAAAAAGTCTGGGGGGATGTTCTTCATTCCCTTGTTCCTTACCGTTCTCCTTGGTCTCCTTTTTTACCCGCAAATAGGAGGGTCTTTTCCCCTACCTATAGAACCGTTCCAAAGAATAGACATCTATCTTTTGTTAGCTGGTATTTTTCTATTTTGTGTTCTCGGGTTTATAGATGATTTATACCACTTAAGTCCCAGACTGCGTTTATTTTTAGAACTGGCCGTAGTTGCTCTTTTTTTGATCTGGGTAAGTCCTGAGATTCTTTTTTTAGAAGGAATTGCAGTTCCCAAACCAATCCAGGTGTTCATTCTCACAATTTTTATCGTATTTGCTGTGAACCTAGTCAACTTTATGGATGGAATGGATTGGTATTTAGTTACCACTCTTTTTATCTCTTTCTTTTCCTTAAGTTTAGTTTCTCCCCACTTTTATACAATTGGTAACTACGGTTACAGTTTATACGTCATATTGTTCGTTTCTATGTTTGGATTTATATTTTATAATTTCCCAAAAGCAAAATTGTTTATGGGTGACAGTGGATCACTTGCCTTAGGTTTTTTTGTTATGGTATTACCTTTGTTTGTCGGAAAATGGGACAGGTCAAATTTTGAAATTTGGGACATTACATCCTACTTTTATCTGTTTCCATATTTTTGGCTGGATGGGGTTTTTACTTTAATCAAACGATTCTTTCAAAAAAAACATTTGTTCTCGGCACACAGAGAACATCTTTTCCAACGTATCACAGAAACTAAGTTAGGAAAAATAGGATCTTTGAGTATTTTCTCTATCTTAAACCTCATCATTGTCTGCATCCATTTTGTATTAAAAACTTATGAAGTTTCTAATATCCTGACCTTTACCTTTTTATTCCTTTTTGCATCAATGAGTTATGGAATTCTTTGGACTTTGATACCTAGAAAAAACCTTGCATAAAGTCTTTGCACTCCCATTCTTTCCTTTATGCCTCTATCGAAAAAAGAAATTTTATTCTGCCTTCTCAATGGCTTTCTCATCGGGATTGCCAACCTCATCCCCGGTGTTTCCGGAGGGACTTTTGCACTCATCCTCGGACTTTATGACAGGTTGATCACTGCCATCACTTCCCTAAACTTAAACACCATCAAAACATCATTAGCTTTATTGGTTGGTTTCTGGAAAGAAGATGTAAGAAATCGTTTTGCAGAGGAAATGAAACGGATTGATTTTTGGTTCCTAGTATTTCTTGGAATTGGTTTGTTGTTATCCGTAATTTCTGGTGCCAAACTCATTCAGTTTTTATTACAAAACCACCCGCAAGCCACACTGGCTCTTTTTATTGGACTGATCTTTCCTTCTCTTGCGGTTCCTTACAAACTCATCGAAAAACATAGCTTGGTTGTATGGTTATTTTTAGTTCCTGGAATTTTACTCACAATTCTTCCTAGTTTCTTTATGGGAGATACAACAGGTTCCGAAAATCCACTCATTGCTTTTCTTACAGGAGCTATTGCTATATCTGCCATGATCCTACCTGGGATCTCCGGTTCCTACATCATGCTCGTGTTAGGTGAATATCAGATCGTGATTGGAAAACTTTCCACAATCCTCGAACCAAGTTCCATTATTTTCCTTGCAGCATTTGGAATTGGTTGTTTACTCGGACTTCTGATTTTTACTCATTTTGTAAAATGGTTATTTAAAAAATACAAATCCCATACAATGACATTTTTACTTGGTCTTATCTTAGGATCTTTCTTTATCCTTTGGCCTTTCAAAGACTATGCCAATGGTCAAACGATTGTAGGTAGGTCAGGAGAAGTGAAACGAGACATTCAAATTGCAACGGCTAAGAATGTTTTGCCTAAAGATTTTGCAGAAACACAAATCCCACTCGCAGCCCTTATTTTTGGACTGGTTCTTGGATTTGGACTCAATAAATTGGAATCGTTACAAGAAAAGAAATAGGTTCCCCCTAGAACCATTTCCTACCATTTCAAGTCTGGATGCAAAGTCCAGACTTAGTCTTTTAAAATCACCTCGAACCAAAACCTAAACTCCATTCTATAAATTGCAAATAGGCGCTGGCGAAAACTCAAATACAGATGCCAGATAGAATAAAAACCATCATCGGCAGTTGAATGATAAAATGATTCAGATGATGATTCGAGGAAAACTTAAATTCGTTGTAATTATGATGTAATTGCTCTGTGACTGTTGTGCGGGGAAAAACCGGGGAGAACTCCCCGGTCCATTGAATCAGTTTAAACGAAGAACACGAAAGTGATTAGGATAAACACAGGAACTAAGATTCCCATAGAATATGCTAAGTATCCACCAAAAGATGGCATCTTTACTTTGTTTTCTTCTGCAACAGACTTCACCATAAAGTTAGGAGCGTTACCAATATAAGTATTCGCACCCATAAACACCGCACCTACGGAAATGGCTTTTAGAATTTCTTCCGCTTGGACGTTTCCAATGAACTGACCGAGGGTAAGAGGAGCTGCCGCTCCCGCAGGAGTAAGGAGTCCAGAAGCTAACGAACCAAAGGTGAGGTACGTTGGCGCGTTGTCGAGAACTGAAGAGAAAGCCCCAGTTGCCCA
This sequence comes from Leptospira perdikensis, assembly GCF_004769575.1. Classification (NCBI taxonomy): domain Bacteria; kingdom Pseudomonadati; phylum Spirochaetota; class Leptospiria; order Leptospirales; family Leptospiraceae; genus Leptospira; species Leptospira perdikensis. The sequence continues at coordinate 856,143 of NZ_RQGA01000003.1, read as the reverse complement.
GAAAAATTGCCAATTCTCTGTGATTCCAAGTTCCTTACCGTGTGCTTCGAGTAACACGAGAGCAGGGATCATTGTAATGAAAATTCCAATGAAGAGATATGCCACTTCTTGGATTGGATGAAGGGTAAAGTTATTAAACTTACGATTTTCTTCTTTGGAAGTTAACTTAGAAAGACCAATGAGTACAAGTAATACTGCTTCCCGGATAAATCCAAGTGTAGGAGTTTCATTGATTTGTGGGATGTAGTTACTGTTCAAAAAAGCAACAGCCAAAATCACACCTAGTAACCAAATGAAGTTCACTTGACCACCAATGGCGAATGGAGTTGCCAGTTTATCGTCTTTTTTAAGATCTTTCTTCGTTTCTTTTTTGTAAGCAAGGGTATCCCAAACAAAATAAACAACGAGTAAAATCACAGAAGCAAACAACATTTCAGGTAGAAGTTTGAATGTCCAAGTGAAAGGAACACCTTTCAAATAACCAAGAAATAGTGGAGGATCACCAAGCGGTGTTAAGGATCCACCAATGTTGGAAACAAGGAAAATAAAAAATACAACGGTGTGAACCACATGTTTTCTTTCGCTATTTGTTTTTAACAAAGGACGGATCAGTAACATAGATGCACCAGTGGTTCCAATAAAGGAAGCAAGACCCGCACCAATTAACAAATACAATGTGTTGTTCAGTGGTGTTGCATGAATGTCTCCCTTGATCACAATCCCACCGGAAATATAAAACAAAGATCCGAGTAAAATGATGAAAGGAATATAATCGAAGAAAACTGTGTGAACGATATTATGGCTGTAACCATAAATGAGGAGAACCACAAAAGAAATGGCTCCAAGTCCCACAGCAAGGATCAATTTGTTATTATTGTCTTCCCACCAATGAGAAGTTTTGTGAGAGGCAACCGGCAAGATTGCGATAGAAAGTAAAATGGCAACAAAAGGTAAAACCGACCAATACGGCAATTCCTGATGTACTGATTCGCCATGTGACGAATGTCCTGTTTCTTCCTGAGTGGTTGTTGGCGTCGGAACCGGAGTCGGGTCTTCCGCAAATAAACCTGCTGTTGTCACTGACAAACAAACAAGGAATACTATCGTTGTGAGAAGCTTCTTCAACATGCTCACCATCCTATTTTTTTTAGGACAGCTTACCTAAAATCGAAACCTCGTGGAACTAAAAAAACCGAGATTCTCCAATTTTTAAAGGAACAAATTGTCCTTCGGAGATTCCCGATCGTTTTAGCTCCTCTTTGGTGCGGGGCACAGGAGAATCCAAAGCCTCATCCGAGAGAACAAAGGTCATATAGTGCATAGGAACCAAATACTTGGCCTTCAAATCAACAAAAGCCTGAACCGTTTCTTTTGGATCCACGTGTACGGGTTGCATCATCCAGCGAGGTTCCGTTGCTCCCACAGGCAAAATCGCCACATCAATAGGTCCCAATCGTTCTGAAATTTCACGAAAATGGCTATAATAGCCGGTGTCACCCCCGAAGTAAACTTTCTCTTTTTTTCCTGAAATGAAGTAACTTCCCCAGAGAGTTTCATTCCGATCGAGTAAACCCCTCCCACTAAAGTGTTGGGTTGGAGTGAAAGTGATGGTTAAATCTTTCGTTTTTGTTTCATCCCACCAATCCATTTCCTTTACATTTTTCATTCCTTCACCTAACAATAATTTCTTGTTACCAAGTCCTGTCAGAACCAGTGGATGGAATTTCTCTTCTAATTGTCGGAGTGTTGGTAAGTCCGTATGATCATAATGATTATGCGATAGAATCACAATATCAATCTTAGGAAGATCTTCTATTTTGATTCCTGGAGGAGTGTAACGTTTGGGGCCAATGAAACTGATAGGCGAACACCTTTCGCTCCAAATAGGATCTGTTAGGATATTCACTCCATCGATTTGAACGAGGGTAGTTGCATGACCAATCCAAGTCACCGAAAGTTGGGAGGTATTGGCTTTGAGTTGCAATCCATCATTCCCGACAACAGGAAAGGGAGGATAATCAGCCGGATCCAAACTATTAGGCAACTGGAACCTTTGGAATTGCCAAACGATTACATTCCAAAAACCTTTGGTTTCAAAGTTAGGGTTTGGATTTTTGAATCCGTTTTCTGTGTGGTGGGATTTGCGAACACTACCGTCCGCAAAACAGGACAAAGTGAATAGAACCAAAAAGGAGGTTAAGTATAGGGACTTCACGAGGATTAGACGGAAACAAACTTCGTACGTTGGGAATTTTCGATTGCGTTTTTTAGAATTGAGAACGATCCTTTTGTTACTATGTTTAGGTATGAAGAAACCAAAACTTTGATGATTGCCTATGCAAAATGGCGAGATACAGTCGACCGGACGGAAGGAAGTGAAACTGTCTTTGGAGCGAACGCGGAAGTTTCAGAAATTTCCCGAGACCTCAGAGAAGACGCAGAATTTGAATTAAGAATTCTCATCCAAGATTTAAAAAAACAAAATCCATCTGCCATCAAAGAATGGGTAGATATCACCAAAGCTTATTTAAATAAAATTGAAACCTCGGTTCCCGAAGAACAAATCCAACAACGAAAACAAATTGCACGGGATTGGAAATATTCGCGTTCTCCTTTGGGAGTCTCTGTTCGTTACCCACACCCTTCCCAATATTGGGGAAGTGGAATTGGGGTTCTCGGCCCTGATTTAGACTGGTAAGATTTCTATGGCATACGAATCCTATTCTCTATGGATTCTATCTTTTTTACCCTTTCCAAACTCGGCACCATCCTACTCTACCCTCTTCCCATTTTTTTCCTTTTCGCTTTATTACTCTTACTAAAAACCAAATCAGGACATGGAAAATTTCGGTTTTTCCAAATCCTTTTATTTTTATATCTTTCATCTAACGCATATATTGCGAATTTCATTGTTCATTCTTTAGAAAAAGATTTCCCTCCTGTATCCATTTCCAATGTACCGAAATCAGACGTAGCAATCGTGTTAGGTGGAATGATTCAAACCATATCCGTACATCCAGGAAGGCCAGAACTCACAGACTCCGCCGATCGTCTGACAGATGCCATCCGCCTTTATAAAGCAGGAAAAGTAAAAAAGATTTTGTTTACTGGAGGATCTGGACTTTTATTTGCAAATACCTACAAAGAAGCAGACCTTGCAAAGGAATTGTTTTTGGATCTTGGGGTTCCTGAAAAAGATTTAATTTGGGAAAACCAATCTCGAAACACTTATGAAAATGCTGTCGAAACGAAGAAACTCTTGGTTGAAAAAAAATTAGAATCTGCGGTTCTGATTACCTCTGCCTTTCATATGAAACGTGCCGCGGGATGTTTTGAAAAACAAAACATCTCATTTACTTCTTACCCGACAGATTACCGCACAAACGATCTAAAATCAGGTGCCTTTGAGTTGTACATTCCCTCTGCAGGGTTTCTAGAACAAACCTCGCTCGGAATCAAAGAATGGGTGGGTTATTTTGTCTATCGTGCCAAAGGTTATTTATAACGATTCTAATTCTGCTGCTTTTGAAGACCTTTTTGTTTGACCGAAACCTGCAATCAGAGAGCCTAGAGGAAAGACGGGAATCCGTCTAAAGAATGGACTATGAATCGTAAGTTTTTAACTCTTTTATTCCTCATTGGACTCTCACTCGGCGGGATCGCTTATTTTTCCTCGCAGGAAACTTCCTATCTTCTTTTGGATGCATCGGAACTAGCCGCAAACCAGACCAAATACTCAGACCAAAATCTTCGTGTGCGAGGATTTGTGAAAGTGGGGAGCCTTGTCCGAGAAGGGAAAAAAGCCAAATTTGATTTGGAACTGAATGATCAGATCATTCCTGTCCATTTCACCGGAGCCACTCTTTTGCCGGATGCCTTTAAAGAAGGAGCAAGAGCCCGAGTGGATGGAAAGTTAGATCATGGAGTTCTCATCGCGAGTCATGTGGAAGCAAAATGTGCTTCTAAATACGAAGCGGGTTACGCTGAGGAAAAATGAATAATTTAGGAACCATCCTTCTTGCCGCCTCTCTCGCCATTTTAGTTTTTTCCGCATTACAAACCATCTACGGAATTTATAAACAAGAACGAAAAGCCGTTGAACTTGGTCGTCTTGCATTAATGACAAACCCATTTGTCATTGTCCTGACCTTTGTTGTTTTACTCACACAACTTGTTAGGTCCGACTATAGCAACTATTATGTGGTGATGCATTCCAGCGAACACCTGCCGTTATTTTATAAAATGACATCCATTTGGTCAGGGTCTTCTGGAAGTTTGTTATTTTGGAATTTAATTCTAAACGTATTCACATTCATCGTATTATGGCAAACACGTAAGTCCATCGAAGATAGAATCCCGATGATGAATCTTATTCTAGCGGTCCTTTCTGGATTTTTTTCTTTCCTCGCTGTTTTTTATGGAGATGCCCAACCATTTCGTGAATTTGTTCCGGAAGCGGCTGCGGGTCGAGGCCTCAATCCCCTCCTCCAACATTGGGCGATGATCATCCATCCGCCAATTCTTTATATTGGTTATGTCAGTATCTCCATTCCTTTTGCCATTGCGATGTCTGCTCTTGTGTCGGGGCAACTCTCTGAAGATTGGATGAAGTTCATTCGTAAATGGACTTTGTTTTCTTGGTTTTTTCTTGGAACAGGAATTTTACTCGGATCTAAGTGGGCCTATGAAGAGTTAGGTTGGGGTGGATACTGGGCTTGGGATCCTGTAGAAAATGCCTCCCTTATGCCTTGGCTTCTCACCAGTGCTTTCGTACATTCTGTCGTGATCCAAGAACGTAGAGGGATGTTAAAGTTCTGGAATATGTTACTTGTCATCCTTGCTTTCCACTTTAGTTTACTTGGAACTTGGATCACTCGTTCGGGAGTTTTGGAAGGACCACATAGTTTTTCTAAGTCTACGATTGGAACACCTTTTATCGTTTATATCATTGGTAGTTTTCTATTTTTTACTGGTTTTGTAATTTATAGAAGAAAACACCTAACACCAGAAAGAAACTTAGAAGCCATTACTTCCAAAGAAGGAAGTTTTCTTTTGAATAACTTTTTACTAGTTCTTTCGACAGCAGCCATTCTCTTAGGTGTCTTTTCACCACTTCTGTATGGAAAAGAATTCAAAGCTCCTTGGTTTAATTCTTGGGGAGTTCCTGCGGGAATTTTTCTATTACTCCTTATGGGAGCAGCCCCACTCCTTGCTTGGAGAAAGGGTGCAGGAGCCGTATTTTTTTCAACCCTTCTTAAACCCTTTATTGCAGGACTTGTGGGTGGCGGATTGTATATCCTTTTTTATTCCCAAAACTTTACCAAACCAGACAGTAAGTATGGAGATGTTTTAGCAGAGATCTATTCGGTTCTGACGGTTACTATCGGTGTATTTACTATTTCAGGAATCATCCAAGAATACTATCGAGGGATCAGAGCACGCCGCGAAGAATTTAAAAACGAAAATATCTTACTTGCTGGATACCGAATGTTACTCAAAAACAAACGGCGGTACGGTGGTTATTTAGTACATTTTTCACTGGTTCTGATCTTTATTGGTTATGCAGGAAATGCATTCAAAATCAATACATCAGTTCGTTTCTTTTATGAACTCCAACCACCTACATCAGAAGAAATTGTTTACCAATCCATCGACAAAGCGATGATCGGTGGTTATCAAATTGAAGCCTCTACTCTGAAACTAAAACCTGTCTTAATTTCTGGACTTGGTGGAGAACCAAACATCCAAAACGTGATTGTTTCTCAAGAAGGAACTTATGGAATTTTTCGAGGGACAGACAAACTTTCTGATCTCATAACAGAACGTAGGTTTTATCCACAAATCTCTCACCTAACTGGAGATTTCGAAACACACATTCCAACGAGCGAACCTGCCATCCTTTCTATGGCTAAAGAAGATTTTTATATCCAACTTGGTGCTATCGAAACCTCGGACCTAAAGTCAGAAAACCCAGACCTTCCTTTGATGTTTATGCAGTATTACTTCACACCTGGCAGTGAAATGGACAAACTCAAATTCTTTCTCAACTTTCCAAGACAGATTGTTGCGAACTTAGAAGTTTGGGTAAACCCTCTAGTGAAACTAATTTGGCTTGGCTCTCTTTTATATTTCCTAACAGGGATTTTTTTATTACTCCCTATGGGAGAAAATAAAAAGAAGTCGGTAGGTTAAACGATGAGTCTGAATTATTATTATCACAAAGAAAACCAAATTACAAACATCGCAAAACCATTTGGTTTTTTCAGAAAAGTGAATCTAAGAACATTTCCGTCGACAGTTTGGATGATTGCCTTTGGTTGTTTCCTTTTGCCAAACCTTCTTTTAGCACAAAAAACCACTACCAACCTAAAAGACGAAACACAAATCCAAACCTTCTTAAAAGTGACAGAACAAATTCGTTGTATTTGTTTACCAAGTCTTCCGATCCAATCCTGTTCTTTCAATATGTGTGCAGCTTCCAGTTACCTCAAAACCTTTATTGAAAATCGAATCAAAGATGGGATGAAAGAAGAAGAAATCATTTCAAAAATGGAAAATGGTTTTGGTGACTCTGTTTTGTTAGATCCGATCGTAGTGATGTTCAAAGAAAATGGAAACCAAGGAATGGTCGATTCTATAGTCTATGGTTTTGGACCAAAAATTCTAGCCCAACCCGATGGAACTTGGATCAATTTCACCTTATTTGCGCTAGGTGTTCTTGGGCTTTTTGGAATTTATAAATTTGGAACTAGAAAAAAGAAGGAACAGGCTCAGGCAAATCCTGCTTCATCTGGTAATGACAAAAAATCTACCACCGAAGATATCAAAAACAAAATCCGCAAATTCGAAGAAGAATCTTAAATCTTAGAGGGAATTCCACTGCTTACGAACCAGGATGAGTTCTTCGACCAAACGGTGGATGTCCTCTAACTTTAGTTTTGCGTTCAAACTAATTCTCAAACGAGGAGTGGAAACCGTCGGGGGGCGAATGGCCCTCACATCCAATCCTCGATCCTGTAAATATCCCGCATAAAATAAAGCCTGTTTCTCTGTATCCAATAACAATGGAATGATATGGGATGTGGAATTGGTAATTTCAAATCCATTTTGTTTGAGTGATTCTTTGAGCAGGTTTGCAAGAGATAAAAGATTTTCTCTCTCTTTGTCCATAGTAGCGAGTAAAGAAAGCGCAAAAGAAGCAAGTTTCGAAACCATAGGAAGGGGAGCAGTAGAAAAAATAAAAGACCGCATGACATTGACTAGATGATCGCGACCAATTTTTTTTGTAACAATGATTCCACCTTCTAAACCCAATGATTTTCCAAGTGTGTACACTCGGTAATCGATGGATTGAATCTCCGAAAGATCTAGATCCTGAAAAACAAGTCCTTTCCCTCTAGTTCCATAAATCCCAAAAGCATGGGCTTCATCCAAAACAAGAACAAATCCAAATTCTTTCTTTAAAGAAAGTAGGGTTTTTAAATCTGGAGAATCGCCATCCATACTAAATAAAGATTCGGTCACAACGATTCGTTTCTTTTTACCTGTAGGATCTTCCAAATGAGCTTTCTCTAATAAAGAGCGTAAGTGGTTTAGATCTAGATGGTTGTAGTATTTTTTCTGAGCGCCTGAGATACGGATCCCATCAAGAATAGAGGCGTGGTTCAAACGATCGGTAAACACATAACAGTCGGGGGCGGCAATGGAATCCAAAAGACCAAAATTAGCAGTAAAACCAGTAGAAACTAGGAGAGCTGCCTCCCCTTCCACAAAGTTGGCAAACTCATTTTCAAATCTATCCATCGATGAGGCATTTCCCCGAACCAAACGCGAAGCGGTAGACCCAAAAGGATAAATTTCCTTTTGCGATTGAAAAAATTCCAACATACTCGGATTAGTCGCCAAACCCATATAGTCGTTTGAACAAAAATCAATTCCTTGGTAGATACGAGTTTCCCTAAACAATTGTTTTTCGTGAATGGAATCTAGTTTTTTTTGGACTTCTTCCCAATGATTTGCCATTGCCTACCAGTTTTCTTGGTCCAGATATTTTTCCGATTTAATTTTTTACCCATTTTGTTAGAATGATCCCTTAGATGAGCCTCCTTCCACCCGATGCGATCCATCGAATCCGTTCTGCGAAAAATATTTTATTCCTTACGGGAGCAGGTATTTCTAGCGAAAGTGGGATTCCTACATTTCGTGGAGAGGGTGGGTATTGGAAAACTTTTAAGGCAGAGGAACTGGCCACTCCCGAAGCCTTCGCAAGACATCCTGAAGTCGTTTGGGAATGGTATGACTGGAGACGAGGAATTTGTCGTGAGGCAAAACCAAACGAAGGCCACCTAACTATTGCAAAATGGCAATCAACTTCCCCGTCGATAAACCTAATCACCCAAAATGTGGATGGCCTTCATCCAAAAGCTGGTAGTAAAAACCTTCTAGAAATTCATGGGAATATTTTCCGTGCGCGTTGTACAAACTGTCAGGCCAAATACCATCTGGACGAAGATGGTTTAAATTCACCTGGTTTAAAGTATTGTACGACTTGTGAATCCTTATTACGTCCCGACATTGTTTGGTTTGGCGAAGGTTATGACAATAAACTGCTTACTAAAGCCTGGGAACAAAGTAAAATCGCACACGTTGTCTTTGTGATTGGAACCAGTGCAAATGTTTCGGTTCCAGCCAATTTAGCACTGACTGCCATTCGTAATGGTGCTATCGGAATTGAAATCAATCCAGAAACAACATCTCTCACCCCATCCTTACAACTTCATTTTGGAGGGAAGTCGGGAGAAATCCTTCCAGAAATTTTTAAAGAAGTTTTTCCCGATACCCTATCTAAATAAAATGGAACTAGAATCTAAAAAGAAAAACATTATGTTTTTCTACAACAAAACATCGAAATATAAATAGATTAAAAAGAGATTGCTATGATCACCATCATCCTACTGATACTTTCCAATATCTTTATGACCTTTGCCTGGTATGGGCATTTGAAGTATGCAAAATCCAGCCATATGTTTTATATTGTTCTCTTTTCTTGGGGAATTGCATTCTTTGAATATGTTTTGATGGTTCCTGCCAATCGAATTGGATTTACCGTTTACAAATTTGAAGGTTTCCAATTAAAAATCATCCAAGAAGTGATTACCATTTTTGTGTTCATTCTGTTCGCAACCCTTTTCTTGGGAGAACGACTCAAATGGAATTATATAGTAAGTTTTGGATTGATTCTTCTTGCGGGATACTTTGCATTTGGTTTTGGGAACAAATCAAACGGACACTAAAAATTGTACAAGTGCCTCTGCGATTTTTTCTTTTGGCAGGGGTCCAATTTCTTTTTCCAAACCATTGGCACTAAAAATACGAACACTTGAATCCACTTCTCCAAATCCTTTACCCGAACCCACATAATTTCCTACTATGAAGTGAAGGCCTTTTCTCTGGAGTTTGTCTTTTGCATACCTTTCTAATTCTCTAGTTTCAGCAGCAAATCCAACCCGAATCGAATTCTCTATTTTGTGTTCAGAAACATACTCTGTAACTTGTTGTAAAACATCAGGATTTTCTTCTAACTCGAGAAGAAGACCTTTGGTTCCTTCAGAAGTTTTTTCTTTTTTAATTTTATGTTCTGCGGTCATGATGGGACGAAAATCGGCAGGAGCTGCTGCCATCACCAGTAAACTATCTGCCGTGATTTCAGACAAAACCGCATCTCGTAACTGTATGGTAGTTTCGACTTCGACATTTCGTTTAGCGCCTGCTACATTAGCGTATCGTTCTAATGTATTTCCGTGAATGTAAACGACTTCGACAGGATACAATAAAAAGGATTTAGCAATTTCATAACCCATCTTTCCAGAAGAGGCATTGGAAATATAACGAACTGGGTCAATCCATTCCCGAGTTGGACCAGAGGTAACTATAACTCGTTTGAATTTTAAGTTCATGAATTCGAAGTGTGAAGTTTGATAACTTGTTCTGTGATGGATTCCACGGTTGCTAATTTTCCGTATCCTTCATCACCACAAACAACAATCCCTTTGTCGGGGGAAACTATCGTCACACCATCCTTTTCCAAAGTTTTTAAATTCCTTTGGACGGCCGGATGTAAATACATTCCAGGATTCATAGAAGGGGCAACTAACACAGGAGAGGTGCAGGCAAGATAAGTGGAAGTGACTAAATCGTCAGCAATTCCATTTGCCATTTTTCCGATGATATTAGCAGAAGCCGGAACAACAGCAAAAACAGAGGCAATGTTTTTGATTTCGATATGGGCCATACCTGTATCAAATTCATCTACACGAACGGGTTTTCCGGTCAAAGCTTCAAAGGTAATTTTTCCAACAAACTTTGTAGCGTTGGAAGTCATAATCACACGGACAGGATATCCTTGTTTGGTAAGTCCTCTCACCAAATCACAAGCTTTATATGAAGCTATGGATCCAGAAACGGCAATTACAATTTCTTTCATCTATCTGTCCTCGTAAGAGAGTTCTCGGTCCATTTCGGAATCGTTGTCTTCTTCTAATTTCGGGGTAAACAAAATAGAAATGATTTTATTCCCTTCCATTTTTTTTACCTTAAGACTTCCTTTTTTGATTTGAACGATACTACCTTCCTTAGGCATATCTTCATTCTTTTCCATAAAATAACCGGCGATGGTTCTGACTTCTTCCATATCGGAAGGTTCTTCCCCTTCTAAGATCCCAGACAAACTCGAAAGTTCTGTTTCTCCATCCAAGGTAATGGCTTTTGTTTTTTTATTCTTTGAGGTAACGTCCACTTCATCGGTATCTGTTTCATCACGAATTTCACCAAAAAATTCTTCAATAATATCTTCTAAGGTAAGTAAACCGGATACACCACCATATTCATCAATGATGATTGCCATATGTTGTTTTTTCTCACGGAGTTTTGTCATCACGCGTTCAATGGACATAGATTCAGGAACTTTTACAAAATCCTTTTCCATAATTACTGTAATTTTTTCTTTTTTGCCTTTGGCGGAAAGATGGGCCGCTTGCCACTTTAAGTATTTCTGCACATGGACAATACCCACAATTCGATCCAAAGTTTGATCATATACGGGGTAACGTGAAAAGTTATGTTCAGCAATCAGTGGAAGCATTTTATCAATTGTAGACTCTTGCGGAATTCCAATGATAGAAAGCCGATGTGTCATTACATCTTTAGCAGTGTGTTCGGAAAAATCAAAAGTCTTTTGGATGAGTTGCATCTCAGCATTGTCAATCCGACCTTGTTTCCTTTGTTCTTCGATGATGATCATCAACTCTTCTGCAGAGTGAACATACTTGTCACCTGTCCGTTGTAATCGGAATAAAGTGAGAATTCCTCCAGCCAAACGATTCATAATGAATGTCACTGGAAAAAATAAATAGTAGAACAACCACATGGGAGCAGAAACCCCAAGAGCGATTGCTTCTGTGTTTTGAATGGCAAGAGTTTTAGGAACCAACTCTCCCAAAATCACATGCAATAGTGTGATCAGAGTAAAGGAAACTCCAATGGAAATACTATGGATGGTCACAAGATCCAATTCGATATGGAACATATGAAGGAAGCCAGAAACAACACTGGCAAACAAGGCCTCACCAATCCAACCAAGAAGTAGGCTTGCGACTGTGATTCCCACTTGGCAAACCGATAACATATCATCAATTTTAGAGACGGCCTTTTTGGTAATATGAGCCATAGCTCTGTTTTCTTTGACGAGCTCCTCTAGGCGAGAGGGGCGGATGGAAACCATGGCAAACTCAGCTGCTACGAAGAAACCATTGACAAAGACGAGGAGAAGGATGAGAAAGATGCCGATTATTTCCATAGAAACTCGAACACCACTAAAGTATTATGATCAGGGTCCATTGCGTATGAGGAATAGAATTAAGTATTTTGGACCGATCTCCCACTGTCGCCTATAATTTTGGCCTATTTTTGCCGGAAATCCAAAGGAATGGGAAGTTCGTCTAAAAAACTCTTCAAAGATTATGTCACAATCACTGGGCTGTGGCTTGGATCCAAACCCCATCTTCACGATAACGTGCCGGATCGGAAAGGACCGAAACGGACCCAGAATCCAAAACCGGGAATGTGGGAAGGTAACCAATCTTCTTAGTTCCCGATCGAAACCAAAAATGCAACCAATTGTAGTGCCAAGAATAATCAGACCAGGATTTTCCAAGAACCCGTTCGGTATAAACAACCATTCTCGGCACGGTTCGGTAATCGATCCTACGAAATAATTTCAAAAAAGGGATCTCTTCTACATTTCCCGTTTCCGTTTTACAGGACCAAGAAAGGTTGGTTACAGAGTTCACTGAACCAGCGTTTGTTGGAAAGTCCCAAAGATGTAACCTTTCCTTTTCTTTTAAAATACGAGAACCTTCAAAATAAGCAGTCTCGACAAGATTCATTCCCTTCCCTTCCAAAGAACGTATATTGGTTGGACATTTCCAAGAATACACACCTAAAGATTTTTGGCTGTCCGATTGAGGGAGGAGAGAAAAGAAAAAAACAAATCCAGTCTCTTTCATTTCTTTTTTGAGAGAACGCATCAAACTGGCGCCAGATTCATTCAAATATATTTGTACAGTGTCGTTCTCTTTGTTTGAACTCACTAATTCTTTTACTGATTCAATGACCTCGGATGTGTCTGGCCTCTGGGAACGAATTACTTTCCAACTAAGTTGATTTCGTTTGTGTTCTTTAGGATTGAAGGTAAAAAGATAAAACTCATCTTTATAGGGTAACAAAAGTATGGTGGGAAGTTTTGCTGATTCTAAATTTTTAACCGACTCTTCTTCTGCTTTTTTCTGGAATTGACTTTCCGTTTCTCGGCTATCTGCATATGTAGAATCAAAAAACTTAGATTCTCGTGCCGTAGAAAACCCTGACAGGTATTGAAATTGTTTGTCAACGAATTGAATTTGAAACAAGGAATGGGGATTTCCTTTCTGGGAACGAATCCACTTTACGGAATTGTATTTATATATAGAATCGAGAAGTCCCCAAACATCGTTATCATCTCGCAAATGACTAAGAGCATATTCAAAAAACAAATCGGTCGAAAATGCAAGTGGTCTGTAATTGCGAATGTAATATAAATCTTCGTAAACATTGTTTTGAAGATAGTCTGCTACCCCATCACGAATGTTTCCATTCACCGGTCCTTTTTTACCAGAAGCTGTATGTGCAAAAACAAATCCAAAGTTACGGAGAAACTCTGCTGCATAGAAAGTATTTTCTTCATCCAAAATCCCCCTACTCTTTGTTAACTCAATTGTGGACTTACGAAATTCCTTTCTATAAATTTGGTTATACCCTTGTAAGATGGTCGCAGCATATTCCAACCGTCTCCATTTTTTTTCTTGGGCCATATAGATGATTTCGTCTGTCATTCGAGAGGACAACTCTGGATTTTGATCCATCAACATTTGGGAAATTCTAAGTTTGGGCCAGATGTCTGATTCTGTTAATTTTTCTGGATCTTGGATTTTTTGTAAGGCCTTGAGTGCGGCTTCAGGACCACTCACTTTGTATAAAGATACAGAAATCAAATCCTTAACACCCGTAATGGACATTGGTTCATTTAAAAATGGATGATGGATGTCTGCTGACCAATTGTTTAAATCTAATTTTAGATAATAATCTAAAGACTTTTTATATTCTTTTTGAAAATAAGCAAGTGCACCTAACTTCACATACACTCGATTCAGAATCGAAGTTTTTTTTCCCTTTGCTGATCGTAGGAAATTCAACAAAGACTCTTCTGCTCCCGAATAATCCCCACCTAGAATTTGAAAAAAAGCCATCCGTTCGTTGGAATTTTCGCTAATGGATCCATCTGTGATTCTTTCCAAATCCATAATCATTTTTTGTAAATGGATTCCTTCTCTCACAAACCCAAGAAAAGATAGTTTGGCGGGAAGATCTTCGTCAATACGATCGAGTAGAGGAATCCATTCCAAATTAGGATCTTCAAAAAAAGGTGAACTGACTCGGATAATGTTCACAAAATGTTTGTGCATATCCTTTTCCTTTCCGGAAGGAAGGTCAATGTAGTATTGTAAACGGAATACACGACATAACGAATAGTAAGGTTTGTTTTTTTGGCAGTCCATTCGAATCATGGACTTTTTTTCATCTTCCCCAGTTTGGAAAAGATTAGTTCGCATGTTTTTTGCTAGGTTGCGAAAATAAGTGTTGGGTTCTTTTTGGATATAATTGTCCAAAATCTTGATGGCTTGAACCTCTTCACCTTGTGACTGTTTCCAAAGAGAAGTCAGCAAAAAATCCGCAAAAGCATATTCTCCTTTTTTCGTTCGCAAATCATAGAGGATATTGGCGATACCCACTTTATCTTTTTTGCGTAGGTAATATTCCCCTAACATAAGATAGTAGTCGATCTCTTGGATTTGGGACATTCCTTCCGGGTTTTTAAATCGAAATTCGTCCCTTGCATTTAAGATTTCTTTTCCTTGGATTAGGAGTTTGGAGGAAGATCCCGATGCCACCCAACCATGATTTCTTTGGGATTGGCCCATTAAATTTCCCGCCGGAAGTGCGGAAATACAACATAGAAAAATAGAAAGTGACAGGCGATTCATCATCGTATCCATTATTCTTTAGGACCAATCCTTTTGGTCAAGTGACATAACAATTCATGGCAGAAAGTTTCAACTACCAGTCCATTGTGGAGAGTTTTGACGAATTTTTAATCTATGTAGATCCCTTCTTAGAAATTCAATTTTCCCGCACTTCTCCCAATCTCTACCTGCCACCTGATTCCATTTCTACGGGAAAACATATCAATGACCTACACATCATTCCAAGAGATGCCCTCATCCTCACCAACCTTTGCCAAGAAACATTAGCAAGAAGGACTCCGTTTCAATTCACAACAAGCCTTCTTGGAAATCCCTTTCGGATCTCAGGAAGGTATTTGGAATCTAAAAATACACCCGGTGTGATTCTACGTGGAGAACCTAATTTTAGTATAGAAAATGTAATTTTAGATAGTGGTCCTTATGTAATCTTTCGATTTAAATTTGATTCTGAGTTTTTAACTACTTATGTATCTCCCAACGTTTCTCTCAACCTAGGTTATCAAACTGGCGATTTTAAAAAAGGGATGTTGAAACCAGATGACCTCATCCATCCAGATGATATTGAAAAAGCACATCTAGACGAAAGAGAACAAATCAAAAACAAATCACGTACCTACCAAAGAGAATACAGATTCAAAAAACAGGACGGAACCTATATTTACGTTTCCGATTATAGTGTTGTTAGTTATTTCAGTTCCCTCCCCACTGAAAAAATTTCTTACCTCATTGATATCACCGGCAGAAAGGATAAAGAATTAGAAATTCTTAAACAACGAGATGAATTAACAAGGGTCAAACTTCTCTTTGAAGAAACCAACGCAGCAGCAAACGTGGGAGCCTGGGATGTTGATTTGGTCAATCACACATTATATTGGGCAAAAGAAACAAAACGAATCCACGAAGTAGCTGATGACTATATCCCTGAACTAAATACAGCTTTTGAATTTTACCCTATTGAATCAGATCGAAATCATTTATTATCTGCTTTTAACGAAGCCGCAACCAATGGAACCTCCTACGATTTAGTTTTACAGATAAAAACAGTTACTGGAAAATTCAAATGGGTAAGAACCATCGGGCATTCTGTATTTAAAGATGGGATATGCATTCGAGTATTTGGAAGTTTCCAAGACATTACAAGAAGTGTTCATTTAGATTTACAACGAGAAGAAGCTCTCGCCAATTTAGAAACCATTCTTGATGCCACAACACATGTAACCATCATAGGGACAGACACGAATGGAATCATCACCCATTTCAATAAAGGTGCCGAGTACCATTTACAATACAAAGCCGAGGAAGTTGTTGGCAAAACTTCTCCGGACATTTTCCACATACCAGAAGAAATACAAACTCGAGCAAATGTTCTTTCCAATAAATTTGGAGTTCCCATTTCTGGCTTTGAAACTTTTGTATACAAAGCACAGTTAGGTGAATATGATTCTAACGAATGGACTTATGTTCGAAAAGACAAAAGCAAATTTCCCGTCCAACTGGTTGCTACTGCAACCAAAAACAAAAAAGGTGAAATTACTGGTTATTTAGGAATTGGAATTGATATATCAGCCCATAAAGCCACCGAAGAAGCGTTACGTGCCAGTGAAAGCCGTTGGCAATTTGCTTTGGAGGGTTCGGGAGATGGTATTTGGGATTGGAATTCTCAAACAAACAAAGTTTTCTTTTCCAACCAATGGAAAAATATGTTGGGTTATTCTGACGAAGAAATTGGTGCAGATGTATCCGAATGGGAATCAAGAGTTCATCCAGAAGACAAACCAAATTACTTTTCCGCTTTAGAGAAACATTTTAATGGAAAAACCAATGTTTACGTCAATGAACACAGAATGTTGTGTAAAGACGGAACTTATAAATGGATTTTAGACCGAGGGAAAGTCACAGAATGGACAGAAGATAAAAAACCCCTTCGAATGATTGGGACTCATACCGACATCACAGAACGAAAGTTACTTGAACAAGCTCTTATCGTGGCACGTGAAAATGCAGAAAAAGCCTCTCAAGCAAAATCAGATTTTCTCGCCAATATGAGTCACGAAATTCGAACTCCACTCAATGGTGTGATTGGTTTTTCTGATCTTTTACTGCGAACTGATCTTAACCAAGTTCAGAAAAAATATATGGAAACCGTATATCTTTCGGCAAATTCCCTTCTGGATCTTATCAACGATATATTAGATTTTTCAAAAATAGAATCAGGAAAGATGGAACTCTATAAAGAGAGAATCAACATTTACGACTTACTCCATCAAATTGCAGAAATCGTAAAACACAAAGCATACGAAAAGGGACTCGAGCTCATTCTCAATATTTCACCAAAAGTTCCAAGAAACATATTTGTAGACTCTTTGCGACTTAGGCAGATTCTTTTGAATTTAATTGGTAATGCTTTAAAATTTACCTTAAAAGGTGAAATCCAAATCAAGATTTCTGCAGAACCAAAGGGAAATAATGAATATCTACTTTTATTTGAGGTAATTGATACTGGAATTGGTATCAGTCCAGAAAATAAAGATAAAATTTTCGAAGTTTTTTCACAAGCAGATACATCCACCACACGTCAGTTTGGTGGTACCGGCTTAGGATTGTCTATATCTAGCAAATTACTAAACCTATTTGATTCAAAAATGGAATTAGAATCGGAACGAGACAAAGGGTCCCGTTTCTTTTTCAAAATCCTAACTCTTGCTGACAATGAAAGAAATATAGAACCAGAACTAAACAAAATCAAAAAAGTGATGGTATTGGATGATAACGAAACCAACTTATTTGTGATCGAAGAAATGTTATCCCATAAAGGAATTGAAGTAACTAGTTTTCGATCTCCCAAAAAAGCATTGGATGCAATCAATTCCGGAATTTTTTACGATGTAGTCATCTCAGATTTTAATATGCCTGAAATGAGTGGCCTCGATTTTTTTGAGACCCTTTCAAAAACGGCAGAAACGAAACACTTTAAGAAACCATTTTTCTCACTACACACTTCTTCCAATGAAGAAGGTATCTATGAAAGAGCACAAAAAATCGGCATACAATCCGTCTTACTAAAACCCATCCAAACCAACATTCTTTATGAAAGTTTGGACAAATTGATTTCCGGTAACACTACAGAAGTTGCCACATCAAATTACGAACCGGTACACCCAATCCAAACCAATGAGAAAATCAAGGTAATGATTGTTGAAGACAATCCAGTAAACATGATGTTAACCAAAGCGATTGTTCAAAAATCTTTACCTGGAACCATTATTATTGAAGCAGCGAACGGGTCTTTGGCCGTAGAAAACTTTATCCAAACAGAACCACAATTGGTATTTATGGATGTACAAATGCCAGAAATGAATGGTTATGATGCGACAAAAGCCATCCGGAAACTAGAAAATGGTAAACTTGTCCCTATCATTGCCCTCACCGCCGGTACTCTGTCAGGTGAAGAAGAACGTTGTCTCGATTGTGGAATGAACGATTATATTTCCAAACCTGTTGTATTAAAAACCATAGCGGAAAAAATGAAACATTGGCTACAAATCGAATAATCCGCTAGTCAGATGGACGATTTGTACAATATATCACACAAAACTTAATCCTATTTTCATAACAGCCATTGATTCTCGTATTCGGTCTGTAGTGGTGATTCAACCATTAAAGATCCATTTCCGAAAAAGAGGTCATTTATGGCAGAACAAACCCAACACGCTTTGGGAGATTTAGCCGCACGCCAACTGGCAAATACGGTAAAAACAAATGCACAATACGGTGCAATCACTCCACGTTTTTTAGTTAGGTTACTTGATTGGAAACCTTTAGAGGCAGGGGTTCTCCGAGTCAACCGAGTCAAATCCAATTCACAAGTGGATGTACTTTGTGGACAAAAGGGAGAACAAGAACTTCCAGAAACTTTTGTTAACTATGAAGAAAAACCTCGTGAATACACTCTTAGTTTAATTTCTACAATCCTTGATGTACAAACCAGAGTTTCTGATTTATACAGTTCCCCACATGAACAAATCAATGAACAACTGAGACTTGCCATTGAAAGTGTAAAAGAAAAACAAGAATTGGAACTCATCAATAATGAAGATTATGGATTATTAAAAAACGTTCCGGCTCATCAAAGAATTAACACAAGAAAAGGACCTCCTACTCCTGATGATTTAGATGATTTAATCACAAAAGTTTGGAAAGAACCATCTTTCTTTTTAGCACACCCACTAGCGATTGCTGCTTTTGGTCGTGAATGTACAAGAAGAGGTGTTCCACCGGCCACCGTAACTCTGTTTGGTGCACAATTTCTAACCTGGAGAGGACTTCCACTCATTCCTACGGATAAACTTCTTGTGAATGGTGAAACAAATCCAAAGTCTGCGGCAGGAACTTCTAGTATCTTACTCTTAAGAGTTGGTGAAAAAAAACAAGGGGTTGTAGGTTTATACCAATCCAACCTGCCAGGGGAACAAACTCCGGGACTTTCTGTTCGTTTTATGGGAATTAATCGATCAGCAATTGGATCCTATTTGATTTCACTCTACTGCTCAGCAGCCATACTCACTGACGATGCGATTGCTGCACTCGACAATGTAGATGTGGGAAATTATTATGAATACAAATGATCCGAGTTTTTTAAAATTAAAACCGGACTCGTTCATCAATGGTTCTCCTTCTCAGTTTCCTGATGAAAAAACATTAGAAAAAATGGCGAAGGAAATGTTTGGAGTTTTGCAATCGTTTGGTGGAAGTAACGTTCCTACAGCGAGTTTTCCATCAAATGCCTTACCTTCGCAAAATTTACCAAAAGAGTCCTTACCTTATTTAGAAGACTTAAAATTAACAGATACAGGCTTTTCTTATTCTGATTTTCAGTCTTTTCCAAGTATCGGTTTACCTCAGTCAGGTGGTGGGAACCTCGCATCCGCAAGAAGAGATTTTCCGATCCTAACCGAAACAGTCAATGGGAAACCTTTGGTTTGGCTCGACAATGCAGCTACCACACAAAAACCAACTTCGGTGATAGAAAGATTATCTCATTTTTATCTACATGAGAATTCCAATATCCATCGTGCAGCCCATACTCTGGCGGCAAGATCCACCGATGCTTATGAAAAAGCAAGGTCACTTGTCCAAGGGTTTATTGGAGCCGGGAGCGTTGAAGAAATTGTTTTTGTCAGAGGAACCACAGAAGGAATCAATCTCCTTTCCAATATTTTATCTGACAAACACATCCAATCGGGTGATGAAATACTCATCACTCATTTGGAACACCACGCAAACATTGTTCCTTGGCAAATGGTCTGTGCTAAAAAAGGCGCAAAGTTACGAGTGGCTCCCGTAGATGATTCAGGACAAATCATTCTAAGTGAATACGAACGTTTGTTAAACTCCAAAACAAAAATTGTATCCATCACACAAGTTTCGAATGCTTTAGGAACCGTGGTTCCCGTAGAGGAGATGACAAAGTCTGCTCATAAAGTAGGAGCCCTTGTGATTGTGGATGGAGCTCAGTCCGTATCACATATGCCAGTGAATGTTCAGGAGATTGATTGCGACTTCTTTGTTTTTAGTGGTCACAAACTTTTTGCTCCGACTGGCATTGGTGTGGTTTATGGAAAAAAATCCATTCTCGACAGTTTACCTCCTTGGCAAGGCGGAGGGAATATGATTAAAGATGTCAACTTTGATCACACTACCTTCCAAGAAGCACCGTTCCGTTTTGAAGCAGGAACTGGAAACATCGCCGACGCTGTAGGCCTTGGAGCTGCTATCGAATATCTGAACCGATTTGGAATGAAACAAATTTCAGCCTTCGAACACGATCTATTGGAATATGGCACCAAAGAATTGTTAAAGGTTCCAGGTCTACGTCTGATTGGAACAGCCAAAGACAAAGCGGGTGTGTTATCCTTTGTCATTGATGGATTCAAAACAGAAGAGATTGGAAAAAAATTAGCGGAAGAAGGAATTGCTGTGCGTGCCGGTCACCACTGTGCCCAACCAATCTTAAGAAGATTTGGATTGGAATCAACAGTGCGACCTTCCCTTGCTTTTTACAATTCTTGTGAAGACATTGATGCACTCATCCGAGTGTTGTACGGCTTAGGAAGTCAGAATCGAATCGGAATTTAGTTCAAATGGTGAAATCCAAACCTTGGATTTCATTCGAACTTCTAACTCGCACTTCTGATTTCTGATACACAACGGAATATGGAGGAATGCTTTGGGTAATCCAAGCATTCCCTCCGATAATGGATTGTTTCCCAATCACCGTTTCTCCACCGAGGATGGTGGCTCCTGCATAAATCACAACACCCTCTTCAATTGTTGGATGGCGTTTTTGTTTCGCCAAAGACTTGTTTACCGACAAAGCTCCCAGAGTCACACCCTGATATATCTTTACATTATCAGCAATTTGTGTAGTTTCTCCGATCACAATCCCTGTTCCATGATCCATAAAAAAGGCTCTTCCAATTTCCGCACCAGGATGGATGTCAATTCCAGTTGCCTCATGAGCCACACCCGACAAAAGTTTTGGAAAAATAGGCAAAGACGACTTAAAAAAATAATTGGCAACTCTGTGTACTGCACCAGCGTAAAACCCTGAATAGGCGAGAATCACTTCATGGATACTTTCTGCCGCAGGATCTCCTAAAAAAGCAGCTTCTGCATCTTCCCACATCCATTGGTATAACCCAGGAAGTTTGGCAACAAAGTTATGTAAAATATCATCTAACGCAACAATACGACCCAGTTCTTTATCCGCATAAGTTGCATAAGGTTCGAGTAAGTTCTTCCAACGAATTCGAAAGAGTTCCAATTGGTCCATAATTTGCTCTTTGGAAGTGAAGTTACGTTCAGAATGGTATCCAGAAAAAAGAATGGAAAACAATTCTTCTAAAAAACGAATTGCTACTTGTTTTCCTCCCACCACGGATTCCGGAATGGATTGGCGATTTAGTATGGAAGTATATAATTCATCTTGTCCGTTTGATAACATATACCTACTAACTGGGATTGTGAAAATGAGAGAATTCGCAAAATTGTTGGGAGAACGAAAACCAAATCAAAGTTGATAAATCAGATGTACATTCATGACAAAATATTGAATGAGATTGTCCGAATGACCCCATTTCCATCTCATGGACATTGTGCTAGTCTCTGTTTCCAAACTTTCCAAAACCATCGGCGAAAAAAAACTTTTTTCAAACCTTGATTTCTCTATCAGTGAAGGAGAAAAACTTGCCATCGTTGGTATCAATGGATCTGGTAAATCCACCCTACTCCGTGCCCTTCTTGGAAAAGAAGAAACGGATTCCGGGCAAATCATTAAAAACAATAATCTTAAAATTTCTATCCTCGACCAAAATCCCGTCTTTGATCAAAACGAAACTATCCTCGACCATATTTATAAGGGAGATAACAAACTCGTCAAAACCATTCGCCGTTACGAAGACATTTGCGAACGAATGAGTGAAGGAGAAGAAGGACTAGATGATGAGTTTACAGAAATTTCCCAAGAAATGGACAGACTGTCCGCATGGGACTACGAACAACAGGTTAAGTCCATATTAAAAGAGTTAGGTGTTGAAAAGTTAGAAAGAAAAATGTCTGAGTTGTCGGGTGGGATGCTTAAAAAAGTAGAACTCGCAAAATCACTCATTGATGAAAGTAATTTACTCATTTTGGATGAGCCAACAAACCATTTAGATGTAAAATCCATTTTATGGTTAGAAGATTATTTAGCAGGACTTGACAAAGCCATCCTCCTCATCACCCACGATCGTTATTTTTTAGATCGAATTGTAACTAAAATTTTGGAACTGGATCGCGGCAGTCATTTTGTTTATGAAGGGAACTATTCCATTTATTTAGAACGAAAAGTGGAAAGAGAAGAAACCCTCCAGAAACAAGAAGATAAAATCAAACAATTTCTAAAACAAGAAGTGAAGTGGTTGAAACGCCAACCCAAAGCACGATCCACAAAACAAAAAGCTAGGATTGATCGTGCAAGTGACCTCCAAAATAGAGAAAAACGAGAAATACAAAAAGATTTAGAACTGAGTGTTGCTGCCAAACGCCAAGGGAAAACCATTTTAGAAATTCATAATTTGAAAAAAGGAATCGCCGATCGACTGCTCATCAATGATTTCACATATACTTTCAAAGCCAAAGAAAGACTCGGTATCATTGGACCAAACGGAATTGGGAAGTCCACACTTTTGAATTTGATGGCAGGTCGCATTACACCTGATAGTGGATTTATCAAACCAGGGATGAACACGAAGGTAGGATATTTTGATCAAACCAGTTCCGAACTTCCACTAGAAAGAAATGTATTAGATTATATCAAAGATGTTGCCGGCGAAATGATCGAAACCGAATCAGGAGAAAAAATTTCTGCCTCAAAAATGTTGGAAAGGTTTCTTTTTGATGGAAAATTACAATACACACCCATCGCCAAACTATCTGGAGGTGAAAGACGCCGCCTTTTCCTCGTTCAGATCCTAATGACAGGTCCAAACTTTCTAATTTTAGATGAACCAACAAACGATTTGGATATCCAGACCCTTTCTGTTTTAGAATCCTTTTTAGATGAATTCCCCGGCACCGTTGTGATTGTTTCTCACGATCGTTACTTTCTCGATCGTACGGCAGAAAGCCTTCTCATTTTTCGAAAAGAAGGAAAACTGGATCATTACATAGGGACCTTTTCTTCCTTCTTGGAAACCGATTCTTTAGAATTAGAAAACGAACAAAGTTCCCCAAAACCAAAAGAAGTTCCGCAAATGACAACAGTTTCGGACAAACCACAAAAATCCAAACAAGACCAAAAGAAACTATCCAAATTAGAGTCGGAGATTGCCAAACTAGAATCTTCCAAACAAGAACTTGAAACCAAATTGAGTACATTCGCAAATGATCATACGGAACTTCAAAAAATATCTGAAGAAATCCAAAAGATAGAAGCGGAAATTCTTTACAAAATGGAGGAATGGGAAATGCTTCATTCCGAATGAGGACTGTCCTTTATACACGAATTTTTATTTGGACACCCATCATCTTTATTGGGTACTTCATCTCAGCACAAATTGGTTTTAAAATTGCCTTCTTAAATAGCCAAGTGTCTCCCGTTTGGCCCCCAGAAGGTGTAGGCCTTGCTTCTCTCTTACTTCTCGGGCCCGTAGCTCTTCCTGGAATTTATCTAGGAGCGACCTTAGCCAACTTCTTTAACAACCCACACATTCAAACAGCGTTTATTATAGGAATTGGAAATACACTCAGCAGTTATATCAACTATAGAATCATCCAACGAGTGGTTGAAAAAACAGATCCCATTTACTCTACCAAAAACTTAATTTATTTCCTAAGTATAGGAACCATTCCTGGATCGTTTATTAGTACAGTTCTTGGTGTCACTAGTTTATGGTATTGGGACTTTTTATCCACAGAACTTTACTTCAACGTGTTTTTTACATGGTTCTCGGGAGAAATGTTGGGGTTTCTCATTGTTGCTCCTTTACTCTATGTTTGGTTCCATCCCAAAGCCAAATTGAAGTTGGAACTTCATAAACAAATTGAACTGCTACTTTGGATCGTTTTGGTTTATATTTCGGGAACCATTGCTTTTAGTGATGAGTGGCCCCTTCTCTTTTTACCGATTCCCTTTGTAATTGTCACAAGCATTCGCTTTCGACAATTCGGTGCCACGTTGGCAACCGTTGTACTCGCATTTACAGCCGTTACACTCACCATAGAAGGGAAAGGTGTTTTTGCCAGAAGAGACGAAAGTGGACTTTCAATCAACGACTCACTGATTTTTTTGGATGCGTTTTTGTTTTGTATCAGTGGTATTGCTTACTTTTTGGTTACAGCAACCAGAGAAAGGGAACGGGCCCAACAAGCTTCTTTAAAGTCCTTACAAGTGCTGAATGAACTAAAAGAAAAAGCAAATGAAGAACTAGAAAAAAAGGTTTTAGAAAGAACTGCTGTCATCGAAGAACAAAGAAGCGAAATAGAAAAACAATTGGATATGGCCAAAAGGATCCAAGAATCTCTTTTCCCTCAAAAAGAAGTTTCTCCCGAAGGAGTGGAAATTCTTTTTAAAAACATTCCTATGATGAAAGTTGGGGGAGATTTGTATGATATCGTCTGGAGACCCGAAAAACTAGAGTTAGGTGTTTTTATCTGTGATGTTTCCGGTCACGGGATTCCTGCAGCCCTACTCAGTGCCCTTGTT
Source organism: Leptospira perdikensis (assembly GCF_004769575.1). Taxonomy (NCBI): domain Bacteria; kingdom Pseudomonadati; phylum Spirochaetota; class Leptospiria; order Leptospirales; family Leptospiraceae; genus Leptospira; species Leptospira perdikensis. Next base: position 831,264 of record NZ_RQGA01000003.1, on the reverse strand, counting down.
AAAACTTCGCTTGATAAGTGGAAGGAAGATCCCTCCGACTTAAAAGAAAATTTAGAATCGATTCGTAACCAAATCATTCCCAATCTTCGGGAACATTTTGTGACCGCAAGTTTACTCCACTTACATACTGATTCAGGGGCATTGACTTTTGCAAGGGCAGGACATTTTCCCCTTTTTATCATTCGAAAGTCCGGAGCGCTTGTTAGTTTAAAACCGATGGGAAGAATCATCACTCCTATTTTTGCCATTCTTGCAGAAGAAGAAAAATTCCAATTAGAAACAGGGGATTTAATAGTGATGTTAACCGATGGCCTAACTGAAGCTAGGGCACCGGAGTCGTTTCAAATGTTTGGAGAAGAAAGACTACTTCATTTGATCCGTGACATGCGAAGCCTTCCTTTAATCGAAATCCGTGACCAGGTATTTCAATCTGTCATTCAACTTTCTGGAGGCATCACAGCCATCCAGGATGATTTGACTTTTGGCCTCATTCGTTATACGGGAAGTACAGAAGAAAGGGCTAAAGTTTAATCATTTCTTGATTCTTTGGGAAAATCCAAATAAATCTGATCAGTTGCTTCTTGAAAACCACGCAAATACAATGCGGAGAAAATACTAGGTTCATTGGATAAGTTTCCGTAATCTCGCATTTCAAAAAGATAAGGAAAGGGAAGATACCAGGGACTCAAATAACGAGTTCCGGAATGAGTACTTACTTTTTCAGAAACCAAACTATTTTTATGGTATAACTTCACTGTAACATCCAAGGTCACTTTTTGTTTACAAGGAATGATACAAAGAGTCACCAATTGAAACACTTGGCTCAAACGACCATCTTCCCAATCACTTCGGGGTCGGTTTGCCGTAACGAAGAATACATAATCTGTTTTTACATCTGTCAGTTGGAATTCTTTTTCATCGATATTATGTATGGAAATCACTTTCCATTGATACCGAGTCCTTCCGATTTCTTCTTGTTTTTTAGCAAAATATTGTGCGGGAGAACCTCCAAATAGAGGCCTGGACTCCACCAAACCCCTGTAACTTGGTTGAAAATAAATTCTGTTTTGGTTCAGAATCGTTACCGTATCACTAATTTTTCCTTTTGTAGAATCATTAGAAAAATTTTTTAAACCACGATCTAAATTAGCAAAGGAACAATGAACATAGAAAATAAGAAAACTTAAATAAAGATACTTCACTAATCAATCATTCCTTTGTTTTCGGTGGTTCTAAAAATTCTTCCATACAAGGAAGGAGGATTTCTGTACTTTCCTTTTCACTCATGGGACCAAGGTCGCCACCTTTTCGCATAAACTTAGTATAGTCTGCATAATTGACCATAGATACTAGATTGTAGAGTTCCACTGGCGTTGCCGTTTTGCTTCGAACCATTGCTGTACAGGAAATATAAGAGCCGATAGAAGTAAGTTCTTTGCGATAAAAATTGAATTTATATTCCGCTTCTCCGATTTGTTTTGATCCGAACCTCTCATTAAATTGTGTCTCTTTTGCATTGATCCAATTGTGAATGTTCATACCGTTAGGCAGTGAAACTGGATTATGCGGATACATTCTTCTTTCTTCTGGCAATAGACTGGCACAACCTACGAAAAGAAATGCAGAAACAAAAAGAAAAAAACTAACTAAAGAAAGAATACGAAAACGAAACTTGAGTCTCTTCGGAGAGTCTGTACAAAAGTTTGTATTTATATCCGAAGAGATTTGTATTGAATTTTTTTTTCCCAAGTCCTATAACCTCCATTTCCCGGGATTGCCCATATTGTGGTATCTTCCCGCTGGTACATGGAGGGGATTGTGTCCGCCACCGTGATGCGGAGATTGAAAAGAAGACCTTCCACCATTATAGGGATAATGATTGTATCCATTCCCGTTATGGTATTGGTAAGGGTAGTTTCGGAAGTTTTGTCCGTTCCCTCCTCGGTATCTATCTGGGTGAGAGTCATGTGCCCACTCCGAACTGACACAACCTCCACCAAGAAGGCCGACAAAAAACAAGGAACATATAAACCTAACAAATCTTTGACGGTTTAGGTTTTCAACGGATTCAAAATTGATTCTGTTCATCATGGTTTCAGTATAAGAGGTCTGAACCCATTCTCCAATGGAGGGTTTCCGCATTTGCGGATAACACCTATACGAATGGTTTTTGTGGGATCAAAATGATAGAAGAGCCGCGGAAAATATTATGTCTCTTATGCGCCCTTGATGCGGAGGAGGTGTAAGCCGTCCGAAGGACCGAAGCGAACGCGAAAGTCCGGAGCAAGCAAGGAAAGGCGCCCTAATTCGTTCTTGTTTCCCTCCTTATAGTTAAAAATGATGGAGAAATAAGTTAAATTTTCCGCAGGAAGTGTGCCCATCCATGGCAAATATCTATTACGACGACAGTTGCGATCTAAATCTCCTTAAAGGTAAAACCATTGCAGTGATTGGCTACGGAAGCCAAGGTCACGCACAAGCTCAAAACATGAAAGATTCTGGTTTGAAAGTCATTATTGGACTTCGCGATGGATCTAAATCAGTAAAAGAAGCCAAAGAAGCTGGCTTTGAAGTGTTCAGTGTTGCGGAAGCTGCAAAAAAAGCAGACATCATCCAAATCCTTGCTCCAGACACTATCCAAGCTGACATGTATAAGGCGGACATTGAACCAAACCTTACTGAAGGAAAAGCACTTGTTTTCTCTCATGGGTTTAACATCCATTATGATCTCATCACTCCTCCTAAAAACGTAGACGTTTATATGGTAGCTCCAAAAGGTCCAGGACATTTGGTTCGCCGTGTTTACACTGAAGGTGGTGGAGTTCCATGCCTAATTGCAATTTATCAAGATGCAACAGGCCAAGCAAAAGCTCGCGCCCTTGCTCACGCAAGTGGAGTGGGTGGAGGAAGAGCAGGAATTTTAGAAACATCTTTCCGTGAAGAAACGGAAACTGACCTTTTTGGGGAACAAGTAGTTCTTTGTGGTGGTGTTGCGAACCTCATTATGAGTGGATTTGAAACATTAACAGAAGCAGGATACGATCCAGAAATCGCTTACTTCGAATGTTTACATGAAGTAAAACTCATCACTGACTTAATTTATGAAGGTGGACTCGCACGTATGCGTTATTCCATTTCTGACACAGCAGAGTATGGAGATTATATCAGCGGACCACGCATCATTGATGCAGGAGTCAAAGCTCGTATGAAAGACGTTCTCACTGATATCCAAAAAGATAAAGGTGCAGCGTTCGCTAAACGTTGGATGGCAGATACAAAAGCTGGATACCCAGAATACAAAAAACTCAAAGAAAAAAATGCTGCTCACCCAATCGAAGCCGTAGGAACAAAACTACGTTCTATGATGAAGTGGCTTGCGAAGTAATTTTTAAGGTAACTAAAGTTTTAGTCTAAAGAAAGGAAGAAGGGATTTTATATGAAAGTAACACAAAAGATAGTACTCGCAGCACCTGCACGAACTCCTTTTGCTCAAATTGGAAAGGCACTCTCGCAGTACTCTGGTCACCACCTCGGAAAAATCGTTGGTGAAGAAGTAATGAAACGCAGTGGTTTGAAACCTACTGATATTGACGGTGTCATCGTTGGAGAAGGTTTCTCTAATGCACCTAACTCTGCACGTGTGATTGCAAACTTACTGGGACTTCCAATGGAAATTCCATGTCTTACTGTAGCAAACAACTGTGTATCCGGTTTGGAAGCAGTGGCAGAAGCAACTCGTCGTATTTCACTTGGTGAAGGAAAAGTTTTTCTCGTCATCGGTGAAGAGTCACAAACATCTATGCCATTTGTTGTTAAAAATGCACGTCTTAACAAAAAAACAAACAGCTTAGATTCTCTTGTAAAACTTCTTCCAAATGACCTTCCTGAAGGTGTTGAACTTCGTGATACACTAGAAGACGGACTTGGTGATGGTGAAACTTCTTTCGGTATGCAAGTAACTGCAGAAATCCTCGCACAAAACTACTCTCTTGCTCGTGAAACACAAGACAAAGTAGCTTACGAGTCTTTCAAACGTGCTTTTGATGCAACTCAAGAAGGTCGTTACAAACCATATATTATGGAAGTAAAAGACGATGAAGGAAACATGTTACAAGCTGACGAAGCAGTTCTTCTTCGTGAAGGTCTTGTAAAAAACCCTACTCGTATGGGTCGCGCGATGTTACTCTTTGACAACCCTCAAATGAAATTTGACCAGTTCAAAGATAAATACAGCAAATACTTAAAAAAATCTCATGGCCCTACTCTTTCTATCTTCAATGCAAGCCCACGTTCTGATGGAGCGGCTGGTATCATTGTAGCTTCTGAAGATGCGGCTAAAAAATTAGGTCTTACAGCAAAAGCTTATATCAATGGTTTTAACATGCGTGGTGTAGATCCAAACCTTATGGGTCTTGGACAAGCAGAAGCAACTGTAGCTCTTCTTGGAGAAACTGGTGATAAAATCGAAAACATCGACATCATCGAAATCCACGAAGCATTTGCTGCAACGGCTGTAGCAGCTCTTGAAGAAATCAAAACTAGAACTGGTCTTGACTGGGAAAAGAAATTTGATGAGAAAAAAATCAACCCGAACGGTGGATCTATCTCCATTGGACACCCGTTTGGTGCTACTGGTGTGAGACTCCTTCACAACGCAATCATGGACTTTGATGAAAACAAAGACGTGAAAAAAGTGTTAGTGACTGCTTGTGCACACGGTGGGATCGCAGGATCAATGATCGTAGAAAGAGCTTAAAGATCGAATTTAAAATTCGTTTCAATCTCGTTCGAAAGATCGATGGAAAAGCCAAGGGAAACCTTGGCTTTTTTATTTGATACACGCACCGGCACACAAATAAAATGGGTATTGCAGTCCATTTAGATGCAAACTTCGCCAAAAGATGAACTCTTTTAAAAAGAAATGGGAAAATTGGCGAAAGGAATTGTGAAAATAAAAAGGGTGTGGTAAGAGGAGCGTATTGGGTGGCGGGTCTAGTTCCCCTCCCTAATCAGGGCGGGGATATAAGATTCACAATCAAAACCGTCCCTTCCTGTAGAGGTTCTAAATCATGAAGATTCATGACGAATGTAGACAAAAGTTTGAATCCTTAATCTCAAAGTTCACAAATACCAATCAAGTTTTAGACGATTCCCTCTGGAAGGAAATAGAAACCAGATATTCAGAACCACACCGTTTCTATCACAATCTAAATCATATTTATCAAATGTTAGGTGAATTTGATAATACGAAAATGAAACTAAAGGATCCAGAAATGGTACTTTTTGCCCTCTACTATCATGATTTAGTTTACGACCCAAAATCCAAAACGAACGAAGAGGACAGTGCCAAAATTGCAGAAGAAAGACTTTCTGAATTAGGAATCGCCAAGGACCGAGTAGGAATCTGTTTACTCCATATCCTTACAACCAAATCACATCGATTAGGTGAAGCCCATCACCCAGATACTAAATATTTTTTGGACATGGATCTCTCAATCTTAGGGAGTGATGAGGAAGAATATTTAGAATACACTAAAAATATCAGAAAAGAATATTCTGTTTATTCTGACGACTACAGGAAGGGACGCATTCAGGTTTTGCATCATTTTATCGAAACCGTTCGGCTTTTCCAAACAGATGATTTCTTTGATCAATACGAAATGCGAAGCCGGCATAATCTAAAGACAGAAGTTCATAATTTACTAAAAAGTGAACTTATTTAAAAAGATTTTTGGGTTTTAGTGAAGGGAATTGCACAATAAGTAAAGCTGTGGTAAGAGGTGTGTATTGGGAGGCGGGTTCAGTTCCCCACCCAATTTAGGGCGGGTTATAAAGATTCACACCCCTACCCCCCAAACCGCGCAAGCATCGGAACTAACCCCTCTTTGGTTTGTTCCGCAGTATCATATCCAGGAAAAATTTTGACCAACTTCAAATAAAAATGTTTTTCAATACGTTTGTTACCAGAGTTCGTTTTTTCAAATACATCTTTTGAAAATAAATGAAATTCAAAATACCCGGCTTTAAATTTTCCATCTGCACCGATTCGACCGCCAAGACGAAATCGCAAAGGATGGTTTGTATCTAAAGTTTCAAAACAAGGTTCGTCTTCAAAAGTTAAGGCCTTTGAAATATAAATTTTTTCTTTTACACCCATCTCACGAAAATCTTTGAATCCAGGAAGTTGGATTAAAACTTTTCCTTCTCTTCGAAATTCCAAACTATACGATAAAATTTCTAAGTTTGATACATCCAATGTATCTATATCTATTGTTAAATGATGGTCCAATACATCTGTGGAACGAGTGATAACATTACCTTCTCGTTGGCCAATAGTGATAATTTTGTTTTTGTTTAAAGGAACCGCATATTTAAAAACCATCCCTGGATCAGGTAAATCCTTACCTTGGATAGTCATTGCTGAATGAATTGGTGTTTGTGTGATCGTGTGGATATCTGCAATCGCTACATCAGACATAGTTGATTGTTTCTGATTTAATGGAGTTGTTATCTCTTTTAAGGACAATTTTGATTTAAATGTTTCCAACGACTTCAACTTAGCAATCGTCAGCCTTTGCATGACAGCAATTAGGACAAGTACGGCAATCAGGAGCACAAAAATAAATACCCAAGTTTCATAGGTATTCATTCTCTCTTCTAACATACGTATTTGATCCACTGAATACAGCTTCATTACTTGCGCGAGTATCATTCTCTATCCTTTACGATGAAAAAACCTATACTATCATTGTCGACCTATCATTCCGAGAAAAAAACCATTCCTATGGAAAAGAGATCGACTATTGTCACTCAATTGCTTATTTTTTGCACTATGTCGGGTTACAGAAATTTACTCTGCATTCTACTTGTTCTACTTTTTTCTCCGGTCTTTTCTGAAAATCATTGGGATGGCTACATCCACGAAAAAACTATAAAATCCACCTATCGTATATTTGGTGACAATGTCAATTTACGGGAATCAGACAACCTGAAAGCAAAAGTCAAAAAGAAACTCTCCATGGGAGCAGTTGTTACCATTCTCGCAAAAACGAACCAAATCATGGAACAAGATTCAGTAAAAGAGTATTGGTACCAAGTGCAATCAGAGAAGGATATAGGGTATATCTGGGGAGGACTGATTGCAGACTACTCCTTCCCCTTAGAACATAATACAATTTTATGTAGAAACTTAGGAGTCAAACGTCGCTCACTTGAATTAAAACTAATCCAAGGTGATAAACTTCTCTCCCAAACAAAATGGGAAGTCGGTGCCATAAGTAACGAAAGTTGGAATCATAAAATTTATCCATCATCAGAATTTTCACCAAGCCCTAAGGCTTTATTCGGATTAACATACTTAGTTTTTTCAGAAATTGAATACGGTTATACGAACGAACAATTGGTTAGTGTCAGCTCTGATTCAAAACTTGTATCTCAATTTTCTTGGAACCCAGGATCTTGCGATCCACCAGCATGTGCAGAGTCATGGTTGGTATTCCCAGGTGAAACATTACTTGAAGATACAAAAATCAAAAGGAAAATTACGAAAGGAAAAACGAATACAATCCAAGAGTTAACACATAGTTTCGATATAGATGACTCGAATTCACACGAATATTATAAATCAGAATACAAATGGAATGGAACACACTTCCAAAAAAAGGAAACCCAATAAACTCTATGAAACAATTCATCACAACAATTGTAATTGTTACTTTTACTTTACCTCTATTTGCTTGGAACAACCATGCAGGAATCACCTATTTGATTTTAAAGGATCATTGGAAAGGAAAAAGCGCCCCCAAAGTCAAAGTAGAATCGTTAAAATCTTTCTTAACAAAAGAAAAAACCTCAATTCAAGACAGTTTATCTATTTCTGAAGAGTGGGCACTAAAACGACTTTCACACCTAACGCCTACAGATGATAGTTTAAAATTTTCCAAATCAACAAAAGATTCGGAACTTGTTGTTAGTTTTTATAAAGCACTACGAGTTAACCCAAACCATAAAGCGGCTCTCTATATCCAATCAGTACCAAAACGGAACGGAACAAAACTTTCTTTGAACCAACTCACAACACTCAATGATAAAGGAAAATTGGGAAACGAAACCTTTTTATCCTTACAAGAAGGGCAAATGATCGGTGCTGATGAAGTATTAGTTACAGCAACGGATGAACCTGACTACGATTTAGATTTATATTTATTTGAAGATAGTGGAAGTGAAGTAGGGAAAATCTATGGATTTGGAAGCCAACCATTCGGAAATCCAGCAGTAGAATTTTCCTCTCAAGCTCCCTTTCATATGGGTTTCTATTATGAACCCGGTATTATTTTTGCTCTTGCTGGATTTTTAAAAAGAACCTATCCCGAATATCGTATCCATCAATTTACAGAGCTTTCTAACTTAGCTTTCCGAACTGGTCACCCATATTGGGGATATAGATTTGCTGGTTGGGCACTACATTATATCCAAGATCTTACACAACCTTACCACTCTTCCGTATTGCCAAGAGTTAGTGCCGGAAAACAAATTGGTGTACAACTTGTATCCATTGTTGGATACCAATCGCCAAAAGATGATATGATTCGATTTATTTCAGGAAGACACACCTTAATTGAAGAGTATCAGTATTACTTAATTCGAAACTTGATTGAAACCAAGAATTGGAACCATCCCGTGGCAAGTTCCATCACAGACGTCTCTTCAAGAGGGCGAATCGAATGGCAAGGAATTGATTTCCTACGTAACAACGTTTGTAAAGAAGCATACGATGCCGCAGAACCAGCGGATGAACAGTTAGAACATTTAGAAATTCCTAAATATGAAACTTTATATGAACCCAACCATCCAATCCATACGATTCTTGGATCTCTCCTTCAGAACACATCCAAACACACAAGGGCTTATTTGAATGCTCTAAAAACTAACTAATCAATATCGTCTGCGGCAAATCTTTCTAATAATTCCAAAGGAATGATTTCTAACGCACGTTTGTGGGTAGACTCCAAAAACACTTTTGGAGGAACCCCATTACGGTAAGCCTCCAACCAACGAGAAGCACAAAGGCACCAGCGTTCTCCTGGTTTGACACCAGGGAAAGAATATTGTGGCCAAGGTGTAATGAGGTCATTACCACTTTGTTTCTGAGATTCCAAAAAATCCTCTGTTGCCAAAACACATACTGTATGAGAGCCAACATCTTCATCAGATGTATTACAACATCCATCTCGAAAAAATCCCGTCAGAGGATGAGTGGAACAGGGTACGAGTGGCCCACCGAGTACATTCAATGATTCATCCATTTCCATAGGAATATCAAACTAGGGAAGGAATCGATTCTGGGAAGATGTTTATGAAATTGGTTAAGAAAAAAGATGGGGGTTTGCACCCCCAGTAGAACGACCAAAAGGTCTTGGAAAGCCCATAGCCAATCTACTATACATATATTTACTTGTCAAACGATTATGCCTTCACATTGAAAAAAAGAATCTTTTTTTCTTCTCCATTGACCCTTACCCGCACCTTCCAACGCCCAATCAGTTTCGGATTATTGGCAATCGATACATATCTGGCCTCTAAGGCCAAATTCTTATCAGCCACCCAATCCAATTTTATAGGTTCAAAACCCTTCCCGTCAGTGGATATGTCGACCTCTATCCGATGGTTTCCTGGTTTCACAAATTCAAGTGACACTAAGAAGTTTTCTCCCAACTGAAACGAGGTTTCACCACATTGCACTTTTTCTCGTTTTGCGTTTAACCTACAAATCTGAATGTCTTCGTCGAAAATATCGACCGTTGAGAGATCCACACCTTGTTTCGGATGCCAATACATATAATATTCTTTTAAAGTATCTCTATCTGAATATTGCGTTTTAAAAACCGTTGGAATGGTTGTAACTTCTAACTGACGATTTGGTTTGTGTACTTCAAAATGGAGATGAGGGCCCTGCGTATAACCAGTATTACCTGAATATCCGATCAATTGGCCTGCATCCACCATATCACCAACTTTTACGACAACACCATTTTTCATTAGGTGAGCATAATTTCCCAAAGTTCCATCATCATGTTGAATGATGATAAAATTTGCCTTTGATAACAAGTCCCTCCGAAACCCACCTTCAGAATACCGAGACTCTGTAGCCATCACGTAACCTTTTCTTGCAGCATGTACGGGTGTTCCCACTGGAATTCCGAAATCAATCGCATGAACAAAATTTCCAAAATGAGTGACCGATCCATTATAACCTTGTACCACTTTGGCTCGAATTCCTTGGGCAAATGGTAACAAGTAACTTACCGAATCATCATGAACGCTATCCCAATCCCCTGGACGTACACGAAAGGAAAACGAATGAAAGGCATTTTTTGTTTTGTCTTCGAGTAAAAATTTTGTAATAAAAACTGGCGTTGGACCTTTCACAACTACAAACTGGGGAAAAGTTAAATCTGTTTTAAAATTAACAAGAGTCACGTTGAGCAAAACAGAATTGGTTACTTTAGGATGGGGGTTGTAGTTACGTACGGAAAGTTCAATGCCTTCATCATCTTTGGTTTGCACCAAACAAATCCACTCTTGATTACATTCTTCAGTAACATTTGATTCTGCATACAGACCAAACAAAACGCCAAAAAACAATAAAATAAATAAAAACCTAATCACTTCACACTCGTTAATTGAAATTGCATTTCTTTTTGTATTACTCCATCGATAGATACCGTCGCAGTCCAATCACCTTCCAGTGGTTCCGAAGGATCTTCTAACTGGGCTTCAAAATAGGTATCCCACCATTCAGGATTTGTCTCCCAATTATACAATTTCTGTAAGGAGGTTCCATTTTTACGAACGGAAATTTGTATCTTATAACGAGCTGGTTTTAAAAGAGGAATATAAAAATAAAGTGGGGATGTTTTGACAAATAATGATACATTACATCCCAACCGCTCCAGATTCTGAATCGATTCGCAAATTTGGATTTCCTCGGTGTCAGCAACCGTTTTGACCAAAGGTTCTTCTTTTTCCCTCCGCCAATGGAGTTCTCCTTCAGAGACAATTTCCAAATCGGAAGACTCTGTTCGAAACAAGGTAGGAATGGTTTTTTTACGCAAATTAGGAGTGGGTTTGTACACTTCGAAATGCAAATGAGGCCCATCACTAAATCCGGTACTTCCCGCGTAACCGAGTGGAGTTCCCGCGATCACTCGTTGCCCTCGTTTAACAAGAACCCCCATATAACGGAGGTGAGCATACTGGCCTATAGTTCCGTCATCATGAAGGATTTTTATATAGTTAGCGGAATGGATGTATTTGATTTCAAATCCACCCTCGTTATTTTTTTCTTCTGTATCAATCACAAGACCGTCTCTTGCGGCCGTAATCAAGTCTCCTTCTTTCAGTCCAAAATCGATCGAATAACGGTTGTCACCCTGGTGACTTTTACTTCCTTTATATCCTTGGTAGATACGAACCTTTAGTCCCCTTTCAAAAGGTAAATCATAGATAACTTTTGGGTCATGTGAAGCGGAAAAATTTCCAAGAATCCATTTGTATTTAATTTGGTAAACCCAGCGTTTGTTAGGTTTTAGTGCGTTCAGACGGAAGAGTTTTTTTCTTTTTGTACCTTTTAGAACAGTAACCAATGGAAGTTTTACGGTACTTTTCATATTCTTAAAAGTTGCATTAGCGGAAATCGTAGTATCCGTTTTGTCTATAGCAATTTTGTTTTGGAAGTAAATGTCCACTCCTGTTTTGTCCTGCACATAAATGACACAGAGTCTGTCCATGGAGCAGAATTCAGAATGTTCCTTGGCCATTAAGAACCCAATGGGACAAACAAGAAATAGGATAAAAAAACCAAATCTCATAAAACAGGAATCATCTTAAAGTGAAGAACACTTAAAAGACAATCCATTTTCCATAATAAAAACTTGATTGCCGAATGATTTCTCATCTGTAAACTTCGACACATGACTTCAACCTTATACACTTTCCCAATCTCACACTTTTCTGAAAAAGCCAGATGGGGATTGGAACTTGCAGACTATCCTTTTGAACTAAGACCCTTAGTTCCTGGCGAACACATCCAAACCCTAAAACCAATAGTGAACGATTTGTATGTGCCTGTTTTAGAGACGGATGCTGGTGTCATCCAAGGTTCTGGAAATATATTAGATATTATCGAAGAAAAAGCATTCGGTCATAAAGCAACTCCAGAAGAAAAACAAATGGAAGAAAAAATTGACATTCAAATTGGGAAAAGTTTACAAACGATGCTTTATTTTCATATTCTGGAATATCCAGAAATTGTAGGTAAGTTGTTTTTACTAAAACCGGCTTCGTTATCTGATACGATAGCGCCACCAGAACATTTTGATTTGATTGCTCTTTCCCTTAAAAGAAGATACAAAATCACACCGAAAAACTTAGAAGTCGTAAAACAATCTTTAGATGAAGGTAACAAAGAATTAATTTCTATTTACAAAGATAGAAAGTTTTTTAATGGAAATTCTTTTGGTAGAGTGGACCTAACAGTAGCAAGTCTTATGGGTATGCTTGCTGAACCAAAAGAATCACCTGCCTATCCTTGGTTTACATCAGTTCAAATGCCAGAGTCCTTTCTTACTTGGCGAAAAGAGTTAGGTATTGAATTATTATTCGATAAAATAAAAGAGTTCTACAAAGAATTCCGTAACCAATCCAAATAATCTGGATTTCCAGAGACAATGGGCCAAACGACAATGCAGGGAATTTCGTAAGAATGTAATTCTTTGATTCTCTGCATTAAAAGGTCTGATTTGTCCTTCGTGGTTTTAAACAGACATACGATTTCAGAAGATTCTTCCATTTCACCGTTCCAAATATAAACAGAATCCATTCCTTTAATGATATTCGCGCAGCCAGCCAGTCGCTCGATTACGACTTGTTTTGCAATTTTTTTAGCCTCGTCCTCCGAGGAAAAAGTAGAATAGACTGTATTGTATTCCCATAACTCATTCATTAAATTTATTTCCTACTTGCTCTAAAATTTAGTTACTTATGACTTTGTGTATGACCTTTCCCAATTCAAAGACCTATATACTCATAGTCGCCATCTGTCTGCCAATCTTTGCAGAATCACTCAATCCTCCGATAATCACATCCACAAGTCAACTGCAACCAAATTCAAAACGATACACTCCCTTCTTTGCCATGGATAGGAAACTCAAAACCAGCTGGGTCGAAGGAGCTGAGGGTGAAGGCATTGGTGAATCCTTAAAAATCAAATACAAATCACCAATCAGTTTTCGTTCCTTTTCCATCTACAATGGGTTTGGTGATCCGAAACTTTGGGCGGCAAACAATAGAATCAAAAAACTAAAAATTTCTACAGAAGAAGGAAATGAGGAAATTGTAACTCTAAAAGATAGTTTGTCTCTGCAAATGATCGAATTCAAATCAGAACTTCGAACCAAAGAAATTTCACTCACCATTCAAGAAGTGTATAATGGAACCAGTTCCGAAAATACGGCAATCGCGGAAGTGGTATTCAATTCAGAACAAGCAGGGTCTGCCCTCATCCCTCCCAAAAATACTTGGGCCATTGGAAAGTGGAAAACAAAATCCAATATAGCAAGAATCCAACTTCATAATGATGGAACTTGTGAGATGGGATACGAAACAGCCAAGATGTTATGTACTTGGACGGAGAAAGGGGAAAAAGTCATCGTGAGTTTAGAGGCGACTCTACCACTCACAAACACAGATATTTTGGAAATCAAACGCCGAGGAAATCCTTCAGACCCGATCCTTGAAATCAATGGAAAACACGAATTCATTTCTAACAGAGACGGAGTTTAATCCACGAATTTAATTTTGTAAATCAGTCCATCCAGGATTGCCAAATGGATTCCACCACGGAAGGTTCTTTATCCTCCGTGGTTTCAAAATACAAAACTGTATTTTGGTATGGTTTTCCTGATACATCTCTAACGGGCGTTAAAAGAACCAACTGAATCCCTAATTCTTTTTCCAACCTTCGAATGGTAGCCCACTCATCCAAAGAACCTTGTTTCGGGTAAGGCAAAATCAAAATCCCCGTGACCACTTCTGGTTTTGGATTACGTTTTTTTCGAATTTCCCAGAGAATCCGTCCTATCGAATAACGAAAATTAAATTCTGACACTGGTTGGATTTGAATCTTTCCTTCTTCGCGATACAAAAATCCATCAATTGCACAAGGCCCCGAATATTCTTTCGGTATTAGTCCTTTGACATCGTGAACCAGATCCATCACTGGAGGTAAAAAATGAGCCGAATGAGGAAGCTCCGATCCCCCAATACGAATGCCCCGAAACACTCCTTCCTTATCAATGAGCATGGCTGTGGCGGTGAGGTAAAAAAATTCTCCATCCCGAACATCCCAAAGGGTAGAAAAATCAAAAAACCTTTCATCCCCTACCCAAAACTCAGCAAGGATGGGAAAACCAAAAAGTCTCTTATTTACCTGTGACATCTTCCAAGAATCAGATGCTGATTTGAAGATAATATGATTTCTACCAGCAAGGCCGAATTCACTTTTGAGTACAATCGGCAGTTTTGCCTCTTCTAGTTCAGCAAACAAATGTTCTTCGGAAGATATAACTTTTGCCGGTAAAGGGGAATGGTGTTTTCGAAAATCCAATTGTGTGATTTTGGAATTGAGATAACGAGAGGTTTCCACACGAATGGGATCTTCCTGAAGTTTGCCCTCATACCATTCATTCCGAGATCCCCATTCCACAAGTGTAACTTCACCAAGCAAATCCCCTTCTTGGATGGGTGTTCCGGGACTAAGCCCAGATTCTTTCCAGTGAGTATAAATTTCGTCGCTAGGTAGTTCTTCGACTAAAACAAAGTCTTCAGATCTTGAAATGGGAAAAAACATTTTCTCCAAACAACGATTCCTCCTTTTGAGGGAGGAATCCAAATTTAGAGGAGTTGGATACAATCTATACTCAAATAATGAGTCTAGATAATAAAGCGATGGGGCCAATCAATAGATTCGTCGGATGGCTGTCGCAATCCTTTGTACGTTATCTTTTGTTAGGTTAGGATAAATAGGAATACAATGTCCTCTTTGGAAAAGGCGCTCTGCATTGGGGAATTCCAAATGGTTTTCTTCCATTACACGATGAAGGGGTTCATCTACTGTCCTTTGTGTTCCAATATGGATGGATTTAAAATACCTTTGGATCTCTTCGTAGTTTTTTCCAGAGACAACAATAGGAAATCTTTGGAAAGTATCTTCATTTGGGTTTTGGAAGTAGGTTTCCAATCTAGAATTTTGCACCGCTTGTAAGTAAGCAGACGCAATTTTTTTCTTTCGTTCTAAGATAACACCGAGTTTTGAAAGTTGTTCAATTCCAAGAGCCGCTTGGTAATCCACTAAATTGTAATCATACTTTGGTTCACCAATATTACGTTTGGCGGAAGAACCAGATTTATATGATTTCACCGCAGTAGAAAGAGAAACTTCGGAAGTGATGATCATCGCTCCGTTCCCTGTGGTGATGATGTTCTCAGCGCTGAGTCCACAAATGGCAATTTTGGATTGTTTTCCCACAGTGATGGTTTCGGAAGTCGCACCAATCGCTTCGGTAAAATCTTCCAATACTTCCAATCCCTCAATGGAATAATCACTCAAACGAATGAGTGATCCGAAACTATGATCAAAAAGCGCAAAACGAGCGCCCGATTCATTTTTTTTACGAAGGAATTCTTCTGGGCATGGATGAAAGGAATTTCGTTTCAAATCAACAAGCACTGGTTTTGCTTGCAAAAGAAAAATGGCATCCAATGCAGAAATCGGAGCATAACTAGAAAGTAAAACGGAGTCTCCCGCTTTCACACCTAACGCAAGTAATGCTAAGTGATATGCCGATGTCAGGGAATTAGAAGAGATAGCATGTTTGATTTTGAAAGTATGGCAGAACGTTTTTTCAAATCTTTCTACAATTTCACCAGTAGAGAGATGTTCATCCACGAGGCATTCCAAAACACCTTTTAGGTCTTCTCGGGAAAGAGTGGGTTTAAAAAATTCGATATCTTTTTCTTTTCGAACGGGTCTTTGTATTGTTTCGGTGCTCATCCAACAGCACTCCTCTATATTATGTCACTTAAATACCTCGTTTCTGAATTATGTCACTTCATTTTTCGAAATGCGAACATAATTTTGGGATTCCTTTGGAAAAAGGGTTCTGGAAGGAGAAAGTTTCGTGAATATGGCCCCCATGAAGGATTCTCTCGCTTCCCTTTGGGCCACTCGACTCCGTCAAAACCAAGGCATTCGCTCCCTGATGGAAGATCTCGGCCAAGTCACGGGCCACCCTGATGAAATCCTATTAGGTGGCGGAAATCCAGCCCATATCCCAGAAGCCGAAGAAATCTTTGCTGAATGTTTTCTCACTCTGGCCAAAGACCCCTTACTCAATGCCCTTCTCGGAGACTACCAGGCTCCTATAGGCAACGATCGTTTTCGTTCCCTCGCCGCAGAATATTTATCATCACATTTGGATGCGAGTCTTACAAAAGACAATATTGCTTTTTTGAATGGGAGTCAGAATGCCTATTCGTATTTACTCAACATTCATTCAGGCAAAATGACAGATGGAAGTTTTAAAAAAATCCTTCTACCAATTGTTCCAGAATACATCGGTTATGCGGACCAGTCGATCGAGGCAGATGCTTTTATCGCAACCAAACCGGAAGTGATTCCTACAGGAAATCACAGATTTCGCTATGGGTTAAACAAAAATGACTTTGATCTTTCCGAGGTTGGTTGTGTTGCTCTTTCCAGACCCACAAATCCTACGGGAAATGTTTTATCTTTAACCGACCTAGATTGGATCGAATCAAAAACGAAAAAAAGATCGCTTCCCCTTCTCATTGATTTGGCCTATGGGAATCCTTTTCCCAATTTAATTGGTGAGGAGGAACCAGTTACTTATCGGGATGGTAGAACTTTATCTTTTAGTTTTTCCAAAATTGGTTTGCCGGGCGTTCGATTGGGAATCATCGTATCAAATCCGGAAACAATCCAAACTCTTTCATCATACGCTGCTGTGGGAAATTTAGCTGTGGGAAACCTTGGTGTGTATATGATGGAGATTCTCTTTCGTAAGGACATTCTTCCACTCCTTTCAAAAAACGTATTACGTCCGTTTTATGACAAAAAAAGGGAGTTAGCGATTTCTATCTTTGAATCAACATTCCAAAAACTAGGTGTCGAATACGAAATTCACGATCCTATGGGTGGATTTTTTCTTTGGATTCGTTTTCCGAATCTTTCTATCTCTAACCACAAACTCTATCACCTTTGTAAAGATAAACGGCTCTTCATAGTTTCAGGACATTATTTCTTTCCGGGACTAAACTCTGATTTTTCCCACACTCAAGATTGCATACGTTTGACATATTGCCGTAAGGAAGAAGAATTAGCCAGGGGAGCCCATATCTTAGCTGAGATTGTGGCCACTCACCAGATGAAATCCAAATGAGCGAAGACAGCATCGATCTATCAGACACAGTCGTAGAGAACCCCTCATCCAAAGAGGAAAGTTCATCCGATAGACCCTCTGCTCAGTCCTATATATTTTTGTCTGATTCAGTAGGGAGCCTAACACCCACGGCACGTTGTATCTTAGATGAACTCAAAGACTGGCACAAACGTGTAGAAAAACACGGCAGTAAAGAAAAACACGCATCTTACCTAATGACTGTGGACAAACTTCCGGAAGCACTAGGTAAGTACACAAACCTAGGGGCTCAAGGCCGGTCAGAAAATTCCATCCACCACGCACTCCGCCAAATTTTAGACATTGATCATCGCGGCCAAAATAGAGCGGCTTACGCTTACCCTTACCTCATTCGGACGGGGAGTAAAATCTCTTCCAAAATTGCGCTGATTGCACCGCAGAACGAAAATAAAACGGACACCCAACCATACAGACAAGCCTGTTTTCGATTTTCACAAGACCTAATCAAAGTGCTCCTTGAAAACCGAGCAAAAAAAGGAAGGAACTGGGACGAAGACAATCCAGGATCTTTACTGTTACAAAAAAACAAAGAGGGAAACACTTGGTTGTATCCTAAACTTGGGTCTTTAGAGGCAGAGATATCTTCGCTAGTAAGAAAGGGATTTGGAAATTTACCTTATATCCCTATGCCTGACTTTCTCCAAGACTTCACCGATTTTGCAAGAGAACAAAACTTAGCCCTTTCTGTGCTCACTGACTACCATATTGTCATTGATGAATTGAATATCTTACCTGACGGAAGTTTCAAACGTTTGCCTGAAGTTGTGAATCAAATTCTGGCTCATATGAATGGGTTGGAACATTTTACAAAAGACCAACTCACGAAACTTGCTAAAGATGCAAAATATGAGTCCTTCTTAGCTTCCTTTAGCGATTATATATCTACGCCGAAGTTTCCTTCTTTAGAATCCAAAATGAATCCTGAAGAAGAAGTAAAAAAGTTTTTATCCATCATTGAAAACTTCCCTTATCCAACTGAAAAAGGGAATAGAGCTCTATCGATCAAAGAAACCATTGAGCTAAGTGTAAAAATTCTAAAAAGACTTTCCGAGGAAAAAGGATCAGTCCTTACACGTAAGGATGATAGTATTTACGGAACTGTCAAAAATGCAGTGATTAGTAAAATCCCAGAACATACTAAAAATCACAATACACTGCTCCGGATTGATTTTGAAGAAGAAGTCGCAAAGGCTGGGATCACTTCGGAAGAAAAAACCAACGAATACATCAAACGTTTGAAAGACGATGTTTTTTCAGACCATTCCTATTACGAAGAAAAACTTCCTGATGGAAGATCAGTTTATTATGTAGTGGATCATGGTTATATGGCAGCAGTCATCCACAAACTAGCGTTTGAGGGAAGAACCAATCCCGAATACAAAAAACAATTGGGTTATGCCAAAATCATCAACCATAAACTTTCCAATCCCAAACACCCGGAACTCAACAACAAACTAAAACCTGAGCTGATTGCAAAACTGAATGCTGATGTAAAAAACATGGAAGTGGAAGAATTGGAAAAGGAACGTTCCAATGAAATCCGTTCTAGATTCAATGCCGTTCCAGGCATTTTGACATTTGTAGTGAGTACGCTAATTTTCATCACTGGTGCATACTACCTTCGTTCGGCGATGCCTATTTTTTTCGGTGTGCCTTTTTCCGTAGTCCTTGGGTTTATGGCAGCCATTTACTTCCGCGAAAAATCCACCGAAGAAATCCGCGATGATATCAAAAATTCCGGTAAATTTTCAGGAATTGGAGATTGGGGCAAACCTACTTATCATTCCAGTTCCTCCTCTTCTTCGTATGAAGACGAAGCGGAGACAAACAAAAAGGAAGAGAAACTTTCTCATATCTACAAAGCCGCAGATAACTTCGTGTTTCCCAAACGATTCAACAAAATCACAGATAAAGTTTTGGATCCCAAATCCTTACGTTCTCGTATTTACGAAAATTTGGACAATATCAAACGAAACAATATGACTCTCGGAAAAGAAAAGGATGACGATAAGGTGGCTTCTACCGTAGAATACGCTGTTCTGCAATCCGTTTCTACCATTCTCATTCCAGACGATGTAGCCATTCGGGATCTTCCAAACACCATCCTCATCAACCGCAATGATATGAAATCTGCACTCTTCCGTGGCCAACTTGCTGACCACTACAGAGAGGAAATGAACAAAAAGAAGTTCGATAAAAAATTAGTTAAGTACTACACCTACCTCATCAATACGGTAGAGATGGAGTATTATAAATACCTTCCGAAAAAACGAGTTTAGATACTAAAATTATTTGATTCCCTACGGGTCACTCCTCCTATGGAGTGTGATGTATCAAAACGGTATCGTTCAATTTCCTATCATCATCATTGATGAAGATTTTCGTTCCGAAAATGCCAGCGGGCTTGGCATTCGAGCTATTGCAAAAGCACTAGAAGGTGAAGGAATCGAAGTACTGGGAGTTACCAGTTACGGAGATTTAACAAGTTTTGTGCAACAACAGAGCCGGGCATGTGGATTCATTCTCTCCATCGACGATGAAGAGTTCACTCCCGAAACAGAAGGTGAAGTTCCCGATGCTCTCCGCCAATTGAAAGATTTTGTTACGCAAGTCAGACATAGAAACGCTGACATACCGCTGTTTCTTTATGGCGAAACAAGAACAAGTCGCCACATCCCCAATAGTATTTTAAAAGAACTTCATGGCTTCATTCATATGTTTGAAGACACTCCTGAGTTTATGGCTCGTGCCATTCACAGAGAAGTCAAATCTTACTTAGATAGTTTACCTCCTCCTTTTTTTCGTGCCTTAACTCAATATGCACATGATGGAAGTTACAGTTGGCACTGCCCAGGACACTCGGGTGGTGTTGCTTTTTTAAAAAGTCCTGTAGGACAAATGTTTCACCAATTTTTTGGTGAGAACATGCTTCGTGCTGACGTTTGTAATGCGGTAGATGAACTGGGGCAACTTTTAGACCATACTGGTCCCATTTCTGCGAGTGAAAGAAACGCAGCTCGGATTTTTCAATGTGATAGTTTGTATTTTGTAACGAACGGAACATCTACTTCTAATAAAATTGTTTGGCATAGTACAGTAGCACCAGGTGATGTTGTCATCGTCGATCGCAACTGTCATAAAAGTATTTTACATGCGATCACTATGACAGGGGCCATTCCTGTATTCTTAATGCCTACGAGAAATCATTTTGGAATCATTGGTCCTATCCCTAAATCGGAATTCAAATGGGAAAATATCCAGAAAAAGATCGCAGAACACCCGTTTGCAAAACACGTAAAAGGAAATCCAAGAATACTCACTATCACACAAAGCACCTATGATGGAATCCTCTACAATGTGGAAGACATCAAGTCAGAGTTAGATGGTAAAATTTCGACTCTTCATTTTGATGAAGCTTGGCTCCCACACGCATCTTTTCATAGATTCTATACAGGGATGCATGCTATTGGATCGGATAGACCTCGTCCCAAAGAAAGTATGATCTTTGCTACTCAGTCCACTCACAAACTTCTTGCCGGTCTCTCCCAAGCAAGCCAGATCCTTGTGCAAAACAGTGAAAAAGAAACCTTAGATAGAAACTTATTTAACGAAGCATTTTTAATGCACACAAGTACGAGTCCTCAGTATGCCATCATCGCTTCTTGTGATGTGGCTGCAGCGATGATGGAATCTCCTGGTGGGAATGCCCTTGTGGAAGAGTCCATTGAGGAAGCTCTCGATTTCCGACGTGCCATGCGAAAAGTGGATTTGGAACTCGAAGAAGATTGGTGGTTTAGTGTTTGGGGCCCGGAAGCCCTCATCGAAGAAGGAGCTGGCGAGAGGGACGAATGGATTCTCAAAGCCAATGACCGTTGGCACGGGTTTGGTGACATTGCAGAAGGATTTAATATGTTGGATCCGATCAAAGCAACCGTCATCACTCCAGGTATGAGTGTGGAAGGAGAATTTGCAGACTGGGGAATTCCTGCTCTCATTCTTACCAAGTATTTAGCGGAACACGGGATCATCGTAGAAAAAACAGGACTTTATAGTTTCTTTATCATGTTTACCATTGGGATTACCAAAGGCCGATGGAATACGATGGTAACTGAATTACAACAATTCAAAGATGATTACGATTCAAACCAACCTCTCTGGCGTGTGATGCCAAAGTTCACTGCTACCTATCCGAAGTATGATCGCATTGGATTACGAGATTTATGCCAATCCATGCACGAAGTGTATCGAGCAAATAATATCTCTCACCTAACAACGGAAATGTATCTTAGTCCGATGATCCCTGCAATGAAACCTTCGGAAGCATTTTCAAAAATGGCACACCGTGATATTGAAAGAGTTCCTATTGATGAGCTGGAAGGAAGGATTACTTCAGTGTTGTTAACACCTTATCCTCCAGGAATCCCTCTCCTCATCCCAGGTGAGAAGTTCAACATGACCATCATTCGTTACTTACAGTTTGCACGTGAGTTTAATGCAAAGTTTCCGGGTTTCGAAACAGACATCCACGGCCTTGTGGAAGAAAAATCAGAATCAGGACATGCCACTTACTTTGTCGATTGTGTATCGGAATAAAAAACTAGAATCCAATTCCAGGTCAAAGAAACTGAACCTGGAATGCCGGTTTAGTGCAAACAAAATCAAATGAGTGGAATTCGTATTTTTACGTTTCTACTCTCGGTTTTTTAGATTTTATAAAAATCATTCCCATTCAATCATTCTTACAACATCTTTCAAACAATCCTCTCTGGTTGCTTGCTCATTTTTGAGGGAAGGAAGACCGGAATACCATTTACCATCAGGGTATTTTAAATCCACCCAATAGGAAAAGAGAGTGGTTTCTCCATTGTTATTTTTGATTTCGATGTTGAGTAGTTTTAAGTCGGAAACACCTGTTTCCTTATAAAACACCTCTCCATTTCGAGTGCGGATTCGAATTTTTTTAGGAACCACCTCAAAGGTGACCCCTTTTTTCTCTTCCCGTTTTTGTTTCAGTTCCCAAGAGTCAATCCGCAATGA
This sequence comes from Leptospira perdikensis, assembly GCF_004769575.1. Taxonomy (NCBI): domain Bacteria; kingdom Pseudomonadati; phylum Spirochaetota; class Leptospiria; order Leptospirales; family Leptospiraceae; genus Leptospira; species Leptospira perdikensis. The sequence continues at coordinate 808,669 of NZ_RQGA01000003.1, read as the reverse complement.
ATCCAGTTCATTTACGTTTAGCTTTTTTTTATAAAGAATCCCATCTTTGGAATGTTCAAAAGCCATCGACTGACTGCCGCTAGATGATTCACCACGAACCGTTCGTCCATCACAGAGTGTTAAATTGATTACCTTAGGTTCCGAAGACTCTTTGTCTCCGCGAGCATTCCTAGGTTCTTTAGTCTCTTCTATGGGAATGGAAGGAAGATTTGGTTCTTTTGGCAATCGTGGTTCTCCGAGTACCGGAGAAAAAAATCCGAGGGTCCCTACCCAAAGAAAGAGTCGCAGTCGGATGAAGTTATCCATATTCTGACCTTTATCCATGGATGCATTTCTTACTGCAACTTTTCAAACCCTTCCCTTGCCAGTTCTTTTACTCGTGATCATTGGCTCCATCCTTGTTTTGGGCAAAGCCGCTGACGTACTTGTAGACGAGGCAGTATCTCTTTCCGCTCGTTGGGGAGTGCCCAAAATGATCATTGGGGCTACCATTGTGAGTTTAGGAACAACCCTTCCTGAAGTTTCCGTATCCGTACTTTCCGCATTGGAAGGGAATCCGGGAATTGCCCTCGGAAACGCAGTTGGTTCTATTATCTGTGATACAGGCCTAATTTTGGGAATTGCAATTCTCATTTCTCCACCTGACATTGACAAACGACTCGTGAACCGTCAAGGTTGGATCCAAGTTTTATCCGGATTTTTACTTGTTTTTGCCGCACTTCCTTGGAGTAACTTAACATCAGCGTTCTCCACTGGTGGAAGAATTGATCAGGGCACAGGATTTGTATTTTTATTACTACTCGCAGTTTACATTTATTTAAGCATTCGTTGGTCTAGATCCAAACCAGGTGAGGTAGAGGCCGGACTTGACGAAACAACGGAATATGATGAATCACCTTTTTGGATCGTATTCTTAAAATTATTTGCGGCAATTGCGTTTGTCATTCTTTCCTCGAAGGTTTTAATTCCCTCAGTTCAAGAAACAGCCGTTAGACTCTCTATCCCTGAATCCATTATCGGTGCCACACTTGTTGCCTTTGGAACTTCGCTTCCAGAACTGGTGACCGCCATCCAAGCATCCAGAAGAGGACACTCGGAACTCGCAGTGGGAAACATCATTGGAGCCGATATTTTGAATGTTCTTTTTGTATCTGGCGCAGCAGCCGCAGTTACAAGAAATGGATTGGAAGCACCAGTTAGTTTTTTTACCTTTTACTTCCCGTCAATGCTCATTGTCCTAATCTTATTCCGTTTAGGAATCGTTTTTTCCAAAGATAAGATTAAACGACCGTTTGGTGTATTTTTACTTTTTATTTATGTCCTCGCAACTATAGCTGGATTTGTTTTCAAAGGGTAAAATTTATATCCCATTCACCATCTCTTTCAATTCCGGAAGAGATGGTTTGTTTTGTTTTCCATTCTTCATAACTCATCTCATTTGAATTCACTTCTTCTTTCACTATCCTAGTTTCACCAAATATTCTTTGAGCCCCTTGTCGTAATAATAACTTCCCTCCCTCGTTATCAAATTGTTTGGGATGATCAAAAACATAAATTTCCCGATTTTGTTCCATAGCACTGTAAGCCGTGGAAATGGTTCCTGACTTTCGACCCGATTCCATAATGTAAACTCTTTCAGAAAGACCAGAGATGACACGATTGCGTTTCGGAAAAGTCCATTTGGCAGGTTCCGTTTTTAATAAAAATTCAGTAAGCAGGAGTTGTTTTGAATCTTCTTTGATCCTTTTGTATAAATCTCTGTTTCCCGGAGGGTATTCCATCCCAAGAGTGGTCCCAAGAACACCTACGACAGGTACCCCCAAGTCCAAAGCAGAAAGGAAAGCTTGGCGATCAACCCCGAGGGCCATACCGGATACTACCGCCAAACCTTTGTTTAATGACACGAAACGAACCAATTCTTTTGTAGCAAGTAACGAAACCGGCGATGATTTTCTTGTTCCGACTATGGCAACCATAGGAGATTGTAATAACTGAAAATTCCCCAAACAAGCAATCACAAGAGGTGGATCATAAATTTCTTTTAAATTCTTTGGATAATTTTGGTCGTAAAAATGTAAAAGTCTCCAAAGGGGATTCCGTTTTTTTTCCCATTGTTTACACTCATCCAAACATTGATTCCAAAACTCTTCTTCGAAATAACTGGGTAAAACCTGATAGAGTTCAGAAAAGTGAGAATACTTACACCAAACCCTTGTTTTTCGAAGAAAAGAGGAAATCCGGGGATGACCTAAAATCGAAACGACCACATTTTAAGTGGTTAATTTGATTTGTTTTGGGCCCCTAATTGGTTCAAGTTTTTGATGACATTACGATAAGAAGAATTCTCTTCCAAAGGTTCTCTGATGTTTCCTTTTTCTTTCATCTCTTCCAAAACAGATTTGATTCGAATGTATTCATCATAAGCTAAATTCGATTTACCAACCTGATATAAAAAATTGGCTTTGGCAAACCGTGTAGGAACATTGTATGGCTCTTTACGAAGAATTTGATCCAAAAGAGAAAATGCTGTTTCCACTTCATCATAACCATTGGAAGTTTTTCCATTCCACGCTTCATCCTTCAAAGAAGAATCAAAATAAATGAGGGCCAACTGAAAAGGGAAACGAGAATCTTCTTTGTCTAATTTGGAAAGTTGTTTGAATAAACCAATCGCACGATTGCGCCTTGTATGCTCCCAACCCATATCTTTTGATGCATTGGCGTAAGCCACTGCAGTTTCATATAACAATTGTTTATCTAGTTTTCCTGATTGAATGGCTTTCTCAAAGTAAGGTAAGGCAGATTCATAGGAATGGATTTCAAACCCACCTTGTTTTGTATTTGGTAAGGATTCTCCAATAGCTTCTTCATAATAACGAGAACCGAGGTCCGCAGAACCGGCCCGCATATAGGCTCTGGCAATTTTCCAAGAAAGGGCTGCCGATTGGTTGGACTTTTGGACCATTTTACGGATCCGTTTGTCCATCTCCTCAATTTCTGCCTCTTCCAAAGCTAACTTCTCTTTCCAATTGACGATGTCTTTTTCTGTGGGAAGATCGCCACCAATCCGCTTGCGATATTTGGATTCGGTAAGTGACTTTAAATAGTCACAACCTATAAAACTAAATCCGAGCAAAAGAAATAGGATGCCCAGTGGCAGTGAAACCAAAGAAAACCTGCTGTTTTTTGTGCCCATCAGTTCGATTTTAGTTTCTTTCTTTTGGATGAAAAGAAAAAAATGTGATTATGTCTCATAGTTTTCGAAGGTTGGGTGAATCGGATCTTTCCCTCCTCCTCCATTGGGAATCCCTCTGTTTCCCCGGCGAGGAATGGACAGAAAAGATGATCCAAACCCATCTTGAATTCCATGTGGCTTTTGTTTTGGGAAGTCCCGATGGGGAGTGTTATGCTCTCGTTTGCGAAACTCCTTGGGAGATTGAAATTTTTCGTATCGCGACACTTCCCAACTATCGAAAGTTAGGTTTAGCAAAACAACTTTTGTTATCCCTCTTCCAAGAATTTCCCAAAAAAGAATTTTTCCTGGAAGTTAAGGAATCAAACGAAGCGGCCATCAGACTTTACCAGTCAGTTGGCTTTTTAGAATTAGAAAGACGTAAAAAATACTATCCGGACGGATCCACAGCCGTTCTGATGAAAAGGAATCCACCTGAATGAAAAATGCATATGTCACTGGCGCATCCCAAGGAATTGGAAAAGAATTTGTTCGTGCTCTTGCTAAAGACTACAATGTCTTTTTAATTTCCCGTACGGAATCCGATTTAAAAAAAGTAATTTTAGAATTAGAACCGAAATCTCGAGGTATCTTAAAATACTTTGCTCTTGACCTTACAAAGAAAAAAGATGTGGAAGAACTCGCAAGTATCATCACAAAAGATAAAGATGTAGAACTTGTAGTAAACAATGCAGGATTTGGAACTGTTGGTGAGTTTGCAGCTTTACCACTCGAAAAAGAACTAGATGAAGTAAATCTAAATGTAAAAACATTAGTTCATTTAAGCCATGTTGCTCTTAACCGATTTAAAAAAAATAAAAAAGGATATTTGATTAATGTGGCATCTATCGCAGGTTATTTGCCAGCTCCAGGCAGTGCTATTTATGCCGCAACCAAAGCATTTGTAAAATCCTTCACAGAGTCCATCCACGAAGAGGCAAAACTTCACGGAATATATGTACAAGCACTTTGTCCAGGGCTTACCCATTCAGATTTTCACCAAAGAGCAGGAATTAATAAATCCAAATATCCTTCGTTTATGTGGCAAGATGCTGATGTAGTGGTAGAAGAATCACTGAGTGCACTTCGCCATAACGAAGCAGTATGTATCACAGGTTCGTTCAACCAAGGTGCGGTTACCATTTCCGAACTCATTCCACGAGGCTTCTTACGAAGGTTAAGTGGTAAATACTTAAAACTAGAAGAGGAATAGGATGGATGTTGCAAAATTAGATGCCTGGTATCGTAGATTACTTGTAATTTTCTCCATTATTGCAGGAGGATTTCAGGTTTACTATGAAGGTAACGTTTGGATTAACGCAGTCTTCGTGGTTCTGATGGCAGGGGTGGTTGGTTACTTCACCAATTTCCTTGCAATCAAGATGTTATTTCAACCTAAACATGGTAAGGTGCTAGGTTGGTCAGGCCTTGTTCCCAAAAACAAATCCAAAATCGCAAAGTCACTTGGCGAAAGTATCCAAAGTAATTTACTTCATCCCGATATCATCTTATCTTATATCTATGAACGTAACTTAGTAGAAACAGGAATCCAAAAGATAGTCAAAGAAATTGATGAGGCCATTCACAACGTAGAAATCAGAACTATGCTTGTGACAAAAATCATTTCGATGTTAAAAGAAAGGGGACCTGAAATTTTAGAAGTTATCTTTGATTTTTCCGAAGAAACTATGAAAAAAATGGCGGAACGTCCAGAGGAAGTTCAAAAACTTTGGGACTATACAAGAGATCGCCTAACATACTATCTCACAGAAGAAACCAATCGTGAAGAACTAGGAAAACAACTCAGAGTAATCCTTCTAGAAGAGATGCCAAAACTGGCAAACCTTCTCAACGAAGGTCTAGAAGAGTATTTAAAAACAAGAAGTACACTTGGAAAAATTGGAATTGGAGTAAAAAAGATTTTTTCTTTCAACGAAGAAGCCATCCGAGAACTTTTAGAACGGTTTGTCAAAGACCCTGAAACTTCCGACCAGTTCATGAAGATGATGGATGAAATGATGGCGGGCCTTCAAGAACGATTAAATTCCAAAGAAACACAAGAATTCATTACGGGAAAAATTTCTAATTGGTTGGAAGCCAGTGGCGATTATGCAAGACAAAATCTCCTACCATCTGGGATTGAACGACTACAATCATATTTGGATGATCCAAATAACTGGGAAGAAATTGAAAAAAACTTCTTTCGTGCTGTAGATTGGGTCAAAAAACGCCTTCTTGAATTTATGTATAGTGAAGAAGGAAAAGTTTATCTCAAAACCAATATTGAAAAATTTGTACATAATATCAATGTAACAGCTCTTGTAGAAGAAAGAGTGATGGCTCTTGATACGGACGATTTGGAAAAAATGATCTTAGACAATACCGGTGGAAACCTGGTCGTAATTCAGTTCTTAGGTGGTATTTTAGGAATGATTGCAGGACTCATCCAAGTTCATATCTATTTTTCTGTTCCAGTTGGTGCCCTTGTCTTAATTACCTACATTGCACATTATAGAAATCAGAAACGGTTTGGAGCCGAAGTTGGAAATCTATGAACTCTAAACATAATTTTTACTCTTTCTCCATTCCTATTTTATTTCTCATCCTACTTGGTTTTACAATCCAATGTGCCGAAAAAAAAACTTTTGTTAGATTAGAATCAAAAAACGATGATTCTGGACTTTTTTATTTGGTTCGGCCGGAACACTCATCGCTTTCTCTTTGGAACTATGAATGCCAATTATCGCGATATCCAGATAAATTCTCGTCTCAGATACAACCTACACCTCTTTTCAAAATTGAATTAGAGAATGCATCCCTAGGTTACCTTAGATTAAAAGAAGGTACTTACCGATTGGATGTAGTTGGAAAAGAAGACGCTACTAAAATATTTCAAATCAAAAGTGGAGAGGAAAAATATTTTGAACTCAAAATATTTAGTGAAACAAAGATAGGACGAAGTGAGTTAACTTTTCGAGAAATTGATAAAAAAACTACACTAGAAGAAATACTTTCTGTTCCCAAGTTCCTTGAACATCCATTTGTATCAGTACAAATGCCGATTGAGTAATACCAAAAAATCTTTAGCAAACTTGGACCGACCCAGATTCATCCAATCCACATGCCCTCCCCCCCGGATTTCCCAAAATACTTTGGGTTCTCCAGCCAAACCAAAAATTTGTTTTCCATTTTCAAAAAACACAACATTATCATCTGTTCCATGGATGATCAAAAGTGGTATAGGGGATAGCTTGGCTATTGAATCACGAGGACTTGTGTCATCATGGAACAACCAAGCAAATAGATTCCCAATCGGAGGAAAGAGCACATTGTTCATCGTCTGTTTGGCAACTTCCCGATAAGAGGGAAAAGACCCGTCAATACAAAGCAAAACAACATCGTTTTTTTGTTTCCAGTCTGCGACAGAACGCATAGCGACAGCTCCACCAAGACTCTGACCATAAACAATTAATTTCGATCCTTTTTCCCTGGTTTCCTCTAAAGCAAACTCCAGAACTAAATTACTATCTTCTAATATATCATCTGGGTCTGGTTCTCCTTCTGACTCACCATAACCTCGATAATCAAAAACAATCAGTTCATACCCATGGTTCACAAGCCAGACAAGAGATAAAAAATGAGTACTCATATTTTGTCCGTTTCCATGGAATTGTAATATGACTGCTTTGGGTTTTTCTACTGCTTGTGAATGAATTTTCCATACACTTAATTTTACTCCATCCTTTGTGGTGATAAACGATGGAGTATATACAAAACCCATTTGTTTAGGAGTAAGGTATGTTTCTTTCGTTGGGTGGTAATATAAAGAAGAACAACCAAAAAATAAAAAATTAAAACAAATAATGATAAGAAACAAGTGCTTCTTCATAGAATCTTTCTCCATTAACTTCAACTCGTAACTCATGTGTATTTGAAAATGCATATCTAATTTTAAAAGTAGCATAATAAGTATTCAAATTATGACTTAATTGATAATTTTGTGCAGTTGTGCCTGCATAAATTTTCCAAACACCCCATTCCTGTTGGTAAAGCAAACTGGCATTGGCTCCATAACGAACGCCATTTTCAAACATTCGTCCATTTTGTACTTTTACACCAGCAAGTACACTCAATACACCCATACTCATCGGAGACTTTCCAAATTCATTAGAAAAAGAATACCCGAACCGAAAATCAAAATTACCCACCTGTTTTCGTAAGGTTTCATCATTATTTCGATAAACAGCTGTTTGTATACCTGTATCCAAAGAATAAGAAAAGTCTTTCGATATAGAATTATAAGGATTTAAAGAAGTCACCTTTACTGCACTCATAGATGTCAATTCTGGTTTTTTGTTTTCATAGGTTCGGACTGTTGTATCAAAAAAAGCCAACTCAGAATTAGGTGCATGTCCTTTACTTACATTTAATAAATCATGATAGGCAATCCGATATTGAAACTCGGCAAAATTTCCCAAAGAAGAGGAACCAAAAGAGGTGGATACTCGACTTACAGGATGTGAGGCTTCAGGTGGTGTAGACAAAGGAATTTGTTCATTGGGAGTGTATTCGTCATTTAGTTTACTTCTAAAAATCAATAACTTATCGTAATACTCTTTATGTTGTTTGGGTACCGAGTCCTTTGTTGTATAACGATATCGATATGTGTCTAAAACTGCATCAGTAACCAGTGCTAACCGTAAATTTTCATTTGGTTCTGGTAGAAAAGCTTTTTCAAAACGTATCATTTCCCAATATGTAGTTCTTTCATCTTCAGACATGTCAAAGATTTTGTATTTTATTTTTGAATAAAGAGAGGGTCGGTATTTTCTGGAAATCACAAGTCCATCTTCAGCTAAATAAAGTTTAATGGTATCACCAGGTGCGACGATCCAACCTGTTTTTTTACTAATATCTAATTCAGGCATCGCCACTTCTAATATCTCCATCAAATGATAAGAGCAGTTTTCATTGATAAAAAAATAGTCAAAATCAGCACGACCCATTTCCCATAGATGGCGCAAAAACCTCTCCCTGTCCTCAGGTTTCAATTTTAGTTTGTATTCCCAAAGGTCACGGCTTTCCATATCATTGTATTCATTGACTTTCAGGTAATAGGGAAATATAGCGAAACTACCAGGGTATCCACCAGTTAACCCCCGATACGCATAAGAAAATGGATCCATTTCTCCTGGCGTTGCAGCATAGTTTACTCCATAATCTAACAACTCGGCATTTTCATTTTCTTTGTTATTGAGTTTGAGAAGTGTATGACCAAACATAGAAGCAGGAGCCTGCATATAATAAGAGGAAAAAACAACGGAGAGAGAATCTGGACTTAATGCATCCTTCCATGCCTCAAACCTTTCACATGAAACTTCCATTAGTCGACTTTGATCAAACTTTAACTTTTCTTTGAGCCAATGGTATCTTTCTGGATAATAACATTGTGGATGTTGTAAACCTTCAGGAATAGGCTCTTCTGTAAAAAAACTATGAAGTGTTGCGACCAATTCCTTTTCAGGATTGTGTTTTCCTTCTTCATCGAGAAAGTAACGTTTGTTATCGACTTCGCTTTCCAGGTAACCCCATCTGGTTTTTTTAAATCGCAAAAGCCGATACCAATGTGTTTCTTCTGCCAAGTGTTTTTCTTTAGCCTCGCCAACGAGCTCTTGCAGGTATTGCTGTGACTTGGGTGATTTAGGAACCGTTTTCCCTTGATTCCTTGCTGTTAAAAAATCCAGGTCGAGTATATTAATGTTGCTAGGAGGTTCAATGGCCCCAAGCGAAGTGGTGAAGAGGATTAAAAGTAGAGTAAGTAGGTACAGAGGAAACACCAGAGTATCCAAATGTTCGGATACTCTGATTTTTTACAAAGGATTAGATTTTACAGTAATTTTTTACTGTTTGGTCTTTTTCCAAAGTTTCATGAAGGTTGGACAACATCAAACTAGGGTTTGCTTTAGATTCTTCTGTGAAGATTCTAGAGTAGTTTTCTTTCACTACTTCATTGAAGCGAACGCCTGATTTGCATTCAAAAAGAGTCGCTAGGTTAGAGAGTTTTTCCCCTTTACCAGCTGCCATTTCTTGTTCTAAACCATCAAAGTTCATATGCACATAGATTTCACGTGCATGTTCTTTTTGAGCAACGCCGTCAGCTTTACAGTTAGACGTTCCAGTAGTGATACCAAAAGTTTGGCTTCCTGAAGTTCCGTTTGTTGTAGCAACAAACACTTGATTGCCAGTAGGCATTACGAGAGTTCCAAGTCCGCAACCCGCCATACCGTATTTAGGTGCAGCAGACATTTGAGAGGCAAGGAGAACCATGGAGATTCCGATTGTGGAGATGAGTGTTAACTTTTTCATTTTATTTCAAATCTCCTTAAATTTGTGAACAAGACTTTGCGAGGATTTTATCGCTTTTAACTTCTGACTTAACTGCTGAAAGTACACTTGCAGGAGTTGAATCTTCTGTGATGAGTTTAGCATAGTTTTCTTTCGTTACTTGGCCAAATCTTGATAAAGAATCGCTAGAACAACCGAGAAGGTTTCCAAGAGATTCTAATTTTTCCCCTTTCCCTGAAGCCATTTCTTGACCTAGAGAGTCATAGTTCATCGTGATGAACAATTCTTGTACTTTGTCTTGTTTCACAACACCATCAGCAGTACAATTGGATGTTCCAGATGTAATACCAAAAGTTTGGTTTCCGTAAATCCCATTTGATGTAGCAGCGAAAATTTGAGTGATGTCATTGTTTGAAATAATCAATGATCCTAATCCGCAGCCAGCCATACCATATTTTTTGGCTTCCACAGAAGTAGATGTCATTGTGACAGCTACAACGGCAGCAGACAAAAATAGGATTGAGGTAATTCTTTTTCCCATTTCGAATTCTCCTTTTGAAACTTTCGATTCAAATTCCGACGAACTGTATTCGATCTTTTTGATTAGTCAAAAACTTTTTTGGTATGGTCTGGAATTTCTTTCCTAGGAAATTCGATAGCAAAAAAATTAGAATCAGTATAAACGAGAATTTAGAGACCGTATAACTCCTGCTTTGCCTCAGAGGATGGAATTCTCTGTGAACTTGATTCAGAATTTGAGACCCTATCCTTCAATCCGCTAAAAACTCGATCCCTGAATACACCAACCTGGGTTTTCCTTCCACAGTTTTTAGTTCAATTTTCTCTCCTAAATTCCGTCCGTAACCTAAAATTCGTAAGGTTGTCGGTGATTCCAACAGGCAAGGTGAGGCGATCGAATATCCGAGTCCCCCCAGTGAGTAACCAATGGTGGCCAAAAGAAAACCGCGTTTGTCTTTGTTTAATTCCACACGTGGGATGATCGAATGCGGATCTTTGGTTTGGTAGGAAGTGAGGTAGGTGGCATCCGGTAATTTCTGGTTAGGTTGGAATCTGTGGGCAAATCCAATACTTCCTTTTGTCATATCAGCCGAATATAAAGTAAAAATCTTCTCCCCTTCCCAGGGTTCAAATTCCAAACGAAAACTTTCGATGGTTTTGTCCTTCACGGGGATGAGACCAAAAAACAAACGCAAGTCGGTGCCAAACCGATTTTCTCGTTCTACCAAATCAAAATCAATCCCCATGATATCGAGCTTAGGAGTTTTGCCTGGCTTTAGTTCGTGAATTCCAAAAGGTGATGCATAAAGTCCATAATAACCATCCAATTGGTTTTGTTCTTTTCGTTCGCCAATCGGCGGAGATTCTAAAGAACCTCCTGTTTTGTATTCAAATATCGTATCCATGACCGCTTTGTTAGTTGGTTGAATACTTGCCGTTGCAAAACCAGTGGTGTTCCCTGCAAGGAAACTGGCAGTTTCTGTCTCTGGATCATAAACCAAATCGGCAAAGTAAGGTGGGAGAGAGCCCGCATGGCCCGCAGTCCAAACGGTTTTACCACCACTTATATTTTTCTGAAGTAAAACCGGAAGTCCCAGTTTCATTTGAAAATTGGAACTGGGTCCTTTTTGAATCCGATGGAATTCGGCAAAACTTTGTTTTGAGAGTAAACCTTTTCCTTTTTTACTTTGAAACAAAGCTTTCATAAAAAGGCCCATATCTTCTCCAGTCGAGGAAAGGGAACCCGCAGTCAAATCACGAATTTTTGGACGAGCGGTTTTTGTTTTCCAAAAAAAGCCATGGTATCCAGGAACAAGTTCTGAATTTTCATAAACCTCAAGTAAGGTGGAATGTTTCATTCCTGCTCTCGCAAAAATTTCCTTTTGGAAATAATCTTCGATCCCAAGACCTGACACTCGTTCGATTACCACTCCGAGAAGTCCAAATCCAAAATTGGAATAGGAATGTACTTTCCCTGGTTCGTTTCTTTCCATATGGATGAGATGGCTCGGAAGGGAACGAAAGGATTCTAAAATTTCTGTATCATTCGCATCGGGAGAAAGAAAAAAACCAGAAGCTAAATCAGAAGGAAGCCCCGATTGGTGAGTCAGAATGTCTCGAAGAGTGATCTCTCTGAAATTTTTCTCTCGGCTCTGAATTGTTTTAATTTCTGGAAGGAATCGAGAAAGCTTATCATCTAACTTCAATTTGCCTTTCTCTTGTAATTGTAAAAGAGCAATTCCAGTAAATAGTTTAGTAATACTTCCTATTTTAAATCTCTGGATCTTTTCCTTTTTTTCTCCGCCAAGAACTCCTGAATGGATCACTCCATCACCTAACAAATACATATAGGACAAGGAATGAATTCCTGAATTTTGTAATTCTTCTATTTTGGATAATACCACTTTCTCGGTAACAACTGGGTTGTTATGGTAAACTTCCTTGGGTTTTTCTTGCACAGAAGAACATTGAAGGAAAAATAGAATGTTTAAAAAAAGAAAAAAGGAAATTCGTTTGCGATTCGAAAGAGGAGGAAGGGGTAAAAGTATTGGCAATGTTCGGATAGGAAGAAGGGGATCTTCCTTTGCCTTAGGTTTGGTCTTAGATGGTGACTTTTTTGAAGACTTTGTATTTTTAGGAGACCGAGGATTCATTCCCCTTAAAAAATAAAATCCGAAATCTACCGCAAGTCCATAAATCAAAGAACCCCCAAGACCTATGGAATGGGGAGTGATCGCTATGCCAAACGGAAAGAACTACAAAGGTTCTCCTCGTTTGGGTTTTGTTTGTTGGCAAAAGTTTTATCGATTGAGTCGATAAATCATTAATCTTCGATCACACTCATCGAGTATTCAGAAATTGCTTCGCGGCGTTTTTCTGCATAATCTTTATGGAACCAAAGGTCTTGGGTATTTTTGGCAGTCTTTTTGTTTCCCACAGTAATGGTAGTCATACAATGATCCACCGCATACTTCATGGCTTCTTTACCAGTTTCCCCTAATCCCTTGTTTCGTTTTTTACGAGTGATTTCGGCACCTTGTTTGTTAACACGAGCGACTAACTTATCGTAGTCGGAATCATCAATACAGAAAACCGTTTCTTTTTTTGCATCCTTCCATTTCACATCTACTTCGTAAAGTGGTGCCGCAGAGATATTGATAAAACCCAACTCAAAAAGTTCAGGCCAATATTCATAGAAAAAAGACAACATAAGAGAACGGATGGCATATCCATCAAAATCCGCATCCGTGATGATGCTGATACGATCATAATGTAGTTCATCGATGGACTTCACTTTTTGATCGAGAGGAAGGCCCACAATGGCAACAATGTTTTTCATCTCTTCGTTTTGTAAGGCCTTTGCTAAAGACATTCCCTTACAGTTGAGAGGTTTTCCTCGTAAAGGGAAAAGACCGTGTAATTTCGGATTTCTTGCCGGACGTAAACCCGCAATCGCCGAGTCCCCTTCCGCCACAAATAGAATTCGACCTGGATCGTTTGGTTTGCCCGTTGGAGGCATAAGCTTAGGGATATTGTTCCGAGACGCCTTACGGAGGCCTTTCTGCGCGTCCTCGAGCTGTTTTAGCTGGGTTCTACGCTCCATTACCATCTTAATTTCTTCGATAAGGCCGGTTTTCTTTAAAAGTTTGTCCAAATGTTTGTCGACCGCTTTTCGGATGTCATCGTTCAAATCATTGATGAGATAAGACTTATCTTGGGATTTAAAACGAGGATTGAGAATCCGAAGGTTCACATACATATGGAAACAACTTCTAACGTCGTTACGTGTACATTGTGTATTCAGTTTCTTTTCTAAACTGACAATTTGCGATTTTTTACGAACTTCATCGCAAAGTCTGTTTTCTAAATACTCAATGGCAGATCCACCCTGTGGACAGAAAATAGAGTTCACCCAAGTGAGTGTTTTGTTTTGGCCCACAACCACATAAGTGTCCATATTGATTTGGGAAGCCGAAGTTTTATCAGAATAATCTAACTTGTAGTAAACCATCTCGGAATTACTAAAAATCTCATCAAAACCTTTTTTAAATTTATACTTTTCTTTTCCAGTTTTGTGAATAAACACTACTTCTAAACCAGGGTTGGACATAGCAATGTCTTGGAGATATTGCTTCACCAAATTAATGTTAAAAGAAGTATCCAAATTATTAAAATAAGAAGGATTTAATTCAAACTCAACTGTGGTTCCGTGATCTTCTTTTTTAGCTGTTTCAACAACAGCTGTCATTCCTGTTTTATCACAAGGTGCTTTTAGTTGTTTGATTTGATCAGCTGACAAAAGTGGACAGTCAACAAATGTTCCATGTTCATCGTAATATAAATGAACTCGTTCTGTATCTTCTTTAGAAAGTTTAAAACTACGAATGGTTTTTTTCACATCATCGTGAATGCTAAACATTTTTTTGTAAGCTTTTCCACCATTGATGGTCTTCACACGAAAGAAAGATGAAACCATACGAACAAGAGAGATCCCCACACCATTTTGACCGGCAACATGATCCTCTTTAACTTTATCATCAAAGTTTTCCCCATACATCAAATGGAGATACACACCTTCAGCATTATCAGCGGGAATCCCACGCCCATTGTCCTGGATGGTCACACGTTTGCGATCCGTAGACAATTGAATGATGAGTTTATTCATTTTGTCTTTTTCTGGGATCGCCTTATCGTTTAAGTTCTTTCTATATTCATCCACACAATTCATACAAGCCTCATCCAAACATTTCAGTTTGGCAGGGATGTCAGAAAGTTCTTCGTGAAGAATGTCGTAAGTGCCGGCGTTATCTTTTGTAAAAAAGTGTTGTTCAAAAGTGGAAAGGGAGTTTTGCCCAAGCCACATTCCTGTCCGCATCCGAACGTGTTCTACATTCGATAATTTTTTAAAATTTCGCGAATTTCCTGAGGTTTTTTCAGTTTTTTGAGCCATATCTAATTATTTCGGATCCCATTTTTTCTTCAGTTCATCAAGTTCATCGGTCATAAAACCGGTGAGTTTTTTATCATCTTTTTGTAATGCCGTATACTCTGTGTATTTCGTTTTTGCTTCCACAATGGCATCTTCGCATTTACGAACTTCTTCCAAAGTCATTCTATAGACGGGAATAGAACTCAACCATTCGAAATAAACGAACTTGGCGGCTTTCAACTTGTCTTCAAATTCTTTTTTAGATTTAATCCCTGTTACCTTTTCGTTCCATTTTTCTTTGATGAATCGAATGAGTTCTGAGTTACGATCGATCTTTTCTTTTTCTAAACCTGCCAATCGTTTGAAACGACGAATGAGATGTGTTTTTCTAAAATCGCAGAATCGTTTGATAATTTCTTCAGGGTTAAAGTTACGAAGTTTTCCTTCGTGAGTGATTACGTTGATTGTAAGAACTTCATTGTTTTCTTTGGAAAACAATTCTTTGATCTCTTTTTCAGAAGGTTCCTCGCCTTTTTTGGCAACGAGTTCAATTTTAAAAGTTTGGCTGGAGTGATCCACATAGTCTTTCAGCCAATTGTCTTTTTTCTCAATCAAATCATCTAGATAGTTTACTACCTTCTCTCGGTTCCAGTTCATTGGGGAGTCAACAAGGAACAACTTTCCATCTTCTTTTTTGAATCCGAAAGTAGTCGACATAACAGTGTTACCGTTGTCATTTTTAGACAACTTCACTTCCCCACCGTACCCTTTGTACCATGGAGTGATCTTTTTTGGTTTTCCTGTCTTTAAATAAGTAACTTGGGATTCGATCACATCACTGAGTTTGTGAGCAGGAATGAAACAACGAAAACCCGTTGCGATTCCTTGGATGTTATTTAAGAGTACAACCGGAACTTTTCCGACGAAATGAATGGGTTCGTCTTCGGTTTCATCATAGTTTTTGACATAATCAATATCAGGTAAACTTTCGAAAAATCCTAAATCCTTAGCAAAGTCGGAAAGTTTGACTTCCGTATAACGCGGAGAAGCGATTGCATTCGGGTCCAAAACGTCACCGAAGGTTCCTTCTCCATGTACCAAAGGATAGTTATTTGCAAATGCAAAGTCTTGTGCCATTTGCGAAAGGGCATCTTGGATGGAACGATCCCCGTGCGGATGGTATCCCATAGCAAGACCGGCAACTTTTACTGTTTTTGTGTGACGGTTTCGGGCATCCGAGTTCCACATTGCCCATAAAATCCTTCGTTGAACAGGCTTTAGACCATCAATTTCTTGCGGAATGGCTCTCGAATCACATACATAGCGAGAGTATTTCCTTTGGTCATCATTCACTTGGTCTTCAAAGGGGCGTTTTGGATACTGTTCTTCGTTCTTCATGGGTTCCAATGACACAGGGATGGGGTGAATTGACTTGTCAAGCGGTTTTCCCTTTTTAGACTGGCGATACGCACCGGTCTATGTCCCCAGAAACTCAAGTATACTCCCGATTCTATTGGCTTTTATGTACCTTGATTTTTTTTTCTGGATCCAACTGCCAGAACCTGAAATCACTCATCGTTAGAGAGCCAATTTCAGAAATTCCCGCATCCGTTCTCTATCTAAAATCTCCGAGAAAAATGAATGTTTCCTTCTTCCGAGAAGGCTCTTCTCACTTCCGATTCATTGAATGGGAACCAGGAAAATCGACCGGATATGCAGAGAAAATAGAGTTTAGTTTCTTAGCTTACGACAATCATTTTTTATCAAAAGTGAAAACCGAATTTGGAAACGAACCTTTTGAATCTTATAAGATCATTTGGAACAAAAAAGTAGGAAAATTCAAAAAAGAAGAATCTGAAAAAAGAATTTTTTTTGTTTATACTGACTCCTATGCTTCAGAAACCACAGGTTCCTCACTCATCACACTACTAGAAAACAAAACAAGTGTGACTGAAAACAAAACACAAATCGAAGAGTTCGACATTTTCGAATTAGGTGGTGATACTGGTTTACTGATTGAGGAAGGAGTTCGATCCCCTCTTGGTGGAGATAGCCGTTGGTCGCATAGTTTAGGAAGTATGGAATTTTTTGCACCTTCCAGCATATTTACCAAACAAGAAGCTGGCACCATCAAATCAGAACATGTTTCGAATCATTACGACTATTTACAACTTCGATATGAATGGAACGAAACAGAAGCCGACAAACTATTTTTTAAACTCATCTATAAAGAAAATGAAACACAATTATTCTTTGTTCCGCCGTATACCAATGGACTGACTACCAAAACAAAAGAACCATTTGGTTACAAAAGGATCGGAGACTTTTTACTCAAAGAGGAAATGAAATGACAGAAGTTCGCACCCGTTTTGCACCCTCCCCTTCCGGATTTTTACATGTGGGTGGGGCAAGAACCGCCTTATTTAATTATTTATATGCGAAAGCTAAAAAAGGAAAGTTTTTACTTCGTATTGAAGACACAGACCAAGACCGTTCTACCGAAGCTTCTTTTAAAATCATTTTAGAATCTTTAAAGTGGCTTGGAATGGAATGGGATGAAGGCCCTGGAGTGGGAGGCCCAAATGGCCCGTACACACAGTCCGAAAGAATTCATATTTATAAAGAATACACAGACAAACTGATCTCAGAAAAGAAGGCCTATCGTTGTTTTTGTTCCGCAGAAGAATTGGATGGAAAGAAAAAACAAGCCGATGCTATGGGAATTCCTTATATCTACGATGGAAAATGTTCGGATCTAACTGACGGAGAAATCCAATTCCAAATTGAGAAAAAAATTCCCTACACTGTAAGATTCAAAACTCCAAACAAAATTGTGATCGTAGATGATATGATCCAGGGAAAAGTGAAATTCGAATCCAAACTCATTGGTGACTTTATCATTGTCAAATCTGATGGATTTCCTTCGTATAACTATGCTGTGGTGATCGACGACGCACTCATGAAAATCACACATGTGATTCGAGGAGTGGGTCATCTTTCCAACACCCCTCGCCAAATTTTAATTTTTGAAGCCTTTGGATTTCCACTCCCAAGGTTTGCCCATGCCAGTGAAATTGTAGGAACGGACGGGAAAAAACTTTCCAAACGTGCTGGCGCTACATCGGTTCTTGCTTTCCGTGACCTAGGTTATTCCAGTGATACCATGCGTAATTATATGGCGTTACTTGGATGGACTTCTCCTGATGGAAAAGAATACATGAGTGACGAAGAACTTTGTTCCGTCTTTGATGTGGAACGATGTTCCAAATCCCCTGCTACCTTTGATGTATTTAAAAAACTAAAAGAAGATGAAAAGGAAACAGTTGATTTCAATAAGTTATCTCTTCTTGGCCTTGCTGAATACTTAAATCCCAAATCAAAACTCAACTGGATGTCAAACAAATACATCCGCGATGTAAAAATTGAAACCTTAGGAAAGGAACTCGAACCATTTCTGAAGGATTGTCAAATTCCAGAAACCTACAAGTCGGGAACAAACCCACAACTCCTCTCAATTTTAGATTCCGTTCGTGTCTATTTAGATCGCCTCATCCAAGCTCCACCGTACATCGAAGAATTCTTTTTAGAAAACCTACAATTTGAAAATGAAGAAGCCAAACAATTGGTTTTGGAAGGAAACGGCAAAGCTGTCGTTTCAGCTTTTTACCAATATGTAAAATCCCATGCTTTAGTGACTCCCGATACCTACAAAGAAGCCATGGCCAAGGCCGGCGAATCCACCGGTGAAAAAGGAAGAACCCTTTTTATGCCGATTCGAGCCATCACCACAGGGAAATCCCACGGATTGGAACTCCCCATTCTCTTCAGCCTTCTCGGCCAAGAGAAACTGGTCAAACGGATGGAGCAGCTAGCGAATGCCTTAGGAGTCAAAGTTTAGGAAATTTTTTCCTAAACCCTTCCCCTTTATGGGATTTTTGACTTTTTTTCTCCCTCTCCTTCGTGTAATATGAAAAGGTAGAGGGGGAAGCGGCGGCCATTGACAATACCATCTGAAGTTTTACCGTATTTGTTGTGCCCCTCGGTCGGATCGTATGCGATGTTTCTCCCGCCCGACATGTCTTCCGTCAAACACTTCCGAAAAGAGCTAAAACGCACATTAGAAGACAACGGCTTTAGCTTTGATAATATTATGCAAATTGAACTGGCTGCTGACGAAGCGCTCACGAACGCGGTTGCTGCCAATGTTTCCTGCCATTGTGATGAAACCATCATTTGCCGATGGCGGATCGATTCCTCAAAATTCACTCTTTATATTTTGGATTATGGATCAGGTCTCTCGGAAGATGGTTCTCTTCCGGAAATAGACAAAGAACTAATTCGCACCAACCAGTCACAATGTTTTAGTAGTTTCCTCGACCACATCAAAAACCACCAAAGTAAAAAACCGGACACCCTTCCTTATAATGGCTCAGGTCAAAAACATAAGAACATGGGAAAAGGATTGAAAATTATCAATGCCATGATGGACTCCGTAAAAGTAATGTTTCACGGAGAAGGAATGGTAGACGAAGCTCCGGCGGGGTTCAAAGTTATGGGCTCCATCATCGCTCTCGAATACGACCGTTCCAAACACTTATAATTTGATCCTTCATGTCAATACTTCCCGCGAATGGCGCGGCGGAGAACAACAGCTTTATTATTTAGTCCAAGGACTTGCCACTTTTAAAATCCCACAAATCGTTGTCGGCCAACCTGGTTCCCCACTAGAAACGAAATGTAAAGAGAATGGATATGAATTTGTTCCAATTGAAATGCGTGGGGAATGGGACAGAAAAGCATATAAGAATATTCGATCACTTTGTATTTCTAAAAATATTAAACTAATCCATACACATACGGCTCATGCACATACATTGGCCTTACTTGCAAAACGAAATCACCTAAACATTCCATTGATTGTATCAAGACGAGTGGACTTCAAACCCAAATCTAGTTTTTTCTCAAGATGGAAATACCAACATTTAGCGAATGATTATTATCTTCCTGTCTCACAGAAAATCAAAGAAGTCATGATAGATAGTAAAATTGCTCCAGAAAGAATCATAACTGTTTATTCTGGAATTGATTTAAAAAGATTTTCGAAATCAGCACCTCACGAATACTTAAGAGACGAATTTCAAATCTCCAAAAAATGTATTGTGATTGGAAATGTGGCAGCTCTTGTTGATCACAAAGACCAAGAAACTTTGTTAAATGCAATCGCGAAGATGAAAACAAATACAGATTTCCGCCTAATGATTGTAGGTGACGGAAAACTCGAAAACAAACTCAAAAACCAAGCGGAACAATTAGGCATCACAAACAGAGTTATTTTCACCGGATATCGCAAAGACATACCAGCTCTACTATCCCTATTCAATATTTTCACACTCACTTCCAAAGAAGAGGGACTAGGAACATCTGTTTTAGATGCTATGGCATCAGGGCTTCCCATTGTAGCCACAAATGGTGGAGGGATTGGAGAGATGTTGGATCATAATGAAGGGGCTTACATGTGTTCGGTGGGAGATTCAGAGAGTATCGCCCAAGGTTTGGACAAACTTGTTGGATCCGAAGAATTACGAACCAAGTTCGGAACTTTCAACAAAACCTCGGTCAAACGATTTTCTGTCACCAAAACAGTTGAAAAAACAAAACTAATCTATTATTCCTTTTTAGGAGATAGTTTATACGGAGACGGAACATGAGCGGAAGATTACTGATCATTGATGGCCATGCGTTGGCTTTTCGGGCCTACTTTGCCTTTGCCGCTTCTAACCTCACCAACTCCAAAACAGGACTTCCCAGTGGTGCCGTTTTTGGATTTTGGAGGATGTTGTTCAAACTTTTACAAGACGAAAAAGTATCTCACATAGCATTCACATTCGATCCCGGAACACGATTACACAGAAACGATTTATACGAAGATTATAAAGCACATAGAAAACCAATGCCTGAGGATCTAAAACCACAGATCCATAAAATTTATGAAATGTTAAAGGCTTTGGAATTTCCCATGTACAAACTGGATGGGATTGAAGCCGATGACATCATCGGATCTTTATGTAAAAAATTTGCAAAAGACTTTGAAGAAATCGTCATCCTCTCCAGTGATAAAGACTTATACCAAGTTCTTGATAAAAACATACACATGTTACGTGGGAAACGAGGAGTTTCCGAATTTGAAAAAATCGATCCTAAATGGGTAGAAACCAATATTGGAATCACAAAAGAACAAGTTACCGATTACATGGCACTTCTCGGCGATGCATCCGACAACATTCCTGGTGTTAAAGGTGTAGGAGAAAAAGGTGCAGCCAAACTCATCCAAGAATTTGGAAATTTAGAAACCATTTACAAAAAACTCGACCAAGTTAAAAATAAATCCCTAATCGATAAACTGGCTGCAGATAAAGAAAATGCATTTTTATCCAGAAAACTCGCAACCATTGTCACCAATCTCAAACTAGATATCAAAAAAAATGATTTAAAGATTCCGAATTATTATGATCCGGCAAAAGTACAATACTTCAAAGATGAGGGATACAATGTCCTTCATCGTGATCTCGCAAAACAAGCCGGCATTCCCATCACTGGTGACGGGGATAGTAAAGAAGTAAGTGCCGAACCAACTACTGGCAAAAAGGGAAAAAAATCTAAAGAAGAATCTACAAACGAAGGAACCAATTCCAAATCAAACAAAGGTTCCGCTGTAACCAAAAAAAGTTACAAACGGATCCAAACCTTGGAAGACCTTAAAAAAATCGTTGGGAAGCTAGATCCGAAAAAACCAATCTCGGTGGATACAGAAACCACTTCCCAAGATCCAATGCTTGCCGAGTTACTTGGAGTTTCTTTTTCCCAAGAACCTGGTGTTGGTTATTATATCGCCTTTTCTCATCCCGAGTCCATCTACAGTCACCTCCTCCCTTCCCCTGAAGAAGGACTCACTGTTTTAAAACCAATGTTATCCGATCCTAAATGGAAAAAAATTGGGCAAAACATTAAATACGATTTATTAGTGCTCCGTAATTACGGCATAAATCTTGCTGGAATTCATTTTGATACAATGCTTGCTTCGTATCTTTTGAATCCCGGAGAACGTCGCCATAATATGGATGATATGGCCGTTGATTATTTGGATTACAAAACCATCACTTATGAAGAGTTAGTTGGCACTGGCAAAAAGAAACAAAACTTATACGATATTGATCCAGAAAAGGTTTCCGAATATGCCTGCGAAGATGCTGACATTACTTTACAACTAAGCAATGTTCTTGCACCCAAAATGGATGAAGGTATCCATAAAAAGTTATTTTTTGATATCGAGATGCCTGTGTTACTCACCCTGGCAGATATGGAATTTGAAGGTATTGCCGTAGAACCAGGATACTTTGAGTCTCTTTCCAAAATATTTGAAACTAAAATCAAAGAACACGAAAAGAACATTCATTTCTTTGCCGGACGACCATTTAATATCAATTCCACCAAGGAACTTCAAACTGTTTTGTTTGAAGAATTAAGACTTCCTGCTGAGAAAAAAACACAAACTGGATATTCCACTGACCATTCCGTTTTGGAATCTCTCCAGGGAACACATCCCATCATTGATCATTTGTTAGAGATCAGAAAGTTTTCCAAACTAAAATCAACTTATACAGACACCTTACCGACACTCATCAATCCGAAAACAGGTCGAATCCATACAAGTTACAACCAAACCATTGCCGCCACTGGTCGTTTGTCTTCTACTAACCCCAACTTACAAAACATCCCTATTAAGGATGAAGAAGGAAGGTTACTCCGAAAGGGTTTTATTGCCAAAAAAGGATACGAGATTCTTTCTCTAGACTATAGCCAAATTGAACTTAGGATTATGGCTCATTTTGCCAATGACCCGCAAATGATGGATGCTTACAAATCAGGAGTCGATATCCACAAACGTACGGCAGCCGGGATCTTTGGAGTATCCGAAGACCAAGTAACGTCCGATATGCGAAATAAAGCCAAAGTTGTAAACTTTTCTGTGATTTACGGGGTCACATCTTTTGGCCTTTCCAATAACTTAAGGATCAGCCGCAAAGAAGCAAAAGAATTCATCGAAAAATATTTTGCCACCTACACTGGAGTAGGGACTTATATGGAAGAAATCGTAGAGTTCTGTAAGGAACACGGGTATGTGGAAACACTTCTCGGTCGTAGACGTTATCTTCCGGATATCCATTCCAAACACAAAATGGCCAGTGAAGCCGCCAAACGAGTTGCCATCAACTCTCCCATCCAAGGAACCTCTGCGGATATGATCAAACTTGCGATGATTCAGATTGATAAAAAAATCAAAAAGGAATCTTTCCGCTCCAAACTCCTTTTACAAGTCCATGATGAACTTGTATTCGAAGTAGATCCCAAGGAAAAAAAAGAATTCTATCAAATGGCCAAAGAAGAAATGGAATCGGCAATGAAATTAAAAGTTCCCATTGTCGCCCAAGGGAAGTTTGGCGGTAATTGGGATGAAGCGCACTAGGCCTTTTGCCTTAGTTCTACTTTTTTTTACATTCTATCTTTGGAATACAAAAGTCCTATTCGAAACAAGTGATCTCTATGGTCGTTTCGATTGGGATATGTATAGTTTCCACGTTGAATTTTTAAGAAAATCTTTTTTAGAATTTGGCACTTTCCCTTTATGGAATCCGTATTACGGTGCTGGTTTCCCCGTTTGGGAAAATCCAACCAGTAAAGTGGGAAGTTTCACTCACTTCTTTGTTTTATTTTTCTCCACACTCACAACACTAAAGATTAGTTTTCTGTTTTATTTTGTTTTCTCTGGTTTTCTCAATTTTCATTCCTTTCGACTTTATACAAAATCTTCAAATTTACCTTCCTTATTATTTGTTTTAATATTTCAATTTTCTGGATTTGTATTTCAAAAATTTTATGCCGGCCATTTAAACCAAACCCCAGGACTATTTTTACCAACTCTTGTCTTTTATATTTTGTATTTTGTTAAAAAAGGCAACTGGCGAATTCTTATTCTAATCACAACGATCACATATATTTTATTATCCGAAGGATGCATTTACCCACTTTCACAAATAGTATTCCTTATTTTCTTTTTAATGATTCGAGAAGTATATCTTTCAGACAAACCCAAAGAAACAATCCTACGGTTTGTAAAACTTTCAATTTTTGTATTAGGCATTCTTGCGATCAAATGGATTCCGATGTTTCAATTTGTGCATTCAGTTGGTAGGTATTTTGTACCGGACAATTACACATTAGGTTGGAAAGATTTTTATCCCATTTTTTTTGGGCCGTCCCAACATCCCTTACTCGCACAATCACTTTCTCAAATGCAATACCGGTATTGGGAGTATGGAAACTATCTTGGTATGTTGCCATTATTACTTTCCCCTTTGGTATTCTTGACTAAAAGGAAAATGGGTTCTGTTCTTGCACTACTGTTACTTGTTTTGTGGATGATGGCAGGGAAAACCTCCTCTTACGCACCTGCAAGTTTACTCGAACACCTACCCATATATTCCTTAGAACGGGTATATCCTAGATGGAGTCTCAGTGTTGTATTTTTATATGCTTGGTGTTTGGCAGTAGGTTTTCAAAACCTATGGAACTGGGTTCCCCAAAAATACCATTTAACAATGACAATCGTTTCCATACTTTGTTTTCTATTTCATACTCAAGACACGAGACGAATGAATACAAAATACTTGTCTGAGATTTTTATTCTACCTTTACCAAAGGTAAATATCAAAAATCCAAATCTCTATCCGATCACTGTGCCCACAGTTCCTGATTATGGCTCCGATTCTAGAATGTTGCCAGCCATCCAGGCCAACCTATCAACCAATGATATTTATGAAAACTTAACCTTCTATTTCACAAACCAAACCATAAACGATAAGAACTATAAAGGGGAATTTTATCTACTTTCTGACGGACAAGAGTATGTTCCAAAATTTTGGAGTCCTGATCGTTATGAGTTTGGTTTCTTAAAAAAAGGAGATACTTTGATTCTGAACCAAAAGTATCATTCGGGATTTACCAGTTCTGATCCAGATGTAGAAATTTGTTCGTATAACGGATACTTGGCTTTGCATTCAACAAAAGATTTAACAAATATATCGATTCAGTATTTTTTGTATAAGAATTTTATAATAAAGCCTGGTTCCTCAAAAAATTGCGAGTTGGATTGATTCTACCGTTTCAGCAATGATTTTTATATTGCAAACCAACACCTCTTGATAACAAACAAATGTTCATTACCAAGAGTCCTATTTTCAGAAATAAATTTCTTTACAATCGATCCGATTTAGGCTAAAACCAAGGCGGAAGTAATGAGATGAAACGATTTCTACCCATTCTAGTTTTTCTTCTTTTTTGCAAACTTCCCAATTTCAACAATTCAAACGATCCAAACTCCCAACTATATTTAGAAACGCAACTTTTAGGCTGTATACAAAATGGTTCGGCAATTTGTCCCCCCTTCCGAGTCAGAGGAATGATTTCTGGACTCACAGCAGGAAACACTTTAAAGATCCAATATGAATTTGGAGGAATTTCCGATTCCATCTCGACAAACGGTTCCTTTAATATCGTAACAAGGGGAGGAATATTTCCTAGAGTTTTCATTGCCCAACAACCGAATTCCTTACATTGTTTCATCACAAACCCGGGAATCAAATCTAGTGATGGTGTTATCGGAATGGAAATCACCTGTCCTC
This sequence comes from Leptospira perdikensis, assembly GCF_004769575.1. Lineage (NCBI taxonomy): Bacteria > Pseudomonadati > Spirochaetota > Leptospiria > Leptospirales > Leptospiraceae > Leptospira > Leptospira perdikensis. The sequence continues at coordinate 783,405 of NZ_RQGA01000003.1, read as the reverse complement.
TATACAAAGCCTTTATCGATAACCGTACAGTTGGTTACAGTCGATGTGCTCACGGACAAGAATGGAATCCAAGCGGTAATGCTTATGTAGGAAACTGCACGGGAATCGGTACAGCAGGTGACCAATACGGAATTAGTTTATCTTTAAATTTTTGTAACATCACTCCAACAAACGGATGTACAAGCGGACTTACCGGAGCAGATCTTGCTCCACCACCCTGGATTGATGCTGCATCAAGTGATATATACAATGCCTGTAACCAATACAATACAGTAAATAAATGGCAACGAAACAACTGGAGGGTAACAACTAAAAACGAACTAAAGAATATTGTTGTTTGTACGACTGGCCCAACAAGTCCTTTAGATGATTTTGTACCTTGTAACGTTGGCTACTCTTCACCAGCAATCAATACTCAGATTTTTACAAACCTTGAAAGTTCTAACGTATTATGGTCTTCCAATTCATACCCTATTGATTCTATACAAGCTTACGCACTAGAACTAAACAATGGCCGAATTTATACACCAGACCAAGATGGTACCAACCAAGTTCTCTGTGTCACTAATTTGTAATATGGTATCTATTCATGAAACAAACTGATTTTCACCTGAATGTAACATTGTCGTAACCGATTCATTTTACCTTATTTGCAGATAAACAAGAGGATAAAATCCGATGAAACCAAATACAATCAACAGAACAGAACGAATTTTAGAAGTTCGTTTAGCGGAAAACCAACTAGAAATTGAAAGAGCACTTGCGTTACGTTATGAAGTGTTCAATTTAGAAATGGGAGAAGGTCTGCCACAATCTTCTGCTACACGTAAAGACCGTGATGAGTACGATTTGTACTGCCACCACTTACTTGTTATTGATAAATCCACTGAAGATACAAAAATCGTTGGAACCTACCGTATTTTAACACGCCAAAATGCAAAAAACGGAATTGGTTTTTATAGCGAAAACGAATTTGATATCACTTCTATTTATAACCTACCAGACGAAATTGCAGAAGTAGGACGTTCTTGTGTTCACCCTGACTACCGTGACGGTTCCGTAATTTCACTTCTCTGGCAAGGTCTTGCAGAGTTCATGAACAAACATAATGTTCGTTATTTGATGGGTTGTGGATCCATTCACTCCACTGATGCAGCAATTGCTTCTCAATCTTACGGTTTTTTAAAAGCCAAAGATGCAATTGCTCCTGAAGAATTTCGTGTGTTCCCAAATCCGGACTTTGTTCTTCCTGGATTTGACGCCAATTTTCATGTAGAAGATCCAAAATCAATCTCCAAAAATATCCCTCCACTTTTAAAAGGATACCTCCGGGTGGGTGCTAAAATCTGTGGAATTCCTGCACTGGATTCTGTTTTTGGTACTACAGACGTGTTTATTCTTTTCGACCGCAAGGAAATTACGGAGAGATATGCGAAACACTATATGAATGCATGAGCCTTAACCAGGAAATAGACTACCAGCACCCGACAAAAAAGGACCAAGTTCGATTCTTTGTTTTTACTCTTTTTTTGGTTCTTACAATCTGTGCCGGTTATTTCCTGGGTCTTCCTCGGTATTATCTCGGATGGTTTTCCTTTGCGATTGCATCGTTCTCTGTGGCCGGAAACGATGCAGTCCAAACCATCGGAACCTTTATCGAGAGTAAAAAATCGGTTCACTGGCTCCAAAAGATTCTCGTTTTCGGTGGCCTTCTATTTTTAGTCCATTTATTTGCTTGGTTTTTGCATGGTCGTGAAATCCACTTTCATAGGCTAGATTCCATTCCGGAAACTAAAGACTTCAACCTTCTCCAACTTCTTGCTCCTGTATTACTTGTTGTGATTACTAGACTCAGGGCACCTGTTTCCACAACCTTTCTCGTCTTAGGATTGTTTGGTGGTAAGAGTATTGACCAAATGTTAACCAAATCCTTTTTTGGTTACGGCCTTGCTTTCCTAGTGGCCATAGTTGTTTGGGCTATCCTAGTCAAAGTTGACCCACATGAATACCATGAAGTCCATACACCCGACCCCGTTTCTGAAAGAAGATGGTCTCGTCTACAATGGCTCTCCACCATGTATTTGTGGGTGGCTTGGTTGTTACAAGACACGGCCAATATCGCGGTGTTTTTACCAAGACAGTTAGGACCCATAGAGTTTTTAACGGCTATCTTCATTCTCATCGTAGCCCTACTCATCATCATTCGAACAAACGGTGGCACCATCCAAAGGGTGGTTTCCGAAAAGTCCGACATCCAATGGGCCAAAGCTGCCACCATTGTGGATTTAGTGTATGGAAGTTTATTATTCTTTTTCCAATACATCAGTAACATCCCCATGTCTACTACTTGGGCTTTTTTAGGACTTCTGGCCGGTAGGGAAATCATTCTCAACGTCATTACCTACCAAGACCTTCCTTACCTAGACACCTTCCGCAAAGTAGGAAAGGACGTGGTTCTTGCTACCATTGGAATTGTAGTTTCTATTTTGGTTTTCTTTCTTTCTTACTTTCTCTATCCAGAACAAAGAGCAAACACCCCACTCGAATTTTGGAATTCTTCCACCCAGGAAGATTCCCTATAATTTTCTTTGACAGTACCTGCAATTGTCAGGGTAGTGTCATATATGAGATTGATTCTCACATAGAGAACAAGGAGCCATTATGTCCATAGCAATGATGTTACGAGAAGGAACTGCCGACAAACACCAGGAAACCGAAAAGGTTCCTTATATCCGGGCAATTTTCAGAGGGGGCCTTGATGCCCAAACTTATACATACCAATTAGAAAGCCTTCTTGCAGTTTATACTGTAATGGAAGAACTCTACCGCCAAAACAAAGACAACCCTATCCTTGCTAAACTTTACTTCCCTGCTTTGTTCCGCGAAAATTCTCTGAAAGAAGACATCGCAAGTTTCCAAAAGAAATTCAATACGAAAGTTCGTGGTTCTATTTCCAAAGCGACACAAAACTACATCGACCATATCAAAAACACTGCAAAAACAAAACCGGAACTTCTAGTAGCACAAGCTTACGTCCGTTACTTGGGAGATCTTTCTGGTGGCCAATCTATCAAAAAAGTAGTAGCAAAAACTTTTGAATTGGAAGGAAATGAAGGAACAGCTTTTTATGAATTCCCTGAAATCGAAGATCTTATGGCATTCAAAGGAATCTATCGCCAAAATCTGGACACTCTTCCTTTGAACGATTCACAAAAAGCAGAACTATTAGCAGAAGCTAACGCCACTTTTGATTTGAACAAATTTTTATTCATTGAACTCGACTCTGATTTAAAAGAAAATATCGGAATCGAACGTTACCAAACTCTTCTACCAGCAGGTTAATTTTTGGGATTCCCGTATACACTAGTAACTTTAGTTTTTTTATCCATGTTGCCGGTAACAATGATTGTGCCGGTAGTGAAGGATGTTGTAAAGGATCGGTTGCTCGGATCGAACTGGGAAGTTGCGTATTTCACAAGTATTCCTATGCTCGGTTCCTTTCTTTTTGCACCGATTGCGGGAATCATTTCAGATCGTTTTAAAAACAGAAAATACTTCATTAGTTTTTTCTGTTTTGTAGACGCAGGACTTTTTTATTCACTCACAGTTGTCACCGATATGGGTCTCTTCCTTTTTTTAAGATTCTTGGAAGGTGCTGCTCATATTTTTATCATCGGGCTTTTGCTTAGTTCTGCTGCCGATCGTGAAAATGATCCAGAGAACAAACGTTACTACGGCAAAGGAATCCTTATGGGGATCACTGGAATGTTTTTATCTTTAGGTGGTGCCTTTGGAATGCCACTGGGTATCCTCGGACGAAAAAATCCTCTGATGCCTTTTTATGTAGGTTCCGGAATTCTTATCTTTGTTGGCCTATTTAGCCTACTCATGTTAAAAGACAGAGGGATTCACAAAGTAAAAGATTTTAAACTGAGTGACTTAAAAGTTGCAATCTTTGAAAATCCATTTTTGTTTGTTCCTTTTTTATTCAACTTTATTGACCGTTTTACTGTTGGGTTTATTATTTCTTCCTTTAATATTCACCTACGAGAAACACTCGCATTCCATCCGGGAATGCTCGGAGTGTTTTTAGGTCTCGTTTTATTCCCAATGAGTTTACTTTCCTATCCATCAGCATTACTCGCTCGCAAAACAGGCGTTCTGCCCCTTGTTCTCGTTGGATCTACAATTTACGGAATCTTTCTCGGACTTTCAGGAACAACCAATGAATTTTGGTATTTGTTCACATTTTTACTGATCTGTGGAATTGGGGCCGGAGTGATGTTTGTTCCCTCAATGATGCTTGCCAGTAAAATGTCAAAACCGGGTCTTACGGCAACCACAATGTCTGCCTTTACCGGAGTGGGCTCTCTCGGCTTTATGTTAGGGCCAGTTGTTTCTGTACAAATGCAGATGGTCTTTGAATCAGTATTGCCACCGGCTTATAGTTTTTCTGCCCTTTCTTTCTTTTTTGGATTTTTAGAGATTGGACTTGTATTCTTAACCATTCCTTTTTTCAAAAAGATTTTGGGAAAAATGAACCGAATCGATGAAGAAAGAGAAAAGATATCACTTGCCAACCCTGATCCCATCCTGTAGAATCTTCCCTTAGTCCATCTTAAGGTAAGGTTTATGATCAAAAAACTTTTGATACTCAGCACACTCACTTCGATTCTTTTCTTAGTTTCCTGCACTTCAGGAAACAAAGTACAAGCGGGAAGTAATAAAGTTCATCCACACACAGCACTCCGTAAATTAGAAATCGATATGATTAAAGTGGGTGATGGATTAGTAAAAACAGAAGCGGTTCTTGGAAAATCGACTGAAAAATCAATCGATCCTAGCGGAACCGTGATGGTATGGTATTTTGCAGAAGATCGTGATGTTCCAGAACAATACTACACTTTGAAAGAAAAACCAGATACAGTAGAAAAGTTTTTGAAACTTACTTTTGATCCAAAAAACAAAATCACAGCCAAAGACTTCAAACTATAAAATCATTCCTCTGATGGAGACTCTGTTTCCGCATCAGTAGGAGCGGGGAAAGGAAAACCAGGAAAACTTGGTTTCACCTTTCCTTCCACATCATCATCTAACAAATCAACGGTGGTGAAACCTAACAAAAAATCAAAAGCTTCCGCAACATTAAATCCCACCCTCGCACCGCCATAAAGTCCTGCAGCAAACTCCACATTCCAAGAGTAACCAGGTGGATATCCAAAAGGTTTTTGGTCTTCCGGAGGGAGATAAACTAAAAATTCCTTTTGTCCAGTTGAGGCGACTAAGTCCTTTGTTAACTCTCGACGAAAATGTTCTTTTTTTCGTCTTTTACGATCTTTTACAGGATCGTACCAATAAGAATAATAACGCATCTTATAACTTTTGATATTGGCTCTTTCTTCATTAGTGAGAGGGATTCCTTTTTTATCCACAAGCCAATTCCCTTTAGCATCCATTGTGGGAAGGCCTGAATGAAAACTTTCGCCACCTAATATACCAAAGACGAGTTGTTGAGAATGATAAGTTCCGAACTGACCGCCACGAAGACCAACACCACGACCTAAATCTTTTTTTCCCATCTCCGACTCTCCTCCTTGGAAGAGAACTCCAATGGGCAAAGGACCTACTTTAACAGCTGCTCCATACATAGGAGTTTCGGCCCCAATGGTGACAATGTCTTGAAAGTCATTTTTACGATTTTTCCAATAAGTTGCACATTGCAGAAACAAGGAGAGACTAAGGATGAGGCCTGTGATTCGCATACTTTTCCAGTTTTTTTCATTTTCTACTTTTCGGAATCAAAAAAACAAACAATTTGGGAAGATATGACTTCTTTTGAAGACTTCCCTATGATTGAAGTGAAAAAAATGAATGAGACAGAGGTTCGTCTCTTTGCATTACTTTTCAATCTACTCCGCGAACCCAAAGGAATCAGCTTCCAAAAATTTCGCAATATTATGCCTAGGTTCTATAAAAATGAGGATATTGAATCAGATCGCAAAAAACTCTACCGCGACCTGAACCAATTAAAAAGCCTTGGATTCAATATCAAAGTGGCCCAGTTTGGATATCAGTCCGAAGACTACTTCCCTTATTATTTAGAAAAAGAATCAATCCAAAAATCTCTAAAGTTCACCAAAGAAGAGTTAGAATACCTATCACAAGTATTATTTGCCACAGAACCCACACAGGAAAGTTTCAGTCTTTCGCAAAAACTATTCTCTCACCATTTGGACCTCATTCCTAGGTTTGCCAAACAACCAAAAGAAGAATCGGAATCAGCAGAAACACCGGACTCCTCACATACAGAAAAAATCCTACAAGCGATAAAAGACAAAAGAGCTCTTACTGTCCAATACGGATATGATCCAAGTGAAAGGGTCATTGAACCATACCGTCTCGTTCGTAAAAATACAACCGACTTCTATTTACTCGCTTATGACCGTGGAAAAAAATCCTTACGCCGGTTTATCCTTCCGAGAATCGTTGTGAAAAAAGAATCGAAAGAAGAATTCCTATCCAATCTTAAAATTACAAACCCAGATTTAAACTTTCATCCTTTGTTGCTAAAAAAACATCCAGAAATAGAAATTCCCTTCCAAATCCATCCTGATTATGAAGATCGTTGGAAGTTGTTTTTGGAAGGAGCCAGTTTTGAAAAAGTGAGAGACGAATATCTGGTCAAAACAACAAACCAAAATGCACTCTTCCAATTTTTTGTTCTTTCTCCAGAAGCTCTAGTTTCGAGTTCCGAAGTTTGGAACAAAAATTTTCTATCTTATACAAAACATTGGGAAGACTTATATCAATTTGTTTGATTTAGCTATTACACCTGTTACCAAGTCTCAATTTTTACAATACCTACGTTGTAACAATGCCTTCCATTTGGTAAGAGAAGGACTCGTTCCTAAACCATCCAGTTCATCTTACGGTGGTTACTTGGAGTGGGGAGACTTTCTCCAACTTTGTAAAAGTCAATTTTCCGAATCTATATCCGTTGAAAAAACAATGGATAAGGAAGAGAGTATTCAAAAAACCACAGAATGGATTTCGAAAAAAAAATCGATTTTTCATGCTCATCTTCGTTTTCAAAATTTTGTATCTACTGTTGAGTATTTGGAGTATGATTCTGAAAGAGACGGTTGGATTCTTTGGGACTTTCGCCCGATTGGTTCTGTCAAACAAGACATCCTTCGTTCTTTTTACTTTCACAAACAAGTAGCAGAGGGAATGTCACTCCACATCGTCGGATACAAACTCATCCGCATCCAAACTAAATACATCTTTCCCGGTGGTACCATCGCTCCCGAAGACTACCTTCTCATAGAAGACATAACTCCCCGAATGGACGCGGAAATGGTGACTCGCGATGAGGAGTGGAAACAGTTTCTGGAAGAAGTTAAAAAAACAGGCGAACAATCTGTACGATTTTCTTTTCTCGATTCTAAACCGAGTTGCCGATCTCTAAAAACCTGTTTATCTCCAATTCATTGTGCGAAAGGAAAAGAAAATGCCAAAGAGGTTTTTGATTTCCGAGACAGTTCAGAATTAGCAAAACAGTGGTTTGCAATGGGGTACAATTCGTACGAATCTGTTCCCGATTCAGAACTCACACCCATCCAAAGGATTCAAAAACAGGCACATATCTCAAACAAAACCTACTTTGACAAAAATGCCTTTGAAAATTACCTAACAAATGTTACAAAAACTGTAGCTTTCCTAGATTTTGAGTCCATAAATCCGTATTTCCCTCTTTATCCCGAGACAAGACCGTTCCAACATGTTCCCTACCTCTATTCCTTACATATTTGGGATAGAGAAAACGATATCCTCACACATAAAACCTACTTACATGAAGATGTGGGCACAGATCCTAGAGTTCCCGTCTTAACCCAATTACAAAAAGACCTACCGGAAGGAATCACCATCTTCTCCTTCAATGATTTCTTTGAAAAACTCATCATCCAAGAGACAGCCACAGCCTTCCCCGAATTTTTAGAGTTCTGGGAAAGAGCCAAATCGATGTTCATCGACCTTGCCTTGCCTTTTAAAAAACTTTGGATCTACCATCCAGGCCAAAATGGGAAAGCATCGCTCAAAGAAATACTGCCTTGTTTTAGTACAGAAAGCCATGGAGGACTTTCCATTCGCGAAGGACAAGATGCAAATTACCAATATTTAAGATTAATAAAAAAGCAGGTGACAGCCGAAGAAAAAAAACGTGTTCTGGAGGATTTGATAGCTTACTGCAAACTCGATAGTTATGGTTTGTTTTTAATCTATAGAATGTTATTAGAACGATTATCGGTTATTTAATGTTAGGTATCAAAAAATCAGTCGCACAACTTGTCTTTTCGTTACCCGAACATTGGATTTCCACTTTGGCACGAAAAAACAATCAACCGGAAACAAACCAATTGGATCCGCGTTGTGCATTAGCATGTAACATTGCCAGATTCCTTCCCAAAATGGAACAAATGAGTCCTGAAAAGGCACGTAGACACTACCGCGATCAAATGCGGATCTTCGATGAACCGGAATTTCCCATCCCACACATCGAAGACAAACTCATTCCCACTCCTAGTGCCTCTTTCATTCCTATCCGAGTCTACAACGCAAATCCTCAAAAAAGAAATCTCCCCACCATACTCTTCTTTCACGGTGGTGGTCTGACCATTGGCAATTTAGAAACTCATGATAATTTCTGTCGTAAAATGTCTCATTACACAAAGAGCATCGTGATTGCAGTAGATTATCGTTTGGCCCCTGAACATCCATACCCAGCAGCACATGATGATGTTTGGCTTGCTTACCAATATGTTCGTAATTCTGCCTATTTGTTTGGAGGATCACCCAATGCCATTGCTGTTTGTGGTGATAGTGCTGGTGCCCTCCTCGCAACTTCTCTTTGTTTGAGAGCCAAAAAAGATAAGATCCCTGTTCCTATTTTTCAAGCCCTTCTTTACCCGATGCTTGATACATCTAAGGAATCAGAAACATATGAACTTTTTGGAGAACGTTATGTCCTAACACGTTCTATCATGCGGTGGTTCATCCAAAATTACCTTCCGAACCAAAAGGATCGACTCCTTCATACCAACTCTCCCGTCCTTGCGGACCCCAAAGAACTCAAAGGCCTCCCTCCGACTTACATTGGAATTGCCGGCTACGACCCTCTCCGTGAAGAAGGGGAAACTTATGCCAAACACCTCCAATCGGCCGGGGTCAAAGTGGAAGAACGTCATTTTCCCTCCCTTGTCCACGGATACATCCAATTGACAGGACTGATTCCCAAAGCCAAAGAAGCCGAACAGGACCTGTTCCAGTCCTTGGTACGTTTTTTTTCTTCCAGAAAAATCTGAGTCAGTCCATTCAAGAATCGACAAGGAAGGATTCGATACTATAAAAGACAGAAATCTCTGAGGTACGTCATGATTCTACGATTCTCCATCACACTTTTTTTCCTTCTTGGGATTTCGGCAGTTAATGCTGAAAAACCGGCCTCTGCCACCTTAAAGGAACGAGAGACCCAAAAACAAATCGACCTTCAAAGAAAAAACGGATTTGGAGATAACGAAATCGATACCCTCCACGCTAGTATCAGTGGGAACTTGAAGAAAATTAAAAAACTACAAGATTTGGGTGTGGATAAAACAGCCGCTCAATATTTGGCACACACTCCAGAATCACACAAAGAACTTTATAAAAAAGATAAAGATGGGAAACCCTATCTAGAAATCAAACTCCCTCAAGGACAGTCTTACATTGATTATCCGACAGTATTTTTGTATGACGGGATTGCTTATATTTATCCAAAAGAAGATTATAGCGACCTAGACAAAATCATCCTTGCTTTTCGCCGAGTGAATGCCGATGGAACCATCCATGTAAAAGAAATGAGAAGACTCGTAAACCCTTCTCCTAAATCAGAAAGTACAGAAAAGGATGAAAAAGGCGAAGCTAAGTTAGATACAAATTCCGATATCCGATTGGAATACTACAGATCCCTTACATCAGATACAATTTGGCCGAATGACCCGAACCAACCAGCAGAACCAGACATTGCAATGGTGTTAAATGATGAAAAGGATCCTTTGCCATATGACAAACAGAAACATATCATGAGATCTTATAAAAAGATGTTACGTAAGATTGCGAAACAAACGGCTTTCCAACTCAGAAATATCGAATTGGACCAAAAACAAATGATTACGAAAATTCTGGATTACAACACTAACTAAAATAAACAATTCCTCAGGATTGTTGTTTTTCCCTCCGACTGATGAGGAGCTGCGAAATCGTTTGCTCCTCTGTCACATACTTCCTCTTTAAATACGAAAGTGCATTGTTGATAAAACGAGGCACTTTTTTTTCTGCATCCAATAAATCCATCTTTGTTAACATGAGTTCATCTATGGTTGCGAGAGCCAAATTTCTTTGGCTCTGATGTAATTCAAAATCGTCCTCGTCTTCTATAATCATGGTTTTTCTTGAAACGCTTGAGCTGCTTTCACTCCCCTTTCTTCATTTACAAATAAGTTAATGAGTAGTGATAAAAAATAAAAGAAAGCAACAACAAGGAAGGCATTTCTTAGAGTGACTAGTGTTTGAATGTATCCGAAAAGAAATAGTCCGGCAGCACCTGCAATTTTTCCAGATAAACCCCACATCCCAAAAAATTCTCCCGATTTGGACTCAGGACTAAAAATACCAACAAGGGCTCTGGAAGCTGACTGTGTGGATCCAAGTCCCATCCCAGCAAGTGAAGAAATAAAAACAAAAACCCACTGCACTGTCCAATTTTTACCAAGAACACTATTGATAAGAATGGTAATATCATGCACATAATATATCAATCCACAAGTTAATAGCCAGAGAACAAGTGTAAGGTTAAAAGTTTTTTTAGCCCCTATACTATCTTGGATCACACCAAAAGCAAGCGCACCCACGGCTGCAAAAATTTGGATAAAGATAAACATAGCTTCTTTGTGTTCCGATTCGATATGTATTTCATGGGAACCATAAATAAATGCAAAAGAAATCACAATCGCAAGGGCAGCCATAGTGAAAAACAAAGATACCAAGTAAATCATCAAATCTTTGAAGTTACTAGCATCTTTTAAAGTTTGGACCACACGATCTTTTCCGATTTTGAAATAGTTCAAACTTTGTGAAACACCGAGTGGCAAATGAGGTTCTTTTAAGAAAAGAAACGTTGGGATGGCTGCGATCAAAAAGAAAATAGCCGTGTAAGGTCCCACTAATTTTAAATTTTCAAAATTATCTAAAGAAATGGCACCCAACTTTGAGGCAATGTATACGGAACCAATTCCACCAAAGTATCCAATCCCCCAAGCATAACCGGAAATTTTTCCCAAGTCTTCTTTGGCCCCAAGGAAAGGTAAAAAACTGGAGGCAAAGTTTTCCCCAGAGGCAAAGAAAAAATTAGAGATCGCTACTAAAACGAAACCCAACCAAACCATTCCAGGTTCTACATAATATAACAAAAAGGTAGCGATGATACAGCCGATGTAACTTAAAAATAGAAAAAATTTCTTTTTAGAACTATAATCGGATATGGCACCAAATATGGGCCCGGTTAAGACCACAAAAACATAAGAGGCTGCCAGTGCCCAGGCCCAGACCGACCTGCCATACTGAAAGGGGTCACCCGAACTGGGATCCGAAGGAACAATTAAATTCGTGAAAATCTCACAGTATACTACACTAATAATGACCGTTGTGTACGAAGAATTAGCAAAATCGAACATACACCAACCGAATATTTCACGGTTTTTTTTCTTTTTGGCTTCCGGGTTTTTGTCTTGGGACATAGAGTGTGATTGAATTTTCCTTGGTTGAAAGTAATTAAAGAGTTTCCCTCCCTTTCGTAAATCTGTCAAATGAATAGTTCAGGTATGGATCCTTTCGATTTAAATTCCCTCATGAGACCGAAACGGGTCTGTTTATGTCGAATGGTGACTGAAGACGAATTAGTCCGTGCCATCCATGCAGGCGCCGTGACAATGGAACAAATCAGAGAAACCACAAGGGCCTCTACCGGCTGCGGCACCTGTTCGATGCAGGTGTACCACATCCTCCAGCGCGAATTGCAGAATCTCTCACGGAGGAAAATTTCATGAAATTATCGATCAATATGGCCATGACCTTGGACGGAAAGGTCGTTCGACCGGATGGTCGTTGGTATGGCCTCACTTCCAGCGAGGACAAAACCCAAATGGATGTCTACCGCTCGCAATCGGATGCAATCCTTGTAGGAAAAAACTCTATATTAAACGACAACCCCATTGTCAAAATCCGAGCCGTACCCAATGCCCTAAATCCAAGACCCGTCATTTTAGTTCGCAAAGGAACCCTCCCCCCCGATAAACATGTTTTTGAAGAATCCGATCATATCCCTCTCATCATTTGTACAAAAACCAATTTAAAGGAAATCAAAACGAGTTTAGAGAACAAAGCCGAGATCTTTGCTCTGGATTCGGATGACATTGATCCCAAAAAAGTCACAGGGATTTTAAAACGAAAAGGTTATAAAAACGTCCTTCTGGAAGGTGGGCCCAAACTCAATTTTTCCTTTTTGGAAGCAGATCTTGTGGATCGAATCTACCTCACCATTGTTCCTTTCATCATAGGAAAAACTGGTCTTGCGGGAATCGCCGACAGGAATTCCGAACTTCCCGATTTTGATAAGAACGGCTGGACTCTAAAAGACCATTTTGCCAAAGGAAACGAGATTTTCCTCGTTTACGAAAAAGGTTAATTTTTTACAAAAATTAGGATTGACGGATTTATCTAGTATTAAGTAGTTTGATATTAAACTATTTAGCAATAAGAGGTTCTATGTTTTACAAATTACTCGCAACAAACAAAGACATCACACTCACCATCCTCCGCGTCACTCTCGGAGTTGTGATCCTTCCTCACGGAGCACAAAAAGTTCTAGGTGCATTCGGTGGATACGGCTTCGAAGGAACAATGGGTTTCTTTACAGGACAATTGGGCATTCCGTACTTCTTTGCTCTTCTTGCCATCATCGCTGAATTCTTTGGCGCGATTGGCCTTATCGTAGGACTGCTCACAAGAGTAGCTGCTTTTGGAATCTTTGCTACTATGTTCGTTGCTGCCGCAATCGTTCACTTCCCTAACGGATTTTTTGCTGATAAAGGCGGATTCGAATTCCAACTTTTAACTTTCGGTTTAGCAATCCCTCTGATCATTAAAGGTGCTGGTTCTTTTTCCCTTGATGATATCATTGCCCATAAAATCGAAGGATAATCCTAAAAATCAGGACTAAGACTACCTAATAGTGTTAGTCAAACTTTGACCTCTCTGATTCCTTGTCTTAAACCATCGATAAGGAATCGGAGATGAACCAAATCAACCTATCTACTCTCCAGTCACTACTACCAGAAGCAAAGTTTCAAAATACAGATAGTATTCAATCTGTTTCTTTTAGCGGACTCACCTCACTTTCGTTAGCTTCCACAAATGAGATTTCTTTTGTAGCTTCCAAAACTTTTGTAAATGAAGCAAAAGCATCCAAAGCACCTTTACTTGTTGTGTCTTCCGATACTGCGGAATCACTCACAGAAAAAGCTTTAATCATTGTTCCTAAAGTAGAACTAACAACAGCAAAAATCATTCGTCATTTTTTTCCGGAGAAACAACCTACAGGAAAACAGAGTCCACATATCGTTATTGATCCAACGGCTAAAGTTGGCTCCAACACGGATATTGGACATTTTGTAACCATTGGAAAAAATTCTGTCATTGGAAACGATTGTATCATTGAAGACGGAGTGAAAATCGGAGACCACGTTCAAATTGGTGATGGTGCTCGCATTGGAAAAAACTGTGTGTTTTTCGATGATACAATTGTTGGAAAACGATTCATTGTTTTTGGAAATTCCAGTTTCGGTGGAGATGGATTTGGATTTGTTTTTGCAGAAGGTAAACATAACAAAATACCACAAGTAGGTCGTGTTGTGATTGGGGATGATGTCGAAGTAGGTAGTAATTGTACAATCGACCGCGGTGCACTTACAGATACAACCATTGGGAATGGGTGTAAATTTGATAATATGGTTCACATTGCCCACAACTGTAAGGTGGGGGACCACGTGATCATTGCTGGACAGTCTGGTCTTGCTGGAAGTGTTACATTAGGAAACCATGTTATTATTGGTGGAGCATGTGCGATCAGTGACCATTTAACACTCGTCGAAGGGACAATCATCGCTGGTGGATCAAGCCTTCGCACTTCTCCTAAAACAAAAGATGTGTATGTGGGTTGGGACTTAGGTTTGACTTTCCCAGAATTCCAAAAGTATCGAGTGAACATCAAAAACATTGTGAACTTAAACAAATGGCTCAAACGCATCGAAAACATCGAAAAAAAAGTAGGAATCGAAACAAAAGAATCCTAATCCTTCTTATTTTCAGACGCAGCTTACTTTAGTAGGCTGTGTCCGAAAGAAATCAATTTCTACCGATCGCTACTGATTTCGGAAACAAAATCAATCAAACTAAATTGAATTGTTTAAACTCTTTCACTTTGCCGGTAACGATCCTGTGTAGAATTTTACTTTACCATAATTTACTTTAGAACTACTTTCTTCTGTTATTTTGTATGAATAACCATCCGAAAATGTTTCGGTGATGTATAATTTGCTGCTACCATTCATCAGCATTTTTCTGAATTCAGGAGAGAATATATCATCATTGATTTCTATTGCTTTAAATTCTGCTACACAAGGAGAAATCCATTTAACGGAAGATCTTACAAATGACTTGGGATATACTCTGTAACTGATATCCTCAGATTTATTCCTTACAATAATCACTTCCCCAAAACTACTATTAAAGATAAAAGTTCCAGAATGAAATCTCTCACATTCACTTTTATCTTTAAATGCAAATGTATTCATCGGATTAAGACATAGAAGTATGAGCGAAAATAATTTTAAAATCTGATTCGCATTTGATCTGATCTGACTGATGGTCTGTACAAACATAACTTAATAATCTCAATTTAAGAAATCGAATCAATATATAATTGGATTCTCTTTTGAATGTCTTTGTGGATGGACTCGTCAGGGAAAGGAATGGGGTTTCCTTCTGGATCTGTCCAAAAAAAATTCCCCTCTTCTGATTTTCTAAGACTTAAATAAAAGATGGGAGCCGGGTTCCTTCGATTCCCTTCCAATCCACCTAACCGAAGTGTTACGGAACCCATATCCGAAATGACCCATTCTAATATCTGTCCCATTTGTTCCGTTTTCCAACGAATGGGGAATTCTATGGATTCTTTATTTTCCAAGAAATCCATGGAATGAGAACTTTCCTTTATTTCTGACTGATTGTTTTTCTTTCCTTGAGTTTGAACCTTCGGGTCTTCTATCTCCGGGTATTCGTTGAGTAACCAATGAAACACACGAAGAGATTCTTCTTTTAAAAATGGTAAATCGTTTAAATCGAGAGAATTCATCGTTAATTGGGACTAGTTCCTTTCTGGTTTAAACCTTTTTTTCCTTTGGTATCGGAAGTGGTACTGATTTCTGATTTTGTTTTTAGATGCAACTTCGCTTGGTCCCAGAACAAATCGAGTTCCTCTAAAGAGTGATCCTTCACAGTTTTTCCCGTTTGTGAAACTAAATCTTCTAGGACACGAAATCTAGTTTCGAATTTTTCATTCGCACGACGGAGACAGGTTTCTGGATCAATCGAAAGTTTACGGGACAAGTTCACTAACAAAAAGAAAAGATCACCTAACTCATCTTCTACACGTTCATCATAGGCTATTTTTTTAGAACTAAGAGATCCTTTGGTTTGGAGTTCTGTATCTAGTTCCCTTATTTCTTCTTGAAATTTTTCAAACACTCCAGAAATAGTTGGCCAATCAAATCCTTGTTTGGTGACTTTGCTTTGGATTTTTTCGGAACGTTGGATGGCAGGCAGGGCTTTCGGAATTCCGGAAAGAATACTTTTGTCAGAATCTATTTTGTTTTTGGATTCTTTCTCTTTTTGTTTGAGTTGGTCCCATTGGGTGAGAACCTGATCTCCTGAATGGATTCCATCGGTATTCCCATACACATGAGGATGTCGATATACCAATTTTTGAAATACATCATTCGCCACATCTTGAAAACCAAAGGCACCACGTTCTTTGGCCAATTGGCTATGAAAAGTAATTTGGAAAAGTAAGTCCCCAAGTTCTTCTTTTAAGTGGTTGTCGTCACCTTGTTCAATGGTATCCACCACTTCATAGGTTTCTTCGAGTAAATGGGGAATGACGGAAAGATGGGTTTGTTCTTTGTCCCAAGGACAACCCTCAGGACTACGTAAATCCGCTGTCAGAGCGAGGAGGTTTTCCAGGGGTGAATCAAAATTAGGAGGGTTCACTGATTGTATTTTTCCCAAACCTTGCGGGAAGCAAACGGAAATTTTATCTTGCGAAAGCCCCCCCCCTTTACGAGTCTATCCCTATGTTCCAATCTCGTGTCTCCGTTGCCATCCTAATGGTGATCGCTACTGTCATCAGCCGTATCCTACCACACCCACCGAATTTTACGCCTATTTTGGCCGTTTCTTTGTTTTCGGGTGCTTATTTGACAGACCGACGACTTGCTCTTTTTGTTCCTATTTTGGCGATGTTTGTTTCCGATTTCTTCATCGGGTTTCATGACCTTATGCCAGTTGTATATGGATTTATGATTTTAGCAGTCCTCTTTGGAAAACAAATTGGAACTTCTCTAACAAAATCCTTTGGTTTTACAGTAGTTGGATCAGTGGTATTCTTTCTTCTCACAAACCTAGCCGTTTGGGCAACAAGCGGAATGTATACTTTGGATCTATCTGGTCTTGTGACTTGTTTTACACTTGCCATTCCGTTTTTCCAAAACTCCATTGCTGGCGACTTAGTGTATTCAGGATTCCTTTTTGGATCCATGGCTCTTCTCAATCGCACTGTATTTGTTACAGCAAAACAAAACGCTTAAAACAAAACTTTTCTTTTTATAACTCTTGAAACATTCGGTGGACTCGGGTCTTGGGGCCATCCGCCGAATCCTTTATCTTCTCTACCAACTGCAACCGATCTCGTAATCCCATCCGATTTGCAATTTGAATTCCAAGTCCAGGTCTTGCATTCATTTCGAGTAACAAAGGCCCTCTCGATTCATCTAGAACGATATCAACTCCCAAATAACCTAGTCCAGACATATCATAACATCTTGACGACATTTCTAAAATAGTTTCCCAATGAGGAATCACCCTTCCACTTAACGTTTGTTTTGTGTCGGGATGTAAATGAATGATTTTATCATTACAAACAGAATGTGTGAGAGTGCCCGAACGAAGATCAACACCCACACCAAGAGCCCCTTGGTGGAGGTTTGCCCTCCCTCCTGATTCTTTTGTAGGTAATCGCAACATGGCCATTACAGGATAACCTAAAAATACAATCACACGAATGTCAGGGATCCCTCGAAAAGAAATCGCTTTAAAGAAAGAATGGCATTCCAAGCGTTCTTGTAAAATACAAGAATCAGAATTTCCATCTAAGGAATATAATCCCGACAAAATTCCAGAGATATGATGTTGAAGGTCCTTTTCCGAAAGTGTTTTATCATCTACTTTATGATAACGGATAGAACCATTGATTGTCTCAGATTCATGGGTAATGACAAGGATTCCATTTCCCATACCACCATTAGCTGGTTTGACAACAAAACCAGGTCTACCTTGAATAAGGTCTCGGGTATTTCGAATCCCACCAAATGTATCCACAACTCCATAATGGTAGGGCATGGGGACATGAAACTGCCTTGCCAGTTCTGCGGTTTTCCATTTATCATCGACTAACGGATAATATTCTCTTGGATTATAAGGCAAAATGTATTCGCCGATCCTACGGTTGATTCCAAGAACACCTTCCTCTTCAAATTTTTTGAAAAGAGAAATCATGATCTAAAAATTTCCTTAAACCGAAAAAGTTCCGATACACGATACCCTTTGTATTGACCGAGAAGAATTTGTATGGCGATCACAACCAACAATAATTCAGGATGAGTAAAAAAGAGAATTTGTAATGAACCAAAGAAAAAAATCATATAACTGATAAATGCAATGAGTAGCGTTCCCGCTAAAGTAACGAAGGTATTGAGTATACCTTCTTCAATGATCATAATCGAAAACCGTTCAATAAATATTGTGGTAATGACAATAGGAAATAAAGTCACACTCATTTGATTGAAAAAGGAAATCTCTTCATTCAAAACAGAAAATAAAATCAAAGAAATGACGGTAATGGTAAGTAAGATAGAAAGTCTAGGAACTGCGAGTAGATAGTATTTATCCAAGGCATACCTTTCAAAAAAACCAAGACCAATCATCAAAAGAAAAAAACTAATTCCAAATAGGAGGTTTGTTTCGTAAAAAAACATCGCTAGTAAAATCGGTGTGAAGATACCAAATGTGGGAATCCCAATCATATTCCTAGCAACAGAAAGGACCAAAGCCCCGATGGGAATCAGGATTACCAATCGAAACAAATTCTGTAATGGAGTTGGCAAACTGTATAATGAATAATATCGCAAAAAACTATTACTCGATGCCACTTCCTCGCTATACTCTTTAAAATTATAACGATTTACGTTAGATTTTGTAATATATGCCGTATAACGAAATGTTGCTGGTTCTTCGCCAAGAGAACGTCTCTCCTCAACTGATTTCCAAATTGGCAAATACCCGTTTACATGCCCGGCAAATATATTTTTATAAGTAGAAACAAAATACCATTTTCCATGAATTCGAATTTCATTCCAAAAACTAAGTTTTGTTTTGTTATCTTTGCCGTTTTGTTTAGACAAATCAAATCCAGCAACCGTTCTTGTTTGGACTCCTTTCATTCTACAAAGTAAGGAAAATAGAACTGCTTGTGTATAAGCGCTTCCATTATTCAAACGGATTGTATCGGAAAGACTAATGTCCCTAGTTGTATTCAGAACTTCTTCAGATATAAAATAATAGATTTGTTTAGCGGCCGCAACATTGTCTTTGTCATAAGGATGGATTTGTTCAAATAACTTTTTTGCTAAACGAATCTCTTCCGGAGAGAAGTTCTTTAGAGAAAGATAATATGGTTCTTTAGCAACTTGTTTTCCTATTGGATTCGGAATTTCTGGTTCTGGATTGGAGTGTGAATAAGGAAGGATTTTTATTTTTGCATAATATCCAATGGAAGAATTCCAATCCTCTCCTTCCCAAATTCCTAAATGGCCATATTGTTTTTTTTGAAGCCGAAAATCCAAATCTTCCACTTTGGTATTGGATTTGAGAACTCTTGACTGGATGAATTGTTTTGGAATGGGAAAGGTGACTTCAGAAAGAGCCACATTTTCTTTCGGCAAAATGACTACCTGTAAATTGACTGTATCATCCACCTCCACAGGAAGTAAAGATAACTCGGCGATGTTTAACTTATACAGTATTGATACTATAGGTAAAATGATTAGCATCGATACTGTAATTAAAGTTTTGCGATCCAATCTAATCCCCTAACTGATGGGATAAGGATACATCGACCAAAAACTTACCCATTAAATAATTTCTACCGATGAGAATAGGATAAGTCAGATTGGTCCGATCATTTAAGTTGATAATCACTTCCTCTTTATATTTTCCCATTTTCATTACTTCACTGATGATGATTCGAGTTTCAGAGACACCAGAGGTACTTGTCACTTTTGCTTCTTTAACAAACTTACTTTTCAATCGAACTGGTTTTTCATCCACAAAAGTATCAAAAAAAACAAAAACCTCTCCATTTTCCGTGACCCTTTCAATATTAACTGCATGGATAGAACAAGATTTTGCACCGGTATCAACCCTAGCGCGAAGTTTGAGTTTCCAGTTGGGAAATTCTACCCATTCCACTCGACCAATGATGGGTTTTAAATATTGAGGAGGAATGACGATAGGTTTGATATGAGAATCTGGTTTTTTCTCAATGATTTGTTTGGATCCAAAACAATTGACTAATAAAATAATCTGTCCAACAAAAAGAACGAATAAAAATCGATGTAAAAACTGCTCCACTAAAACGGGTGAAAATTTCATAAAATTGCTAAGGAATCTCATACTGACTTACGTTGTTTATTTTTCACTTCATTTTGGTATGCATTGAACAAATCAATGTACCTTAAATAACCCAAACATTTACCATCTTCAACAATCGCAAGTTTGTCGACATCATATTCTAAAAGAATTTGGAGGGCTCTACCTAATGTGTCATTTCTGTTAACAGAAGGAACATCCTGCACAATTTCTCCGCAAGTGATGAGATTTTTCAAATCTTCTTCGAATTCTGGAAGGATTCTATTCTTTCGCAGTGATACAATTCCTTTATACTCATCTCCTGCTCCTAGTAAAATGAAATCACTCGCTTGGATTCCAGGTGCGTTTGATTGTAATTCCGTAAGAGAAAGGTGTTCGGAAACCATAGCATACTTACGAAACTCAGAAAAATGGTCAGTGATACGAATTCGATCCATGATGTCTTGGTTCATATCCCAATGGTGAGAGGGTGATAAAAATCTGTTTTTGATTTGGTTGCGATAGATAGAAATCCGGTGGGATAATACTACCGCAATCACTGACACAATCATTAGCGGTGGTAGGAGTTCGTAACTACCGATCATATCACAAACCATAATCATTCCTGCAATAGGAGCCCTGGCCACACCGGCAAAAAAAGATCCCATCCCCACAAGAAGAAAGGGAAAGATGATGATATTTAATTCCGGGAACAAAACTTGTGCCATAGTACCCACAAAGGCACCTAACATACCACCAATGGCAAAGGACGGTCCAAGTAATCCACCTGAACTGCCGGATCCTACAGTAAGTGAAGTAGAAAATACTTTAAAAATGGCAACAGCCAAAAGGAAAAAAGGTCCTGAAAAACCGAAACTCGTAGATTCTAAAACTTCTCCATTAATCATCCTTTGAATGAGTCCAAATCCAGAACCTAAAACTTCGGGAAACAAAAGAGCAATACACCCAACAATCAATCCACCAAAAGCTGGCTTTAAGAAATTAGGTAATGGTAGTTTAGAAAACAAATCTTGCACCAGATGGTATACCTTTACAAAAAAGTATCCCACCACATAACAAAGAAGTCCGAGGACAATGTATAATGGAATGTGTCTGTAATCATTGAGACTATATTCCTGTACAGAAAACAGAGAACCACTTCCAGCAATACTTGTGTAAGTTAAATATGCTGTTACCGAAGAAAGAATACAGGGAACAAGTGAATCACTTTCGATGTCCTCTTGGTAGACCATCTCTACAGCAGTGATAGCCCCACCCAGAGGAGCACGAAAAATTGCCCCAAGCCCACCTGCAGTTCCGGCTAACATCAATGTCCTTCGTGCTCTAGCACCGGCACCCAAAAACCCAGCAAGGCTGGAACCAAACCCAGCACCAATTTGAGCCGTTGGTCCTTCTTTCCCACCTGACCCACCAGAACCTAACGTGAGTATGGTGGCGAGCGCTTTGTAAAAAGGTACTTTAGCCCGAATCTTTCCTTCATTGAAATGAAATGCATAAATTAAAGAGTCGGTCCCACCCCCTTGGGCTTCCGAACAAAAGAAGCTGGTAATGATACCGACAAGAAGGCCGCCAACGGCAGGTAAAAAAACAATCCAAAGTGGAGAAATGGGTCCCGCACTTCCAATCGAGTGGAAATACAAATCGCCAGAAGGAATTCCAGGATCGTAACCCATAAGGTTACCAAAGGTAAAGGATTCTGTCCAAGTCAGAGCCCAGTTGAATCCATAGGCCCCAAAACCGGAAAGAAGACCAATGAATAGAGAATAGACATAAATCGATCGCGGTCCCTGGATAGAAAACACAGTTTTTAGACCGAAATTTGACCCCATAGGGCAAGATTGTAATTTCGCGTAAATTTCCCAAGGAAATTCTGAATCCTCTTGACCCAAGAATGAATTCCTATGACGATTGGATGGTATGTTCCGATCGATTGTTATCCTTCTGGTATTTTCTTCAGTTTTTGCCGCTTGTGGACTTAAAAACGAAAACAAAGCGGAATTGTCTATGCTTGCCGATGGGGAGCCCGGGCTTTATTTCTTGGGTGAAGTGGATAGCGATATCACCACCAGTTGCGGACAAGCCACTCCAGCAACTACCTCTACTACGGGAACGGGAACCACTACGGGAACAACAGGATCTACCTCTACTACCAATAACACTCGCTTTACGGTAATTTCCCAGCTGATCTTCAAAACTAAAGAGACTCTAAACTTACGTTTTACTTATGACAGTACCCAGATCCAAGGAAAGATCGATCCACAACAAGGATTTGTTCTTGCTGGTGGAGCCTTTGGAAAAACGGTACAAGGAACTCAAGGAACCGTTGAATGGTTCAACCAAGGCATCAATATTGACACGGCTTTACAAAGTGCCCAACAGATTTCTTTCTTTAATTTAGAAATCACTCTGAATGGAACTTATAGTAGTACATCTTCCTCAACAAATGTTTTACTTTCTTGTAATACATTAGATAGCGTGAATTGTACTTCAGGAACATCAACGACACAATGTTTTACATCTGATAACAAAACTTGTTTGGTGCAAAATACAACTACAGATGCAAAGTCTGTTATCATTCGCGGAACATTAAAATGTAACGCACCTAATATTGTTCCACAATAAAAGTCCAATACAAACAGACGATAAAGATTGTATCGAATTCTTTTTTGCCTTCTTTTTCTTCCTTTTGCTCTTACTGCAGAAGGAAGTTTGGGACTTTGGCATTTAGGAACAAACCCTAATACAAACCGTTCTAATCTAAATCCAAAAGATTATAACACTCATTTTTACTTCGGTTTCACTGAAGAATACCATTACTACCAAATCCAATTCGAAGAAAATGCCTCTAGGTATTTTCATTTTGAAAATGGAATGATATCAGAATTAGATCTTACTCTCATTCAAAATGATAAAACCGTTTCTAGTATCCAAACAGGACTTTTAAGAAAAAAACATCCGGATGTTTTGTTTACAGGAGGCTTTGTTTTACCGGCAAAAGAAAAAGGAATTTATCTATTTAAAATTCGTTCGGACGATGCACATAGAATCAATTTCCAAGTTCGGGACGAAGCCAGTTTACTTCAATACACTAAATCCATATCCTTATGGCAGGGATTTCATTTAGGCCTTTGTATTTTAGTCTGTTTACTTTCGGCCACACAGTTTGTATTATTAAGGGAAAGAGTATATCTATTACTCACCTTTGCCACTCTCACCATTTTATTCACCAATACATTAAGGTCGGGCCTTCTGTATGAATACGGTTCCAGCAATTTTGAATGGTTTTATAGATACATACCAGGCCTGATTTCTTTAACACCATTTGGACTTGTCATTTTCTTACGAGAATTTTTACACACCAAAGAAAAATATCCAAACGCTGATCGATATTTCATCTTTTATGCTATATTTATGTTGGTTTCCATTCTCATTGTATTTATCGACTTACAAATGTACTTTCGATTTATTTATTCCAATAATTTGATTCTCACTACTATCACCTTTAGTTACGCAATTTATAGTTTAATCACGAAGAAGGAAAATGCCAATGTATTATTTTATGCATTCTTCGTGAGACAAGTAAGCACAAGTCTTTTGATTCTTACAAACTTAGGTATATTGCCATCCTATCCTTTTTTAAGTTCCGCGAATGAAATTGGTGCAGCTCTACAAATGACAATTTTTACAATTGCCATTTCAAAATTTCAAATTCAAACACGAATTAAAAAAGAAGAAACTGTTACCAAAGAAAATGCAGAACTGGAAACAATGGTGATAGAACGTACAAAAGAAATCCAAACACAAAAAGAAGAATTAGAAAAAGCTCTGTTACAAATTAGTCATACAGAAAGCAAACTTGTGTTTTCGGAGAAGATGTCAGAACTAGGAAAATTAATTGCCGGAGTCGCACATGAGATTAACAATCCCTTAAGTGCGATCAAAGCATCCATCGAAACTATCATTGAATCAAAAGAAAATGAGATAAAAAAATTAGGTTCTAAAGAAAATATTTATTCTTCTCTCACGCCATCAGAAATCCAAACCATGAAACAAATCCTTAGTTTTCAATCTGACTTTGGACTTGTGGCAAGTTATACAGAACGAAAGGATAAAAAAGTTGGTCTTAAAAAAATCTTCAAAGACAATGATTTGGAGTATGAAGAACCCATAATCGAAAGATTTTTAGATGTTGGAATTACAAATTTATATGATGAAGAAATCAAATTACTAAAAAAGGGACAGGAGAAACTATCTAACTTAATTTTAGAAGAAAAGAATTTTAGACTTCATCTATCGATCATTCAAATTGCAGTAGATCGATCTTCCAAAACCATCCTTGCTCTAAAAAACTTTTCTCGAGTCACAAAAGCAGAAGAAAGACGAATTTTTACCCTACTTGATAATATCGAAACAGTTCTTACTATTTATCAATATAGGATGCGAGGGAAAGTTTCATTAAAGAAAACTTTTATTACAGATGCAACCATCCTTGGTTGGCCAGAAGATTTAATACGAGTTTGGACCAATTTGATTTTAAATGGTTTAGAAGCCATGGATCAAAAAGGAAATCTAATGATTACTACCGAACAAAAGGGAAACCAAGTGGAGATCAAGGTGATTGATAACGGTCCAGGAATTCCATTAGAAATTCAGAAGAAGATCTTTGATCCTTTTTTTACAACCAAGAATCACGGAGAAGGAACGGGAATGGGTCTTGGAATTACAAAATCAATTATTGAAAAACACAAAGGAAACATTCAAATAGAATCAGAACCAGGCAGAACTTGTTTTTCTGTTTTGTTGCCAGTCATCGAGTTCATCGATCCAGACGAACCTTTCGTAGAAGAAACCTAAGTCAATCGATCCAATTGTTCGGTAAATAACTGTCGTTCTGCGCTACCTGGAAACTGGTTTAGAAAACCAAGTAGATAGTTTTTTTCAGCACTTAATTCTTTGTGAAGTTTTTCAGAAATCTTTTTAGATTCCATGAGGCCAAGAATATAGGTTTCATCGACAGCGGTTCTTTCTTCTTTTTTAAATACAGATTCCAACTTTCTTTTTTCGATAAGACCGAGGTGATCTCTCAGAACAAGAACTGGATAAGTATAGAGTCCATTTTTAAAATCTTTTAAAAATTCCTTACCACTCGCACTCGAATCTACAAAATAATCCAAACAATCATCTTTCTTTTGAAAAAGTTTTCCCAACCTAACACCAAAATCACGAATGAGTGCCCTTTCCTTTTTGGATTTATTTGCAAGGATGGCCGCAGATTCTGTACAAACCCCAAAAAGCGAAGCAGTTTTTCCATAAATGATAGAATCATAAACTTTCAAAGAAATTTTGGGATTTTTTTCCCATTCCATTTGCAAAAGTTCACTCACGGAAAGATCTTTCAAAACTTGGGAAAAAATTTCCATAAGCTCTGGATTTCCGATAGAGTTGAGTCTACTAATTCCACAAGCTAACAGATAATCACCGGCAAGGATGGCCGTTTTGTTCCCGAACAAAGATCCAATGGTTGGTTTTCCACGTCGAATAGGAGCGTTGTCTACTACATCATCGTGTAATAAACTGGCGGCATGAATGAGTTCAGCAACACTTCCTACATCAAGCCAACTAACATCTTTTACATTTAAAAATTGGCAAAAAAGATAATGCGAAAAAGGTCTAATCCTTTTTCCACCAGACGTGATGACATGTTTTTTAATTTTTTTAAGAACTGGAATGTCTTCTTTAATGATTCCATCTAAATTTTTATCAAACTTAGCTAAAACAGATTGGATACTAAGATTTGACTTCATTCATTATTCCACATGTGTGGATCGACTTTCGAGAATCTGCAGGTGATCTTTGATGGTATTTTCCATTTCTTTGGTTTGGTTGTCCCGATAGATATGAATAAGATTCCTGCACATACGTTTGATCATAGAAAGTGTGGAGGCTTTTGTAAAATATTTAGGTGAATTGGTATAGCCATTTGCTTCTAAAAACTTTTCACAAGTGAATTTATCTAACAAAACTCCACCATGAAATGGATCGATATAAGTAAAATACCCTTCCGATTCATATTGCAAAAGGAAATGAAGTGGTAAATTGGTTCCGTAAAGTGGGAGCCCTAACCTTTGACCAACTAACAAATAGACTACGGAAAGAGATATAGGAATTCCCAATCTACTTTTGATTACCTGAAATAAGTAAGAATTGCCGGGGTCATTATAATTTTGGATATTTCCAACAAATCCTTCTTCTTGGAATAATACTTGGCAAAGGATTTGGACTTTTAATTCATCTGTCAGATAACCAGAATGATCATCATACAATTCAGAAACACGAAGTGCCATACGATCCAATTCATGTTTGATCTCTGCATAATTTTGATCAGGAAAACCTATACTAGAAAGTTGGACACACATCTCTTCTAAATCTTTATAGTGATTTGTGTTTCCGCGTAAGGTGAGTTTGAAGAAAGAATGGCGAAGTCTATGACGAGTGATTTCTGATTTTAAACTACGAGCTTGTACTCTTAAATACGGATCTTTTACTTCTTCCAAAGCAGATTCCAATTGAATCTGCCAAGGAACTCGAGAGGCGATGAGTTTTAATAAAAAACGTTTTTTTTCAGGAGGAGCAATTTCCCAATCATACAATAGACGAGTGATATCGTCTGGATAAAAATCAGGAAAGGAAGTTTGTCCCATAGAAAAACTATCTATATAAAAACAAAAATGTCAATCGAATCTGAAAGATTATACTAATTCCGCAAGTGCTTGTGCTTCTTGTTCTTTGTTTGGAGGAGTTCCATGCCACTTAGGATTATTTTCCATATAAGAAACACCTTTACCTAAGATGGTTCTAAACACAATCAGTGTTGGTCCACCAGTATGTTGTTTTGCTTTTGCAAATGCAGCAAAGATATCTTCCATATTATGTCCGTCTGCATTGATTACGTTCCAACCAAACATCTCGAACTTCTTATCCAATGGTTCTAACTTCATTACTTCTTCTGTATTACCATCAATTTGGATATAGTTACGATCCATAAAAGCAATGAGGTTGTCTGTTTTGAAGTGAACTGCGGACTGTGCAGCTTCCCAAGTCATTCCTTCTCCACATTCACCGTCAGATATGCATGTATAAATTTTATATGTCTCTTTTTTTAATTTTGCACCAAGAGCCAAACCAACAGAAACAGACAAACCTTGTCCAAGTGATCCTGAACTTGATTCGATTCCCTTCATATAACGAGTGGAAGGATGTCCTTGCAGATACGAATTGATGTTGCGAAATGTAAGTAAATCTTCTACGGGAAAATAACCAGAAAGACCCATTGCTGCATAACGAACGGCACAAACGTGACCATTCGAAAGAATGAGGCGATCCCTTTCCGACCATTCAGGATTTTTGGGATCATGGTTCAAAATGGAAGTATAGAGTGCCGCATAGATATCAGCAAGACCGAGAGGACCACCTGGGTGACCAGAGTTGGCAGCCGTAACCATTTTGATTACTTGGATTCGGATATCATTTGCGAATTTTTTTGCGACTTCAATTTTTTCCATGAACATTCCTTAAAGCGGTTTTGATTGAAATAAAAACAGACCGGAGATATAAACAATCGTGTACAATGGCAAAAAGATGTAATGCAATTTTACATGTAAGTTACGTTTTCTTTTCCATCCCAAATAACCCATACACAACATAAGAATGAGAGCGATGGCTGCAAAAAAACGGTGGGTAAGGATGATAAATTCCGGTGCGGTTGGATAAATTTGGTGTTCGGCTATGCCACCTAACAGATATTTCATGCCAAGTAAATAGACCGCCGCAGAAAGATTTGCAAAAATTCCCATGACATTAAAAATCCTGTGTCGTTTTTGGTCTCTCTTTCGAAAGAAATACCCCAAATAGAATGCAATTATGGAGATCGTCATTAGAGAATTGACCAAAAACAGTGCCATCTCCTGTCATTCTGAAAGAATCCACCTCCGCTCAAAGAATTTTTATTTGACCTTAACAGCTTTTCACAAAAATTGGATATGCATGCCGCCTTAGCTCAGTGGTAGAGCAGCTGTTTTGTAAACAGCCGGTCGGAGGTTCAAATCCCTCAGGCGGCTCCATGCAACTTCTTCGGGTAGGTACTCAAGTGGCCAACGAGGGCAGACTGTAAATCTGCTGGTTTTACCTTCGAAGGTTCGAATCCTTCCCTGCCCAAACTAAGTTCCCTTACCACAAGAACAAATCCCCAACTAACAACAAACTGAAGGATTCGAATAGAACCCGAACGACTGCGACCCATAGGAAGCAGTTTCCGCATGGATGCGGAAAAGTGAGTGGTGACGGGCCCGCGCGAACGTAGCCAGGATGGCGAAGTGAAGGGTGGGCGAATCAGGATCACTACCAAACTTGATCCTTCCCTGCCCAAACTAAGTTCCCTTACCACAAGAACAAATCCCCAACTAACAACAAACTGAAGGATTCGAATAGAACCCGAACGACTGCGACCCCACCTAATTATGGATTGTTCTCCCGAACTACGAATGTAATAAAAGGTTCAAATGAACAAAAAAGAAAGAATCCTACAGTTCCTATTTTTCCTTGTGTTTCTGATTGGGCTTTCCGGTGGAATTACCAATTTGATTCGAGGTGTAAGCATCATCCTCCCCGAAGGAACGGAAGTGACCCCTTATGCAGACAATGTATACCGTTATTTAGCAGGGATTCTTTTGGGCGCGAGTCTCATTGCATTATGGATTGCGATTACCATTCGTAAACAAGGGGAGCTCGTTTATATTATGGGAGCTGCCGTTTTTTTATCGGGAATGGGTCGAGTGATTTCCATGACGACGGTGGGAATGCCGGCAGAATCCAGACTCTATGTTTATGTTGGTTTAGAATTAAGTTTACCCATAGTCATATGGATACTACAGTTTCTGAGACAAAAGGAAATAGATTCTAAGTAATAGAGAGACTAGATCACCCAGTTGGGCATCTTCGTGCGATAGAAAAAATATGCTCCGTCTTTTTTTCTTTGCAATTGGACTCCGAACTGACCCCGTTTGGATCGAACCACTGACACCAAAAACATTGACTCTTGCCCTTCCCAAGTTACAGTAGGAAACAACTGTTTGCCAGATCCGTCGTAGAACGCCCACTGTGTTTCCTCAGTCTCCGTTAATTCTTCCGTAAAGAATTGATCTAAACTCATTTCTACTTCCGGTAAAAATTGGCAGGTTACAGAAGGAGCTATCGGATTACGACCAAACACTTGTGAGGATTTCTGTTTGCAAAATCGAATTTGATCCCTGGAAGATCCAACAAGTTCTAATCGTAAGTTTTGTTCTGGTGTGACTAAAAAGTTAGCAAACACTGGATAGGCGATCGTGAAACAGCTTAGCACAAATATTAATATATAAAGTATACGATTCATTAGTTTGTCCCAGGAAAGAGTAATGTTAAAAATTCATTCCCTTCTCTTTCTGCTAAAATACGAATGCTCGGTTCATACGGTTTCCATGAATTGTTGCCATTCGGGGAACAGTAAAAATACAAAAGAGTTTCGATTTCATCTGTCGAGGAAGAAACAAATTTAAATGTAGAACACATTTCTTTTGTATTTCCTTTCAAAACAAGGGATTTGGTAGTTTCCAAGTCAGCTCTAGGTTTGGACCCAAAACTCCCACTCATCCGAAAGTATCTTGCGGAGAGATCATATTCAGTTGTTTGGCGGTAATAAACACCCATCAAATACAATACATCTGATTTTTCTTGGTCAGACCTTTCGGATTCAGACTCTCCAAGTATTGTTTTTAAAAATTCCTTACCTGCATCGGCTCCAATTTTAAACTCAGAAATCCCAGTAAACAAGGGAGTTTTTGCCATCGCCTGGTTCTCCGCATAAATGGATAAAATCACTTTGTATTGTTTGCGTTTCAATAAAATGATAGAAGCAAATTCATATAACTTTTGCGAGTTGGTAACTTTCAAATGATCCGAGAGTTCTGAAAATTTATCAGGGGATGCTTTAGCTGCATGTACATAAGTTGCAGAAAGTTCAGAGACAGTGATTGGTTTATATATTTCTGCTAAATGAGTCCAAATCCAACCCCTTTCCTTGGAAGGGATGATAGAAGGATACTTACTTCCTAAAAATAAGGCATCTAACAACTTTCCATGTTTTTTATATAAAAAGAAAAGGCGAGAGACGACTGCCTTTTGTAATTTTCCCGATGGTTTTTGACTGAGAGCTTTTTCATACAAAGGGATGGCGAAGAGAGTATTCATTTGTTCCATTTCATACCCTTCTTCATAAAATGAATTGGCAAATAAAGAGGGAGAGAATCCAACCAAGAAAAAAATCAAAATGGAACAAAGGAATCTTATATAAATCACTTTCATCTAGTATAGTCCTTTCATTAAATCTTTGTTCTCTGAATGAGTGGCTTTATGATCTTCTGTACAAATTCCTTCAGGAGGAAAATCAGAAAGATAAAGTTCATTTGTTGCAGGACAAGTCGGGGATGCCAATTTTCCCGTTAAAGAACAAATTTTATGCGATTTCGCATATACCGGTTGGCTAAATTGTATTTTAGGAATTATATTTTTTCTATCTATAGAAGAAACAATCTCTCCCCAAAGTGGTGCCGCCACTGCCCCACCAAGTCCGCTACCACCCATTCCAAATTTAGGATTGTCGTATCCAATCCAAACAGCTAATGCTAAGTCAGGTCTTGCACCCACAAACCATGCGTCTTTATAGTCATTTGTGGTTCCCGTTTTTCCGATGAGATCTCCCGCATAACCGCCGCTCCGTACACCACTCGCACGTCCACTGTCTCTGAGTAATGATACCATCACCTCAGCTGTGTCTGGACGAATCACTTGACGTTCCGGAGGTAATTTTAATTTAAACTCATCCGTGCCACCCGCCTCATACAAAACCACACCCTTCGAGTTTTTAATCCGTTGAATGAGATAAGGACGTTTCACTGTACCTTGGTTAACAAAACCGGTAAACGCTGATGCCATTTCCAGTGGTGAGATCTCTAAAGTTCCAAGGGCCAAAGACAAATCTCCCCGATACCGAGCTTTCTTTTCGGCATCACTCGGGAAAAAATATTTTGTAAAATAACGTTCAATTCCAGCACTACCCAATCGTTCCGCAACTTGTACTGCTGCTGTGTTTTTAGATTTTACAAGGGCTGTGCGTAAAGAAATTTCTCCATCAAAACTTCCACCCAAGTTTTCAGGAGCCCATTCCTTCCCACCGCCACCCCGATAGTATAAAGGCGCATCAAGAATTCTTGTTCCAGATTGGATGACACCGGCATCAATGGCTGATGCATATAACACTGCCTTGATGGAACTCCCCGTTTGTCTACGCATTTGTGTGGCACGATTGAACTGGTTTTGTGAGTTAAATTCTTCTCCCCCATGCAAAAATAACACCTGACCTGTGTTTGGCTGTATACCTACAATTGCTGCCTGGACTGAACTTGTATCTTTTTCTGATTCCAAACTATCGGGGTTCCAAACCATTTCATTTAAGATAGATACTTCCTCCATCTTTTGTCTAAATGCTAAATCCATTGGGGATTCTGGTTTTACTCGAACTCGTTTTTTTTGAATTTTCCCAGACTTACGATTCTTGGTTAAATACTCACGAACCATCGGACCAATCAATTCCTGTGCCCCACGATCGAGTGTGGTTTCGACTGTATATCCGCCACTTTCGTAAATATTTTTATCTCCTTCTAAAGAAGAAAGAACCCCACGAACGTGTTCTGTTACATAAGGCGCAATGTCTTGTCTGGAACCAAAAACAGTTTCATTAGGCGAACGAGTGGAAAGGTTATGATAAAAACTAACAAATTTATCTCGGTCTAAGTTGGGATAAATACCTCGATTGCGAAACATTTGTAAAATAGCACGAACACGAGTATAGGAATCCTCAGGGTTTTTTAATGGTGAGTATTTATTAGGTGCAGAAGGAAGAGATGCAAGGAGGACCATCTCTTCTTTACTAAGTTCCATTGGGTTTTTTTGAAAATAAAATTTAATCCCCTCGCCAAATCCAAAGGCACCATGACCTAAATAAACATGGTTCATATAAGTTTCTAAAATTTGTTCTTTAGTGAGTACTGATTCTAGAGCAAAGGCCAGTTGGGCTTCTCGCCATTTACGATTTAAACTTTTACGACGATCATCCAAAATAATTCGAGCCAACTGCTGAGTGATGGTTGAGGCACCTTGTTTATAACTTAAATTAATAATATTTTTAAAAAAGGCTCTGAGAATAGCAGAATAGTCAATACCACCATGAAAGAAAAACTTTTGATCTTCAATGTTCAAAAGAATTGAGATCATATCTTCTGGATAGTCTTGCAAATGCAAGGTGGAAGTTCGTTTCTGAAAAATTTCACTTACCATCTGTCCGTTACGATCTAAAATTTTAGTCGGAATATTTTTGGATAGAGATTCCAAATACAAAGGAACTTCTTTTTTTGTTGTTAACACTCCTGCCACAAAATAAGAGAACCCGAGTATAAATAAAAATAAACAGATAGAAGTAATTGTAAACGCAAGTTTCACATAAGAAAATTTTGGAGACTTACCTCGTCCGCTATTAACACCATTAAGTCTTTGTTTTAATGGTTTGGGTTTGAATGTTCGAACTTCTGGTTCTCTTTCGAAAACCACTTTTCTCTCCCAAAATGGTTTGGATTTTGATTCTGATCTTTCTTTAAAGGAATTTGGTTTGCTAATAGCCGGCGTTGAAATTTTAAACGGTTGAAAGGACTGAGCCGTATCAGAAATCTGTGGTTCCTTTGGAACTACTTTTAAAATTTCAAAACGATAATCAGTAAAATTAAGAATAACTTTTTCACTACAGTGAGCACATGTTAGCTGAAATTTACCTTCCCTTGGAATCGGCTCTGGTAAACGAGATGCCTTTTGGCAATGTGGACAAAGATATTTGGGAGAGGGTGCCGACATAGGTTCTCCCTATTCTTATCGGCCGTTTGTTAAAATTACAAAATCAGCGATTTTCACAAAATCCTGGCTTTCTTCCCGATCTTTAACAAATCCAGAGATGACAAGAACGGAAAGCCCCATTTCTCGTAGTCTGTGGACCACACCACCGGTTCTGTCTGAATGGAAACGGCCGTTCAAATGAATTACTTTTTTTCCCGTTTTGTAGAATTCACGAGAAATCGATTCGGCCATCCCTTGGTCCCAAGTTGCCTGACCCAAAACTAAATAGGAATTCCCGGCTCCGTGACCGGCCCCATGTCCTCCAGCAAACAAAGTCGTTAACCGTTGTTTGTAATCCTCCGTTAAGTATTTTTCTAAACTATAAGCGGGAGGAAGGTAAGGAAGGGCAAGATCAGAAAACTCTCGATAGGCGGACAAACCCTTTCTTGAAATTAAATTTACATAACGTCTCGGAGGATTGGCTGCAACCACATTACATTTTTTTTCCTTCGCGATTGATACTAAGGGTAAATAATCAGTTTTAAAAGATTTCCAATGGGAAGTAGATGCGAGAAAGTGAGATTCCGTAATAGTCCCTTTTAAGAATTCATTAACTATATTTTGTTGGTCTTGTTCCAACATTTCCAACGATAAAGAAGTAGATTCGAGATCAGAAATCCCCTTAAACAAAGTTTCGTAAAAACGATGTAGGTCTTGGTTGTCATGTTCTTCACCAAAAACAACGACATTGTATTTGGACGATTCTTTAACAATATCGGAAATCGAAACAACTTCTGCCGTGGATGTCCGGACAATTTGTACGGACAATGAAGATTCATCAGCGAAAACATTAATACTTAAAAATATAAAAAGAAACGAAAAAACAAATCGATTAAAGAAGATTTTCAATGGCTTGTTTTAACTCCGCAGATTCCGGTTTTGTTCCCGATGGAAATCTCCCAACAACATTCCCATTTTTATCAATTAAGAACTTTTCGAAGTTCCACTTCACATCCCCTTTTTCTTTTGCATTCTCAGTCAAAAATTGATAAACAGGGTCTTTATCGTTTCCGAGAACCTTAGTTTTTTTCATAAGATCGAAAGTGACCCCAAAGTTGAGTTTGCAAAATTCTGCGATTTGGGATTCGGTTCCTGGTTCTTGGCCTCCAAAATCATTGGAAGGAAATCCAACCACCTTTAACCCTTTATCTTTATAAGTTTGATGAACTTTTTCTAAGCCATCGTATTGTGGCGTATAACCACACTTAGATGCAACGTTAACAACTAGGACAGGATGCCCTTTGTATTCGGAAAGGGAAACTTCTTTCCCTTGGATGGATACGGATTTGAAATCATGGAATGACATCTTTTTTCCTCCAGCATAGATATGAAAACCGATAAAGAGAAAAATAGCAAACAAAACTTTTCTTTGCATGGAACCCCCCTGTTTCATGTTTAGACTATGTCTGCATTGTTTTTCGCTGTTCTTTCTGAGGCCAAACCCTGGCTTACAAAATTACAAGCGAAACCTTTGGCCCATTCCGGAAAATTTCGGATCTTTCAAAAAGAATCTCATTATATAATTATTTCCGGCACAGGCAAACTTTCTATGGCTTTGGCTGTTTCAGAATTCTCACATCTCTTATCAAAAGAAAAACGTAACCAAATGAAGGTTTGGAATTTGGGAATTGCTGGTGCCAACTCATCAGAACTTTCATTAGGCGAATTTTTCTGGATTCATAAAATTACAGACTTTGGTTCGCAAAGAGATTTTTATCCCGACAGAATCTTAAACTCCCAATTTAAAAAAGAAACAAACCTCAATACCTTTGATAGACCAATCACCAAAGAAAGGGGTATAGATCGGTTTTTATCTCTCACGGAAGAAGAGTTACAAAATATAAACCTCGTGGATATGGAAGGGGCAGGTTTTTTTGAAGCAGCTTCTCTTTATTTTCCTTTGGAGAACATTGCGTTAGGAAAAGTAGTTTCCGATCACTTAGAAGGAAAGTTTTGTCAAACAGAAGACATTGAAACTATGATGGCAAAAGTTACCGATGATTTGTTTGAAGAATGGATATCTCCATTACCCTGGGCTCATGTTGATGAAATCGACTCCATCGACTGGCCGAGTGTAGAAACATTCATTCAAAATCTTCGCCTAACAGAAACGATGAGACATGATCTAAAAAAATCCATTCGTTATTTCCGATTGCGCCATCCTCATTCACAACTTCCCTTTCCGTTGGAATCTGAGAAAATCAATTTAAAAACCAAAACTGATCTGAAAAACTACTTTGATCAGTGGAGAGAAATCTTACATGTTTAAGGCATTTTCTCATATTTATATTGAAGAAAGTATTTTAGATCATTTTCGTACGAAAGAAATTTTGAATCGATTTCCCAATGCCATCCCCATCCCGATTCGGCATTACAAAGATAGTTTTAATCGAAATTCCCAAAACTTCCGAATCCAAAAAGAATCTCCCAAATTAATTTTGGCAGAAAAAAAAGACCAATTTTTATACAAAGGAAGTGATTTTTCGCCTAACTTTTCTCATCCGCATTTTTATTATAACACACTCGCACTCAACTGCATTTATGATTGTGAATATTGTTACTTACAAGGGATGTTTCCTTCCGCCAATCTCGTGTTATTTGTCAATTGGGAAGATTTTTTTTCGGCCACAAAAGAATTCTTGGATAAAAATCAATCACTCTATCTGGCTTTATCTTATGACACAGACCTTTTGGCCCTAGAATCCTTTTTTCCTGCTACCAAAGCTTGGTTAGAATTTGCGACTACCGAACCAAATCTTAGTTTAGAAATCCGAACCAAGTCAACTAACTACAGTCAAATTGCGAGACACACCCCCAATCCAAATGTGATTCTTGCTTGGACTTTGAGTCCGAAAGAAGTGATTGAAACCATTGAACATGGAACTCCATCGCTACAAGCCCGATTGAAGGCCATAAACCAAGCCATTACAGACGGTTGGAAAGTTCGGATTTGTATTGATCCGATTTTACGAGTTCCCAATTGGCAAACCCATTACCAATCGTTAGCTGAGAAGTTAGGGAAAGAACTAAAAATGGAAGGCATTCTTGACATCAGTATTGGTGGATTTCGAATGAATATTGATTTTTTAAAGCGGATGGTAGACGTAAGAAAGGACTCTTCGATTTTATTTCATCCTTTTGAAAAAAAAGATAAAATCGTTTCTTATTCGAAACAAGAAACAGAAGAAATTTTAAATCTTATGTCAAAGACTCTGCAAAAGTATTTTTTATCTTCTCAAATAAAAGTCAGTTATTCCTGAATTTTTCCTTTTCTTTTCCATCACTAGTTCTTAACCTTAGTAGCCTAACTATGAAGAAAAGAGTCATTTTGTTATTCCTATTCGGTCTGGTCTTTGGATTCTCCCATTGTAAGGAAGTCAATCGCAATAAACCAATCGCAAAGGAAGGGAAGATGGACTTGTCTTTATGGGACTTCTCTAAGGATGGAAATATCACCCTCGACGGAGAATGGGAATTTTATTGGAAACAAACCAACAAAGGAATCCAAATAGATACTGAGCTGGGAAGAGAACCCAAATACATCTACCAAACGGTTCCATCCAACTGGAAAGGTGTTGATTGGTTTGGAGAATCCCTCGATGGATTTGGTTATGCGACATATAAGTTAAAGGTTTTTTTCCCACCAAACACACCGACGCTCGCCTTCCACAACTTAGATCTCTCATCTGCTTATAGATTGTATGTCAATGGCAAACTGGTTGTGGAACAAGGGAGTTTCGGAATCAACCCAAACTACTTCGAACCATCCTATAAATCAGTTCTGATGGATTTGGAACCCCTTTCTGGTGAAACTGAAATTGTTTATGAAATTTCTAACTTCCACTATTCCAAAGGTGGATTTTGGGAAAGTATGGAAATCGGCGAAAGACGAATGTTGTATGACAAGGTCAATCGTAGTTACCAAATCACTTCCTTTCTTGCAGGTAGTATCTTTCTTTGGGCCTTATATCATTTGGGTTTGTTTGTCATGCGCAGACAAGACAAAGCTAGTCTTTTTATCTCACTTTTTAGTTTACTCATTGTTATGCGCCTCCTTACAATTGGCGAAAGGAATATTCTCGACATCTTCCCTGAAATGCCAATGGATTTTCTCATCCGATTGGAATTTGCGACTATCTATATTGCAACGATTGTTTTTGCTTACTTCTATCGATTGGTATTTCCAAACACTGTCGGCCCAAGGACTATGTGGGTTCTATATATCCTCATCACTCCGTTTCTTGTTTCTTTGTTTTTACCGGTCGCCATCTTTAGTGCCAAAATTCATTTTTTTCAAATCTTTTTAATTTCAGTCTGCGTTCGAATCACCATTGCCATTGTTATGGCTTATCGCTCTGATACTGTAGGGGCTGGACTCTCCCTAATTGGATTTAGTTTTGTTTTTGGGACCGTTGTTCATGACATCCTGTATCAAAACAATGTCATCAACACAATGAACATAATGCCTTTTGGTTTTTTAGGTTTTATTTTATTCCAAGGATACATCCTATCCTACGGATTCACAAGAGCTTACCTTTCCATTGAGAAATTAAAAGAACGATTGGAAGTTTCTAATAAAGAATTAAACATTCTTAAAGAAGGACTAGAAGACATTGTTGTCGAAAGGACACATGAATTAGAATATTCGAAAGCAAATATAGAACGACTCAATGAATTTGCAAAAACACTAAATACATCTCTTGAACTAGATAGTATTCTCACCAAAGCATTTGATTATTTAAATGAAGAAGTTTTTTGCGATTCAATGATTCTACTTTTAGTCGATTCTGAAAATTCAAAAATCATTTACCATAAATCGGTTGTATCTCCCAATTCCGGCCTCAATCTTGAGTCTACATTACAAGGTGTAAGTTTTCCTTTAGATCCAAGTGCTGGACTTTTTTATCATGTCTACAAAAGGAACCGTCCCTTTCGGTTTGCCAAGGTTTGGGAATCGCGTCTCAACGAATCCAATCAAAAATTTGTACAATTAATTGGAAAACAACCTGGTATGATCATCCCTCTTAGTTCCCAAGGAAAAGTCATCGCGATGTTGGCTCTTCTTAGCGAACAAAAGGGGGCAAGTTTTTCCAAACCACAACTCCAGTTAGTAGAAAACACTGCAGAAAACATTGCTACTGCTGTTACCAACTCAATTCTCGTGGAAGAAATGAACCGCGAAAAATTCTTTGCAGAAAATGCAAGAATGCAAATGGAAAATGCAAAGAACGAAGTAGTAAAGTTAAATGAATTTACGAAAAAAATCAATTCAGAGTCCAGCCTTTCACAAATTATCGAAGAGATGTTCAACTACATTTTAAAAACATTTGAGATAGAGGCCACACTATTACAACTGATTGATACAAAGAAAAAAGAGTTATACACTTACAATACAACCATACCGACGTATGCGACACAAGAACAGTTGTTATTTGCAAAATCATTCAGGGTTCCTTTAAACGAAAAAGGTGGAATTATATACAAAACCTATGCACGCAAAAAAGCACTATTTGTCCCAAAACCTCCCAAACGATACGAATCCGAGTTAGACGAACAAATTTTTTCAAAACTAAGCCTTACTTCTTTCGTTGCAGTTCCACTTGTAGTTCAAAACGAAGTGATAGGTATGGCTTATTTCACTTCTTATCAGAAACCAATGGAAGTCACTCGCGAAGTACTCCGAAGGATATCGGGATTCTGCGACCAAATTGCAGGAGCCATCCAAAACTCTTTATTGTTACAAATTACGGAAGCAGAACGTAAAAAATCCGAACAAGCAAAAGCAGAAATTCAAAAAATGAATGAGTTTGCAAAAACTGTTAACTCTCAAAACAATTTAGAGAATATTCTGGCTGAAATTTTCGGATTCATTCGAAAGAACTACAAAATAGAACATTGTGTTCTCTATTTTCTCGATAAAGAATATAATGAATTTCGTTACCTTAATCACTCCGGATTTGATTTATTAGTTGATGATAACATAAACTATTTTAAATCCCTTCGTTTTCCTCTTAGAGAAGAAAGTGGGTTCATCTACAAATGTTATCAAAGAAAACGACATTTCTATATGAAAAATGTTCCCAAATCGATGCCATTCGCAATCGACAAACAAATTACAGAAAAATCGGGAATGAAAGGATTTCTCATTTCACCTCTTGTTAACAATGACGAAGTTGTGGCCATGGCAGTGTATGGAATTAGTGATGAAAACATCCAACTGAATACAGATGAAGTGAATTCCATCGTTGGTGTTTCGGAACACATTGCGAGTGCCATCAACAATCATTTTTTACTCAAAAAAATTGAAGAGGAAAAACAAAGATCAGATTCACTTTTGTTAAACATCCTTCCGAAGAACGTGGCCGAAGAGTTACAAAAAAAAGGCAGGGTCAATCCTGTTGAATTTGAAAATGTAACCCTACTTATGACTAGTTTTCCAGGGTTTTCACAAATTACAGGCCAACTTACACCAGAAGAACTCATCGAAGGTTTAGATTTATATTTCTCACGTTTTGATGAAATCATCAAAGCACAAGGAATGGAAAAACTTCGTATGACTGGAGACATGTATCTTGCAGCCGGAGGACTTCCCGTTGGAAACTTTACCCATGCAGTAGATGCATGCCTTGCCGCCTTACAGATTAAAGACGAAGTCAATCGAATGATTGAAGATTTTAGAGACATCCCATTTCGCCCCAATGGAATCACCATTGCAATCCACTCAGGACCGGTGGTGGCAGGAGTCATTGGTAAATCAAAGTTCAATTATGATGTCTGGGGAAAAACGGTAACACAAACCCAGGCCATCCGAAGAGGTGGTGTAGGAATACCAATTAATATTTCCCAAGAAACAATGGAGAAAGTAAAACGACTTTTCCATATCGGCAACCAACGCC
This sequence comes from Leptospira perdikensis, assembly GCF_004769575.1. NCBI lineage: Bacteria > Pseudomonadati > Spirochaetota > Leptospiria > Leptospirales > Leptospiraceae > Leptospira > Leptospira perdikensis. The sequence continues at coordinate 743,338 of NZ_RQGA01000003.1, read as the reverse complement.
AAATCAATACATATGAAGGGGATCAAGTTCCTATTTATGAATTGTTAGCTCTAAAACCTGATTTATCTGATGATACGGGTTCTATGCCCAATGAAAAATTTGGAAGGTTGTACACACAACAAAAACGTGGAGCAAAAATTCTAATCAAATGATCTACGGACTTTTTGGTATCGCCATTCTTTTTATCACAATTCTGTATGGAATATTTTCTTTATACAAACAAAAAGAAGACAGAGACAAGACCATCCTCGAGTTTCAAAACGAATTAGATTTATTAAAAAAAGAATTACTCGAAAAAGAAAAGGAACTGATCAGCACAAAATCGATCTCGGAAGAATTTTCAGACAAACTCGTGGATTCGTATAGTCAACTTTCGGATTTGGATGGACTACTTCGAGAAATCAACTCTGCCTCCGACCTAAAAGACATTTTAAAAATCCTTGGTAGATACATTCGAGAAAAATTTAAAGTTCCCCACTATCTACTTTATGTTTACCAAGAAGAAATCGAAGCATTGGAATTTTTCCATAGTAACTTTCCTTCCGACCTCACAGAAAAAGTAAAAGAAGAAATCATGAGTCGAAACATTCCTGTTTCTGATCCCTATGTGACAATGTATGCTCATGCCTATGTCCGAAAACGCAAACGAAGTTTTTATATCCAAGATTTCGAATCTTACAAAACGGAAGGTGTCGAACTTGCCAACAAACAATCCGCAAATTTAAAATCCTTACTCATTGTCCCCTTACATCTACGAAATAAATTCATCGGAACACTGGATTTATTAGATTATTCTGGAATTTTTGAACTCACCGAACAACAATTAAACCAAATAAAAATTATTGCCGATTATATTGCAGGAACCATTGAAACTGGATACCTACTCAATGAACTCAAAGAGGGAAATCTTGTTATTCAAAAAGAAAAAGAAAACATTGAAATAAATCGATTAAAGTTAGAAAACCTACATCGTTTTAACCGAAGAATTAATTCTTTTTCACAGATAGAAGATATTGCAAGAGAGGTATTTACTTACCTTAAAATCAATCACAGAGTGGAGTTAGGATTCGTACTTCTTGTTGATCCAAAAACTAATTCTCTAGTTCCACTTATGGAAGGAGCTGAGGTCTTTAATAAAGGTCTCCTCGTAACTAATTTCCTGCGAACCTTTCGACCTATTTTATCACCAAACATAGGCTCTCTTTTCAGAACCTACGAAAAACAAAAAACTGTTTACTTGAAAAAATCAATCAAATGGAAACAATTATCGACAATTGATACATCCATTGTCGACAGTTTCAAATTAGAATTGTTTGGACAAATCCCACTCGTTGTTCAAGGACAAACCATCGGAATCATTTGTGTCACTCGTCTCACAAGAGAACAAGATTGGACAAAAGATGAATTTTCAGAAATCACTTCTTTTTGTGAACAAGTGGCGGGTGCCATTCACAATGCAAATCTTAGGCGAGACTTAGAGAAAGAAAGGGAAAAAACCCTTCACTTCATTCGAAATATTTTACCGGGAGATTTAGCAGATGAACTGATTGAAAGAGGAGAAGTTGCCCCAATGGAATACGAGTCAGTGAGTATTCTATTCACTGACTTCAAAAACTTTACATCTGCGGCAGAATCCCTTTCCCCAGAAGATTTGATTGAACAACTAGATGGTTGTTTTTCTCAGTTTGATGATATTGCAGTTCGTCATAATTTCGAAAAATTAAAAACCATTGGAGACTCCTATATGGCAGCCGGTGGGATTCCACAGGGGAATTTCACTCATCCAGTGGATGCTTGTCTTTTTGCTATGGAAATAAAATCCTTTATGACCCAGATCCGATCATTCAAACAAATGTTAGGTCAAGAATTTTGGGAAATCCGAATTGGTATCCATACAGGACCAGTTGTTGCAGGAGTCGTTGGGAAAACAAAATTTGCGTACGATGTTTGGGGGGATACTGTCAATACGGCAAGTCGTATGGAAAGTTCGGGAGATGCAGGAGAAATCAATCTTTCTGAGACTACTTATGATAAAGTAAAACGATTCTTCGAATGTGAATACCGCGGCAAAGTGAAAGCCAAAAACAAAGGTGAACTCGGAATGTATTTTCTAAAGAGATTACGCCCTGAATTCTCAAGAGATGCTGACGGTATGGTTCCCAACCAAATCTTTTTGGATTTATATAAAAATTTACAGATTGGTGCCAAAATCATCTACAGACAAACCGGTTCTTAGAATGTTTATCTACTTCCAGAAGAACTAGATCCACTACCTGATCCAGATCCTGAACTAGAACTACTTCCACCCCTATTTCCGGAACTCGAGGAACTGCTGGATCTTGTCGTAGTAGAACTGCTAGTGGATGCAACTGGACATTTTTCATAACACATCACATACATAGTGACACAAGTCACTGTGGTTGCGGTTGCATTGTCTAGCTGAGGTGCAAGGGCCAATGCACAAACAAATTGTTCGCGGACACATCGATCCATACATTGAGATCTTGTCTCATAGTTTTTTGAATTGGAACATCCGGTAAACGCCAATACAAATCCGAAAGAAAGAAACAAAAGTCTTAACATCCATCGGCTCATGTAAATAGAATCTCACAATTTCACCAAACTTTCTATGGAGGATATCCGCAAATGTGGAGACTACCTAAGAAACTGACTTGCGTATACAGGGACTAGTTACAAAGTTTAGATAGAAATATGGACACTCGCAAGGTACGAATTCTTTTTTTAGCATTTTACGTTCTATCTCTTATTGTTTGGATTGCTGAAGAAATTTTCACCCTTACCAACCCTCCAGAATACTTTGATCGATTCCGAATTATCATCGCCACGGTAGAGTCCTTCATTGCCCTCTCTTCCTTTCTTGTGGTCTTCATTCTTTACAAAGAATTGAAAGCTGAGGCGGTCGAAAACGTACAAGCAAAGTCCCAAATCCATGACTTAAAACGTACAAATAGAATTTTAAAAAATCCAGAACTAGGATTTTGGGCAGAGGCAAAGGCCCAAATGGAAGAATGGAAGTTGTCCGAAGCAGAAACGGAGATAGCCATTCTTTTACTACGCGGATTTTCCCAAAAACAAATTGCTGCGGTTCGAAAAAAAAGCCTACGTACCATCGAAAACCAAACCGCTGCCATCTACGAAAAATCCTCCATGAGAGGCAAACTGGAATTTATTTCTTACTTTTTAACTCCCCTGTTACCCGAGGAAGATTAAACAAAAAACCTTGACCATTCGCATTTTCTTTGGTTATTTATAGCTTGTTTTATGAAAAATCAGAGAACCCTTCGAACGTCTATTTTTCTATTGTTTTTGGCTTACCCTCTTCTTTCTCAAACTTCGTTAGAAGAAAGGGACAAACAAAGACAATCCGGGCTTGTCACTGCAAACCAAAAGAAACAGGAAGAAATTTTACAAAAGTACAATGACTTTGTGAATCGTGTACAAACCAAATTTCCCGGTCTTAAAATTTCCTCTTCCCCCATCGACCTTAAACAAGCGGAAGGAATTGCAGACCATAACGCAGCACCAGGGAACAAAGATAAAAAATCAAAATCTCTTTCCGCGATTGCGGGAGATCATTTTTTCTTACAATTAGAACCTACAAACAATCCCTCTTCTCGGTCTGCAGTGAAAGTGAAAAAAGGGGATTCATTGGAAGTGGTTATGGTCTTAAAACAAGATGTAACCGCAAAAAAAGAAGGATCTCACTGGGTTCTTGTTCGCACAAAATCCAAACAGGAAGGATATGTTTCCCAAGATTTACTTTCTGCGACTAAACCAGCAGTTAAGTCAAGAAACACGGAAGGACTTTCTTTAGACCTATCTTCGCTTTCGGGAAGGGTGTCCGAAACACCTAACTCAGGTTATTCCGATTCAAAAAAAGGAAAAGACATGTGGGTAGAAGCAAGTTCTCTCAATATGAGAGGGGAACCCGATGTCAATGCTTATGTTGTCGCAAGATTACCGAAAGGCCTCAAGGTCAAAATCGAAACGTCAACTAACACAGAAGAAACGATCGATGGAATCACTTCCCTTTGGCACCAAGTTTCTTCTGCTTACGGAAACGGCTGGGTGTTTGGTGGTTACTTGAGTGCCTCAGAAGTTGTATCCTATGACGTCCAACCAGGTGAAATTTCTTACCCACAAGAAAATCCCGATGAACTAAAAAACGGTGAAAAACGATATGTTCGTTCCACAAGTTTAAGAATGCGCGATGAACCCAATGACTATGGATCTGTGGTGACAACAATTCCTGGAGATGAAAAAATCAAAATCATTGATACAAAAAAAGAAATAGAAACCATTGGTGGAGTTCGTTCCAAATGGCTTTACGTTTCTTGGAATGATGAATGGGAGGGTTGGGTATTTGGAGGATTTGTTTCCAAAGATCGTGGACCTCTTGTTGATAGTGATGATATTTCCAAATACTTTCAAATCCCTGTGGATAATGATCGTTACGTTTCCTCAAACTTTGGAACAAGAGTGGATCCGGTCACAGGAAAAGTCGGTGCCTTCCATTCGGGAATAGATTTACCTGCATCCATTGGTACTCCCATAAAGGCTGTGAGCGATGGAAAAGTGTGGAGAACAACAACAACTAGCGGTGGTTATGGGATGCTCACTATCCTTAGCCATAAAAACAATATATTCACCTACTACGCCCACCAAAATGAACGCCAAGTAAAAGAGGGTGACACAGTCCGATCAGGCGATATCATTGGTCAGGTAGGAAACACCGGTAAATCTACCGGCCCACATTTACATTTTGAAGTTAGGAAAGGCCCAGACCAACAAGCTTTGGATCCGGATGCTTATTTACCCAAATGAAACAGAATTTTTTTACTTTTAGTTTATCCCTTCTACTTGTTTTTTCAGAAACTAGTTTTGCTCAAGAAAACTCGGTAGAAACTACATCAATCACTGCTACCGCTCCCGACATGGTACAAATTCTATCCAAAGGGAGTTTGAAGGAATTCGAAACTGCGATTACCAATGGTGGAGATATCAATGCCAGCGACGAATCAGGTAAAACTCTACTTGTTTTGGCTGTGGAAAAAAACAAACCCAAACAGTTTGAAATATTACTCACACAAGGTGCAGATCTAAACAAAAGAGATTTATCCGGCAAAACATTGTTACATTATGTGGTCACTTCACGATTCACAAACCAAATCAAAACCATTGTCGAAAAAGGTGCCGATTTAAATGCATATGATGCCGACGGGAATACTGCTCTTCATGTGGCAGTACTGAAAGCCAATCTCGCCGTACAAAAGTTACTGATCGAAAGTAAAGCAGATGTGAACCTAAGAAACAATCCAAGAAAGTCTCCACTTTACTTAGCTTTTGAAAAATCAAAGTTGGATTCAATTACTTATCTCCTTCAAAATGGGGCAGACATCAACCTTCCTGACCTAACGGGAAGAACTCCAGTTTTTGTAGCCATCGATCAAAAAAACTTAAAACTTTTGAACCTAAGTCTAGACTCCAATGGGAATCCAAATACCGAAGATACTAAGTCCATCCGTCCGATTGTTTTTACTCTCGAGAAAGGTTTTACCCAAGGATTAGAAGTTCTTCTAAACCGCGGTGCTGATGTAAATGCAAAAACTCCAGAAGGGGAATCTTTACTTTTTTATGCTGTAGAAAAAAAGAACCTAACAGCAGTAAATTTATTACTCAAAAAAGGACTTAATGTAGATTCCAAAAACTTACAAAACAAAACTCTATTTGAAATCGCTTTGCAAAAAAATGATTCCAATCTTTTGAAACTGGTTTTGGATGCAGGTGCCAACCCCAATCAAAACCTTTCCACAAATAAAAATCCTTTAGAGGAATCCATTGAAGCTTCTAAATGGGCAGTGGCAGAAATTCTAATACAAAAAAATGCAGATGTATTAACACCGAACCTATCCGGATATCTTCCCATTCATTTAGCTTCCAGAAAATCAGGTCTAAAAATCGTTGAAGAATTGGTGAAAAAAAATGTTCCCGTGGATGTCATAAACCAAAAGACAAATGAAACCTCACTTTCATTAGCTCTAGAAAACAAACAACTATCCATTGCAAAATTTCTTTTATCTAAAAAAGCAAACCCCAACCAAAAGCAAAAAGATGGTGCCAGTTTGATTTTTTCGACCATTGAGCGAAAAGATGCAGAAGCATTTAAACTTTTAGTTGGCGCCGGTGCCGATTTACAATCCTTAAATGAGGAAGGTGAAAACTTAATCACAACGGTTTGTAAATTGGATATTGATAAAAAAGAACAAAAGTTTGCGGATGAAACGATCAAACTTCTTGTCACAAAATCAGTGAACCCAAACACAAAAAACAAACGAGGGTTAAGTGCTCTTCATATAGCACTCAACAGAAATCGTTTAGAAACAATGTCTCAACTGATTACGTTAGGAGCTGATCCCAACCTAACAGATAACAATGGACTAACGGTTTTACACAAAGCCATCCAAAAGTTTTTATCCTCAAAAGAGAATACACAAACAGAAAGTTATAAGAAATTAGTACTATTCCTAGTAGAAAGAAGAGCGAACTTAAACCAACAGGATAAATTAGGGAAAACTATACTTTCCGAACTAGCAATCCAGTTTGATCCTGGTAAAAGTGATTCCATTTTGGAATTGGCAAGAGTCTTTGTTTTAAATGGCGGAGATTCTAAAATAGAAGATAAAACGGGAAAATCTCCTCTTGAATATGCGGAGGATAAGAAAGTACCTGAACTGATTGAGATTTACCGCGGCCTTTAATGTCCATTCCGAAAAAAGACAATCGAATCAACATCTTTGACTTCGTTAATACTGTCCCTACAAAGACATTCAAACGAGGTGAAATCATTGTTAGAGAAGGAGAACCATCTAACGAGAAGATGTATTTCATCTTAAGTGGTTCTCTCTCTGTAGGCATGGGAGCACCTGACCAAGGAAATTTCCATGAAGTAAGAAAACTTTCCACAGGCGAATTTTTTGGAGAGATTGCTCTCATCTCTAGTCACCCAAGGGCTATGACAGTTTTTATAGACTCGGACCGAGCACAACTAGGTATCTTAGATAAACAAAATCTAACTCGCATTGCCAATTCAAATCCGATGTTTGTTTACGCATTGTTACAAACTTATGTAGAACGTTTGATTGAAGCAGAACAAAAACTAAAAGATCTTTCGGAGTTGAGTGATGGGACTTAAAGAATCTCTCGCAAAATTAAGTATGATCAATATCAAACGTGGAGAAGTTCTCTTTAAAGAGGGCGTTCCTTCCAATGGAGCCATGTTTTTTTTGTTCGAAGGCCAATTAGATATTTATAAACAAATCGAAGGTAAACACGCCAAACTAAGAAGTATCCTTCCTGGTGAGTTTTTTGGTGAGATGGCCATTATTAATAATAGCCCAAGGGCGGCATCGATCGTTGTCGTTTCAGAAACGGCAAAATTAGGAATCATCAACCGGACTACCTTTGTTCAAATGAGCCAGGAAAGCCCAGAGTTTTTGTTTTTGTTACTTAAAAAAGTAATAGAACGACTTTATGAAACTGATGGAAAAATTCGAGCCATCAAACGACAACAAGACGAAGACTCTGCTATTGCCAAAGTTATCCCTGGATCAGGTGCAGGCTCAAGTGAAAACGAAATGGGAGATGGAGAGGCACCACCAGAACCATTCTCTGATGAAACAACACCCGTTGGTGAATGATTCAGTTAGATTTGTTTTTTACGTTTTAACTTAAACAATTCTGGAGAAATCTGGATTTCAGGTACAATCCAACCTTTATCACTAATGATTAGCTCTTCAATCACTTCCGCTATTTGATCGGGTAACAAATAAGATTTTGGATCCTCATCAGGTTCAAAATTCAGATGATTGTAAAAATCGGTTTTGGTTATATCAAGAATGATCAAATGAACTTTAACGCTGAACTTCCGTAGTTCAGAAAATAACTCTCTTGCGTAATGATGGATTCCTGCTTTGAGAGAGGCATAAACATTCCCCCAAGGCGAAATTTCCTTTCCCGATACAGAACCCATAAAAATAATACGGCCTTGATTTTGTTTTAGATATCGGGTCAAAAGACTTGTCAATAACATAGGAGCTGTTATATGAAGATTTACCATCTCTCTAATTTTTTCCGAAGAAAGTTCTTCTACTGGGGCAAAATAGGCAAGTCCCGCGTTATGAACCAATAAACTAATTTCCTTTTTATCTGGAATACGACCAAGTAATTGGTCGATTTGTTTAGGATCAGAAAGGTCACAAGATATCAAATGAAAAAGTTCATTTTGGTAAAGGCAGTTTTCTGGTTTTCTAGAAATTCCATAAACTTTGTATCCCAAACCAACTAACATTTGAGAAATAGAAAGCCCAATCCCGCGAGAAGCCCCAGTGACTAAAGCAACTTTTGATAAACTCACAGACTTTCCATAAAGTCCCAAACAAGTTGAGAACCATCCAACACTTTCGTTGTTTTCCCTTGATCAATAAATGGAATCATGGGTGTTTCTCCTGGCCAACTATGACCAAGCCCATTCAGTTGGATCAAACCAACTTTTGTATTATTAGCACAGGATTCATAACGAAAAAAATCGATTTTTAAATCAGAAAGTTCTTCCTTATCCTCTTTATAATTTTGCGTTTTTTTAGTTATAGAATCAGTACAAGAGTTCCACTCTTTCCAACGCAAAATTGAATCATCTACAGAAAGGATTTCTCCTCCATCTCTCACGTAACCTCCGCTATACGGAACAAGTGGGTCATCAGTGCCTGCCATTATCCCAATAGAGACCGGATTTGTTTTTAATAATGACTTTCTTTTGAGCGTAAAAACCGATATTTGGGCTGCCACACTCAAAACACCTTTCCACAAATCAGGTTTTTCTACTGCCAGTCTTTGGGCCATAAAACCACCATTAGAATGACCAACCAAAAAAACCTCTTTCGAATTAACCGAACCTTCAGAAATCAATCGTTTTACAATAGATTCAATGAAAGTGACATCGTTGATTTGATTTTCGTCTGCAGGAGTATTTCCCCTTCCATCAGCCCAACTCCTTCTATATCCATCAGGAAACACCACAATAAAACCTTTTGAATCTGATAAAAGATCCAATTTGGTTTGTTTGATCATAGTTAACCCAGACCCAAATCGACCATGCAGAGCAACTAACAAAGGAGCAGGTGATCCATTCCAATTTTTTGGATAATGAACAATATAGGTCCTTTCATGGTTTTGAATGTTGATCAAATCAAATTTTTCATTAGGCAAAAGTTTTCGATTCAAACTCATACAAGAAAAGATCAAACCAGAGAAAAGAATCAAACAAAGGATCTTCATATATCTTTCATCTCCAATTCCGTAGCATCAATTAATTGTTCTTTATAAATTCGATTAGGCCATTGAGTGATCATAAAAATTATCACCGGAATCCCTCGCCATTGATCCATTCCAATTTCATATACTGATTCTCTTTCAATCACACCTAATTTTGAATATCTAAATGTAAGAGTTTGTTCTGTTCTTATATGAGAAGGAACGAAACCGCCAGTAAAGAAGGTAAGTAAGATATTGACTCGATGTAGAAATAAATATTGGTAAACTGGTTCTTTTTTTTGAAGAATCAATTCTAATTCTAACTGAGAACTAGGGTCTTCCAACAATCCTCTTTTTATTAAAGTATTATGTATTGTGTTCTTTTCTTTTTCATACCGGTAGAAGCCTGTAAACAATAACCTTACTTTCTCTCTATTGATTGGTTGAAATTTACGTTCTTTTGATGTCACTGGGTCGGGAAAAGCTGCACAATTACAAACCAGCAGAACCAACATTATGTGAATAAGAACTAAAACATTCGGTCTATAATTCATGATCAGTATCCCCTAAGAATTTCGAAACTTTTTCTGTAAGAATTGGTTTCCATTCCTTCCGATCATCTCCCCACATTAAAAGTAAAGAGATCCAACCAAACACACGGTAGGATTCCATGGGATAACGATATTCTTTTTCCAATTTCCCTTTTTTGTTTAACCGGAAAACTAAATAGTCATCATCTCGATCAATGTCCGGGATGACAAAAAAAGTCGAAATCGCGAGAAACCGATTGAGTAAATAAACACCAAATCTTTCTGGATTTCGTTCTGGTAGATAGGAAACAGGCTCAGATGCCTCTCCTAGAAAAAACTTAAACTTCGGACTTGATTCCAAAATGATTTGTAAATGTATATCTGCGTTAGTTTGGTTTTGATACCGCACAGATGTAAATTTTCCCGACGTTTGTAAGGCCGCTAGTATATAAGAAATTCTACGTCTGTCCGCTTCATCATCCCAGCCAATCAATTCGTAACTCAACGACCTATCTTTGTTGTATTTCGAAAAATCAATTTTTGGTCTCTCTGAAGAATAAAAAACAGCACATGAGGAAAGCGGAAGAAAAATAATAATCCCAATAATATTAAAAATGATCTTTTGCAAAATCGATTCCTATCCTCTTTTTAATTCAAATTTTTGTAATTTGTATTCATTACCATTAAGCAATATAGATATTGTTTGTGTGCCCGGATAATAGACCCGAGTAGTGATGGGGGCAAAAGAATGTCTTTTGGTAATTTTAAGCTTTTCATTCGGTAATAACAATTTTTCTCCCAGCTGAAATACCTTATAACCAAACGAACCATTCGATAATAAAAATCCAATTTTGTATTCCATTCTTACCTTCGTTTTATTCTTGGAGGATTGGTTTAGTAAAATTTCAAACTCAAGGGAATCTCCGACTTTGATTACTTTATTCAATAAGGAAAATTTTAATTTTGCTGGTTCCCATTTTGTATTATAAGAAAAGAAACCTAAGGCTTTTTGATTTCCTTTTTTTAGAAGTGTACGTAGTGCATGTTTTAAATTTTTATCTAACTCTTGTGATTTTCCAAACTTATTCTTACAAAACTCTAATACCAAGTCAGGATTTAACTTAGAAATATCATTCAAATGATTAGCGACACTCCTGCGAACAATATCATTTGGATCATTCCAGAGAGTTTCCAATATTGATAAATGAATTTCAGGATTTTTTTTAATTTCAGGAATCCCAACCCCCCAAGGTAACATAGGTCGGCTGCCTTCACTAGCCAATCTTCTAACAAATGGTTCTTTGTGATTTGACCATTTATGCATTTGTTTTAATGTTTTATCAAAATGTTCTTTGTAGAAAAAACGAATCGCAAATTCGGCACTAGAAAACACTGTAATTTTTTCCAAAACCTTCACAGAAGTTTCGAAATCATCTAACCCCGTTTTGGTGACTATATCATTCAAAAAAATATATGGAAAATTAAAATCAGAAATTCCATGATCACGAAGTCTATCAATCAATAGGATTAAGTTTGGGTAAATTTTAGTTATGGGACCTTCCCAATAGCGAATCAAAACATCGGAGAGCCGATTGATCCTTTCCTTTAATTCCATCTCCTTCCACGGAGAGGAAAACACATGTTTCTGAAATTCCAGCGGATTGATTTTAGAGTCAACAACACTTAAATGATTGCCTAACCCAAGGACCCATTCCCGGGAATACATTTCTTTCAAAGGTTCCATATGAACTAGAACGAAAGTAAATCTTCCCTATTCCCAATGGAACCGAAAAAGGGAACCTTTGCTAATTTACGCACTCTATATATTGAAAAGCTTGGATCGATTTTCCGGGGCGAACTCTGTGAATTTGTCCAGAATTAAGGAATATGCGAATACCTAAACTCGCACTTTGTTCTGATTCTGAAGACCAAGGATGGAGGGTGAATATTTTATGGATTTTTTCTCTCTGTAAATCGGGTCCTAACCGGAAATTAAGAATTGGCACTGGGCAACCAAACCGAAAAACAAGTCCCCTTTTGCGCTTCTTCTAATTCGATTTTTCCGTCCATTTGTGAAACAATTTTTTTACAAATATCTAGTCCTAAACCCATCCCTCCGCCATCTGGTTTCGTTGTAAAAAATGGATCAAAAATTTTCCCTTTAATTGAATCAGAAATACCAACACCAGAATCAATAACGGATACTTTAATCCAAGGATCTATCCATTGAATTTTGATTTCAAGTGTTCCGCTATAGGACATAGCTTGGAGTGCATTGTTTAATAAATTAATCCAAACTTGATTGAGTTTATCTCGATTTCCTCTACATCTTTTATCTGTTAAATAAGTTTTTACGATATTTACCTTTGTTAGGTTATAGTGATAAAGAGACAATATGGTTTCCATTTCAAATATAAGATCAACAACGGTATCCCCACTTAGAATATCTTTCTCAGAAACAAGGTAACTTTTTAAAGCCTTAATCACATGTGTTGCTTTCTCAGATGCAACAGAGATGATCTGGTTACAGCGATAAGCGGAGGATATATTTGCAACGACTTCCAAAATCTCAAGAGAATGATCACTTTCTAATATATAAATAAGTTCGTCACCTAAACGAAAAGCTCCGGTCTCTACTACCAGCTGCATATGGTCCCCATACAAATCCATTTTTTCGATTTTCGTATACTTGGCAGCAAGTTCTTTCTTAATCAACCTTTCAGTCTTACCTTCTAGGAAAGTTTGATTCTTTAAACTTTCCTCCAAAACTTTATGAAATCGAAATGAATCGTCCTTATTAAATCCAACTATGGTTTCAATAACCTTTTTTAGTTTATGATTCAAAAAATCAGAAAGAGAAGAATTAGAAGATACGATAGCACCAAGTGGAGTGTTTAATTCATGAGCCATCCCAGCAGCCAACTGACCAAGAACCGCCAATTTTTCTGATGCTAAAAGTCTATCTTGCGCTTCTGTAAGTTCTTTTAAAGTATTGAGTAGACTTTGATTTAAAACTTGTAAATACTCATTGGATTGTTTTAACTCTTCAGTTCTCACTTCAACTTGTTTCTTTAAATTTTCGGAATATTGTTTATTTAAACGACGCCATTGAACCAACCAAATTATTACTAAAGAAAATACCAATATACCAAATGAATAATAAATCCAATCATAGTTAGTCGGAGGATTTGGGTCGTATATAAAACCTTTTAAGTTAATGTTTCGAGGAAGCATACCAAGTTCAAAATACACATCATTGATATGTTTCCAACGACCCGGATTCATATATCCCATCTCAACAAGAACATGTTGAATGAGTGGAGTCATTTGTGCGGCTTCAAAAAGTAAACGTTCTTTGGGGCTTCTTTGAGAATACTTTTCGTAAATCAAATCGGCAATCTCTTCCTGATGGTTCATTGCATATTGCCAACCACGAAGACTAGCTTCTCGAAATGCTTTCACTCGCTCTGGATGTTCTCGAATTTCTGCCTCGCTTGTAAAAAAGTTGTCACCGTAAAAATCTATTCCAGCAACTCTCGGAGAATAAGCAATATAAGGAAAATTTGCTTTCTGAAAATCAAAGGCTTGTGACGTTGAATAACCTGAATAAGCATCCACTCTACCTTGAATTAAATCATCAGGTCGGAATCTATGTTCTAACAATTGTAAATCGCTTAGTTTAATTCCTTCTTTTTTTAAATAGGCAACAATTTCATCCATTCTCGGTGTTAACATCACTCGTTTGCCAACGAGGTCATGAATGCTTTGTATGTTTGATGATTTTTTAAAATATAAAACAGAAGGGGAATGTTGAAATATTACCGCAAGTACAACTACTGGTTTTCCTGCATATCTCTCTTGAATTAGTTCATTACTTCCGACTCCATATTGGCCCGTGGAACGAGTGACCTTTTCATGAATTCCTTTAATTCCAACAGTACTTTCTAGAATCTCTACATCGAGGCCGGCTTCCTGGTAATAACCTTTTTCTAAAGCAGCATAGTATCCAGCGAACTGAAATTGGTGGAACCACTTAAGATGGAGGGTAACTTTTTCTGTTCCAAAAATGGGAAATTGGAATGGGAGTACAAAACAAACTAAAAAGACATAGTAAAATCTTATAGAGATAGAACTCCTTCCCATAGTCTGCTTTTTATATAGATTGTATTTTCCAAATCAATGAATTTAATCAAAATTTAAGATTTTATTACAAAGATCTACCATATCCATCAGCGAATTGCATTCATCTCATCTGGAAAAAAACAAAATCTTATGTATTGATTTTGTTTTTAACTTTATCGATCCAATCCAAATTTAATTTTGCCTGTTTCTCCGCATATTCTAGAGTCAAATACCAATATTCCTGGTCTGGGTGTTTGTCCCAGTCTGTATCCAACTCTTTCTGGAAACTCTTAAGTGTTTTTAAATCTTCTTTTTGTTTGCGAATCTCCTCTTCCAAATGTTGAGTTAATAATTTGGGATTCATATGCCTTCCAAAAAAAACCTTAAATAACAATTCATTTCTTTTGTTTGATTGAATGGGGGACTCGTCCATCCAACGTCGAAAAGTTTCTAATCCAGGCCTAGTGATTTTATATACTTTTTTCTTTTTCCCACTAACATCCGTTTTCTCCCATTCACGGATCAAACCTTCTTCTTCTAACTTAGAAAGAGTGGGATAAATTTGACCAAAACTTTCACTCCAAAAAAAACTAATTGTGGATTCAATGTATTTCCGAATTTCATATCCATTCATTTCACATTGGGAAAGAATTCCTAACAGTGCATATTGTGTTTTACTTTCACGTTTCATTCGATTGTTTTAGACCGTTGATAAATTGATAGTATGCAGAGACAACTTCTTCCGGCGACTCAATTTGTGGCCAATGACCGATCATTTCTGACAAAAAGTATATAGGTTTTGTTGGAAGAACTTCTGCAAAACGATTTGCCATATGTATACCAGAGTTTGGATCTTTTGGACCGCATATATAACAGAAAGGTATCGTTGTATTTGTCATCGCATGAATCCATCGATTTTGATAACGAACCTTTTCAAATACCAAACGACCAATCAAATAAGCGATGGATTTACCATCCTTAAAATTCAAAATTTCCCAAAAGACATTTAACCATTTTGGATCCGGTTGTGTATTCGGTCCAAAAACTCGCAAGAGAGATGTTTCTACCGATTTACGACTCATTCTTTTACTTAAAAATTTTCCGATACAATTAGGGGTTTGTGATAATAGCCTTTGAATGAGTCTTGGTTTGTAGACATCAGTGAATAATCCTCCATTCATAAAAGCAATAGAACTAATTTTGAATGAGTTTTTTTCGGGTGATGATAACATTTCTTGAACTACACTGACTGCTAAATCATGAGCCAATATCTCTGCTTCTATCACATTCAGATGTTTTGCAATTTCATTGACTATCTTCGCATATTCTTCAAATGAATAACAGTGATTTTGTGGTTTATCGGAAAAACCCATACCTAAGAAGTCCAAAAGAACGATTTTTCTGTTTTCAGATAATTTAGGAATTATCAAACTCCAATCAAAACTATTAAATGGATAGCCATGTAATAGAAATAAACATTCACCTTCTCCGATCGTACGATAGAATATGGAATGGCCTTCGAAGTTTAAGTATTTGCCATTGGATTCAAAGTTATGAAGTTCCGTATTAACAAAATGCATATCATACTCCTTTGATTGCCAAAGACTCTACAAACTTTGTCCATTTGAGAAAATGTTGCGATTTTCGAGTTCTCACTTCTCCAAAAATATTCACTTTAATTTTTGAAACTCCGCAAAATTCCAAAGTACCAAACTTTAACAATTGGATACCAGGAGATTTATTAAACCATCTGTAATACCAACTAGGTGCATCCATAGTTACCATAATTCGAGAAGTTTTTCCTAACAAAAGTTTTTCGGGGAAAGGAGAGTTTTTTCTATATTTAAAGGCAAAACCAGGTAAAAAAACACGATCAATCCAAGCTTTTAAAACTGCAGGCATACTCGCCCACCAACTCGGAAATACAAAAACTAAATGGTCCGCATCTGTTATTAATTTCTGACTATATGCCAAATCAGGTTCAAGGGTTTGTACAATATCTTTTTTATGACCTGAATACAAATTATAATCAAATTTTAACTCTGAAAGTTTTAAAAAGTTAACATTGTGACCTGATTTTTTTGCGACATTTACATAGGATTCCGCCAAATGCCCACAAAGAGAATTCGGATTCGGATGACCCAGGATAACGAGAAGATTTCTTTGTTTTGTTTGCATGAGACCCCATATCTATTAGATATATTTCCAAGCTATATCTGGCAGATATGGAGTGTCAAATGAAAAATTTATATTTTTATTGTTCGACACATAATAATTTTAAGAGGTTATTACAAGCATAGGTAGCGCCTAAGAACAAATTGGATGTTTGTTGAGTTCTTAGTATATATCCTGATTCCGTATTTACAACCGCCGTCCATGTAAAACAACTAGTGTTGGTATCATATATCCATCCTGCAACCCCACCAAACCATGTTCCATAATTAACAGAATCAACTGCAGTGGTAAATGGAAACTGAAACAAAGAAGTACCGTTGGTATTGGAAACTAAAGTAACCCCGTCTGATAAGTAATAGTGAGCATTTGGTTTTAATACCCAATCTATCTGACCATCTCCTAAATTTGCAGTGGCTGATGCGACTCGAGTGGTTCCATTTAAGATCATTGCTTTACAGATTGAGCCAGGTGGACATTGAATATCTGAAGCACAAATTGCATCTGCTCCTGACACTCCTCCAAATCCACCCCCTTGGTATGTACTTGCAGATAAAAATAACCTCTTCTCGTTATCAGAAATTTGCATTTGAATTTCCCGGGGATTTAAGTCCAAACTACTATCTTCTGAAGTTGGAACTAGGGTCACACGAAATGGTCGATTACCATTGGCAACAGAATCATTAATGCCTGTTACTTGAATGTTTTGAGGTTTTGACCAATTTGTAGAATCAAAACTAAGTTCAGAGGGGCTAACCGTTGCATACGAAGGATGCGAAATTGATAACTGAATATCAACTTTTGCTCCAGGGATTTCTTTTAGAGTAACATTAAATATAGTCGAACTACCAATAGTTAAACTTCCACCACCCTCCGAAACACTACCTTGTCTTGCATTGACAACGATAATCGATGGGCTGAGATCAACCATACCTGTTGAACAATAACTTTTGGATTCACCAACTAAATTAAACAAAAAAACTGACTTCAAATAGGAATCAGAACTAATATCACAAGCGTTGTTGAGTGAATCTTTATTACAGGATACAAAAACTAATACAATGAATAAATAACGAATCATAGAAAGAAAATGTTTGAGCGACTATGCCAAACTTAGTGTATTTACTATAGCCGCAATCAATATTATTAATTCTATAATTTATTGCGATGGTTATCGTATTCCCTTAGACTAACAAAAATAAGGCTATCGACTCATAGACAAATTCATTACATTTAATTTTGTTCTTAGAGAAAAACTCTACTTTGTTTTTAATGAGTTTATAAACACTGCCATCAAATTTTGGATGGATTGTTTTGTAGATGGATCAATGATTTCGCCGTCCACTGACACTTTTCCTTTTACACCAGAAATCAAGAGATTAGTTTCCACTGATAAATTTGCTCCAATTGTTTTTAATACCAGAAGTAAAGATTCATGTGCTTTTTCACCGACTGAAGCGGCAGTGATCAGAGCTACCGGCTTATCTGTAAAAACTACAGAAGAAACAGCCCATTCCAAAGCATTTTTCAGTACACCAGGTATACTAAATACATATTCAGGAGAACAAACAAGGACACCGTCTGCATTCACAATTTCATTTAAGAAACCTTTTACAACTTTTGGTGTTTCCTCCTCTTTAATGCCAGATAGAAAAAATGGAAGATCGGCAATTGCTTCGTATACATTTATATCACAGTCTTCTGAAAAATCACGTTTCAGTGTTAACAAAATCTTTTTGTTATATGAGGTCGAACTAATGCCACCCGAAATTGCGAGAATTTTTGGTTTTGAATCTTTCATTATTTATAAAGAGATACCCATGATTTTTTTAGTTCCATCCGTTTCCTTTGTATAAGAAAATAATTTCAGTATAGAAAATTTTTCATATCCGTTGTCTTCTGTTTGGTATTCCCAAAGCCAACCCCAGAGGCTTCCCCTTTTTACAAATCCTCTTTCTAATTCGGTTTTCTCTTGGTATAAAACACCTAACAATAAATATGTTGAATACTGGTTGTTGGATTTGGTTCTATTGTGGTAGTAACCAAGGCCCGCAAGTATCAGTTCTGTTTTTTCTTCTTCAGAGTCGAAAAGATAATAAACAAACGGACCATAGAGTCTTGACTTTTCTTGATGAGCATCTGCAGTTCTTACAATTGGGAAAAAATTATAAATTGTTTTGTAAGATTTATCATCATAACCTAACCACAATAAAGTCAACTTCTCAATTTCAGTAGGTTTTCTCTGAAAATCCCACAACAAACCACGTAAACTTTGAAACTCATAACTTGATTCAGTATTTTCCGATTCAACTAAAAACAAAAAGTTATAATAATGCCCTTGTCGATTCCATTTCAAATAGTTAAAAAAAGTAAAGGTAGTAAAACCATCACTATTCCAATCATTAAATGACAAAGGAATCACAGAAAAACTAGTGTTTGTTTTATAAAATGGAAAAATCAAAAGATGTGATAGCGTTTCCGACTTCTCAGTATTGATTTTAGGTTTCGTTTTAAAGTTTGTGGATAAATCGCGTTCTTGGTACCACTCCCAATCAACAAACCAAAACAAATTAGTCCTTGTACCACTCTCTCTCATATTTCGATAGAAAAAAGGAGTGATCCATAGTGTTTTCTCTTTTTCGTAATGAGGAGAAATTCTGTCTTTATAAGAAATCCAAAGTGGCCAAAACAAAAATTTGGTTTCTGTAGAGGAGAGTCCTGTTGATTTCTGATAAGAAGATAACAATGTTAAGGTCTCGGTATGGTTACGTTCTCCTACATTATAATTGCGATGTATATAAAAAGGAAGGAACCTATGGCCTGTTTTTTTATCAGATTCATGAACATTAACCAAGGGCCAAAAATAAGAACGTTCCCTTCGATTTTCTTCTTTGGAATCCTCTGTTAAATAAAGATTTAATAAATAAGCACGAAACTCCGAATCTCTATCTTTTTGTTTTCCATACAACGGAAACAATACTTTGTATTCCAAGTCATCTGATTGATAACTGAACCAAATAGGAAAAAAAGGAGGTAATAAAACCACATTATCGTCCGAGGCCTCATCCCAAGTAAACCAAGCAAGAGGCAACAAACGAATGTGTTTTTTGGAATCTGCCCTTTCATAAGAAAAAATTCCAAAAAGTAAATTATAACCAATAAAACTATCGCTATTCTCCCGATTGAATTCTCGTTTTTTTACTACCTTGGGATTATCCACTTCGATTGATTTTGGTTTTTGGGGATCGAAACTTCCATTCAAGATTTTGGTTCTTTGGGAATAACCTACTAAATTATATAACAAACCAAAATCAAAATCTAAATACACATTTCCATCGTTAGATGCCAGATTTACATTTGCCGAATTCGTTTTTGTATACCATAATAAATTGATATGATAATCTTCTTCTGAATTTGAGTAATTAAAGTACAAAGGAAAAAAAAGATCAAATTCCTTCCCTGGAGCACGGTAATGTGCTAAAAAAGGAAATGCGACCACTAGGCGTTCTTCCTTCACTTTGTGATTCGAATAATAAATGGGGCCAAACCAATATTTATTAAAATTCGATCTGAAGTTTTGATAAAATAAAACCAAAGGGAGGAAAAGGTAATTTTCTTTGGAATAGTAAACTATAGGAAAAATTGAAAATTCATGAAAACCCTTTTTGTCATCGATCTCCGAATGAATTAAAGTAAACAAACGAGTGTAATGATTTTTATTATCACCAGTAGTCTCACGATTATGATAATAAAATATTGGAATCACGGGAAACCCAAATCGACTTTCTCGTTCATTCGAGTTAGAAAAGAAAAAAGGAATGGTTGTTAAATAAGAACTATTGGAATCATTTCCCCAAAAAACAAAAGGATACACTGATTGATCAATGGAGTTTTTTTCTATTGTTTTGTTCACATTCAAGATTCGTTTGTATTCTCGATTATCTGATTTACTTTGAATGTGATAGTAAAAGGGAAATATAGATTTAGTTTTTGCCTTTGGATAATCATAATAACGATAGAATCCAAGTGCGCGAACAGAATAATGACCTGTCCAATTTTCCACGTCATAGAAAATATTACTAGCAGTGAACTTAACACTTCGCTCACTACCATATACTTGGATTTCCTTTTCCGATTCTAAATCTGACCAAGTTTTAGCATACATTCCATACGGAATTGTAAATATAAGGAAAACTAAAAATTTTCTATAGAAATTGACTGCCATTTGCTAAAACCCATAATTAATGAATCATCAAAACAATCCTCTTTTTTAAGCAAGAAATTACTTTTTTATTTCAATAACTCCTTCGTCAAAGATGAATCAAACAAGTTGTTGATTAAAAAAAATCCAATCTTTACCTTCTAATACTTATAAGTTTCCACTGCGGTTTGTAAATGTTCGCCGGTAACCTCTATATCTTTTGCTGTCTCAAGCAATACCAATGAATTGTCCGCAATGACCTGAGTTCCAGTGGCTATAGTTTCAATAGATTTAGAAATTTCTTCGACCGCTATTTTTTCCTGAGAGGCTGCATTCAAGATATGAAGAGAATTTTCATTAATTTTATGAACCGATTCCACAATTCGATTTGTGTCTTCCGTTTGTTTGTCTTGAGCTGACCTCACAAGTTTTGCCGTCTCTTGAATCTTTGTAATATTATTTAATAACTCCCGAAAACTTTCTTCTGTATTCATCATCATCCCAACGCTGGTTTTAATTGCAGATTTAGTATCTGTGGTTAATGATTGGATGTTACGAGTATTATGTGCAGTTTGTTCGGCAAGTTTTCCTATCTCTTGGGCGACAACAGCAAACCCACGACCTAGGTCACCAGCTCGAGCGGCTTCAATGGCTGCGTTGAGAGCCAATAAGTTGGTTCTATCTGAAATATCATTAATGATATTCACAACTTCGTCAATTAACTCGGCCTTTTGGTTTACGATATGAATGGAATCTGCAGTATTTTTTGTAGTCAACATTCCATCATTTGCTTGTTTGTAAAATTCTTCAGTTAGATTTGTCATTCCCAACATAGCATTCGCAACATCCGACATCGCCATTTTAAAGTCGGAAGTTACTTTTTCGATTTCTTTCAAATGATCTGCCTGTGTCGAAATACTTAAAAAAACATTTTCAACGGAGGCAGCTAATTCTTCTGTTGCGGCAGAGGTTTCTTCTGTAGAAGCCGCCTGGTCTTGTGTCGTTATGGAATAATTACGAACCAAATTCGCAGCATCCTTTGATTTAGCAGATAACTCACCTGATACTTGTCTCAAAATAAAAACAATTTCTGTAATATTTAAAATGAATACTCCCATCCATTTCAAAAGCCCTCCGATTTCATCATTAATTCCATAATCTAAATTTTCCTTTAACTCACCAGAGCCACGAACAATTTGACTAATGATATTAGTGCTATCTTGTATCACAGACATTATGCTTTGTATAATTAAGTATTGAAGGATGATTAAAAAAACAAGAATAGTTAGTGTGACAATGGTCATAATTGTTGCATAATTTTTAGCATGATCGGCTCTTGCTTTAAACTTTTCAGCGAGTTGCCTAGAAATCATTTGGTTCACGTTAAAAATTTGATCGATCAAATTGGTTGTCGCATTGTAATATTCCAAAGGTTTTGCCGTTGGAATTTTTTCTTTGATAATCTTATCTTGGATGAGTTTATGTAAAAGAGGAAAATCAGCTTCTGCATGTTTGTAAGCTTCAATAATGGCTTTACTATCAGAATTAAACTTAGCTATGAATGTGATACTAATGGAAATGGATTCGAAATATCCGATATTTGCTCCCATAATTTCTTGGAGCAAATTTTTTTCCGACTCTTCAGCGTTTGCTCCTTTACCTACATATGCTAAACCTGTTGCACGAAGTTGACCTAGTTTTTCAGCTAAATATGGTAACTTAGATAGCGAAACATCAATCATAAAATAAGTATCTTTATCAGGATCCAAAAACAATCCCGAAGATTCTCCTACTTCGCTATTCACGTTTAACATTTTTTTAATTAGACTTACATGAGCTAAATAACTTTCCTTTGGAGTTAAACCTGGATTTACTTCTTTAAGATGGTTCCAATCATTATATGTTTCTTTGGAAAGTTCATAAACTCGGAAGTGTTTTCCTTCTTCCTCATTTAAGTTTAGAAAATTTTTAAACGTAGAATCCAATTGGTTTTCAATTTGTAAGGAACCTTCTTTTGCCGTTGGATCACCACTCAAAACACGGGCCATCAGTCCTCTGTGTTTTGCTGTTAGTTGCATAAGATTTGTCAAACTTAAATTGAATTCGGATCCTTTGAGTCGATTGAATGCATCTTCATATTCTACTTTTTTGATTAGTATTAGATTGATCCCTAAAACGATCATCATACTTGCCATAAGGCCAGAAACGAAAAGAAGTTTGGTTTTAATTTTAAACTTATATACCAATTTTTTTGGATTCAAAGTAAAACCAGATTCATTCAGATTGGGATTCAGATAAAATGTTTCTGCTTTTTTGATTTGGTTTTCAGAAGCAGATCGTTCGACATACATATAACCGACAGAACTTCCTTTGCTGTCATAATAAGGAGTTACTGTTGCATTTGCCCAAAAATAATCTCCCGACTTTGTTTGATTTTTCAAGATACCATTCCATGGTTCATTAAAACTTAAGGTTTTAGAAATTTTTTTACTTACGGATACAGGTGTTTGCGGATGTTGCACTTTCTTAATCGAATGACCGAGCAATTCACTCCGATCAAACCCAATCAATTTAACAAAATCATCATTCACCCATACAATATTACCCTTCAAATCTGTTTTGAAAGATAAGGTTGTGTTTTGTGGAATTTGAACTTGAATCGCCATAACCGATACTCCGGAAAAACAAAATAAAAGAGGAAAGGAAACTAAGTCTTATGAATTAAGAAAAAGGGAAAAGCAATCAATGATTCATTCATTTATTTCCAAAGTTGGAAATTCTTTTTTACAGAAATAGAGAAAAAAACGCATCCTGAATCACCTGGCATCACCTAGGGGAATGAAGAGCACTCTAAACCTGCACTTAGCCTTTCCATGAGCCTAGTTCCCAAGGGTTCATAGCCTACAAAGTCACCATTCGTTATATTTTATTGATTGAGTGAATCAAACCCAATCAATTTCTTCGATAGTCAAAATCTTGTTTGACCAAACCGAATTAAATCGGCAGCACCTCTAAAAATATCACATAACTGTAGTTACATACAAAATTAATACTTTCTTATTTTTCACCTCTAAATGGATCAAAAAGTTTGTTTGTTTGTTTATTTTCAAAAGGAAGGACTAAAGAATCATTTTCATCGAGCATTAAAAATGAATCTGAGAACAATTAACACCAAAACACTTTTCTTAAATTCATTTACCAACAAATGAAAACGAATATGAATACAAAAATATTTTCCGATAGTAACGAAGCCTACCCTACTCCTGAGAGAACATGGAGCCGACCCATAAAACATTAAATATAAAATCACGGTTACATTGACAAAAATAAACTAACAATAATTAAACATAAAAGCGATATATCGTTTTATAGAATGATTCTAGTTATAATTATAAATTTTCAATCACCTCACATTTGTTATTAAATTAATTCTAAAATTTAAACTTTACCACTTTGAAAAAACGAGTCGCATTTGTTTCATTTGAACTTTTATGGTGTACATTCTGACATAAAATACATCATTACAAACAAAAGTAAGCGATTCATTTTATATAAAGCGAAATTGAGTTCTATTTGATTCATATAAAGTAACCGGAGGAATTCATAGTGGTCGTAAAAAGAAACGATGTCATTATCATTGGAGCAGGAATTGCAGGTTTGGTAGCAGCATACGAATGCCTCAACCAAGGAAAATCTGTTTTAATTTTAGAAAGAGATACAACGGAACACCTGGGTGGACTCGCCAAACTTTCGTTTGGAGGAATGGCACTAGTAGGTACCCCGCTACAAAAACGTTTAGGAATCAAAGACACTCCCGAAATTGCTTTGGATGATTGGTATTCCTTTGCAAACTTTAGTGCCGAAGATGTTTTTCCTAAACAGTGGGCAGAACAATATGTACATGAAAGTCTTGGACAAGTATATCATTGGCTTAGAAGTTTAAATTTACATTTTTTTCCAGTGGTCAATTGGGTAGAAAGAGGAGAATACAAAAGAGGAAATTCTGTTCCTCGTTATCATGTTCTTTGGGGAACTGGCCATCGTTTGGTAGAACGTTTCGAAGAGTTGTTAAAAAAACATCACAACAGTGCAAAACTAAACTATCTATTTGAACACAAAGTTACGGATCTAATCAAAGAAAATGGAAGAATTGTTGGTTGTATCGCCGAACAAGAGAATACGGGGAAGAAAGACTTAACATTTTATGCAGACCATGTAATGGTAGCAACAGGTGGTATCACGGGTTGCCTTGATAAGGTGCGGGAACATTGGCACAAACCTTGGGGCGAACCTCCCAAGGAAATGTTGAACGGCTCTCACCCTTTTGCCGATGGCCTAGTTCATGATGCCGTCAAAAAACATGGCGGAAACCTCACACATTTGGATAAAATGTGGAATTATGCTGCGGGAATTCCGAATCCCAAACCACAATTTGAAGCTCATGGACTCAGTCTGATTCCTTGTAAGTCAGCCTTGTGGCTCGACCATTCAGGTCGTCGGATCGGGCCTCGACCGATGATGACAGGTTTTGATACGAATGAACTTTGCCGACAAACGTCGCAGTTGGAAAAACCTTATACTTGGCAACTTCTGAATTGGAGGATTGCAGCAAAGGAACTTGCCGTTTCCGGTTCCGAACACAACCCCATGATCCGTGATCGTAAACTTTTTTCTTTTCTAAGGGAAGTTTTACTCGGAAACCACAGGTTAGTGCGACAGTTACAAAAAGAAAGCGATCATTTTATTGTTGCCAATAACTTACGAGAATTAGTCGAAAAAATGAATCGTCTCAATGCTGATCATTCAATTGATTACGAAGTATTAAATCAAGAAGTCACTCAGTTTGATGATGTGATCAAACGCGGTAAAGGACTTTGGAACGACGACCAATTGAGGCGGATCCAACATGCAAGATCATGGCGTTCTGATCGTGTTCGCACCTGTTCCCCAAAACCCATTCTAGATCCAAAAGCAGGACCACTCATTGCAATCAAGTTAAGACTAATCACACGTAAAAGTTTAGGTGGAATCCAAACGGACTTACAAAGCCGTGTGATTGATTCGTTAGGTGCACCTATAGAAGGATTATATGCCATCGGTGAGGCGGCCGGATTTGGTGGAGGTGGTGCTAGTGGATTTAAGTCTCTAGAAGGAACTTTTTTATCTGGTTGTATCCTAACAGCAAGAGCAGCCGCAAAATCAATCAACGATAGTATTTCACGGAAAGGATAAAAACAAGGGAGTATGATCACATGAAAAAAACAGGTGCTTGGTTAGTAAGATATGCTTTAGAACAAATTGGAGTTCGTTATACCTTTGGAATTCCAGGAGTCCACAATACCGAAATCTATGATGAATTAAATAATTCTGATTTGATCCATCCTATGCTCGTAACTCATGAAGGTTGTGGTGCGTTTATGGCCGATGCAATCAGTCGCACCAGTGATTCTATTGGAGCGGTAGTCATTGTACCGGCAGCGGGGGTGACCCATGCCGCGAGTGGAATTGGGGAGGCTTTTTTAGATGGGATTCCTATGTTAGTGATTGCTGGTGGTGTGCGTAGTGATTCACAATTTAAATACCAATTGCATGATATGGACCAACATACTCTGCTCAAACCCATTACGAAAAAAACTTTCAAAATCAAATCACAAGAGGAAGTGGTCGAAACTCTTTACGAAGCCTATCAAATCGCTGTGAGTGGAGAACCAGGACCTGTATTTGTAGAAATTCCAGTAAACATTCAACTTTATGAGGGTCCGGTGGAATCCATTCCCACTTATAAAGAATATAGTAAAACACAAACAGTGATTCATACTCCATTTCCTTCGGCAAGTGTTGATGAAGCAGTTGAATTATTGATAAAAGCCAAAAAACCAGGTCTGTTTTTGGGATGGGGGGCGGTCGATGTGACCACTTCAACAGTTGAACTTGCAGAACTACTCGGAGCACCAGTCTCTACCACCTTACAGGGATTAAGTTCTTTTCCAGGAAATCATCCTTTGCACTGCGGAATGAGTTTCGGTGTCGCAGCAGTGCCGGCAGCTACAAAGGCATTTTCTGATTGTGATTGTTTACTCGCGGTGGGAACTCGTTTTGCCGAAATCGCAACGGCAAGTTTTGGAGTAACAGTACCAAAAAATCTAATTCATATCGATATCAATCCAGATGTTTTAAATGCCAATTACCCTGCCAAAGTAGGAATTACAGGTGATGCCAAATTAATACTACCAGAATTGCTTAAGCGGTTAAAACTTAAAATTCAACTAACGGATCATAGTCGAAAAGAACGAACAGAAAAAATTAAATCAGATATCCTAAAAAACAAACAGGCGTACAAGGATGAATGGTTTCAACATGATAGTAAGGAAAGAGTCAATCCGGCAAAATTTTTCAGTGTTTTGCGTACAACCTTACCTGATGATGGGTTTGTTGTCGTAGATGATGGGAATCATACATTTCTAACAGCAGAACTTATGCCCATTCATCAACCAAAACATATGATTTCTCCTACTGATTTTAATTGTATGGGTTATGCGGTGCCGGCAACGATCGCAACAAAATTAGCAAATCCTGATAAGGCTGTGATTGGAATCATAGGTGATGGAGCTTTCCTTATGACTTGTATGGAAATTGTAACTGCTAGTAGAAACAAAATCGGAGCCATTTTTACTGTATTCAATGACGGCGAATTGGCTCAAATTGCACAGGCCCAACAAGTCCCTTACAATCGTAAAACCTGTACGGTCCTTGGAACCACTCGTTTTGAAGGGATTGCCGTAGCAACGGGTGCGGAATATTTGCGAATAGAAAGTAATGATGAGATCCAAGATAAATTAGAAACTGCTTGGAACCTTACCCAAGAAGGTCGTCCCGTCATTTTGGATGTTCATATCGATTACAGTAAAAAAACGCGTTTCACCCAAGGGATTGTGGGAACCAACATAAAACGCCTTCCATTTGCTGCAAAAATACGAATGATCAGCCGAGCCCTGGTGCGAAAAGTGACTGGATAGGACTATTTTTCTTTTGCGAATCTTACTTGCCCCCATGGAAGGACTTCTGGATTACCGATTGCGTGATACACTAACACGCGTAGGTGGATTTGATGAATGTGTCAGCGAATTCATTCGTGTGAACGATACTCTCTTACCATCTCATAGATTCTATCGATATGTTCCTGAGTTGTATGATGGATGCCGAACCAAAGCGGGGGTTCCAGTAAAAGTGCAACTATTAGGTTCCGATCCCATTTGTATGGCAGAGAACGCAAGTAAGGTGGCATCTCTTGGTGCATATGGTATTGATATTAATTTCGGATGTCCTGCACCTACAGTCAACAGAAACCGTGGGGGTGCTGCTCTTCTCAAAGAACCCGACCAGATGTTTGCGATTGTAAAGGCTATTCGCAGTGCTGTTCCTCAAGAAATTCCTGTGACTGCCAAGATGCGTCTCGGTTTTGACTCCACCGAACTGGCGCTTGTTTGTGCCAAGGCTTTGGAAGAGGGCGGAGCTGAAGAAATTGTGGTTCATGCCAGAACCAAAACAGACGGATACAAACCTCCTGCTTACTGGGATTGGATTCAAAAAATTGTTACTACAGTAAAGGTTCCTGTAGTGGCCAACGGAGAAATTTGGACCACCTCTGATGCAAACCGGTGTAAAGAAATCTCTGGTTGCAGAGACATTATGATTGGCCGAGGAGTTGTTGCAAACCCTGCCCTTGCTTTAATGATTCGTCAGGATAAAAACGAATGCCTTACTTGGGAAGAAATGAAAGAAATTTTATTTCAATATTGGTTGAGTTTAGAAGCAGACATGGAAGCAAAAAGTCGTGCAGGCAGGATCAAACAATGGTTACACTACCTTTCCCGTCAATACCCAGAAGCTGAAAAAGATTTTGAAACTGTAAAACGATTCACAAAACTGGAAGACTTTACCAAGTATTTGAAGATACCAGTAGTGGTCATGTAGAACGAACACGAGGATCAGGGAAAGTTTACTGAATGGTTTTGCAGATCATAGAAATTCGAATATATCTTTCATGGCAATGCCTCAAAGGTGATGGTAGAACATTTAGTCGTTGGGTATAATGCTGAATTCGGCTGAATCAAAATCAAAATCATCTGATTTGTAAAAGAAGGAATAACACATGTTTGTGTAGCTCCAGAAACATGGTTTGAAAATGTTCCAGAGTCACAACTTACATCTGCATTTGATGCAAAAAAGTTCGGGTTAGTACAATTGTATATAAAAAGTGTTACTCCACAGTTCGGATAGTCGACCGACAGAGTGAATGCATATTTCAAACCACCGGAACCTGGTGTGATGCGATACTTCTGGCTCAATGAACCCAAAGTTACAAGACTGTTCAAAGGAAGAGGAATAGATTTATTTGGATCATCACAAGCTGAATCATATTGCCCTGATTGTCTGCCTATAAAATTAAGAAACTCGAACAGCAGCAATCCCTCTTTATTGACTCCGCCTTCTTTATCAGGATCTTCGCAAGATACAAAGGTAAACATAAGTAGAAGTAACACAATCACTAGTTTCATAAAATTTCTAATACAAAGTTCAATGAAATTTCATAGTTTGTTAAATCTAGATATTTCATCAAGGAATCACCTCAAACTGCACCGTTGTGCAAGGTGTAGTTGGATAAGATGAAGAAGCAGAAATCAAATACACTAGAACTACTTGGTTCGAAAAATTAGAAATTTGACATGTTTGTGTTCCGCCGGATACGTAATTTCGGTAGCCACCTGAATTACAGGAGACGACAATACCACTATCGCTAGCAAATGAATAAGGGGGTCGGCAACTCCTGATATCTATAATCACTCCGCAGGTTGGATAATCGGAAGATACCGAAAAATTATACTTCAGTCCTGACGAACCTGTAGTGAATCGGTATCTTTTCTGAACGGAACTGGAAAGCACTGGAGAACTTAGAGTCAAGGGAGTTGACAGACTTTCGTTATCACAAGCAGAGTCATATCCAGAACTCCTAAACAATGTCTCAAACCAAATCACAAAAAAACCTTCGGCATTGCTCCGGCTTTCTTTCTCAGGGTCTTCGCAAGAGAGAAAACTTAAAATAAGGAGCAGTAATAGAATCCATTGCTTCACAGGAAGCATTTTACTTCCTATCTTCTTCAAGGGTTACACTAATGGTGCGAATCGAAAAAGGAATCATCTTATTTAAGTTTATTATAAATGGCAAAATCCAAACCAAAAACATAGAATTAGTAATTCTAAATCTGAAATTGGTTTTGGTTCTGGTCTGTCTACCACTTCACCACCAGTATCTGTCGGTGGCGGTGGAGGAGTCGTTACAGGAGGAACAGCTGGGAGATGCCAACCCATACTTTTGATTTTGGCGGCTACCTGCTGGCCCCAAACAGAAAGCCCAATGGCATTCGGATGCACAACATCTCCCATCAAAGCATCATTCACAACCCAAGGCTCTCCCGTGAATGGACTTATAAATTTTTCCCAAATTTGTAAGTATTCGAGAGTTAATCCTTGTGCTTGGAAATACGGTCGCCTCCTAGATTGTATTTCAGGGTATTGTAACTCTTGGCGAAGCATTAAATGAGAGGGTATTGTACCTGGTGCACTAAGATTCGCAGCGAGCCAACAGAAATACGGGGCTAACACATTTTGAGGTATCGTCATTCCAAAACATTTTTTATCATCATTGATTGGATTTGTCAAAGTAGCATAGATCACCCCTCCCAACAAATCAGCCATCGACACACCATTATATTCGGTCAAAATATCTTTTAAAATATCTTGGATGGAAGCTTGCGCATTGGCGAAAGAAATTTGATCGGAAATGGATCGCCTATGAAGGATATATTGGTATTTAAAATTAAATGTTTTAAATGCAAATCCCTTATGTTCATCAGGTAACCCTAACAATGCCGACCAGCCAATAGCAGGATAATTCCCGACAATTAAAACATTTTTTCTTTTCTGGTATAAGAGAGTAATCGATCTTTCAATATTATTTAGAGTTCTGTTGATATAGGCATCTCCATTCCAAGGCAAAAGCATAATCATCAACATATTCTGCAAATAATCATTCCCTCCAATTTCAAACGCAACATTTGGTGCGATAGTATAATTAGGCCGACCAAGACATTTTTTCAAATGGTCGAACATTGCAATGGAACTATCGCCACCATGGCCAAAATTTTGAATGTTCCAACTCGGATCCGTGCCTAAATAAAAATCCAAACTGGATACTCCATAAAAAAGTCCAAGGGAAAAAGAAACCCCAGGATAATCTGCGGATTGAATCAAGGGTGCATAATACAAAGCCGGATTATACCCCAAAGGAACTGCATTGGCAAAGTCAATGCGACTATCCCCATAAAAAGTTACTCTAGTTTTAGAGTAGTAAAGTGGATTTACTGGATCAGGTGATGATTGAATTGGTGAAGAAAACATAGAGCTTGTATTGCAAGATTCAGTATCAGGTATATTTGCAAATGGTTGTGCAACCAACATTGAATTTCCAAAAAACACTATAGTTAGTATAAGAAACTTATTCAAGGTAGGGCCTCAAATGTGATCGTAGAACATTTAGTAGTAGGATATGATGATGAATTTGGTTCAATCAAAATCAAAATCATCTGATTAGCAAAAGAAGGAATAACACATGTTTGTGTACCCCCAGAAACATGGTTTGAAAATGTTCCAGAATCACAATTTACATCGGAATTCCTTGCATGAACATTCGGTTTTGAACAATTATAAACATAAAGTGTCACCCCACAATTCGGATAGTCTCCTGAAAGCGTAAATGCATATTTAAAACCATTGGAACCCGTTGTAATACGGTATTTCTGGCTGAAGGTTCCTAAAGTTACGAGACTGTTCAAAGAAAGAGGAGTGGAATAATTAGGGTTATCGCAAGCAGAATCATAAGGCCCAGAAATTCTAAATAGTGATTCAAACCAAATCACAAAAAAACCTTCCGCATTGCTCCGGCTTTTTTTCTCAGGATCTTCGCAAGAGAGAAAACTAAAAATAAGTAGAAGTAATAGAATCCATTGCTTCATATTATTTGCCTCTCCTCACTGCTTCATCAATGGCTGCTTTGCGAAGAGAAACTAACCAATGTAAATTGGTATCGATGATTTGTTTTTCTGATTCTGGTAAACTCACAAAATAGTCCTTCAAATACGAATGAGCAAAAATCCCAAGAAAAGAATTCCCTCGCAGATGAGACAATTGTATGGGAGATAGTTTGGGAATGTCTTCCAGTGCTTTTGCATAAAAGTCATTCATAAGATTTTTTTTCTCTTGATAGCGAACTTCCTGTTCGTTCAGAGAAAGAGTCCTTTGCGGCAATGACGTTCCATTCTTCCAAGCAAGAGCCTCCTCGTCCATTTCTGCAGGAGATAGAAACACATACTTGTTGAGTTCAGTGAAGTCAGCAGTGGTTTTCTGCAGCGATTCTGGGGTTAAGAGTTTTTGGGCATCCAAACCTTCTTCCATCGCAAGAGAAGCATTCAGCTCCTCCTCATTTGGAAAGTATATTGCATTCGGGTCATAAACACCAGTAAGATTATGTCCCTCTTGTCCGCCGGAACTCGGCATTCCCAATAGAAGTGGTGTGAGTTTGGCAGATATTGCTTTTTTTCGATCGGTTTTGTTGGGAATCGAATTTACACAATAAGCAAAAAGGAAACTTAAGGAAACTTAAGGAAACTTAAGGAAACAAAGACAAACATTCTTATTCTCATTTGGGTATGACAGCGGTTATTTTATAATATACGAATAAGAAAGTCAATGAAATATTTTCGTTTACCAGACGTTAAATGATACTAAAACCCCAATTGATTCATCTACCCTTTCCTATCTTTCAAAAAAATATTTTTGCAATACAGCTGTATCTTTATCCGATACGATTTCTTTTTTTCTTTAAATTCAAACGGGCCCATAGAGTATATTCCTATGTTCGAATCTTTTTCCAACTCCGAAATTCTTTCCGGTATGATCACCCCAGCCGTCCTTGTTTCTGCTTGTGCCAGTTTGATATTTTCCACAGCCAACAGGCTTGGACGAATTTTTGATCGTGTGAATCTTTTAAAATCGGAAGTGGAATTACTACTCGAAGGCAAACGAGGTTTTCAAAAAGAACGAATGGTTTACATGCGCCAACAGCTCCTCATCCAAAAAAAACGCGCCGTCCTCATCCAACGTTCCATGGCTTTTTTGTATTTGGCCACTTCTCTATTTGTGATTTCAAGCCTAACACTCGCCATCACCCTTGCTTTTGCCAAAGAGTTTTCTTGGATTCCGACCGTTGTGGCAATTACCGGCGGCGTTTGTTTGTTTTTGGCAAGTGCCCTGTTATTTTACGAAAGTAGATATAATCTAACATTCATTAACCGAC
Source organism: Leptospira perdikensis (assembly GCF_004769575.1). Lineage (NCBI taxonomy): Bacteria > Pseudomonadati > Spirochaetota > Leptospiria > Leptospirales > Leptospiraceae > Leptospira > Leptospira perdikensis. The sequence continues at coordinate 710,571 of NZ_RQGA01000003.1, read as the reverse complement.
AAATTGAATTTACGGAGTTTTTGGAGAGAGAAGTTCGGGAAAAATAAAATCTAAAAAATCATTACCCAAAAACAATGCCCAAGATGGAATTTTCGATTTTCCTTTTGGGCGCCTCGAATCCGTTAGTTGACAAACAGAAATTCTAAAACCGACCGCGTCATCCGCTCCAATCTTTCGCATCGCGAAAGGATTTCCGCTACTACCGCTGGCGCTGGGATTTTATTTTGAATCTTTGGCAAAGGATCTCATGTAAAGTTCATTTATGATTTGATCTTAACTCTTCGTCCCGCACCAGGGATCCGAAGGGCTTGGTCCGAAGAGGCGGCAAACCTCGAGGACGGAAGCGAAGCGAACCCCGGAGAGAGCCCGCCCGGGTGCCCCAAGCTGAAACTATGAACTTATCCGAATTAAAAATCGGGATTTTCAGAAGTGGCGTGCCAAATGACACAGGCCGTGATAAAAGGAAACCATTGGGTGGCGGGTCTAGAACCCCTCCCTCTCATCGGGCGGGGTTACTGTACCCACCGCCGCCCGCCCCCTCGACCCTCTTTTGTAACAAATCTGACAAAAAAAAACGATTTTCCTGTCACCTTGGCTTTCTAGAACGGTAAGTAAAAATTAGATTCGGAAATTCCTTCATGAGAGAAATCAAAACTGTCACGATTTTAGGTGCCAACGGAGCCATGGGTTCTGGAAGTGCGGGCGTCATTGCTGCCTTCGGTGGTGCTAAAGTCCATATGCTCGCTAGAGATGTTGAAAAAGCAAAACAGGGTATCGAAGCCGCTGTCGCATCCGTAAAAACGGATACAATCCGCGCAAGAATGATCCCCGGTTCCTACGATGCGGATCTGGAAAAAGCTGTCGCAGAGTCAGATTGGGTATTCGAACTCGTGGCGGAAAGTTACGAAGTCAAAGAACCGATCAATATTCGTATCGCGAAAGCTCGTCGTCCCGGAACCATTGTTTCCACTGTGTCCTCTGGACTTTCTATTGGTCGTTTGGCAAAAGCTTACGACGAAGATGGACAAAAACACTACTACGGAACCCATTTTTTTAACCCTCCTTATAAAATGATCCTTTGTGAACTCGTCACTCACTCTGGTAATGATAAAAAAGTGACACAAGCGTTAGGTGAATACTTGGATAAAGTACTCGGTCGCGCTGTTGTTTATACAAATGACACTCCTGCCTTCGCTGGAAACCGCATTGGATTTCAGTTAATGAACGAAGTGGCTCACTTTGCTGAGAAATATGCTGACAAAGGTGGAATCGCCCTTCTTGACGAAATCATGTCTGGTTACACTGGTCGCGCTATGGGACCACTCGCCACTGCTGACTTCGTGGGACTTGATGTTCACAAAGCCATCGTAGACAATATCTACGACAATACAAAAGACGAAGCTCACGAAACTTTCAAACTTCCTGGTTACTTCCAAAAGTTAATCGATGCCGGTAAACTTGGTATGAAATCTGGTGGTGGTCTTACTAAAGTTGTGAAACACGCTGACGGAAAACGTGAGAAGTTTGTTTATAATATCAAAACTGGTGAGTATGATCCATATCCAAAATTTGATATTCCTTTTATCAAAGAAGCCCGCCAAAAAATCAAAGAGTCTGATTACAAAGGTGCAATGGATGTAGTTAAAAAAGCATCCGGTTTCGAAGCAGACATTGCTCGTTACTTCATTTCACGTTATATCAGTTATTCGCTTTCTCTCGTGGGAGAAGTGGTTGATACAAAAGAAAACACTGATGGCGCTATGGGTTTCGGTTTTAACTGGGTTCCTGCTTCCGCGTTTGTTGATTTCCTTGGTGGACCAAAAGAAACAATTAAGTTAATGGAAACGTCTAAAGTACCAGTTCCAAAACTTTTAAAAGATGCAAAAGAAGGCAAAAAGTTCTACGAACTTGGCGACAAACTTGATGCAAGGTCTCTCTTCAAAGGTTAATTAGGAGTATCATATGAGTGAAAAAGTATTCGTATTAGGCGGAGAACAAACCGACTTCCAAAGAAACTGGACCAAAGAAGGAAAAACCTTCATGTCCATGATGCGTGAAGTTTTAGATGATGCTCTTGAAAAAGTTGGCATTAGTTATGATGAAATCAAACGATTGAACAAAGAAAACCGAGTGGCTGTTTTTGTTGGTAACTTCGATGCAGAACAGTATGCCAACCAAGGTCACTTAGGTGCTTTTTTAACAGAAGTAAACCCTGCTCTTTTCGGTGTTCCTGGTGCTCGTTACGAAGCAGCTTGTGCTTCTGGTTCCGTTGCTCTTGATGCTGCCATCACACATATCCGTGCTGAAGATTATGATCTAGCGATCGTTCTTGGTGTGGAAGTGATGAAAACTGTATCTTCTTCTGTGGGTGGTGACTTTCTTGGAACTGCTGCATATTATGATAAAGAAGCGAAGGGAGTTCAATTTCCTTTCCCTAAACTTTTCGGAAAACTAGCAGACGTGATCCTCGAGCGTTACGAACTAAAAGAAGAACGTTTTATGGATGCTCTTGCTGAAATTTCTCGTATCAATTACGCAAACGCAAAACGTAACCCAAAAGCACAAACTCGTACATGGTTCATGAACAAAGAACATGCTATGGCACGTGGTGGAGACAACAACATGGCTGTGGGTGGAAGACTTTGTATCACTGACTGTTCCCAAGTAACAGACGGTGCTGCGGTGACTCTACTTGCTTCTAAAAGTTACGCGAAAGATTACGCTAAAAAAACTGGTCGCAAATTTGATGATATCCCTCGTATCAAAGGATGGGGTCACCGAGTAGCACCAATTACTTTTGAAGCAAAAAAACAAGAATCCGTTGGGGACAAATACATCCTTCCATGGACTCGCCAAACAGTAAAAGATGCTTACAAACGTGCTGATTTAGATGTTAAAAACATTGATGTGTTCGAAACACATGACTGTTTTACTTCTTCTGAATACGCTGCCATCTCTGCTTTCGGAATCTCTGAACCAGGAAAAGAACACATCGCTATCGAAGATGGAACCATTGACTTTGGTGGTAAAAAACCAATCAATCCATCCGGTGGACTCATTGGTGTGGGTCACCCGGTTGGTGCTTCTGGGGTTCGTATGATGCTCGATCTTTACAAACAAGTAACGAACACGGCAGGTGACTACCAAGTGAAAGGAGCAAAGAATGGTCTTATGCTCAACATTGGTGGATCAGCAACGACGAACTTCGTGTTCATCTTAGGAAAGTAAGATTTTGAGTTCGCTGAATACAGAAAAATGGAATCGGATTTTGGTCCGATTCCTCCTTGCCTTTTCGTTTTGGGAAGCCGTTTCCATTCCTCTTCGAATGTTGTTTTTTTCAAAGTTTTACTTTGATCCAAACTTGAGAGGTCTCTTTATTCCCATAACAGATGTTTTTTGGCTAGGTCCTGTGTTCAGCGATTTAGTATTCACGCTTTCTTTTGGATTTCTTTATGCTTTAATGAAAGATTCTCTACCCCAAGGACTTGTGGGTGGATTTTTAGTTGGGATTTTGGTTTCCATCATTGGATTCGTATCCCCCATGTTATGGACACTGTCTTTGACAAATTTCGCTCCCCCGGTTCTCGTATGGGTTTGGGTAGCTTATTATGCAATATTTACAACGGTCACAGCAGTCATTTATTCTGTAGGTTGGAATTCAGAAGACTAAAAGTTACAAACCCATTCCATTCTCTAACTTATATGAAATCCCATCTGGATTTTGAATTCGAAAACCCAAAGTCATCTTTGGGTTTTTTATTTTAAAACTGAAATCTAAAGGCGACCGAATCTAATCGATCCGCCACTTGGGCCAAATGGGAAATGGATCCTTCAATGGCGGCTATAGTTTGTTTTTGTTCATTGGCAGCAGCTGACAGCTCTTCAACGATGGAAGAAGTATGAACCAGTTGGGTTTGGATTTTTTCTATATTTCCTAAAACATTACCCGACATGGACTCTGTTCCTTCTGTGGAACCGTGAATTTTTTCTGCACTGATTTTGGTTTCTTCTGCGTTCTTTAGAATTTTATCCATTTCTACTTGAACGGTTTCAAACTCCAATGATCCCACTTCCACTTCGCTAAGTCCTTCTTGGATATCAGTCACTGTTTGTAAAATTTTAGATGTCAACTCGGCGATAAAAGCAGAGATTTCTTTAACCGATTTGTTCGATTGTTCGGCCAATTTTCCCACTTCACCGGCAACCACAGCAAAACCTTTTCCGGCCTCTCCTGCCCTTGCCGATTCGATCGATGCATTTAAGGAAAGTAAGTTGGTTTTTTCAGAAATGGCAGCAATGGTTTCTGTAATCTTTCGAATGACCTTTGTTTTTTCACCTAAATCTTTGATCGTTTCTGAAGTTTTGATAATTTGTTTTTTGGCTTTGTTGAACTGTGCAATGGCTTTATCCGAACGTTCCTTTCCCGAAATAGAAAACTCATAGGCTTCTGTTGATTCCAACTGAACTGTATTGGACTCTGATCGTATACTACTGATTAGGTGATTTAAAGAATCCATTTGATGAAAAATACTTTCGGAACTTTCGCGAGTGATATTACTAGAATCGGCAAGAGTAAACATGGCATTCGAAAGTTCTTGAAAGGCAATGTGGATATGTTCCACAGCATGGGTCAGTCCTGCGATCTGCGACTTTACAATTTCAGCATTCCCAATGAGTTGAGAAATCATCCCTCGAAATTCTACCTGCGTTTTTCGGATCAAATTAAGAAGTTCTGAATGTTCCCCGGTCTTTTCCATATCCACATCAAACTTGAGTTTTCCATGATTCAAATTCTCTAAATATTTTTTTGCTCTTAAATACGACTGGGAATTTCTCGTGACCTTTCCAAAACCCAATACCGCCAGAAGGAAAAAAATAACAAAACCCATTCCGAAGCACAAAGGATCACTCAAAAAAGGAAAATTCGAATTCGATTTTAGAGAAAACAAAACGAGCAACAATCCACTAACAAAAGTTTGTATCAAAAAAATCGTTCGAGTGGACATTCCCTCTAAAAATCCAATTCTTTTTGGTTTCCATTTCCCAGCATTGATTTTGGTATAAAGACCTTCAGCCGCGCCAATTTGTTCTTTAGTCGCTTTAGTTCGCACAGACATATAACCCACATGTTTTCCATCTTCGTAAATGGGAGAAACATTGGCATCGACCCAATAATAATCACCGGACTTTGTCCGATTTTTGACTATACCCACCCAAGAATTTTCTACCTTGATGGTATCCCATAAATCTTGGAAGGCCAGTTTTGGCATATCGGGATGGCGGATGATATTGTGTGGTTCACCGAGGAGTTCCTCTTCCAAGTATCCACTGATACGCAAAAAATCAGCATTCACATAAGTGATGATTCCTTTTAAATCTGTTTTGGAAGTGATCTTTGTTCCTTCTGGGAACTCGATTTCTTTGTCAGTGACAGGTAGGTTCTTGCGCATAAATTCGTTATCATATGGAACCTAGAATCATCCAAGAACAAATTAGAATCCTTCCAAACCTAACCTGTGTCAGAAATTAAAGTTTCTCGCGTTACTAGTGGGCATTGGCTTGACATAGTGATTTTTTTGTCATAAGTTCTCTCGGGGCCTTGCGAACCAAGAATGGAAAAACCGATATTGGCTGGATCAGGTGGGAACGTGAAACGAGAAACTATCTTTTGGGATTTAACCCTAAAACTCGAAGCGTTTACTCATACAGTTCCCGTTCCGTTTGCTGTGTATTATGCTATCATTACACAAAAAATGGAACCTGAACACTGGCGAATTTTTATCGCCCTCTGTGTTGTGTTTGCTACTGGAATTGGTCTTCTCGGTACTTTTGCTCGCCACTTATTATTAAAATATGTTTATGCAAAAATTGAAAGAATCCCCATCCCTTTCAATGGAAATTCTTCCTTATCCAAAGAAGAAGTAGAATATGCCCGATCAGTAAAAATTCTTCTATTCCGTTATCCCTTAGTCGAAGCTATCATAATCGTAATACGTTGGTTATCTGGTGTCATTCCCATCAGCCTCTTATTTTTTCATTTAGTGGCATATATGCCTTCTGTTACTCGCTCTGCAATTTTTACTTTTGTAATGATTGCACCGATTTCTTTTGTAACGTATTATTTTATTTCTGAAAATTCCATTCGTTGTCTATTTGATCTTCCTCAAATCAAAAACATAGAACTTCAGGAAAAGGACATTCCTAAGTTTAATTATTTTGCAAGGATTCTAGTTGCCTTCTTTAGTTTGGCCGCCCTACCCTTTGTTATTTTTTCTTACATCCTTTATTCTCTCGCCATGGGTGAAATTGCGGTAAAAGACCCAATGATTCCCATTGTTACTGTTTCTTTTATTTTTATCGTTCCTCTGATTGTTTGTTCTTATGTTGTGGCTAAGTCAGTAAACGAAGGCCTTGGTGAAACCAGTAGATCCTTAGGGGAACTTGCCAAAGGAAATTTCGACGTTCTTGTCACTCCTAAATCCAGTGACGATTTCGCCAAACAAGCATTTTATCTCAATTCAGTAATTGCTAAATTGAAAGGAATGTATGAGGAAATTAAAAATCTAAATGAAGGATTAGAAGAGAAGGTAACTCTTAGAACCAACGAACTAAATCAGACCTTACAAGATATAAGTAAATTAAAAATCCAACAAGATGGAGACTACTTTCTCACCTATCAACTATTAAGCCCTCTTGCCGTTAAAGATGTAGAAAGCACACAACTAGAAGTGGATCACTTAGTAAGTCAGAAAAAAGTATTCGAATACAAAAATCGAAGGTATGACATAGGAGGGGACATCAACATCTCCCACTCTATTATTTTACAAAAAAGAAAGTTTTTGCTTTTTGCCAATGCAGATGCAATGGGTAAGTCCATGCAAGGTGCTGGTGGTGCACTCGTTTTTGGGGCGGTGTTCCAATCCCTAGTACAAAGAACCAAAACAGATCCAAGTTATGAACTAATCGACCCAGAAGACTGGCTAAAAACAAACCTTCAAGAAATGCATATGATCTTTGAGGCCTTTGACGGAACCATGCTCGTATCTCTTACCATGGGCCTTTTGGAAGAGGATACAGGGAGGTTGTTCTTTCTAAATGCAGAACATCCTCCGATTGTTTTGTACAGAAAGGAAAAGGCCGAATACTTACAAGCGGATCATTCTTCTCGAAAACTAGGTACTTTAGGAGCAACTCCCATCCAAAACATAAAGGAATTCCAACTCGAATCCGAAGATGTGCTTATCATTGGTTCCGATGGAAAGGATGATGTGTTACGTTTGGATGCAGAAGGAAAATGGGAAATCAATTCGGATGAACAGGTATTTTTGAAACTTGTTGAATCCACAAAAGGTGATTTACTCGCGATCACAAAACAAATTGAATCCTCAGGACAGGTCATTGACGATATTTCCTTAATCCGAATCCGCTATTTACCTAAAACCATTTAAGCTCCCAAACGATTTAACAAAAGTTCTAAAATTTCTCCGTCCAGAATCAAAACTCCGACCGTCCAATATTTTGAGTCCATGAATGAATCAAACTAAACTGAAACTCCCCATAAAAATGGGTTATGGACTGGCAGAAACCGGCATAACAGCCGTTCAACTCTTCACTCAAATTTACTTACTCAAATACTACACGGAAATTGTGGGACTGAATTCCAGTTTGGCAGGCATTGCTCTATCCATTTCCGTTTTTTGGGACGCTGTGAGTGATCCACTGATGGGTAGAATTTCTGACCATACGCATACAAAATGGGGGCGTAGAAGGCCCTACATTCTCCTAGGTGGGATTTTACTCTCTTTGGCCGTCTTACTCCTTTTCTCCCCACCGCCACTCGCCTCACAGCTCGGTAAGTTCGTTTACCTCTTAACCGTGTATCTTTTTGTAAATACCGCCATGACTATCATTTCGGTACCACATATTGCCCTTGGTGGTGAACTTAGTTTTGAAAGAAATGAAAGGACTTCTGTTTTTGGATGGAGACTATTCTTTAGTAATATTGGAATGCTGATTGGAATGATTGTACCTGCAGCCATATTACAATCTTTAGGTGACGAATCGACAAAGGAAAATATCATCACCTCTCGTACTTTAGCAGGTGAAATTGTATCGATGGTGATTTTGGTTTCTTCCGTGATCACATTTTTTGTAACTCGAGGAAAAGACAATACGAGAAATCATACAGAACAAAAAATTCCTTTTTTCGCCGCCTTCTCTTCCATTTTAAAAAACAAAATGTTTCTCATCCTACTCTTTGCCTTTATCATCGCAACCATAGGGAGAACATTCAACTCAGCCATTGCCCTCTACTACTATGAGTATCGATTGGGACTCAAAGAATCTATTGTGGTTATCAATATACTTTTGCCTTTTTTTCTCATCCTCATCCTTTCCATTGGATTTTGGGTTTGGATCTCCAAAAAAGTTGGTAAAAAAATCCCAGCCTTTCTCGGTGTTTTTGGTCTCGGTGTTCTTACTGTCATTGCCTATCCCCTTTTCCCCTATGGAGAGTTAAGACCTCCTCTCATTGTCGCCTTTGTAGGAGGGATCTGCGCAGGATCAATCCTCATCATGGACTCCATACTCACCGATGTCGTAGATTATGATGAATTCAAAACCGGAGAAAAACGAGAAGGATTGTACTTTGGTATTTGGAAAATGGGAGTTAAATTTTCCCAAGCATTTGGAATTGCACTCACTGGTTTTTTACTCGATGCCATTGGATTCCAAAACGGCGCACCAACCCAATCCGCAGATGTAGGATTTCGACTGGCGATGATCTTTGGCCCCGGCGTTGGATTCTTTTTTATCTTAGGATCCATCCTCTTTTTATTTTTTCCATTGAGTGATGAAAAACACATCCAAATCCAAAGAATCTTATTGAAACGAAATACAAAAACATCCAAGTTATAAGGAACACTTATATGAAACCAGGTCGTACCCTCCAATTCATTGCATTTTTATTAATTTACTTTATTGTACCTTTTTGTGCCTGTTTGTTTACGCTGTTATTTGCTAATTACACAGCATCCGCCTTTTTGCCGGATCAATTCCTAGCTTTATTCGAAGCAACACAAATCAAACAAGACTTAATATTGGCGACGTTTACATGGGCTCCCTTTCCCATCATCACTCTCATTTTGTTTTTTTATAGCCTACCGATTGCTAAATTTCTTTTTTCCACCAAAGGTTGTAACTTTATCTCGGAAGAAAGAGCAAGGCACCGAATTGTTCATTCCCCACTCACCATTAGTATATTAGGATTTATTGGTTGGGAACTCTCAAATTTTTTAAGTGTATGTCGTATCGACACCTTATTCCCCAATGCACCTCACCAAAGTATTGTTACAGTTTCCATTTTGTTTGGATTTTGGGGTCTATTTGCCTTTGCCTTTTCTTACGCCACAACTACTTATTTAAACAAACTCCTGATCATTCCTTGTGTGTTTCCTGAAGGGGGCCTCGGAAAGTATGCTCATGGAAAACAATTTTCTATTGTCACAAAACAATTTATCTTTTGGGCAGCTTCTACTCTTTTTCCAATTGTGCTTCTAATCTTTGGAATTTTACTCCGAACCAACCAAAATATTTTTAACCTTCATGAACTCGTTCATAATGATGTTCTCTTTGAAGTCATCGCCATTATGCTTGTTTTTTCCTTTGCGTTTGCGATGTCTTTTGCTTCTAGTTTACAACATCCACTCAACCAAATCGAAAAAGCAACCGAACTCATCAAAGAACAAAAGTTTGATACAAGGGTTAAAATATTTAGTTCCGACGAACTAGGACTACTTGGTGATGCCGTAAATGAAATGGCAGAAGGTCTTGCCGAAAGAGAAAGGATCAAAGACACTTTTGGTCGGATTGTTGATCCGAGAGTTCGCGACTATTTACTCTCCAACGAACATAGTCTAGGTGGAAAAGTAGTGGATGCCTCCATTTTATTTTCTGACCTGCGAGATTTTACAAAACTTTCCGAAAAAAGAAACCCAGAGGAAGTATTATATATCCTCAATCGTTACTTCCAAGAAATGAGTAATGCCATAGAAATACATGGTGGCTTTATCAACAAATTCATTGGAGATGCCATTCTTGCAGTGTTTGGCACGCCGATGCCTATGACAGACCACGCCGAACGTGCGTTTGCAACGGCCCTACAAATGCAAAAAAACCTAGACTCATTGAATGCTCAATTTTTATCAGAAGGGCTTACGGAACTAAAAATGGGAATTGGAATCCATACAGGAAGCCTACTCGTGGGAAACATCGGTTCTGCCAATCGTATGGAATTTACAGTGATTGGTGATACAGTCAACACGGCTTCGCGAGTGGAAGGACTTTGTAAAGGTCTAAAAAAAACCTTACTCCTCACTGAAAACACATCTGATCTATTACCTGAGGCAATTCGTTCAAAACTCCAGTCAGAAGGGGAATATGAATTAAAAGGAAGAGAAACCAAAGAGAGAATTTATTCCTATTCTTTGGGTGAATAAAATGGTTGAACCGGATTCCAAAATCATTCAGAATGGAAATGGAATGAAGTTTACCCTTGGCATTGTAATGTTTAGTTTTTTACTTTTTTCGTGTAACGAGATTAAGTTGGTAAACACTCAAGATATTCTGGATCTATTGGAAGGAGATGGGACTCAAGGTGGAGCTTCCCAATCAGGATCATCAGATTCTTCTTCCAGATCATCCACTAACAGTAGCAATTCGAACAATCTTAACTACCATGGAATGACGGATTCTGCAACAGGAACCAACACTTACGGTTCCACGGGTTCCACAGTGGGAAACCCGCTCGGATATTAATCTTTTCTTTATTTGATAAATTCAAAAAAATCATCCATCAGTGGCCTAAAACAAGAACGGATGGTGATCTTAGCTACCTTTTCGTTTTTTGGTCCATAATTGAGAATGATATCGTTTGGATCGCGAATGAAAGAAAAGATTTTGTTCACTTGGAAGTCAGCATGACCATCTCGGATTTTTACAATGTATTCGAATTCATGTTCATTCGCATCCACTTCCCCAATTCCATAAGGAACATAGCATTTAATAAGACCAATCCCTCTGATTTCTCCGGTTTCTTGGTTCTCTGATTCAATCTTAGAAAGTTCCGGATCCAATTTGTATTCCAACCATTGTTTTGCCTTTAGATAACTACGTGTTTTCTGGTAGGTTTTGTGGTCTCTGGAATCTTCTGTGGTTCGGTATTTAGAAGAAACAGTCCAAAGTTTCAAACACATGGAGTTCTGAAATACAAGGAAAAATATAACTAATAAGACAAGTCGTTTTGGCATCATTTCTATGCTTCCTGTTCCTCACCCGGCTCGCAAAACAAATCTTCACAAAGATGGAAAATTTTCTCTTTATTGGGGAGTACGGGGAAGGGTACGACATTTGGTGGCAACAAGGATGTGTTCTGGTTTGTTTTTTTGATCTTATGTCTCTTGGACTCGATTCTATCTCTCACTTTATTATTTTCGGAACTGCCCTCCCCCATTCTGGAGTGCCCGAATAAAAATTGGATTGAATTTGTCGGGGCATCACTTTCAATCTTGATCATGCCCGATTTTGATCGTATTGATCTTATGAATTATGCCATGTACGGAAATGATTTTGATCCCCAATGGGATGAGATCCGTGCATTTTTAAAAACGAATGTATCTGCTCAAAAAGAGTTGGAAGAGATAAAAAGAACCGTACCAAGCCCTCATTTAGGAAAAAAACGTAGAGAGAACCCACTCACAAATGATCCAAGAGAGTCCAATGGAGGCAGTGGAGTGGGCCAAGAACCAAGAAATCCAAACACTGATCCCTCTACCAAGTCTTGGTGGCAAAAAATATTAGGAGAATGAAATGGAAAACACCGTAGACCAAATCAAAAAGAATGTTGAGAACATCAAAAAGTTTGTCACTCCGTTCTTTAATTTGGCGGTAAACACAACTGTCTACGGTTACCATAACATTGTCCCCAATGGCAAACTCATCCTCACTTGTAATCATAGAAGTGATATGGATCCGTTTGTGATTGGTTCTGTGTTTCCAAGATTCATTTCTTGGATTGCCGCCGAGTATACCACTCGGATTCCCCTTTTCAAAGATTTGGTAGAAAAAACAGGAACCATTCCCATGGCCATCGATGGTAATATCTCTATGGCCAGCATCAAAAAGGTACAACAAGTCTTCAAAAATGGGGATGTGCTTGGAATTTTTCCTGAAGGCCATGACTACATGGTGCAAAACGATTTTTCTGCCCCCCTAGCCAACTTTCATTCTGGATTTGCTGCCTTTAGCCTTCGGAACAAAGTAGATATCTTACCCACTGTCATCATTCCAGACGAAGAAACGGTTACGGATTATCCGATCCCACCACTGGTTCGTGCCTTTATGGGTATGCCCAAAGAAGTTTGTGATATCAAACGTCGAGTGGTTTACAAAAAGATCAATGTAGTGTTCGGTGAAGTCATCAAATATGAGAACTATGCCCACCTACCGCTTGACAAAGGTATGGTGGAAGTTTCCAACGAAACCAAACGCAGAATGGGTGAATTACAAAAAGTCGACTATCTAAAAAAATAATCCAACCTTTTTGATTGTCATAATTGACAACTTGACTCAAATTACACTAGTTAGTTGAAAGAAAAATCGGCACATAGGCCGATTGGATTTGCCTAATTGTAATTGATCTAAATTTCTACTTCACCAGAAAATACTTCTTTGGCTGGTCCTGTCATCATCACAGATCCGTTTTCTTTCCATTCGACATGGAGAGTTCCCCCTCTAAGATCAATCTTCACAGACCGTCCCGTTTTTCCATTTAGGATAGAGGCGACAGTCACAGCACAAGCACCGGTTCCACATGCTAAAGTTTCTCCTGTTCCTCGTTCCCAAGTCCTTTGGTAAAGATGGTCTTTTCCACGAACAGATACAAATTCTACATTCACCCTTCTTGGAAATAATGGATGGTTTTCAATGAGTGGTCCAATTTCCCGAACTGGGAAAGCATCGGCATCATCCACATAAATCACACAATGTGGGTTCCCCATACTAACAGCCGTAAAATGATATTGTTTTCCTTGGACTTCAATCACTTGGTTGATGACTGGTTCGTCCCCTTTCCATACGATAGGAACAAGCGATGGTTTGAGGATAGGATCTCCCATGTCGACAGTGACCATTTCTACCTTGCCATTGTTTCCGGTTTTTAAGTCGAGGGTGAGGACTCCCTTTCCTGTTTCAATGGTTGGTTTTTGGTTTTTAGTAAGGCCGTGGTCAAAAACAAATTTTCCCACACAACGAACTCCATTCCCACACATCTCTGAAGAACTTCCATCAGAGTTGTACATGTCCATTTGGAACTCGCCCGTTTTTGAGTTACGGATAAAAATCACCCCATCACCACCGATTCCAAAATTGCGGTCGGATAGTTTTTGGATTTGTTCAGGACTCAGGCGAATATCGTTTTTAGTAGCATCGATATACACATAGTCATTTCCAATTCCTTCCATTTTGGTGAAGTTAATTTTCATCAGTCCCTCTCTTATCTCACCCCATGTTTTTTTTGCCATGGATGTTGGCAAGCCGGATCAAGGTTTTTGGTTTGACCCTTGTTCTCATGGATTAGACTGACTCATAGACCATGAAATCTTGTATCCTTTGCCAATCTTCCGAGTCCAAAACCGTATTCAATGAAAATGGAACCCCAATTTTAGAATGTAAAAGCTGTGGACATGTATATTCCTCTTACGAACAAGAAGAACATTACGAAGGTTATTGGGATGGGGCAGAACAAACTTATGATTTAAAATGGTGGGACGATGCCCACCGAGCAGTGTATTCTGATTTTATTTCCACATACTTAAAATCAGAGAAAGGAAACCTTCTGGATGTCGGTTGTGGCCTTGGATTTTTTGTGAAAGCTGTGCTTACAAAAAAAACAGGTTGGTCGGCTGTAGGGTATGAAATTTCCAAACAAGCTGTCAAATTTGCCAACGAACAAAATGGTATGAAAACAGTTTATGCAGGTCTTGTCCAAGATTCCAAACTACCCAAAGAAAGTTTTGATATCATCACTTTATGGGATGTGATCGAACACATTCCCAAACCTCATTCCCTACTCACTTACTTACACGGACTGCTGAAACCCGGTGGGATTCTTTTTTTACAAACTCCGAATTTTCCCATCCAACTTGCCAAAGCAAATCTAAAGGTGAAACTAAAAGGGATGCAAGAAGGAGTTCACTACTTAGAAGCCAAAGACCATGTAAACAATTACAAAATGTATACTTTAGCTAACCTTGGAAAACAATGCGGGTTCACGGATCCCAAATACAAAGTACTTATGCCTATCCTTTCTGTATCGGGTAGTAAAAGCAAACTTGCCGTCTATTTAAAGTTAGCTTATTATTATTTTACAAAACTAATCTTTGCTGTAAGTTTTGGAAAGATCAACTGGAATAACACTTTATTTCTGACGCTTAAGAAACCATAACTCGGCAAATTCAAGAGCCGCGACCGTACTCGGTGCCGTCCAAATCGGCGCCGGAGTATCGGATGGGTATTCCTTCACATCTCCTTCTCCCCACATATTCGGAATATGAATACTAGCGATTCCATGACGGTTCGCACCGAGTACATCATCTTCCCAATTATCACCGAGTAAAATACAGTCTTCTGAATTCTCCCCAGAAACTTCTAATACATAAGAAAAAAACTTTATTGTTGGTTTTTCAAATCCAACCTCTTCCGAAGTAATGAGTGTAAAACGGAACTGTTCTGGCAAAAAAGAAGACACTTTTAAGAGTTGTGTTCTCAAAGTTTCATTCGTTGTCAAAAATACCGGAACTTTATTGGATAAGGCCACAAGTTTTGGAAATAGTTTGGTTTGGTAGATTTCTTTTTTTGCTTCTGCATTCAAATAAGATAAAAAATGGAAGTGGTATCTTTCTTCCATCCACAAAACATCGGCAATGTCTTTCGTTTGGAAATCGTTTGTCGACTTTGATTCCGAACTATTTGTTTTTTGATTTTCGACGGGATGTTTTTTGAATGCATCCATCATCAATTTAAAACATAACAATCTGAGTCGATTGGAACTATGACCGATTAGTTGGTTTTTTACTTTTTTCCTGGCCGATTCATACAAAGAAAAAAAATCACCACCTAACTTTCGTTCTTTCCAATCTTTCGCACATTCGCCAATGGCAAATTCGTATGCCGCCTTCGAAGGCAAAAGGGTATTGTCCAAATCCAAAAACAAAGCCATATCCGAAAAGAAAACTTGGGACAAACATTCTGTCAACGGTTTGGTTGCTAAATATTTACTTGTATCTCTCACAAACTTCGGCTAAAGTTTCGCCATGATTTCTCTATCATCCATTCTGGCAGTTCTGTTTATGATCCTCGGACTCATCCTATCACTTTATGGAGTTTGGACTTGGTCGGATCCTATGTATGAAAAATCCCTAGGTTGGAATCTAAATTTGATTTGGGGAGGGGTGGTGTTTTTGGTGGGAGTTTTGTTTGGGCTCGGGAACCGGATTTCTGCCCGATTCCCCAAAGAACCCAATCTCTAAACAGTAACTCTTTCTAAGACAAGTGAAAGAAAAGGAATGAACGCATCCAGTAACTCAGGAAGTTCGTATTCTAAGATATCACCTGCATAAACAATGTCGTTTTTTTCCATCGCAGAAGCAATGTTAGATAGTGTTACGTTAAGTTGGCCAATTACATCCGATAACTTTTTTTCATCGATAGCAAGAGTTTGCCAATCCAACTCTGAATGTCGAGTTTGAACGGAAACAAGAGCTGACATAAGACCTGTCAATCGTCCCACAGCATCATTCAAAATCTCAGAAGCCAAATGGTCTTTTCCAGATTGGAAGTTTTCGTTTACCAACATAAAGTCTTTGATGACTTTTTCTTTATCGTCTACAAAACGAGTGATGATTTCGATCAGTTCACTTTCGTCCATTCGCATCACAGCAAGACGAGTGCTTAGATCCATAAGAAAAAGTTTTACATCACGAAGGTCCTCTAAAAAGGTTTCAATGGTTTTTGTGGAATCTAAAACTTCTGATCCATTTAATAAAGATTCTAAAATTTCTTCTACGTTTTTGCCTTTTCCCATGGGTTGGATGAGAGTTAGATTTAAATTTAGAATTTTTGTTGTAGTTTGGATCATAGAAATGATCCAAGGAATTCCTTCTTTTAAATCCTCTGTTTCTTTTTCCGTCAGAGAATCACGACCAACAAGTGTACTTCCCACCTTATCTACGTAGTTGTCTACTTCCCAAAGGCTATCTTCGATCACATCCAGTTCTTCACCAACAAATAAATCCAGACGTTCTGTTTCATCCACACCCACTGTATTCAGATCGGAACGATTCAGTTCTTTACCATTTACGGTAAAATGACGAAGATATTTTCCATTGGATTCAATCCACTTTTGAATTTCATCCAACACTTGACCGAGGTTTGTTTCGCCATCCAGTTTAGTATCTAATTGTTGTTCGTTGATATAAATATTCATCATTCCCCACCGTTACCTCTAAACATATTATTCTGTAAATAGTTCCCAACTGATTTGTTTTTCCCTACACCTTGTTCCATGTATAGAAATCGTTGTTTCAGTTTGGCTTCAAAACTTATGAGATGAGACTCATGTTCTTTGATTTTTTTATTGTTCCCTGCGACACTCTCTTCCAAAAGTTTCACTTTGCTTGTGACAATTCCAGAAGCATATTGGTTATAAGGTTTTAAGATTTCTAATAATCGAATCCCAACACCTTCTTCCATCTTCGCATCATTATTGGGATCGGATGCAAATAAGTCACGAACCCCATCCGGATTTTCAGAAAGAACAGCGATGAGGCGTTCTTGGTCAATTTGTAAAAGACCGTCTTGGATTTTTTCCCAATTGGATCCCACTGCCCCTGTAGAGATTCCAATGTCTGTAAGCACTCGAAATCCATTTTCCTTAGTTGCCGGATAATACGAGTTAGCTGTTGTTTTCAAAGAAGCAATCAATCTTAAAATTGCATTTTCACCGGCAAGGATTCCTGATTTGGATTTGTTGTCCCAAAAATCTCTGGAGATGTCCGCAGATTTGGAATCATCACTTTCTTTTTTATCAGAAATTTTCCCGTTTTTTTCAACGGAAGTCACTTCCTTTGAAAACTTCATCAGTTCATTATAAGCATCTACCCATTCTTTAATCAGAGCTGAACCCTTAGCGTGATCGACATGGATTTTTAAAGTTACAGGTTTTTCTGTGACTTTGTGAACATTAAAAGAGATCCCTTCCAAAACATCGGCGATGGCATCATTTGTTTCGCGAGTGATTTCTACACCGTCAATTTTGATTTTAAGATCTTTCCCTTCTTGTAGAACTTTCAGTGGTTCCGCAGTTCCTGGAGCAGGTGGAGTGACAAGAGTCACAGATTTGATAAGGATCGACGTGGTTGCTGCATTGGAAAGAATGATCGTTGTTAGATTTTTATCACTAGCATAATCACCGGCAGGGAAAATATATTTGGATTCTGTTTTAGATATAGGTAGGAATTTATTGCGAACACTACCCTCTTTTTCAAAACCAATTCCAAGCTCCATTACAGCAGGAGCTTCCCCAATAATTTCAATTTCAACAAAGGCTCTTTCTTTAATTTCGGTCACAGCAATCGGAACAGAAAAAGCAGTGTCCGCCTTGATTGTGATCCCTTCTTCTGTTTGAACCAACTTCTCCGTTTCTGTTTCGGATTTTTTAAACTTTGTCGGTTCCCATACTTTTGATTTTAAAATATCTAAAGATAATAATTGTTTGGTGTCTTCTCCACCGGCTTTGTTTTCACCAACAAGACCAGCCAATTTCAAAATTCCATTCGGATCGGAAAATTGAAGTTCATTCTTTTTACCAGTCTTTATAGAAGTTACCGTGAGAATGGATGAGTCTTTATCAATTTTGATAATAGAAGTTTCAGCAAGACCACCCGCCATATTTTTAATGGAGTTTGTGAGTTCCGTAAGGCCCCCACCAGGAAAGGTGACTGTTTCTTTGGATTTCCCGGAGTAGATTGTGAAACTACCTTCTGGAATACGAATGTCTGTATCGATAGCAACACCAGATAACTGATGTTTGCTTGCCATTTCTGTAATTTCAAGAGCCCGATTTCCCGACTTTGCTGCACGAGAGGCCTCTCCGGTAATCACCCCTTCTTCCGAAGAAGAGACAGATTTGGTGGCAAAAGGAGCAGTAAAGGAGACAAGGGCGCGACTTTTGGTTTGGAGATTTGTGGTTAGGTTTTTGACCTCTCCCCAAATTTGGACCTGAGCCTTGGAATATTCGTTTTCGGTTTCCCATCTTTTGATGGGCCGACGTTCAAGTTCGACTAATTTTTTAACGATATCGTTTGTATTTTGCCCGGTCATCAAACCCGGCATGGTGTATGCTGGCATATCGTCTCAAATTCCTCTGAATCTAATGTCGTCGAATTCTACAAAAGGATTAGGAATTTACAGAATTTTTTCCTTCCCAAATCCTAGAATTATGACTGCTAGCCCTACAGAAAAAATAGAACTGGGGAACCAAAATATCTTCTTCGACCGAGAACTTTCCTGGGTCGACTTCAACCACCGTGTCTTGGAAGAGTCCTTTGACAAAGAGAACCCTCTCCTCGAACGCCTTAAATTTCTTTGTATCACAGAATCCAATTTAGACGAGTTTTTTATGGTGCGTGTGGCCGGACTTCTGAACCTAAAAAATGCGGGAATCGAAGAACGAAGCCTCAACGGGAAACGAACTTCGGAAACCATTGCGGAACTCTACACTAAAGTTGGACAATTTGTCAAAAAACAATATAAATCTTTAGATGAGATCCTCGTTGAACTGAAAGAAAACAAAATCGTTGTAGTCCAAGACCCAAGTGAACTTGCAGGGGATGATATCCAATTTGTAAAAAATTATTACAAACGAGAAGTATCTTCCATTCTTACACCCCTTGCTATCGATCCATCCCATCCCTTCCCTCATATTCTAAACCGAACTTTGAATTTGGGAATTACCTTGTATTCCGATGATGATAAAAACAAAGCAAAAGAACTTTTTGCTATCGTTCAAGTGCCAAGTGTACTTCCTCGTTTTTTACAACTTCCTCCAAACAAAGAAACAGATGTCCGAAGATACTTCCCATTGGAAGAAATCATTAAACTTCATTTAGGTGACCTTTTTTACGGTATGAATGTAAAACAAATTCATACATTTAAAATTGTCAGAGATGCTGATATCTCCATCAACGAAGAACAAAACATTGGTGACCTTCTCACTACGATGAAAAACGAACTAAAAAATCGAATGTGGGGCGATGCAGTTCGTTTGGATGTCCATTCCGGTGCTGGCCATATTAAAGAGTTACTACGTGGACTTTTAGAATTGGAAGAATACCAAGTAATGGAAATTCCCACATTACTCAGCTTAAACGATTTAATGTTTTTCCAAGGGTTAGAAAAAACAAGTCACTTAAAGTATTCCTATCCTGTTCCCAAATCTGGATTTGCTACGAAAAAAAGTGAGTCTATCTTTTCTGAAATTCGGAAAAACGACCACTTACAACATCATCCTTACGAAAGTTTCAAATCCATTGAAGATATGCTAAAGATTGCAAGTCAAGATCCAAAAGTCCTTGCAATCAAAATGACTTTGTATCGAACTTCTGGAGATTCTCCTATCATCCAATATTTAGGAGAAGCGGCAGAAAATGGTAAACAGGTCACCGTACTTGTAGAACTCAAAGCAAGGTTTGATGAAGAAAGAAACATTCGTTGGGCAAAAAAATTAGAGGATAGTGGCGTACACGTTGTCTACGGTGTAGTGGGACTCAAAATCCATTGCAAGATGTTACTCATCGTACGTAGAGAAGATGATAAACTGAATCGATATGTCCATTTAGGTACGGGAAACTACAATTCCACCACAGCAAGATTTTATACGGACTTAAGTTTATTCACTGCAAATCCAGAGATCACAGAAGATGTTGCGATTCTTTTTAACACCATCACAAGTTCAGGAAAAATGCCTAGGTTGTCGAAAATCTATGCAGCACCTACTTTTTTAAAAGAAGAATTTCTCCACCTCATCCAAAGAGAAACGGACAACGCAAAACATGGCAAACAAGCTCGTGTGATCTTTAAAATGAATTCTCTAGTTGACCCGGATGTAATTTTAAAACTTTACGAAGCTTCACAAGCAGGTGTTAAAATTGATTTAATCATCCGTGGAATCTGTTGCCTAAGGCCCGGAATTCCGGGTGTTTCTGATCGTATTAGTGTTCGCTCCATTGTAGGCAGATATTTAGAACATTCGAGGATTTATAGTTTTGAAAACGGCGGAAAACCAGAAGTGTATTTAGCATCTGCGGATTGTATGCCAAGAAACTTCCTTCGCCGAATTGAAGTTATGTTTCCTATCTTACAAGATAAACATAAAAAAAGAATCGGAAAAATTTTAGAAATTTTGTTACGGGACAACACCCAAGCAAGAGTTCTTGAATCAGATGGATCGTATACTCGTTTGGCACCGGGGGATGACGATCCTGCGGTAAATTCTCAAATTGACATGGTTGATATCTAAAGGATAATAAATGGATTTTTCTAAAACAAAAACTGAATTAAGTAAACTCATTGGAGATAAAAAGGTCATTCAAAAAAACGATGGGACCATGGATGAAGCTTTATTCAATTCCTACGGAACTGACAGAACCAAGGTTTATCCACCCAACTACCAAGTTCTTGTCTTCCCAGAAACCACGGAAGATGTTGCTGCTGTAGTTTCTTATGCTTATCAAAATGAAATTGCCATCGTACCATCTGGGGGACGAACCGGTTATGCCGGCGGTGCCGTTGCCAAAAATGGTGAAATTGTCATTTCCTTATCTAAAATGAACCAAGTGGTTGATTTTGATCCTTTCCTTGGCACCTTACATGTGCAAGCTGGAATGATTACAAAAAATCTACACAAAGAAGCAGAAGAACGTGGATTTTATTTCCCAGTCGATTTTGCAGCAACTGGATCTAGTCATATTGGTGGCAACATTGCCACCAATGCAGGGGGGGTTCGTGTGGTTCACTATGGCCTGATCCGTGATTGGGTTCTTGGTTTAACTGTTGTGAATGGGAAGGGAGAAGTTTACCGATTTAATGGCGAAATTTTAAAAAACAATACAGGTTATGATCTCAAACACTTGTTCATTGGTTCAGAAGGGACACTCGGAATCATTACAGAGGCAGTTGTCAAACTCACAAAACCACCAAAAGACATTCGTGTTATCTTCCTTGCTGTACCCGAATATAAAAACATTTTAGAAATCTTTAGAGAAACACACAACTTCGACTTACCACTATTAGCATTCGAGTTTTTAACCGATTATTGTTTGGATAAAGTAAAAGAACACTTAGGTGTTCCCGATCCATTTCAAACACCTAGCAAATACTATGTGCTTATGGAATTCGAAGTGGGTGGGGAAACTGATGAAGAAAAACTTTACTCCATATTAGAATCCATCACAGAAAAAGAACTCATTACCGATGGATCCATTGCCCAGAACTCACGTCAAAACGAAACCTTCTGGAAATACAGAGAAGGAATTTCTGAATCTTTATCTCTTGCGTATACAGTTCACAAAAATGACATCTCACTACCACTTCGCAATATGGAAGCCTTTTTAGATGAGATGACAACTTTACTCACAAAGAAATACCAAGGATTTAATATAGCGCTTTTCGGGCATATTGGAGATGGGAATCTTCATTTAAACATTGTTAAACCAAAAGATCTAACGGACGCGGAATTTTTCACTCAGTGCAAACAAGTGGATCCGGAAATGTTCACTTTAATCCAAAAATTCAAAGGTTCGATCTCGGCTGAACACGGAATTGGGCTTTTGAAGAAGGATTACTTAAACTTTTCTCGCTCCCAATCGGAAATTGAGACCATGCGAGCCATCAAACTGGCCTTTGACCCGAAAGGGATTCTCAACCCAGGCAAAGTGCTCTAATTCCAAGCAGAGGCAGATCTTTCAGAAAATTCTGGTCGATCTGCCTATTTTATAGGCAAGTCCTAAAAAAATGCTAGATTTTAATCAGATACCGTCTAAGCTGTAATTATGTTCAGGAAGATGATAAAGATACTTGGGATTTCCCTACTCACATTCTCCCTGGGCAGCGCCTTTCTTTCAGAAGAAAATGTACTCGTTCGCACTCGCGGAGCCAAATCCAGCCGTGTGGGAGGGAAGAGCCAGCTATCGAGTTCTCTTTCTGTTGCGATTCACAAACCTTCTTCTGAAGAAACCTCGGGTACAAAAGACCTAGAAGACGTACTAACATGGACCGGGAAAGGTCACGCATCCTTTGCAATCTCTTCCCTAACACATACAAAAAACCTACATTCGTCTTTTATTTCTGGGCTTCTTGCCTCGCGTTACCTGAGTCTACCTCCACCCGTTTAACTCCTCTCTACCGCTTAAACCTGTGTCCCGTGAGGGACACAGGATGTTTTTATATATACCTAACATTTCCCATGATTTGTTTCTCATTTGCCAAAGACTATTCATGACTGTTCCAGGGAATTCCTGACTCTGGGCAGTCTTTTTTTTCAGAAAATCCGTCCAATATTTTGATTCTAAATCCTAGTAGTGTTGACAGTACCCCTATTTTAGAATTGATAGGAGAGCAAATTACAATTTGCTGGTAAATAATGAATTGGTTGAACGGTAAAAGGCTACTCGCTTTCCTATTGGCAAGTATGATCCTTCTCCCTACACAGGAGGACGGGTCTTTAGACTCTGCTACGTTCGAACTATTCTCTTCTAGTAATGATTATAACCTCACTGCAAATAATCACTCGGATCTAAGTGAACCAGAAATCCATTCAATTGATGATTCTGCTACCTTACTTCGCAGTCGTTGTGATTATCTTGACCTCATCGTTGAGGTAAATGTAGGAACTGCTGTTGAAGATTCTTTCATCGGGCTTTTCTACAATTTCAAAGATGATGATGATAATCGTTTTTTACTTTCTGAGCTTCTTCTCAATCTCCCCCCTCCCACTGTTTAAATCTTAGTCAGAGCATACCTGACATAGCGACGGAAAAAATGACCGATCAAGTTATGTTCACGTAATGATTTAGCGCCTTAAGACAGGAGGATTTCGCTTATGCACATATACTTTCAAGCTAATACTATATCCAAGGACGACCTATGAACTATCGATTGGTCCTGATTCCTATGATCGCTATTGTTTGTATCACTCACAATGTACAATCAGAAGAGATCAATGGAATCGATAATGAATCCCTAAGTAGGCAACTTTCTGATGAAAATCCTGGAACTTCTCTTGGTTCCAGTCTTTATCCGAAAGATGTTCGTTACGAAAAGACTCTCACGTTGGAACAAGCGGAGACCTTACTTTGGACAAACAACTTACTCTTAATTGCAGGGAAGTTCCAAGTTGATGCAAAAAAAGCTGGAATTTTACAAGCCGGCCTCTATGCAAACCCCAGTGTCTTTATTGACCAAAGTATCTATGCTGAACCAACACAAAGATATTTTGATACAACTAGATCTGGACAATCTGTATTCCAAATCCAACAAGTGTTTTTACTTGGTGGAAAAATTGACAAACGCGTAAAAGTAGCAGAACTCAATGCGAAAATCTCGGAACAAGAGTTTTACGATTTGGCACGAGCCTTACTAACCAAACTACGAAGAACCTATTATTCAATTTATTATTATAAAAAAGCAGTAACGTTTTACGACCAAAGTATTTTCTCTATTGAGAAAACAGTAAAGTCTTCTGAGTTAGCTTATAAAAGACGTGCCCTCCTCCAAGCAGAACATTTAAGACTAAAAGCCCTTTTGTTCTTTCTAAAAAAAGAAAGAGAAGATCTTGCAATGAAAGTTTATGAAAAAGAAGCAGATCTTAAAGTTTTACTTAACGATGACAACTATCGCGATGCTCGTGTTACTTTTTTACCAACAGTGGATGAAAAGGATCTAGACACCATCACTCCCAACCAATCGAAACTAGAAGATTTGGTGAATCTCGCTCGCGAAAATCGACCAGATTTAAAAGTAGCCCTTCAGAATTTACGATACGAAGAAGCAAATTTAGACTTACAACATGCCAATGCAATTCCTGACCTTGCGTTCGGACCAACATACAATAGGGGTGGAACTGCCTTTCAAAACTATTGGGGGATCACTGCGCAGTTAAGTGTTCCTATCTTTGATAGAAACCAAGGAAATATTCAAGCAGCAGAAAAGGCAATCCTAGTCCGCAAACAAGAGTTAAAGAATCGAATCTTAGAGGTTGAGAACGAAGTTGCTATCTCTTTCCAATCTGCACGAATCAAAGATGCTCTTTATAAACGATTCATCGATACATACATTAAAGACTACGGAAGTTTATCTGTAGATATGATCATGAGTTACGAGAAGAAATACATCACGATCTTAGAATTTGCCGACTTCTTTGAAACATATCGTTCGAGTGTTGTGGAGATGTTAAAACTCCAAACAGACCGAATGGAAGCAATTGAAAGTGTAAACTACTCTGTTGGTTTGGGAGTTTATATTCCAAAATCTTCAGAAACCAAACCAGAACCAACGAACCCCTAAGAGAGGAAATATATGAAAAATCCTATTAAATCGCTTAACCGCAATTCCCTACTACTCCTTGTTGCGATTGCCAGTATTACGTTTGTAACAGTATTAGTTTACGCATTGAACCGACCTGCAAAGAAAGTTGCAAAACCTCCTGAAAAAGCAATTGTCCATGAAAAAGGGGAACGTATCGAATTTAAACCAGGTAGCCCTGGTTTAGAATTGGTAAAATCAAGAACTGTTGGTGGTGGTGGAGAATTTGTTAGTTTAGAATCCCCTGCTCGAATCATTGCAGCAACAACAAGTTCCGTCAGTAGTGGTGGAAAGATTGTTATTTTTGAATCGGCTGAACTCAACGACTTGTATGTTGGATTTGTTCATGCCAGAAACGAAGTCTATCGGTCTAGAAAAAACCTAAGTCGTATTCAAGATATGTTCAAACACCGTGTGGCTACTGAGAAAGATTTAGTAGAAGCAGAAACTTCTCTTGGAAATGATACGGCACAACTTGCAGAGTTTGAAGGAAAACTACGAGCCCAGGGTTTAGATCCTAACAAACTAGGGAATGCAGGGAATAACATTGCTTGGGTGATTTGTGATATTCCAGAATCTCAAATTGAAAACCTAAAAAAAGGAAGAAAGGTTAAAATCAATTTTAACTCTTCTCCTGGAACAGACTGGGTAGGAACTGCACAAGCGATTGGTGATAACGTAGATCCAATTACAAGAACAGCTAAAGTTAGAATTGAAATCATAAACAAACACAAAGATTTAAAACCAGGTATGTTTGGAGTGGTAAGATTCCCAGAACAAATTGCGGGGAATACAGTCGTACTTCCATATACTTCCATCGTAACTGTAGAAGGAACAAACTATGTATTTGTAGAAGAAACACCTTTAAACTTTCACAAACGTCAGGTTACTTTAGGAGTCTCTACAAAAGAATCTGTAAACATTACCGAAGGGGTAACACCTGGCGAACGTGTTGTTGTTGAAGGATCAATTCTCTTGAAAGGATTGAGTTTTGGTTTCTAACATGAAACAGATTATCATTCTATTATCTTACTTTGTTTTTGTATTCAGTGCTCTGAATGCAGAATCTCCTTATCCAAAAGATAAGGATAAAAACGATATCAAACCAGATTGGGACTGGTCTCCAGGTTCCGATAAATCATCCAAATTTGGTGATGATGAAAAACTGGACAAGGGAAGTCTTGATGAGAAAAAACTTCCTAAATCCACAAACTTCTGGGTTTACGGTGCATCGATTGGTTCTCCTGCCAGTTTGAACTTTATGGTTGGATACTATTTTGGAGACTTTGTGATCAGAGGATCCGGCGGAAAATGGAATCCACATTGGTATGGTGGCCAAGTTGACATCGGATATACATTTTGGAAAACACCTGTGATCGCTCACAGTATCTCCCTCGTTGGAGGAAGTTTTGGTGTGGATCCATTCGAACCTGAAGTAGGAAGGGGTGGTCAAACATCTTATCCAACAAGAATTAATGTTCCAGGTTACAATCACCGTGATCCAACTTACGAGGATCAGTTTATCAGATCCTACATTGCAAACGAAAACCCTGATCTTGCACTCTACTTAGACCACGCCAGTAGAGATAGACAAAAAGTGTATCTTAAACAACAATACTTAGGTTTAACCTATGACATTTTGATGGGGAATTTCTTCTTCCAGTTAGGTGGAGGAATCGGACAAGGAGACTACAAAAACCCTCAACTCCTTTTACAGATGGGTTATTTGTTCGATACTAGGTAACAAAAAATGAAAGCAATCAATATAATTTTAGAAACAGCCCTTAAAAATAGATTAATCACGCTTGTGATCGCCGGATTTTTATTATTATTCGGGATTTATTCATGGATTAATATTAAAAAAGAAGCATATTCGGATATTGCAGATACTCAAGTTCGTTTAGTCGCAAAATTTCCAGGAAAAGCTACGTTGGAAGTGGAAGAACGAGTCACCATGCCTATTGAGCGGGTTCTTCACTCAACTCCCAATGTGATCGTACGTAGATCTAGAACCATCAACGGACTCGTTGTATTCCAATTCGTATTTGAAGAAGGAACAGACGACTATTTTGCTCGTATGCGACTTATGGAAAAAGTTCGAGATGCCGTCATCCCAGATGAAGTCGAACCAACACTGGCACCGATGAGTTCTCCTGTTGGGGAAGTGTATCGTTATGTGGTTGAATCCACCAGCGGAACACACACTCCGATGGACCTAAGAACCATTCAAGACTGGATCGTTATTCCTAAGTTACTTCAAGTTTCAGGGATTGCCGATGTAATTACGTTTGGTGGACTACCAAAACAATTCCATGTGGTGACTACACCGGACAAACTAATTCGTTACAAAGTTACCGTATCGGATGTCATTGAAGCCATCCAAAGAAACAACCTGAACACAGGTGGTAACTTCCTATTACAAGGGGAACAATCACTACCCATCAGGTCGTTAGGTGCCATTCGTGATCCAAAACAAATCGAAGACATTGTAGTCAAAAACGTAAATGGAGTTCCCGTTTTTATCAGAAATATTGGCTCTGTGGAAATCTCTCACCCAATCCCTTCTGGTATTTTAGGATACACAATTCAAAACGACAAAGAAGGTTTGATTGACGTCGATTCCGCAGTGCAGGGTCTCGTGGCTATGCGTCGTTGGAATGAACCCAATGCGTTTGGCGAAAGAGTTAGAGCCAAAGTAGATGAAATCAATGAAAAATACATGCCAGATGGTACTCGATTAAGAAATACCTACGACCGTGCAGATTTGGTTAACTATACATTACGTACTGTTGGTAAAACTCTTTTAGAAGGGATTGCCGTAGTCAGTCTTGTTGTCTTTTTCTTCGTTAGAAGTTTTCGAGCAGCTGCAGTTGTGGTTGCTACCATTCCATTTGCTCTCCTCTTTTCATTCAGTATGATGAATTCTGTTGGAATTTCCGCAAGTTTACTTTCACTAGGTGCCATAGACTTTGGTATCGTGGTCGATAGTACGGTGGTGATGGTCGAAAACATCATGCGAAGGTACCAAGAAGCCACACCGGTCGAAAAAGCAAAAGGAATTCTAAAATTTACTTATGAATGTGCTTCCGAAGTGGGAACTGAGATCCTTTTTGCGATTCTCATTATCATCTTAGCTTATTTACCGATTTTCTCTTTCGAAAGAATTGAAGGTCGCCTTTTCAAACCAATGGCATTTACACTTTCTTTTGCCATCTTTGGTGCATTGTTATTCACAATGACTGTGGTACCAGTTGCCATGTCTTTCTTTTACAAGAGATACTTTGATGGTGATGAAAAAGAACGAGTTGGTGGACCAAACCCTACATACGATTGGATTGAAGCCAAGTATGAAAAAATCGTACTCTATCTAGTCGCTCGTTCTAAAAAAGTTGTTACTATCGCCTTCTCAACAGTAGGTGCCCTTCTTGTGGCGGGAGTGATGGCACTGGGAACAGAATTCCTTCCTTCCTTGGATGAAGGGGGATTTACTTTACGTTTGTATTTTCCTGTAGGTATCTCACTTCCAGAAGCCAAAAAATTCATTCCGAAAGTAAGAAAAATTATTTATACGAATGAACAAGTAAACGTGATCTTATCGCAGTATGGACGTAACGATGATGGAACAGATCCACTACCTCCAAACCGTTTGGAAGTATATGTTGGTTTGAAAGATTATAACCAGTGGAAAGAACATATTACCAAAGAACAGTTATTACTACGTATGAGAGATAACCTAGAAGCGGGACTTCCTGGGGTTCGTGTGAGTTTTTCCCAGCCAATTATGGACAACTTGTCCGAGGCCATTATGGGAACCATTGCCGACTTAGCAGTATTTGTTGCGGGCCAAGATTTAACAGAGATGCGACGTATTTCCAAAGAAATTGTTGAAATCATCTCAACGATGAAAGGAGCCAGTGAGTTCGGGATCGAACAAGAGGCTCCAGCACCGCAGCTTGTCATTCGTATCAAACGTGAAAAAGCAGCTCGTTATGGAATTAACGTAGATGACATTCAAAAGGTGATCGTTGCTGCCGTTGGTATGGAACCTGTGAGTAATTTATACGAAGGGCCTATGGACACTCCTCCCAAAGATAGGGCTGTCTTCGGTATCGCAGTTCGATTTTCAAAAGACTACAGAGAATCAGCACGTGAGATTGCAAGTATTCCTATCATCTCTCCTACTGGCGAAAGGTTACCATTATCAGAGTTAGCTGAGATCACACAGGAAGATGCACCGACTATGATTTTTAGACAGGATGGAAAAAGAACCATCACCGTCAGGACGAATGTTCGGGGAAGAGACCAAGGTGGTTTCGTAAATGAACTTAGAAAACGTGTAACCAAAGAAGTTAAGATTCCAGAAGGATATGAAGTCAAATACGGTGGTCAGTATGAAAACCTCGCACGTGTGGGTAAACAGCTAGCGATTGTGATTCCATTAACCATCGGGATCATCTTCACTTTGTTATACCTATTGTATCGTGATCTAAAGTCAGTGGCTATTGCACTTTCCTGTATTCCGTTGTCCTTACTCGGTGGGATTTATGCACTATTAGCCCGTGGATATTATTTCAACGTATCAGCAGGTGTTGGATTCATTTCACTTTTTGGAATTGCAACTATGGCTGGTATCTTATTTGTTTCCAAAGCCAACCATATGTTAAGGGACAATCCGAGAATGACCATCAGGGATGCATCAATTTATTCGGCAGTAACACAATTACGACCTCGACTCATGACTATGTTACTTGCGATGTTAGGACTCATTCCAGCCACTCTCGGAACGGGAGTAGGATCTGACGTACAAAGACCTTTAGCAACTGTTATGGTTGGGGGACTTGCTTCCGCATTACTTTTAGTATTAACGGTGATGCCAAGTTTATACATCCTCATCATGGGTGAAGGTCCTAAAAAACAAAAAACTAAAGTGAAGAAAGATTTAGGGTATGATCCAAATGAAATTTGGTCAGATCAAGTTCATACATCGGAACACAATCATTTAAGTGAAACAGAAAAACAACATTTCCTTCACCTAGACGATGAAGCAGAAGATGAGGAACCTACAACAAACAAAAAAAAGAAAACAACATCTTCAACAAAGAAGAAAAAGTAAAAGTCTATCCATTCGGGAGCATTGGCTCCCATCTCCTATCTTAACTCCAAACCAGTTATAGTGGTTTGGAGTTTTTTCTTAAAATCGAACAGAGGCTGCCGCAACAAATAAACGTTCAACACGAGTATGTTTGTTTTTATCCGTTTCAAATACAGGGTCCATTGATTCTCTTTGGATGACTTCAAAACGAACGAGGCCTGGATTCCATTCTAAAAAATCAAAAGTCATTGTATAACCATTGGTCATAAATCCATTTCGTGTATAAGTCGTTGCCATCACTTGTTTTGGATCATAAAACCTTTCTACACGAAAACTCAAACGGTATAAAGCTTCATACCGAAAACTGGCCCAGAATGTTCCATGGTACCACTGGTTGTATACTCCCGACTCCCTATTCGTATATATTCCAAGTGTTGGATTGACTTCCTTCCACCAAGGTTCATATTGAAATGATTCTTTAGCCTTTTGTGCGCCAACGTCACCGGAAGCAGCAAAGGACAACCAATCCAATGCCTTCCACTCGAGAATTGTATTGTTATAAAACCTTGTTTGTTTGCGTTCGAAATCGGGAGCTTCGTTACCAGCAAATTGATTCGCAGTAATTGTAAAATTTGGTGTTAGAAAAAACTTAAACTGAGTTCCTAGCGATTTATCTTTGTTTTGGTCTGTGATATTTTGCCAACCATTCATCACATGAAATTGAAATTGAAATTTATCGGTAAACTTTGTTGTGACCCGAACCCCAGAGGAATAATAAGGAACGTAATCTAGAGCCAATGCCCGAGTATAATTCCAGTTGTCCGATGAAATCCAAGACTCGTGACCGATATGACCAAAATAGATTCCCGCATCCACCCAAGTATCTTTTGTTATTTTAAAACCTACATATGCTTCCTGAATGTGTTTTACTGAATTTTGGTTGGAACTGACATCTTTATTGGATTCAGGCGCATAATTAGTGTTTACTGATGTTCCAAACTGCAAAGCAATTCGCCCTCTTACCTTTTCTTCCTGCCATTTGGCATCCACAAATCCTAAGTTAATATTAAACTCATCATTACGAACAGCTTGTGTGGTGAATTGTCGTTCTTTCGAGATGGGGTGATTTGCGTTGTGAGAATAATAGGTATCGACAAAGGCACCAAACTTCAAACTAGCAGGAAGTGGATTTGGTGGTGGCGAAGGTATAGTTTCCTCTTTCTTTTGTTGGTTCAGTTCTTCGGCATTCAATACCGAAAAACAAAGGAACAAACTGCATAGGAAGATTGAAGATTTAAAAAACCCTAATTGTATCATGTATCTTGCTCCGTAAAACCGGAGCAAAAGGACCAGTTTACTTCTTTAACAACTCTTTGATTTCTTTAGGAAACCCAAGAAGGTCTTCTGGGATCGGGATTAGTTTTTTTCTATACTTAGCTTTGTATTCTTTCTTAAATTTTGTATGGCAAGACTTACATGTTTCATCTGGTTTTCCCACGGCCAATTTAGCATCTATGATTTCTTTCCATTCTGCTTTTTGATCATCCGGTGCCATATCAGGAACTTTTTCTAAGATTTTATTGAGATAGTCTGCATTGTCTTTTTTGTCGTACAACTTAGTTGCCGGTTTGGTAAAGTCCTCCATAAAATCATGAAGGTTCATTTCAACAGAAGAATTAGCTTTTTTTTCCGCATTCAGTACAATTCCGAGTGCAGAGAAAAACAATAATAAACTCAACATCATTCTCAATTTCATAGTCACCGTCCGTTAGGAATTCTAAGGACTTCGCAATGGAGAATCAAGTCTGTTTTTTCGAAGTATGGTCTCTCCCAGTCCGAATTTTTTTACGGATTCCAAGTTCACACGACCCGTATACTCATCTTCATAACGACCAAGGGACTGAATGAACTCTGGATTCATACCCGCAAGGGATCTTGTTTCAGGAAGATAAAGATAACCCTTCGCCCTCCTCGGAGTGAATGGGAATTTAATGAGAGAAAGATAATGTTCCCATTGATTTTTGTTTTCCGGGACAGAGTGTTCGAAGGCACGAAGTCCTCTTTTTACATGTTTGATTTCATCTTCAAAAATCGTGATCATGAGATCCGATGTTTCTTTGTCACCGAAGTAAGAAAAAACTTGAGCATATACTTGAGCATAATCTAAATTCGCCCCCTCAAAGGAAACCGACATCACTGCAGCAAATGATTCCAAACTTCCAAATTGGCCGAGTTGTTTCCAAAAAATATAATTCAATGGAAGGTCACCAAAATCAACGCCGAACTCTCTCATTCGATGTAAATACAGTTTTAGATGTGTTTGTTCTTCTTCGATTGTTTTTAGAAATCCATTCCGCACTGATTTTGGTGCAGAAGGAAAAGCTAAAAGAGCCCATGCAAACAATTCAATTGCCATCAGTTCATGATTGGCAAAATGATGGAGGCTTAGTCCTCTATTGGATACTAAACCTAGATGTTCTAAACGCGGAATTTTTACTTTTTTATCAGAGAACTGGAGTTTAGTAGAGCGGCCCGGAGTTTCGATGCGTAAGGGTGTAAAATCTGTTTCCTCATCCCAAGGACGACTAGGAGGTAAAAGTTTATCTTCCAAATTTGGAGCAAGTAACAAATGTTTTGCGTATTCTGAGATTTTCATTTCGCCGATAACTTTTAAAAAGGAATTTACAAAAGATTTAAATAATTAGGATATAAATCCAAATTCAATGGACACAGCTAAAACTAAAAGTACGAATTTTTACGATTCTGTTTACGCAGTTGTAAAAAAAATTCCCAAAGGAAAGGTAACGACCTATGGGCATATCGCATTACTTCTAGGAAGTCCTAGAGCCGCACGGGCCGTTGGATATGCTTTGAATGCTCTCAAAAAAGAAATGGAACAAAAAGTCCCTTGGCAACGAGTAATCAATGCAAAAGGGCAAATTTCCTTTCGAGGGGATGGTTTCCGAGCTTCCTTACAAAAAAAAATCCTGCAATCAGAAGGTGTTTCCTTTGATTTAAACAATGATACCTTAAATTTTGACAAGTACGGATGGTTTCCATAATATGCAAAAAGATTTCCCCATTACCTTAACCGTTGCGGGATCGGATTCCGGAGGTGGTGCCGGTGTCCAAGCAGATCTCAAAACCTTTTCCTCACTTGCTACCTTTGGAACCACAGCCTTCACTTGTTTAACCGCTCAAAACCCAGATGGGGTCAGCGACATTTTTGAAATTTCACCAGACTTTGTTGCGGCACAATTAAAAGCAGTTGTTGGATACTTTCCTGTCAAAGCGGCAAAAACCGGAATGTTGTATTCTGCAAATATCATAGAATCCGTTGCCGAATTTTTTTACGAAAACCCAGACATTCAATTGGTGGTAGATCCAGTCATGGTTGCTACTAGCGGCGCTAAACTTTTAAAAGATGATGCAATTGAGTCTTTAACCAAGGATCTTTTGCCACTAGCAAAACTAGTCACACCTAACTTAGATGAGGCGTCCCTTCTCCTCGGCGAAAAAATTCACGAATATGACCAACTTGTTCCGATGGCAGAGAAGTTGTTTCAAAAGTACAAAATTCCCGTCCTTCTAAAAGGAGGCCATCTACCAAATGCAACGGAAGCTACCGATGTATTATTCGATGGTAAATCCTCTTATCTATATTCAAAACCGTTTTTAAAAGGAAAAAATACACACGGAACCGGTTGCACCTACTCCGCTGCCATTACCGCCTTTCTAGCTCACGGAAAAAATCTACCAGAGGCTATTGGTTCCGCCAAAGAGTATCTCCACCTAACACTAGAAGACGAAATCCAAACAGGGCCAATTTCCCATTTAAATCATTTTCCTGAGCCAACCAACTAAGTTAGAACTTAATATTCGATATTAAGTTCTTTGATTTTTTTATCTAAAGTGTTTCGGTTGATTCCTAAAAATTTTGCCACCCGAGTTTTTGTATAACGGAACTTTTTCATTGCATACTGAATGAGTCGCGATTCTACTTCGCTGACAACAATTTCCATAGCACGACCATCAAGGCCATCTAATTGCCCGGGTGTCAATCGACCCGATCCCAAATCTAAAGGTTCAGTTCCTGATACTGTTTCAACGTGATTTAATTGAGTTACTTCTGCAGTATGTTCAGGTAAATCCTCTAAACTAGAAAGAATATCAGAAAAATCGTCTTCACTAAGAACTTCATCTTGAGCAAGAACCACAGCTCTTTCGATCACATTTTCCAACTCACGAACGTTACCTGGCCAACGATATTTTAATAAAAGTTTGGATGCTTCTCGAGAAATCCCTTTGATTACTTTATTATTGTCTTTAGTATATTTTTCCAAAAAGTGATTCATTAGAAGTGGAATATCTTCCACACGATCACGTAATGCAGGAGTATTGATCTTTACTACATTCAATCTGTAAAAAAGATCCGCTCTAAACTTTTTCTCAGAAACAAGTTGTTCTAATTCGGCATTGGTAGCAGCAATGATACGAACATCTACTTTTTTAGCCTTCGTAGAACCAATGGCTTCAATTTCTCGTTCTTGCAAAACACGAAGTAATTTCGATTGTAGATTCAAATCCATTTCGCCGATTTCATCTAAAAAAATGGTTCCTGTATCTGCTAACTCAAACTTTCCTTTTTTATCTGTAACGGCTCCAGTAAAAGATCCTTTTTTATGACCAAAAAGTTCACTTTCGAGTAGGTTCTCAGGAATGGCTGCACAATTGATTTTGATAAACGGGTTTTCGGAACGTGAACTATTATAATGAATGGCATTGGCAATCATCTCTTTTCCTGTCCCCGATTCTCCGGTAATCAAAACAGAAGCTCTGGAATCTGCAACCAGTTGGATCTTTTCAAACATCTTTTCCATACTCGCTGCTTTTCCGATCAGTGACCCAAACTTATATTTATTCTTTAATTCTCTTTTGAGTTGAATGTTCTCACGAGAAATTTCTTTTTTGGCTTCTTCTACTAAATTTTGAATTTTGATCGATTGAGAAATAATAGAGGCAACTACCTGCAAAAAGTCCAAAAAAGATTTTAGATCTGTATGTTTGTTTTGAACAATAAATGCATTCACAACGCCGAGCATTGTTTGTTCACTAAGAATAGGTGCACAAAGTAAACTTACGTTATGTGGATCATGTTTAAAATGAGACAAATACCCAACACGATTTAAAAAATCGGGATGGCTCGCAACAGATTCAATGATGATAGGTTCGCCAGATTCATATACCTTACCAGTAATACCTTCCCCTGGTTGGTAACTTCCTTTATCAATTTCTTCAGGTGATAATCCAGAGGCCGCAACAATACGAAGTAATCCTTCTTCTTTATTAAACAAAACAATACTTCCCTTCTCCAATCGAAGGGATTTTTCCATAGTGACCATAATCGAGTCAAAAACTTCATTTTGATCTAATGTAGAACTAACCACTTTAGAAATTTCAATGAGTGTTGCTTGGATTTTTGTCCTTTGTTCTAAACTGCGAATGGTTTGTAAGTTTTTAAAAATTTGCCCTGCTTGGTGAGCAAGAACACTCACAATTTCTAACATCTCTGCCGTAAATGCATTGAGACGATTTGAGTCTAGTGAGATCACACCAATGATATCATCTTCTACAATCATCGGAGCAACTAACTCTGATTTAATTTCTTCTTTTACCTGAATGTAATCTGGGTCTTTAGAAACATCATTTACGAGTTTTGCTTTTCCCGTAGAAGCAGCCACACCCGTAATCCCCTGCCCAATTTTCAGTTTGGTTTCACGAAGTAATTGTTGGTTCATCCCCCGAGAGGTAACTGCATCCAAAACTCCGTGTTTTTCATCGATGAGCATTAAGGATCCCGACTCCACTCCGCAGATTTGGATGCAACGATCCAAAATGAGTTCAAGAAGCCCGTCCGGGTCTTGGGTGGAGTTCATAGCCGTTGCGACTTCGTGGATGGATTGGATGGGATTGAATTTTTTCACGCTCATGGTTCTTGCTCTTTAGTATTACGCTCTGCCTCGAAAGAATACAGAAAGACACTGCTGGTGACCAAAACACTATGCTTATTTAATGAACAAATAAACCATTTTTTAATCATATTTGCCGACATCCTTCCGATTTCTGCAGAAAAAACAACTTTTGCTTATAGATTAAGCATGAATCGTACCAGGTTTCTCGGATATTAAGGAAATTCTTGTAGCTTATGAAAAAAGAAATCGAATAACCTGGTTTAGGATGAAACGAGAGCTCACTGACGACCGAATCTGTTTGCTCTGTGCCGAACCACAACTTCCGAACGGGATCACGAAGAATGGGCGTTTTTTCTGCCAAACCTGTGACCGGGAGTGGATTCTCGAAAAACGGAAAATTCCAAGAATCGGGAAAAACATCCTTAGCTCTAAGGAGAAAACAGAATTTCTATTAGATAACCTATCCTTATTCAACTCTGCCATGGAATTGGAAGATTTGATGCAAAGGTTTACCGAACTCATATCTTCGCGTTTGAAACGAGATAAAGTTGCCGTGTTCATCACCAATTTAGAGTTAGGTGAAATTAAATTAGCATACTATTCGAGCCGCCAAAAGACCTTACAGAGAGCCATCAAACGAATCACATTGGATTATGATCTAAGTTATGGGGTTTTGATTGAAGCTATGGCAAAAGGGGAACCTTGTTTTTATAAGTTTTCTGAACAGAAACATCCTTTCTACGAATTTTATTCAAAACTCACTGGAACTAAATCGCAACTAGTCATTCCGATTCTTTATGCAAACACTGCTGTCGGAATGGTGACCATTGACTATGAAGAAGAAGACTACTCAGACTTCATCGAAGACCAAGAAATTTTACAACTTGTAGTCGGTCAATTTGCCGTTTCCCTCAGAAACTCTCTTTTATTTTCTAAATCGGAAAACCAGTCTAAAAACTTTCAAAGTTTACATACTGCAGCCCTAACTCTAAGCCAACTTTATTTAAACAATCATGACGAAATGATACGTATGATTCTTTTGACACTATCAGGGATAGTGGAATCTTCATTAACCTGTCTCATTGAAAGGACTTTAGAATCTTCCAAAGCAAAAATATTTAAACTCTATCGTGATTTAGAAAATTACCAAATTCATACAGAAACAGAAATTATCGATGTAGAAAAAATTCATTCTATATTAGAAACCAAAGAAACGATAACCATTGATCCAATCACAAACACTAGTTTTGTGAATATCGGGATTGAAGGTAAAGAATCTATGATTTTTCCGCTTACTTTAGAAAACGGAACTAATTGCGTTTTTATTCTTACCAAACAAGAGAATCGATTTCCGCAGGATGAAATCGAAGCATTAAATGCTTTTGTTTCTTTAGCTAGAATCACTATGGAAAATTCCAATTTATACCAAAACCTTTCGAATAAAGAAAGATTGGAAAAAGAAATTGAAATTGCAAAAGAAATCCAAAGTACTCTTTTACCTAGAAAAGCTCCCGAAGCCGAAGGATTTTCTTTTGGTGGGTTT
The DNA here is from genome assembly GCF_004769575.1 of Leptospira perdikensis. Taxonomy (NCBI): domain Bacteria; kingdom Pseudomonadati; phylum Spirochaetota; class Leptospiria; order Leptospirales; family Leptospiraceae; genus Leptospira; species Leptospira perdikensis. The sequence goes on along the minus strand of NZ_RQGA01000003.1, from coordinate 673,271 downwards.
ATGGTTCCGGCCCGCGGAATTGGCGGAGATTATTATGACTTCATCCTCTCACCTAACAGAAACGAGTTGTTTATTTGTATTGGAGATGTCAGCGGTAAAGGAGTTGCGGCAGGTCTTGTAATGGCGACCGTTAGAACCATCCTCCATTCCCTTGTTCGTGTTAAAGATTCTCCTTGGGAGATCCTAAACGATATCAACAATTATCTTTATTCCAGTTATAAAGAAGCAATCACTCCCAGATTTATGAGTATGATTTTACTCAGATGGAACCTGATTACAGGAGAGGTGCAATACTCTGGTGCTGGTCATGGAAATTTTTACCATCACCAAGCAGAATCGAAAGCGCTCACTATGATCGAAACAGAAGGAGTGATCCTTGGAATCCAACCGGATATTTCGGCATTTCGTAATGAATCCAAATTGCGATTTGATTCCGGTGATACTATTTTGTTGTACACCGATGGAGTGACAGAAGCAAGAAACTCTGAAGGAACGCAGTTCGGAGAGCCTCAACTCAAATCGAGTTTTCTTTCCTGGATCACGTTAGAACCAAAAAACATTCTCGAACGGATCTATTCCGAACTAAAAGAATTTGTCAAAGAACAGGAACAACACGATGATATCACTATGGTGGCAGTAAGGAAGATATGATTACGGAAATTCCCGCTCCAATCACAAAACTATTTGATCTGGCCCTTAGCCGTATGGGGAACAAACTGCCTGAACTCTGGGCAGAAAACAAAACTCAGTTTCTCATCTCCTATTCGGGAGGAAAGGACTCCTCTATCTTGGTTTTGTTTTTTAAATATCTAAAAGACAAATATCAAATTCAAACTCCTTCTCTATTCTATTTGTCCCACGGAATCCGTTCGATTGAAACAGAAGAAAAAGACATTTTCCATTTTTTAGAATCCACTGGGTTTCCCTTTTATTTTGTAAAAAAAAAATCCCAAAACTGGCTCTCAAACTAAAAAAGGGATTAGAAGAAACAGGAAGACTGGTTCGTTACCACGAACTCAAAAAAATTACCGATAGAATTCCCGCCATTATCCTTACTGGTCACCATTGTAAAGACTATACTGAATCTATATTTCTACACCTAACAAGAGGTGGTGGAAAAAAAGCATTTTATACTCTTCCTCCCTATGACGGAGAAAGATTTTTACCTCTCGTTTTTTTGGAAGATAAAGAATTGGAGTCTCTTTATTCATATGTATCCAATCATATGAAAATCTTTGAAGACGAGTCCAATAAAGACCCTGTTTACAAACGTAATCGGCTTCGAATGGATTTACTCCCGATTTTGGAAAAAGAAAATTGGAACTTTCATAAAACATATTGGAATTTCCATGATCGTTCCCAACTCAATTTACAATTTGATTTAAAAAAAATAAATATTCCCAAACAAGTCCCCCATTTATTTCGTATCCCTCACGAAACATGGATAAGCCTAAACTTATCAGCTAAAAAAGACCTGATTGACTTCCATTTAAAATTACTGGGTCATTATCCTTTGTACAAATCGGGATTTGACAATTTTCATCTCCAATCTGAAGGGGAAAGAGCATTTTTAGAAAACAAAAACTGTTTTTTATACAAATCAAAGTTTGGTGATCTATTCATCATCGATAAAAAATCTCCAGCTTTTAAAAAAGCGGCCTCTTATCGAGAAGGAGATAATTTATATATCGAATGGAACCAAAACAGGTTCAAACTTTCCGATCCACAGAAAAAATACGATCTTGGATCTTGGCACCACGGTCAAAAAATCCAAATCCGTTCGGGAAATAAGGAAATTTCTGAGTGTATGCGAGAAAATGGCATTCCGTTTTTCCTTAGAACCTATATTCCTATCCTTTATTTTGAAGGAGAACCCATTCAAATTTTGTTTTCTTTATTTTCAAAAAGCGAAAAGAATTATCCCAAACGAATCTATCTGGAAAGGTGAACTAGATGCATAAGTATTCCAAAGAAATTCCCTTTCCGGAAACTAAATTTTTCACATCGATTGCACATTTGAGTGAAAAAGAAGAATTAGATTCCGTTCAATCCATTGCCTTTATGGGAAGATCCAATTCAGGAAAATCGAGTTTATTAAATGCACTCTCTAACCATAGAGGACTTGCCAAAGTTTCAAAAACGCCAGGAAAAACAAAACTCATCAATATTTTTAGAACCAAAGAAGGATTTAACTTAATCGACTTACCTGGGTTTGGTTATTCAAAAGCATCTCATAAAGAACACAAAGATATGATGAAACTTTTAGAAGGTTTTTTAAATACATGGAAAAATTTAAAAATTCTTTTCATCCTTTGTGACTCTCAAAGAGAATTTCCAGAAGAAGAACTTTCCACAATAGAAGTCGCTATGGAAAAAAAAATCAAACCGGTTGTGATCCGAACTAAAATCGATAAACTGAACCAAAGTGAACAACATCGCGTACGTACAGAGATGGAAACAGCAATGAACGAAATTGGAATTCCGTTTCGAGTCTTTTATCTTTCAGCGACAACAGGTAGGGGTGTTGGTGAGTTACGCGAGTTTATTGTAGAGAATTTGATTCCGTCAAACAAAGGTGTCTAAATAAGTACCGGAATTCGATTCAGTTTGAATACTCATCATTCCAAATAAATTAGAAGTCATCATTTTACGAAAGTCCGTAAGGAGTGCAAAAGTTTCTTTCAATTGTTCTTTCACCCGAATGAGTCTTACTTCTTCTTCCAATCGTTTTTTTTCCGATTCAATTTCTTTCAAACGTTCTGCAGAATGTACATCGGAAGATGATTTTTTTGTTTTCTCAGATTCTAAACGTGTTTCGAGTTCTTTAATTTTGGATTCCAAATCTTTCTCATGAGATTTCTGCATGATCTCTTTTGGATTTAATTTGGTTTTCTCTTTCGAATTAGGTTTTTTATCTTCTTCCTCTTTCAATTGGAAAAGATCTTTGATCGACTTTCCATCAGAATATGGGCTAAAAAAAGGATCTTCCTCAGAATTTGATTTGGGACGAGTGACTGCATGGGTCTCTCCACTCACCGCCACCATTCGACCATCACGAAGTTCATAGTTGATTTTGACTTGAACCGACTGGACATCACGTCCTTCGCGAAAGGCTTCATTTTTGAATTCAGCGGCATGCCCAAGTTCATGGGATATCACATGGAGGGCCGAAAGAGATTCAGGGGAACTTTCTAGTTTTCCATGCCCGACATAGTTCACCCGGCGATCTTTCGAAAGATCTACATTCATACGACTGAATGGGGACTCGTCAATTCTCATGGAAACCTCACCACCTAATGGGTACTTCGGTTTATTATGAGAAAATATTAGTAGGAAATTGGATTTTTGAAAAGCAAAAACTCTCCTGAAAAATCAGGAGAGCCGGTGAAATGGGGTCAAACCTGCTAGGTTATGGGCCCGTGCGCACACAACGGACAAAATTCCTTTGTGTTTTAACAATGAACTTTTGGACACCATAGGATTGCCTATCAAAGGAAATGGCATGAGCTGTTTCCCCAGGGAGGTCCTCGTTGTTCGACCAAGCTGTCCAATAATCATCTTCCTGTGTGGAAGGAAAAAATTGGAGTGTTGCTGCCCGACCTGGAACCACCAATCTTTGGTATTCAATCACAGTAGGAACTCGCCAAGTTGCACCTAAGAAATGATTATTCTGACATGCGCCATACAACTCACTCACACCCGCAATGGCAATGGATGAAAATCCTTGGAGCACTTGTGGGAAAGCGATGGAGTTACAAGCATGTGTTTTGGAATCACAATAAGCAACTTGTACAGCACCCGCACGAGCTGAGTCATAAGGATTGAAGATGGAACCTTGAGGTGCCCCTAAACAATCATTAAACCCTGCCCGATACACTTGCCCATGTGTACATTTTTGCCAAATTAAATTGGAAACAGTATCGGTAACAGTTCCGTTCCCATTGTCTCGAAGACCTTGGTTTGCAAGAATCCCTGCAACTAATTGGTTAGTTTCTTCCGGGCTTAGACCGTAGATATCCTCTACAGGTTTCATTTCACAGTTCATGAAAAAAGATAAGACCAAAAGAGAGAAACAATATTGAATTTTTTTCATAAGCTCTGCCCTCCTAAAATATATGATTAAAGTTAATGAATGTTTGTCTGTCTTCATTCGAAATTGCATGATCAAAATAAATAACCGTTGCTTGGTTCCAAGGAATTCTAAGACCAATCCCTCGAGAGTGTTTGTAGTTTTTTAAGTTAGCATCTTCTGTCCGATCCCAAACTCTTCCTACATCATAGAACGGAACTAGTTGAAAGTCAAAGTGTTGTCCACCGAACTCTGCTTCAGCAAACTTCCAACGAATTTCAAAGTTTGCAAATGCCATGGTTTGGCCGACAAAACGGTCTTGTTTGTAACCACGAATGGTAGTTCGTCCACCAAGACCAGATTGGTTGGTTTCCGTTCCCCACATGTTGCGATATTCATAAAAGGGAGCATCTCCATTCGTTTGTATCATGGTTCCACGAGCCGCAAGAACAAACTTTTCCAAAATCTCAGGTGGTTTGCTAGTAAACCACTGCACCGGACTTAAGAAGATACGACCAGATACCAAGTTTTTATTAAAATCATAAGTTGAACCAATTGCCTTTGTGGAACGTTCGTGAGTGTATTCCAAAAATACCCCGCGGTTTGGATCCGGTTCAAAGTCACGTGTATCAAACACAATACCCGCCCGAACCGTATTCGTGTAACCTCCGTTAAGTCCACGAATTTTTCCATCTTTATCTTCGCGAGTTAATTTTGTTTCTCCTTGCGGAGTTCCAAAAGTACGGTCTACATCAAGTAAACCTAAAATACCGTCAGCCGGACCTAGTTGTGCGTTGTTATACTTTCCGTCATAAGTACGAATGATTTGTTTTGAAAGACGAATCCCTGTCACCGTACGAAGTGTTCCACCGAAGAAGGAATACTCACCGGAAGTGCTAAAGTTGGGGTTTTCAATATCGTAACGATTGTATCTATGATCACTAACGATCGGTGCTTCTCCAATCCCCGCATCTCCTTGACGACGATAGTTCAAGTTGTCTTCATAATCGGAAAACGGAGCATTCCGTCGGATTTGACCGTTCGGGTCGTTCCTTTCTAAATAAGAAAGAGGTTGGAGCGTATCGGATCCGATTCCAAAGAAAAGAGAGTTTGGATTTCGTTCATAAACCAAATCCGCTCGAAGTCTCCATTTCGTATCAAAAATATAAGGAGCATCGATACTCAATTGGTGGTAAGGAGCTCTTTTGGTCGTATTAAAATACTGAGCAAAGACCCTGACACGATATGGTGTGTATTCAAACATGGGGGAGGTTTTTGCCCCGTTGTAAAAATAGAGCACACGCGCCCCATAACCAACTCCCACATTCGGGTCAGAGTTGATGAGAGGAAGACCAGTAAAGTACCCCCCTTCTTTTTTATTCTTAAAATCCCGCTCGCTCAGTCTCTTTTTTTCAGAGATCTCGAACGGAAGGTCGGTACGGGGTTGACGTTCCTGACCGAGAACCCCGTGGAAAAACGAAAAAAACAGCAGAAGTATGAAACTTCTTAAAATATGATTGTACATTCTCTACCTATCAGCCAAAGAAACTGCCTTATGCTGGGAAGTTTGAAAAATATGTCAAATAGATTCGCAGAATTATGTTTTTTCCGGTTCGATTCTGTGTAAAATGATAAGCACTTCGTCTTGTTGGACTAGGTCCCCTTGTGATTTTCGAATTTCTTCTACACGACATGAATAAGGAGCCTTAACAGCGTTCTCCATTTTCATCGCTTCCAGAATGAGGAGGCTTTCACCTTGTTTGTGTTCCTTTCCCACTTCGGTAGAGATTTGCACTACTTTTCCTGGCATAGGGCTTTTGATTTCCGGAGAGGTTTGGCCTGCACCTTCATACTGCCGTTCGGCGAGTTTCCCACTCCAAATTTCACCCTTCCAATGAAGAAAGATCTCGTTTCTTACTTTAAGATATTGTAATACAGATCCATCTTTCATGAACACAGATTGTAATGAACTTGTATCGGAATTGTATGGTTCTCCTTCCACTAAATCTTCTAAAGGAAAAAAAGAAGTTTCCTTTCCTAAACGAACACGCACAGAAGAGCCACTTACAAAAACAGAAGCGGGGCCAGACTTTGTTTCAAATAAATAATCCATGTTAGGTTGTTTCCTTGATCCAAGGGTCAATTGGTTGTTTGGAAGTAAAAAAGGTGCCTGCAAGCGCTAATTTTAAATCTTCTTTAGTATTGTCTGACAAAAGTTCCGGTTCATTGTCTGCAATAAAATGTGTTGATACTTTTCCGTCTGCAAACTCTTTCGCAGAAACAAGCCTTTGTAAAAATTGCAAATTTGTTTTTGGACCAAACACAATTGTCTCCGATAAACATTCAATTAGGCGGTGAATCGCAGTGATTCTATCTTCACCCCATACAATCATTTTGGCTATCATTGGATCATAAAACATGGTAATTTCAGATCCGGAAACCACACCAGAATCAATTCTTAAATAATCTCTAGTGGGAAAGGATAGATGGTGGATTTTTCCTGTAGAAGGTAAAAAACCTTCCTTTGGATCTTCTGCATAAATTCGGACTTCCAACGCATGTCCTTTTTGAGGAGGGGTTTTGATTTCTGGTAATGTTTCTCCTTGGCAAACCCGAATTTGCCACTCTACCAAATCAAGACCGGTTGTCATTTCTGTCACAGGATGTTCCACTTGCAAACGAGTGTTCATCTCTAAGAAATAAAACTCACCAGACTCACCTAATATAAATTCTACGGTTCCTGCACCTTCGTATTGAACTGATTTGCCCGCCATCACGGCCGCTTCAGACATTTTAGATTTTAGTTCTGCGGAGTATCTAGGAGCTGGTGTTTCTTCAACTACCTTTTGATGGCGTCTTTGTAAGGAACAATCCCTTTCATGTAAATGAATGATATTTCCTTTCGTATCTCCAAAGATTTGAAACTCCACATGACGCGGGTTTGTAATGTATTTTTCCAAGAGGATACGATCGTCACCAAATGCGGACAATGCCTCCCGTTTTGCAGAAAGAATTCCTGGTTCTAATTCTTCTGCTGAGTTGATCCGGCGCATTCCCTTTCCCCCACCACCGGCACTGGCTTTTGCCATAATGGGATATCCAATTTTTTCTGCTTCTATTTTGAATACTGAAATTTCTTGAGAGGCACCTTCGTATCCAGGTACAACAGGAACACCACTTTTAGCAACTAACAGGCGTGATCCGATCTTATCACCCATAGCTTCAATCGAGTGAGGTTTTGGACCAATGAATCGAATCCCGTGTTTTTCTAATTTTGTAGCAAAATCTGTATTTTCAGATAAAAATCCATACCCTGGGTGAACGGCATCTGCTCCTGTTTCCAAACAGGCGCGAATGACCTTCTCTACATTTAAATAGGAAGAACGAGCATCCGTTCCTCCAAGTGAAAACGCCTCGTCTGCAGACTGGACAAATAGGCTTTGTGCATCTGGATCGGAATAAACCGCAACCGTTTTGATTCCCATTCTTTTTGCAGTGCGAATGACACGTACGGCAATTTCGCCACGGTTAGCGATGAGTATTTTTTGGATCGGCTTCATATGAGTAGGATCAAAATTAAAGGGATACGAAAATAAATCAACTGAAAGATCGTAACTTCATTGACCGTCTCCATCCTTAACCAATTCTTTTTTTATGGTGAAACAGTTTCCCAATTTTAAGTTTTCAGATCGAATCTTTCTAACTTATTTTTCTTTGGGTTTTTTAACCCTATTCCTCCACCGCATTTTATTTTTCATTGTTTACTCTTATCGTTTAGAAGAGTTTCCCGTTTTGGTTTTACTCAAAGCTTTCCTGATTGGATTCCGATTTGATTGGGTTACCATATCTATTTTGTTAGTTGGATTTTATTTACTTTCTCTTTGGAATGGGGCATCAAAACTGAAGGTGTATCGTTATTTTTGGATCATAACCCCTCTTGTTCTTTATCCAATCTGTTTGATCCATTTGTTTGCCGATTTATTGTATTTTGAAAATGCAAACAAACATATTGGATACGAAGCCATTGTGTTTCTTGGAGATTTGGATGTTCTAGTTTCTTCTGCCTTCAAAGAAGCTCCTTTCAAAATCTTATTTTTTTTAATCTTTATCATAGTTTATATTGTAGGGATTCAGCATTGGTTTCAGAAACAAAAAATCACAGATCAAGTGAACGAAAAGGAATCACTACGATCTAAAACCATTAAAGCTACGATTTGGATTCTTTTTTTCTTCATTGGACTTAGGGGTGGTCCACAAGAATCTCCACTTCGTGCCAGCGAAGCGATCATATCAGATGACGCCCTAATCAACCAACTAGCGTTAAATGGAATTTACACAACCATCAACGATTTCAAAAGCCAGGCCATTCCCAAACATCTAAAAATGAAAGAGGAAGATATGTTGGCCGTGGTTCGAAAGGAAATTGAATACAATGGTGCCGAATTTGTAGATGATCCCGAATTTCCACTCGTTCGAAAAATAAAAACAATTCCTGGAAGAAAATCAATCAATGTCGTTCTTGTCATTCAAGAATCTTGGACAGGAAAATATGTTTGGCCTGTCTCTAATGGAATTTGGTTGGGTAAGGAAGTCACACCATATTACAATAATTTGGCGAAAAAAGGTCATAGTTTTCGAAAATTTTATGCGAACGGTGGTAGAACGAGTAATGCATTACTTTCTGTTCTCACAAGTGTACCTGATAGACCGGGTCTTACGGCCATTCGTACCCCACAAATCTTAAGTAACTTTTCTGCGATCGGAAATTTATTTTCTGGGTTTGGATACCAAACTAGTTTCATTACAGGTGATGATTTAAAATTCGATAGTTTGGCCACCATTCTACCACATTTCGGATTCCAAACTTTAATTGGGAAGGAAGACTTTCATAAAGCGGGAAAATATAAAATTGGGGCTTGGGGTTACGATGATGAACACCTTTACTCCAAAGCATTGGAAGAAATGGACTCCTACCAAAAAGAAAACAAACCCTTTCTTATGACCATTCTTACAATGACAACACATTACCCATACAAGGTGCCAAACTCGAAGTATGAAATTTATGATCCGAATGTAACCGATTTTGATTACCTCAATACCTACCATTATGCCGATGCGGCTTTGGAAGTATTTATGAAAGAAGTTCAAAAAAGAAATTATTTTGAAGATACCTTGTTTGTATTTGTGGGTGATCATACCCATCACCGATATCTATCTTATTATGAAGACAGAATGGTTCCGTTTTTATTGTATGCACCAAAATACATAAAACCAATGTTAGATGAAAGAATTTCCTCCCAACTCGACGTACTTCCCACCATTTTAGGTGTGGTAGGAAAAGAAACTTACTTTGCCGGATTTGGCAAGGATATGCGAGCTCCAGGTTTGAAGTCAGGGAGCACCTATTTTGCTTATGGAAGTGCCTGTGGTTGGATTGATGAAGAAAAAATTCTCTACCAAAGTGTGGATGGTGACACTCAATTTATTTTCCAAATGGTTCCACCCTATGCAGAGGATCCAGTTTGTAATCCGAACAGAAAGAACTGCTTCCACCAAACAGTGAAAGCAAGAGCTTTCTTCAATTTATCTTTAGAATTAATGAATCGTAATGCAGTTTATCCTTTGGAAGGTTCTCTACGGTACACCAGGAAATGAATCTACATACTTGACTTTGAAGTCTGGAAAACTAGTCACAATTTGGACTTTGAGATCGGGGAAGGAACTAACTTCTTGCCACTTACCGCAGTCGGAAGGAAAACTACTTACCTTTTGTACTTTGAGATCGGGAAAACTATCTACGACCTGAACTTTGAAATCAGGAAAACTTGTCACAAACTGAACCTTTCCTGCCAATTTTTTTCCTTTAAAAGTACAATCAGATCCCACTTCTCCTGCAAATAGAGTCGAACTGAACAAAATTCCAAATAACAAAACAATCAACTTCTTCATACGTACTCCTATTTTTAAGAAATAAATTCTAGATTTATTTTCCAACCTGTCAATCCTTTTGTCCATGAATTCGGAATCAGCCATTCTCTTCACCCAATGCCTTCAAAATGACTTCGCAGCTCTCCTTGATAAATATGATCCACTCCCCAATTCCTTACACATTGGGTATCAGGAAGCCAATCGACTTTTGGGAGAAATGATGGAAGAAGGTCCGGTATTTTCCCTTTTGGATTGGGCTTATGAAACAGACCCCAATCATTTAAAACTCATTCATATTCGCGATTGGCATGATTCCAAAAACAAATCACAAGAAGACCACCTAATACAGTTTGGTGATCATTGTTTAAAAGACACTAAAGGTGCGGAATTTGTATTTCAAAAATGGATCGATGAAAATCCAAAACGAGCAGAAGTTGTGAATGCTTCAGGACTGAATGATTTTGTAGATACCAATTTAGAAAAAGTTTTAGCACCTTACAAAGGAAAATCCATCAAGGTAGGGATTACGGGAGTTTGGACCGAAGCCAAAGTCACCTTCCTTGCTTATGATTTAAAAACAAGATACCCCGAATTTGAAATCGGAGTTTGTTCAGCTCTGACTGCAAGTTCCTCTCTCTCCATGCATTTCATTGCTCTTGACCAATTGAAACAAATTTTAGGAGTGAAGGTGTTTTCTTCCATAGGAGCCTTTACCGAATTTTTAACCGGAAGCCAACCCAATTTAGAAAAAAGAATTTCTACAAATGCGCGTATCTCAAGCGACAAACTAAAGTTAGATCCAAAATACCCCATCTCCAAAACAGACAATCAAATTCTACTCTATCTCTTCAGAGATTGTAAAGAGGTAGAATTCAAAACCTTAGATGGTGGATTTTCTGGAAACGTAGTTTTAAAATCCAAATCCACTGACCACTTGGGCCATTTACAAGTTCCTTGTGTTGTTAAAATTGGAGAAAGAGATCTCATTGCAAAAGAAAGAACGGCTTTTGAAAGAATCCAAGAAGTTCTAGGAAACAATGCCCCCTCCATAGTAGATTTTTGTGAATTAGAAAACAGAGGAGCCATCAAATACCGTTATGCAGCTATGTTAGATGGGAATGTCAGAACCTTTCAAAAGGTATATGGTTCTATGCCTGATGGAACGGGCCTCGACCGAATCATCGACACTGTGTTTGGTGAACAACTGGGTCGTTTGTTTGAAGCAACCTCCACAGAAAAACTCAATTTATTAGAATATTACGACTTCCAACCGAAATACGCCAAATCCGTTCGATCCCGAGTGGAATCACTTCTAGGAAACCCACAAAATCACTCTGAAATAGAAATTGTTCCAGGATATTTGGTACCCAATCCTTGTATCTTCTATGAAAGGGATTTATTAGAACTCAAAGAATACAATGCCATCACACATAATACATCTTACATACATGGAGATTTGAATGGGGCCAATATCATTATTGATGGGCAAGAAAATGTTTGGATGATTGATTTTTTTCACACCCATAGAGGCCATATCATTCGAGATTTACTAAAACTAGAAAATGATATTCTATTTATTTTTTGTAAAATTGAATCGGAATCAGAATGGAAAGAAGGAGTTGAACTTACCGATTATTTACATAACAGGGAAGATTTAGGAATCGAACTCGACCTAGAACCTCCCGATTTTATAAAAAATGAAAAACTAAAAAAAGCCTATAGAGTCATTGCCAAATTAAGATCCTATTATCCACGTTTGGTGAAACTAGATAGAGATCCGTATCAAATGCATGTAGGCGCCTTGCGATATGCGATGCACACTTTATCTTTTGATGAAAGTAACGAATGGCAAAGGAAATGGGCTCTTTATGTCGGTTCCAAACTCATCGTCAAAATTAAAGACTTTATCAAACGTTCCAAAGTATTACGGATCGATTATTTAAAACCCATATCCAGTTCAGAAACGGATGGCATCAATCGGATTGGACTCACCATCCTTCCTGGAAGAAAAGATAGAGCCCGAGTTTTGGCTGATGACTTAAACACCATACAAAAAGAAGGGATTTCTCACGTCCTTAGTCTCATCACAGAACAAGAGTATGTTGATTATGGTGTTACGGATCTAAAATCAGAATTGGCTCAAAGTAAAATTCAACAAAAACAGGTTCCAATTTTGGATCAAAGAGTTCCAAGCCTCGCTCAGATGAAAGAAACTTTAAAATGGATGGACGATGCGCTTTCTAAAAACCACAAGGTCCTCATCCATTGTGTGGGAGGGCTTGGCCGTTCAGGAACTGTGGCCGCAGCTTATTTAATTTGGAAACACGGTTTAGAGGCAGACTCTGCCATCCAGAAAATCAGGGAATCGAGAAGTGAACGAGCAGTGGAATCACTCGAACAAATTCGATTCTTAGAACTATGGGAAAAAGAAGTAAGATCGAATGCCTAAACCGACGAAAGTTTAACTCTTTCTGCTTCAGTCATAGCATCTAACTCTTGCTTCTTGGTCTGCATCAAATTATTTAGATAAGTTTGGAATTCTTCCCAAGAAGAAAAATCTGTAGGGTCGTGTACACCCAAACCCAAATATCCAACTACGTTTCCTTTTTGATATTCTTGGTAAGTGGTAAGTCCCGACTTCAAAGCAACAAAAACAGGAATTTTTTGATCAAAGGCAATTTTCACCATCCCTTTTTTCAACGGAATGATTTCTTCCGAATAAGTATTTTTTCCTTCCGGGTATACAATATATGAAGTAGTTTTCAAACCTTCGATTAGGTTTTTTACAGAAACAGCGACAGACATGGCTTTTGAATTATCAAACACTTGCGAACCCATAGCCACCATCCACCAATAGGCAAACCATGCTTTTTTGATGACTTGATTTGCCAAAAAAGGTTTACGAATCACATAACAATCATAAGGAAAATCCATTTCATTGACATGATTTAAAAATATCATATGTCCTTTTTCAGGAACGTTTATTTCATTAAATACGATGAGTTTGGTTTTTGTAATATTTAGAACATCTTCTGCCCAAATTTTAGTTCCTTCTAAAAACTCACGTACTCGTGCCTCTTTGTTACCAGTGAGTGAACGATATATTCCTCTAATCAAATAGGGGCTTGCTTTCCCAAAAACAAGAAGGGTGATTCTTAAGTAAACCTTCATCACCAAACGCCCGTAGTGGACACTCAGTCCATGTAAATTTTTCTTAATAAGATCGTCAACGACCGGAATTTTCGCCATAGCAACAATTAGACAAAAGAGGTCATTCTATGGAAATAAAAAAGCCCAAGAAAATTCTTGGGCTCATTCATTTGGAAACGGTGTTAGTTAACGTTTCTTATTGTTGCGGGTTGGAAGTGGATCCTGCCGCAGGTTTTGCTGGGACATTCAAAGCTTTTTTGCGTTCTTGGTCGTATTTCATGAACACCATATTGTTGGAATCCAAATCATACACCCGACCTCTCACGTCAGCATGGTCCACGCGGTAGTCTTCGGGAACACGAACATCAAACATAGCTTGCATACGATTATCATACTTGATGTAAGGATTTTTTGTAAAATCGTAAGTAACACCGTCGACCTTTACCGGTTGTCCTTCCACAGGCGCACCATTTTCATCTTTAAGAGTTTCTGATTTTGCTTGGGAATTGTTTAGGTAATAGTTGTCATATGGATATTTTAACTTATAGATGTTAATTGCATTTGCCTTAGAATCACGAGCTAAGTTAATCGCACCAAAATATAAATCAATTCGATACTTTCTATGATTAGGTTGTAACTTTTGGTGTTTCTCCAAATTCTTTTCAACTTTCAAAGCATTAGCTCTAGCTTCTTTTGCAAGACCTAAATGTTTATAACCCAACTCTAAGTTTTTCTCAATATCGTATTTGTTATAACTGTAATGAGCTTCTTTTGGATCATACATACGACGTGAAAAGGGAGCTTCTCTTGGAATGTCCATTACATCTTGGCGAAAGTAAGAACCTTTTCCATATTCAATAGAAATATCAAGAAGAGCTTTATCCATATGATTGTTTGGATTTTTTCTTTCCATAGCCGTTTTCATCATCTCTTCTGCACGTAAAATGTAGAGTTGAGAAAGTTCCTCAGTCATCTTTTCGATTCCCAATTGGCACTCGAGAAAACGTTGATAAGCGGAAGAATAATTACCTTCGAAATGGTATTGTAAACCTTCTTGGTAAATTCGTTTGGCTTCGTTGTATTTCTTCATACGAAAGCCTTCTTTCCCTTCCGGTGCATTTAATTCCGTTGGTTTTCCTTCCGGATCTTCCCCACGGAAATTTTTAACGACAGGTTCTAACTCACGTAAGTATGTTAGAAGTTCAATTCGTTTGTGGTATGATTTACTAGAGACCGATTCTGCAAACATAGGTGCCTGCACAACGAGACTCGTCATGAGAATAAGAAGGGATTGTTTCATTGCTCTGCCGTTCATTCCGTTTCCGTACTTTCCTTCCTTCGAAGAATCTTACAAGTAATTTCGGGGTGGCCCCTGTGAGTATTATCGGAGATTTCTGATATTGGATTGACAGATTGTATTTTAAAATTGAGCCTTTTCCTAGATTTTTCCTATGTCCCTAGCCGCAGCCCAGTCCAAAAAAGTATCTTTTCGCGCCAAAGAGTCCACAGTCTGCCCGATTTGTGATGAAAATCACCAAAAGGAACAAATGTTCCAGGGAGGGGGACGACTCATCGCCGGTAAGTTGGCTCAGGATTTACGTCGATTGTATGAAAAAAATCGAAAATTTGGTCGCGTCAGTCCTCTGGATTATGTCATGTCCGTTTGTCCTCGTTGTCTTTACTCTTCTTTCCCGAAAGATTGGAACTCTCTAAACCCAGCCGATAACGAAGCCATCCGAATGGCCACTGATAGCCGTAGAGCCTATATTGAAAAAATCCTAGGACCTCTTGATTTTACCGGAGATCGCCAAATTGTGTTAGGTGCTGCTTCTTACTTACTTGGAATGGACTGTTACCAACTCCGTGGTGCGAGTGTAGCTCCCACTCCTAAAAAAGCAGTTTGTGCCATTCGTGCTGCATGGTATTTTTCTGACTTACACGAAGAGTTTCCACATATCGGTTATGATAAAATTAGAGACTTACTCTACCAAAAAGCAGCTGTTATCTACGGCTTTACGTTAGAGCTCATGCAAAATGGAAACGAACCTGTAGACCAAGCCGCAGGAATGCTCGGACCCGATACCGATAACAACTGGGGATTTGATGGTGTTATTTATTTAAATGCGTTCCTAACCAAAAAGTTCAAAGACCAAATGGCACCAAAACCAGAAGACCAAGTTTTACTTTTATCTCGTGCCAAACGAACACTCGCAAGATTATATGGTTCAGGAAAAGCTTCCAAAGGAAAACCAGGCCCCATTGTAGAAATGACTCGTGAGTTGTATGATGAATACAATGCTATCCTTGAGGCAATGGGAGGCGAGAAGTAAGGGTTTGCCCAACTACGCTCTTCTCGTCGAATACGACGGTAATCATTTTTACGGTTGGCAGAAACAAAAAGACATTCCCACGGTTCAATCCTCCATTGAATCTGCTCTTGCCATTATTTTAAACAAAAATCCCGCATCACCTTTGTCAGTCGCAGGAAGAACAGATACCGGTGTCCATGCATTGGGCATGGTGTGTAATTTCAAAACAGAATCCCCCATTCCGAACTTTCACAAATTCCTGGTGTCTGTGAATGCACTCACCAAAAAAGGGGTTTCGGTAAAAAACATTGTCGAAGTTCCCAAAGAGTTCCATTCGCGATTTAGTTGCACAGGAAGAGAATACATCTACAAAATCTATTATAGCAAATATGAAAGTAGTTTTGTAGAAGGGAGAGCCTATTGGGAGAAACACCCTGTTGATTGGGATTTTGTAGAAAACCAACTAAAAAATCTCATTGGTGAGAAGGACTTTCGTTCTCTTACCAAAGCAAAGTCAATGGCCGGAAAACGTGCCATTAGGAATATCTTTGACATTCGTTTGGAACGATTGACATCCGATTGGATCCAAATCCGAATTCGTGCCAATGGATTTATGCACAATATGGTTCGTATTACTGTCGGAACTTTACTAGACATTGGAAAGGGACGTTGGAAATCTAGATCCATCGGCTCCATTTTGGAAGAGAAGAACCGTACGATTGCAGGGATCACCCTCCCGCCGGACGGACTCTATTTTGTCCGCGCATATTACGAAGATTATCCGGAAATTCATGAATTGTATAAAATCACTCTTCCTTAGCCTTTTTCTAGCACTCACTCTATTTTCCGGTCTTCTTTCCGCACAAACCTTAGAGGAATACAACAAACGAAGGTATGAAATTGGGGGATGGGTTGGGGCCGCAAACCCAATGCCTGGAACACCTACCGTTCGCATTTTGGACACTACACTCGGCGGAGGATTTTATGCCCGAATGCCTTGGCCTTGGATTTTTTATACAGAAATCGGTGGTTCTTATGCTGTATTTTTGTCTAGATCAGAACGGGCTCTCACAGCCATGCCCCTCTATGCCGCTTTAGCTTATAAAATTCCCATTGAACTTCCCATCCAATTTTTTGTGAAAGGGGGTGGTGGTTCTGCCTATGTGGTGGCCCGTCCTGCCGATACCGCCCGCTGGAATCCGACCGCCTTTGGTGGGTTAGAAGCTAGTTTTATTGCTGGTCGTAGAATTCGGATTGGAGTCAGATTGGACTATTATAAGATATTTGAGACAAATATGGATATTCCGAATGAATACCGATATCCACTTGCAAGTCCTTATGATGACCCGCGTTTGCAAAATCCTGCCAATTACACTTTGCAGAACGTGGATTTTTTCTATTTCGGTCTAACCGTTGGAGTGTTGTTTTAATATGAAATCCCACTTACTTCCCGTCCTCATTTTATTTCTCAATGTTTTCCTTTTCATCGATTGTAAAACCAAATTGGATTTAGGAGAAGAATCGAAACTGCCCGTCGTTTCGACCCTCTTCAACAATCGTATGTTATTACTCCTAAAAGGAACCTATGCAACTGATAATCCTCTCGATTGGAGTGAACTCAATAACGGAACGGGAGATTTATACATAGATGCCCAAGGGGAAGGCCTTGACCCAACTATGACTCTTGTCAACCAACCCAAAGTAGGAAACATCCCGATTTTTCTCGATATAGGAGAGGTGCGAATCTCCAGTAAATACGTGAAAGGATTGAACGAACTAACACAGATTCGTGATACAGTGGATTCCAATAAATTTTGGGACTATATTGCACCTAACAGACAAGTATTTTGTACGGTAACTTATTCTTTTGATAACAATACCTGTACGGAAAGTAATGGGATTATGAAAGCATCTGATTTCTTTAATGGAATCGGAGCTCAGTTCCCTTCTAATGACCCCTCTTCCCAAACAGAAAGTTGGGAAACAGCGCTCTCCACAGGACAACCTTGGCTTGGTCGACAGTATTATTATGCAGCGATTTACTTTCGTTCACTTGTAACTGGATATGCACTCGATGCTGGGCTTCCTGTTACGGGTCGTTTTGACAATAGGCCAATCGTCAACGGACTCAACATTGTCCCACGTAACAACTATGTTGCGGGAACAACTTCCTCGGCAAAAAGTACAATTGTACCAAAAATGTTCCCCACTCTTTATTCGCAACTTCCTACCCAATCGGATATGCAAATTCGAGATGGTTTCGATCCCTACATTCTGGAAGTGCGAATTAACTTAAAAGAAAACTTGATGTTACATTCTTATCTAACCAGTCGCTCGACAACGGTAACTTATGTCGGTGTCAGTGATGTTTTTTATGACCACAAAGGGGAAGGGGATGCCGGTGGAAATATATTGACAAGGGCTCGGGTGATTTATCCTGAAACTGCATCAAGCCTTACGATCTCCGGTGGTAACAATTCTTTGTTACATTATTATGGCATCTTTCGATACCAAGAAACTGAATTTATAAACGTTTTGCCACTTGCTGCAACACCAGCAAAACAAGGTGCTAAAATAAAATACTTAAATCCAGGCACTTATAAGGCGGTTTGTTTAGGAGACCTGACGAAACAGGACGGTTATCCAGACACTGTAGTACGAGAGACTACATTTTCGATTCCTGAATATCCTTTCCGTGAAACATATAACATTAATTTGACATGCCCTTAGTAAAAAAATAGTTTACCCTTTCAATTTTACTTTTTTTCTAGCACCGTTTTCTGTGAACTTGGTAAAAGTACCAACCATATGAAAACGATATTGCTAAAACTCCGTTCCCTCTTTTCCAAGGATACCCTATCCTCTGGAGAATTGCAGTTTCCAATTCGCTACAAACTCCTACTCATTACCTCGATCGTTTTACTTATCTCCATGTCGGGAATCATCTTTCTTGCTTCTTATTTTTTTAGAAAGGATAGTGAGGTTCGTGTTAAAGAAAACAACATCAAAATCAATGAAATCCTTTCCTTAAAAGTAAAGTCGGACTTACATTCGATGAAACAAGATGTGCACATTACAGCATCTGCCATCTTACGAAGTCCAGGCTCGGTAAACGCTATCGCCAAAGAGTTGTTTGAAGAAGATCAAAATTTTCTTTTAATTGGTGCTTATGATGTCAGTTTGAATCCAAAATTTGAAGCTTTGAATGATGAGTTCCTACAAAAATACGACTATCAAAAAACGGAGGTCCGAGGATTACTCCGAACCATTCAACCCAAACTAAAAAAAGCCTTTAGCGGAACGACTGTTATTTGGAATGCAAGTCCACATTTTCGCCATCCCATCCTTTGTCTTAGTTTTCCTCTTTCGGAATCCAAAGACACACATACCATCCTTGTTACCTTAGTCAAACTCGACAGTCTCTTAGATGCCTTCCAAACGTCGGGACCAGTAGAAACCTTCCTTGTCAGCGAAGATGGAAGTGTACTCGCCCATCCAGATGCTAAAGTAGTTTTATCGGGAATCAATTTAAACGATCTGCCTATTGTGGAACGTATGAAAAAATCCACTGTAGACAATGGTCAATTCCGTTATGAATCCAAAGATGGTGTTTCCTATCTTGGATCTTTCAAAAAATTGGGGCTTGGTGGTGTGGGAGTGATATCCGAAGTTAGAGAAGCTAAAATTTTTGAAGAAGTAAATAATATTCAAAAACGAAATGTTTATATACTCATCGTATCTTTGGCACTTTCTTTTATCGTCGTTTATATTTTTGCAAAATCCCTATCAACACCCATATTAAAATTAGTAGATGCTTCCGAAGAAATTCGAAGGGGAAATTATCATATTGAACTTCATGCCACAACACATGATGAAATTGGAACTTTAACCAAATCATTCGTAAGTATGGGGCGTGGTTTAGAGGAACGTGAAAAATTAAAAGATTCCTTTGGACGGTTTGTCAACCAAGACATCGCGGAACTTGCTGCTAAAGGAAAACTATCCATAGGTGGACAAAGGAAACACTGTACGATCTTTTTCTCAGATATCAGGAGTTTTACTGCCATTTCAGAAAAGTTACAACCAGAAGAGGTTGTAGAGTTTTTAAATCAATACATGACTGAAATGGTGAAATGTGTTCAAGACACAGGCGGAACGGTAGATAAGTTTATCGGTGACGCCATCATGGCAACTTGGGGAGCTCTCCGTGATTCCAAACAACATGCCAAGTCTTCTGTAGAAGCAGCTCTCCGTATGAGAGACAAACTCATCGAGTTCAACGAAGGACGAGGGACTGTCAAAAAACCGATCATCCAAATTGGATGTGGAATCAACACAGGTTATGTGATTGCAGGACAAATTGGAAGTTCCGATAAAATGGAATACACTGTAATTGGAGATTCTGTGAACCTTGCTTCCAGAGTGGAATCACTCAATAAAGAAACCCATACAGATATTCTCATCACAGAATCCACTTACCAAGAAATTAAATCCGATTACCATGTCATCAGTATGGGAGAAATTGAACTAAAAGGAAAATCCAAAGCCCAAAAAGTTTACGCAGTCCTTGGACGAAAATCAGACCCCAACTACCCCAAAAGTTTGAGCGAACTACAGAAGTTAGTGGGAATCACTGTAACCAAAAAGGGGAAAAAATGAATTTAGACAAACGAGATCGTCTCGTCCTATTTACCCTACTCAGTGTTGCTTTGTTATTTTCGATTTTGTTTTATTTGGATTTGAATCGTAAAATTGGGATTGGAGATCGGGAAGTTGTCGGAACGATCTTTTTTAAAAACAATATTGTTCAAAGAAAATTTGAAGATGAAGTGATTTGGGAAAAACTAGAAAACAATAGTCCACTTACCAATAAAGACACAATCCGTTCAGAAGCATTTTCTGATGCACTCATTCGATTGAAAGATGGAACAGAAATTAACATTGATGAAAACTCAATGTTTAACTTAGATTTAACGGGAGAAGAACCAAACCTTGAATTCACTCAAGGTTCTCTTGAAGTTAAAAAGAATGATTCCCAAGCAAACCAAATCAAAATCACAAGTTCCGGGAGTGAAATTAACGTAGATTCGGGAAATGTTAAAATTGAACGTTCCAAAGAAAGAGAACTGAGTCTATTTGTAGAAAAAGGAAAAACCACTGTCAAACAAAAGGATGGTAAGTCCGTGGCGGTGGAAGAGGGTAAAAAAGCAGAATTCAAAAAAACAGGAATTGAAATCAAAAAAATACCTGTTGTGCTCCTCGCACCCGCTTCTCAAAAATTATTTTACACCGAACCGGAAGATGTGTTGATTCACTTCCAATGGAAAGTAGAATCAGGATACGAAAATCCAATCCTAGAGATCTCAAGATCACCTAACTTTCAGTTGACACTAATCAATGAAAAAGTGGAAGGAAATCAAGCCGACTTTCGATTGAAAGAAGGAACTTTCTATTGGCGATTAAAAGTTAAAAACAAATCGGGAACCGATCCAGAATTTAGCGAAATCAATAAATTCTTTGTAACCAAATTGGATTCTTTTCAAGGCGAATCTCCAGAACAAGGAACCACTTTTCCTTTTGTCCAAACCTATCCACTGGTCACTCTCACATGGACTAAACTTTCAACAGCGAACCTATATAAGTTGATTGTATCCAATTCTCCAAAACTAACAAATCCGATCAAACAATTAGAAACAACAGCAAACCAGATTTCTTTCGATGATTTAAAAGAAGGTACTTATTATTGGAAGGTAGTTGCTAAATCGTCATTTCCAGATACAAAAGATAGAGAGAGCCAAACTCTTTCCTTTCACATCAAAAAACAAAATTCTGTACCTGCACCAAAGTGGTTACGACCATCTAATGGAGCAGAAATCTCCTCTGATGAAATCAAACAAAATCAGGCCATTTTGATCTGGGATGGAAATGCAGAATTAAAATCCTATCAATTAAAAATTGCAAAAGATCCCAAAATGGCAACCATCGTTTTCTCTGAAGAAACTGCTTCCAACTTTCTTGTACCTAATTGGAATCAATTGGGAAAAGGAACTTTTTATGCGAATATCACCGGCAAATCCAAAGAGGGAAAAGAAACAGAATCATCAGGTTTACTTAGTTTCACGGTAGTCGACAAAAAGAAAAAACAAGAACCATTAGAAGAGCCAAACGATTCGAAACAAGAACCTAAACTGGAAATGATGTCACCCAATGGGACAATTGTACAAATGAAAGGGAAAACAAGTTTAGATTTCCAATGGAAAGTTACAGGGGTTACACCAGACAGATACGATTTAGTTTTATACCAACATACGACTGATAAAAAAATTGCGATCTATAAAATCACAACAAAAGAATCCAAACACAATTTAAAAGATTTGGGTCTTCTGGACGAAGGTTCCTTTTCTTGGGATCTCAGTGTGTATAAAGATTCCAATTTATTATTATCCAGAAAAGGAAGTTTTATTTTGGCATTGGACCAATTCAAATCTTTGAAACCATCTGACATTGAATTCATTTCACCAAAACGGTTGTATAAAGAGAAACGATGAAACTAAACACTAAACGATTTTTTTTATTTTTTTGTTTGGTCTCTGTTTCCATCGGTGCACAAGACGGAACCAAATTAATTGCCTGGAAACCCATACCCGAAGCCAGTGGATACCAAATCCAAATCAAAGAAAAATCTGGTAAAATTGTAATCGATAAAAAAATTGATACAGCTTACCATTCCATCGAAGAACTTCCGTCAGGTGTTTATCTAGTTAGAACAGCACCTTTAAACTTATTTAAAAAACCAGCGGTATGGTCTGCCTGGAAAGATTTGGAAGTGATCATTTCCGAACCACCAAAGGTAGTAATCGAAGAAGAAAAACCCATCATTCTTCCCAAATCGGAATCCAAATCAGAAAAAACAATTTCCAATGTGACCATTGAAGGGGAACATTTTTTAGAAGCGACCAAAGTGGATCTGACAAAAAAGGAGGATTCACTTCCCATCCTGAGTAAGGAAGTAAAATCACCAGAACGGATTGATTTAAAAGTAGATACAACAGAAGCAAAATCTGGACCTTATGACTTAACTGTCACCAATCCTTACCAGAAACCAAAAGTGGTTACTAATTTTGTTCAAGTAGAAGAACCAAAACATAATACCACAGATTCCAAACAAGAATCTCAAACTGTTGCCATTCAAAATACAACGACAAAAGAAACGGCTTTGTCCAAAAAAACTAAAGTAACCATACCAAAAGGCAAATCATTTCGGGACTATACATATGAAGAGATGTTAGCATTTTTAGAAACCGACGTGGCAGTTAATTGTAAAAATACCAAGGTGCCTGCCCTAACATTAAGTGAGTGTCACAAAACGTACGTTATCCTAAACTTCTCAAGTGAAGACAACCATTCTGTATTTGAGTTCTATAAGTTGATTAGTGAAAATGAATCAGACAGAGTGAGTGCTTACCATTATTTTAGTACAAATTGTGCCCCTCGATTTCGACCTGCTTTCGAACGAATGGAACTCCAATCGAAAAATCGAAGTAATCTAGACCCTGATGAACGCCAATCACTACTCCAGGAATTGACTAAATTTCGAAATTGTTCGCGGTAATTTCTTTTTCTTTTGCTTGTAAGGAATCCCTTTTTTTAGTCCTATTAAGAGAATGAGATACTCTTTGATTGCCTCGGTTGGAATCGCATTTGTCACAATGCAGGCCATCCATTCCGAACCATCCGTTCTGAGCCAAAATGTGAAGGAAGTCACAACTAGAATTCAAGATTTGGCTCTCTACCCTACTCTTTCTAAAAAAAGACTCTATGGTGCCGTTTCCAAAGGTGGTGCCATCCGATTTGATTTAAAAGCGGGAGAGGCTTCCCCTCAATCTATTGGCATTGGTGTGGCCACTGATGGGAAATTGAAAGAGTGGGTTCTCACTGTTTATTCCGGTAACGGGCAAAATGAAAATCCAACCATCTTAAGAAAAGAAAAGATTGAAGGAGAAACACAATGGGTTTTTGAGTTGTTGGCTCCACCAGAAGAGATCACGGTGGAAATTCAAAATGTACACTCAGACACTCCAGTGACTGTAGTCGAGATTGTTCATGGTTATTATTATGGATATTCGGTAGATAAAGAAAACAATACCAAACCCCAACCACAAAATCCAACAAAACCTAATCCTACAGATCCTGAAAAACTTTCACCCAACGATGTTCAGAATCGAACAGAATTCTACCGGGCACCTTTTACAAAAGACTGAAGTAAGTTTTTAAAAATAAAATCGGTATACTCATCATAACATGTCGGTGACATGTGGCCTGCATCACTGAAATTGTTGCAGGCATAGTTTGGATCATCGTTCATATTCCAGAAAGGCACACCATTCTGCTTATGATATTCTACCATTCTCGGATACCAGTCGTGATACACTGTATCCGTCTTTCCTCCTCCCACAGAAACTTTTAAATTTCTAATATGATCCATATAAGGTAAAGAGAGTCGAACCCAAATCACCGCAGATGGAACACCGAGTTCTTTCGCTAACTCCAAAGATTGGTTTGTAAAACTCAAAACTTGATCAGAAAACTGGAAGGGTACCAAATAGGAATGGAAATCACCAATCGCTGATTTTTTTAATAACTCAGGTGGGAGTACTGACTGATGAGTCCCCGGTGTCATGGCAGAACCCTTTCCCCTATTTAAGTTTTCCATAAGGTTATTACGCAATTCACGGTAAGGGAACAAAAATGATTCTTTATTTTTTGCTCTTGTAAGAATGACTTCTAACTTCGGACGGTATTGATAAGCACGGAACATCCGCTTTGCGATAAGTGTAGAGATATCATCGGTTGAAAATAAGGAAAAATGTTTTAATACAAAGGAAACGTTGAGTCCGTTTGTCAATGTTTCATCCACTTTTAATGTCGCAGTCGAGTTGTACATTTCGACAGAATGATCAAACAAAAAGAAATCTGGTTTTACTTTGTCTTTGTGAAATTCCTCCATCCATTGTAATACATAATCTGGTTTTCCTCCTGGTACGGAGAAATTAAACATCAACCAACCTGGATATTTTTTTTGGATGTATTCATTATCAAATAAAAGAGCTCTAGAGTTCCCGAAGTAAACAAGTACTTTGTCCCTATCTTTTTTAGATAAATAAACCTTCAGATCTTCATATAACTGATGTTTTTGGATATAGTTAATATCTGAAAGGGACTTGGAAAAATAAGTATGTATGTTCTCTAGGAGTAATAGTTTGTCTAAACAAAATGTTAGGAATACAACTAGAAACGGGACAAGTAAATATCGGTTACGAATTAAATCCACAATGTCTCCTAAAACTTATAGTAGATAAATTCTCCACCATCTTGAGAAAGAGTGGCGAGAAGAAAAATAGTAACAACACCAAGTATTGGAACAAGCCATACATCGTGTTTCCGAACCCGATCCCAAAACTCAGGAACATATTGGATGTGGTGAAAAAATAATAAAGCAATCGAAGTATAAAAAATACGTTCCAGGTTTTCTATATGTTGGAACCGAAAAGAAGAACCATGTCCAAGAAGTGATGTGGCAGAAACCAACCATTGATTGGAATCACCTGCAATCATGGCCTCTAAACTATATGAGAAATGGGTAAATATACCGTAAAAATGATCCACCATATTGGTTGCATTATTCGATCGGAACATAAGTCCCGAAATAGAAAATAAAACAAAAACGATAAGTGCTTTGATTACCATTAAGAATTTATTTTTTTGCGGAGTTAACTTCCATCCCAGGTTGTCTTCAAAATACCGTTCACCCGCAAGAATCAATCCCCAATAAAATCCCCAACAAATAAAAGTATAATCGGCTCCGTGCCAAAACCCACCGAGTGTCATGATGATGATTAGGTTTAAGTAAGTACGAAGTTCTCCTTTACGAGAACCTCCTAGTGGGAAATAAATATAATCTCTCAGCCAAAAAGAAAGTGTGATATGCCAACGTTTCCAAAGTTCCCTTCCTGATGTAGAGAAAAAGGGCGCTTTGAAGTTTTCTGGTGTTTCAAAACCTAAATATAAAGCAATGGAACGCGCCATGTCAGTGAGTCCAGAAAAATCACTATAAACTTGAATCGCGTAACAAATCCCCGCGATAAACAATGAAAAAGAATCATATTCTGCTGGAGAACCAAACACTGGTGAGATGGTTAATGACATCGGATCTGCCACGAGTACTTTTTTAACAAGTCCTGACATGAGTAAATACGATGCCCGATACATCTTTTCTTTGTTTGGAGTGAGTTTGTCCAAGTTCGGAAAAAAGTCAGACATCCGCATGATTGGCCCGGCAATCAAAACAGGAAAAAAAGCTACAAACAAAAAGTAATCTTCTACTTTAACGACGGGTTTTGTCGAATCACGGTAAGTATCAACGGCGGCGGCAATCACTTGGAAAGTGTAAAAACTAATTGCGAGTGGTAACGCAATATGGATAAGGTTTGGAACTTGTTGGAAGAACGGATAGTTCGTTAGATCAGCGAGAACCTTACTGAAAAAGTAAATATATTTGAAAAAACCCAAATTGATTAGGTTGAGAGTTACCGTAAGCCCAATCCAGAACTTTGTCGGTTGGGATTTGATTTTGCGATATAAAAGGTAATTGATACCAATTACAACAAGGAAGTGAACTGTTAGTGCTAAAGAAAAGTAGGCATAAAAACCAATCCCCGCTATCAGCAGGAAATACTTCCGAACCTCTTTAGGAATGGCCCAATAGAGTAAGTAAACACTGGAAAAAAAGATTAAAAATGGGATTGAATTGAACAACATATCAAGGAAGGAATTGTCTCTCCCAGTAATCGGTTTCCGAACTTTGTGTCAATCCTTCTTTCAGGTGGTTAAATTCCGTTTCGTCCTCTTCCGATTCCCGTTTGAGCCATTCTGCGTAAAATTCTTCCGAAGTCATTCTTTTGGCTCGAAGTCTCCGTGCAAAACTAACTATCTCTTTATCGGAAGTGATCACCAAACATTGAGAAGGTACTGGACATAAGTTGAGGTATCCGATGATGAGTTCGTCGGCTTTTTTTTCATGGCTGTAATGAATCGAAAATTCACCCCAATCTTCCGAATAACAATCCGAGGTAAGATCCTTTTTCCCGTCAAAAAATACTAAAATTTTAGAGTGCGGATTTGAAACATAGAATCGTTTGAGGTGGAGAAGTAAGCCTTCCCTGGCATCTTGCAGGCGATATTCACCCAAACAAAAAGCCAAATCGGGAAATTTATACATTAGATTCATCCCGTCGATCAGGATTCTCTCATTTACGGGCACAACTCTAATGAAACCACTTGCCAGATTCGATTAAACCAAAAAAACGTAAACATGGGGAAAAAAATAATCATTGTCGGTGCCTCGAGTGGGATCGGAAAAGCCATAGCAGAAGCTGAATTGAACGCAGGGAATTCCGTGGTTCTTTTGGCTAGAAGGGAAAAGTCCTTAGAATCCATAGCCAAAAAAGCAAATACAACCAAAGAGAAAAGAGCCTTCCCTT
Organism: Leptospira perdikensis; assembly: GCF_004769575.1. Classification (NCBI taxonomy): domain Bacteria; kingdom Pseudomonadati; phylum Spirochaetota; class Leptospiria; order Leptospirales; family Leptospiraceae; genus Leptospira; species Leptospira perdikensis. The sequence continues at coordinate 646,275 of NZ_RQGA01000003.1, read as the reverse complement.
TAGTCTTTGATGTGACAAAGTTTGCCACAGCAGAGAAAACCTTCGCGAAAGCAGTGAGTTTACTCGGCGGAGTGGACGAAGTGTATTTCGCATCCGGAGTTATGCCTGAGATAACTTCTAATGAATATAACACTACGAAAGACTTAGAGATGTTAAATGTAAACCTTTTAGGGGCGGTTGCTTTCTTAAATCCTGTGGCTACATATTTTACAAAACAAAAGTCAGGTAAAATTGTAGGGATCTCTTCTATCGCCGGCGAACGTGGTAGAAAAGGAAATCCAGTTTACAATACATCCAAAGCTGCACTCAACATATATTTGGAAGCATTACGCAACAGACTCTCTGAATCCAATGTTCAAGTAACAACGATTAAACCAGGATTTGTGATCACAGAAATGACTAAGGGTCTCGACCTTCCTAAAAAAGGACTCTTAAAAGCAATCACTGCTGAAGAAGCTGCTAATAAAATTCTTACGATTGTTGCTAGTGGGAAAGACGAAGCCTTTGTTCCAGGAATCTGGGCACTTGTAGGTCTTATCATCCGTAACATTCCCAATTTCATTTTTAAAAAACTGAGTATATAACATGGTCGCAAAAAAAACTAAATCCATTCAAGATGTGAAAGTTCCCAAAAAGGAAAAAGTCGAAGCATGGGGTATGAGTTCTTTTTCTCTATCACCAATATTTCGTCCAGAATCGGAAGAAGAAATCAAAGAATTATTTGTTTGGGCCAACCAGACTGGCACCAAAGTTGCGTTACGTGGTGGTGGCTGTAGTTATGGTGATGCTTCTACAAATACAGACGGTATCGTTTTAGATTTAACACACTTTAATAAAGTTTTAGATTTTAATTTAAAAACGGGTGTGATGACAGTGCAGTCAGGAGCCCGGATTAAAGACCTTTGGGAAACTGGAATTGAAAATGGATTTTGGCCTCCTGTTGTTTCTGGGACCATGATGCCAACTCTTGGAGGAGCTCTTTCCATGAACATTCATGGAAAAAACAACTTCAAAGTCGGAACTATCGGTGAACATATCAAAGAATTTACATTTCTTACCGCCAAAGGAGATATTTTAGTTTGTTCTCCTAAAAAAAATACAGATTTGTTTTATTCTGCAATTTCCGGCTTTGGAATGTTAGGTTGTTTTTTAACAGTGCAAATCAAAATGAAACCAATTTACTCTGGAAAGATGAAAATTGATCCAGTGTATGTTAGAAATTTTGATGAACTATTTTCTTATTTTGAAGAACATTATAAAACTTCTGATTATTTAGTGGGTTGGATTGATGCCTTTGCATCTGGTAAGTCTATGGGTAGAGGCCAAATCCATAAAGCCACAAACCTGAAAGAAGGGGAAGATCCTGACTTTCCTGGTAATTGTTTGCTCGAAAGACAACACCTTCCCACTCGCCTATTCTATCTAATTCCTAAAAAATGGATGTGGATTCTTATGCGTCCCTTTAGTTTTAATTTAGGAATGCGCCTTGTTAATTTTGCGAAGTGTATTGCAAGTATTTTAGTAAACAACAAAGCCTATTACCAAGGCCATGCAGAATATGCATTTTTATTAGATTATGTACCGAATTGGAAGTTTGTTTACAAACCGGGTGCCATGATCCAATACCAAGTGTTTATTCCTAAAGAGAACGCCAAACAAGCATTCCGTGAAATTTTTACCATTTGCCAAGAACGAGGAATTGTAAACTATCTGTCCGTGTTCAAAAAACACAAACCAGATCCATTTTTACTCACTCATGCGGTGGATGGATTTTCAATGGCTATGGATTTTCCTGTGACCAAAGGGAACAGAGAAAAACTTTGGGCACTTTGTAAGGAGATGGATGAAATTGTTTTGAAACACAAAGGTAGATTCTACTTCGCGAAAGATTCCACACTTCGCAAACGTGTGATGGAATCGTATTTCCCTAAAGACAATCTAAAAAGATTTTATTCTTTGAAGAAAAAGTATGATCCAAAAGGAATTTTACAAACTGATCTTTACAAACGAGTGTTTTTAACGGAAAATTAATTCACGACGAGTTTCAAAAGAAGAAACTAAAATCTTTCACAAACTCGAAAGAGGAGAATGATTTCTCCTCTTTCGTTACCAAACTTAAATAATAGAAAAATGAACTAGAGATTGAGTATTATAGTAAAAACTAATATCTGAATGAATTCAGATATTCATTCTTCTATATAAAAAGTATGCCGCTGAGGTAAAAATCACCGGTGTCATCCACATACCAATCCAAATGGGTAATGCACCATTTTCCGCCAAAGTTTTAGCAGTGGAATTTAAAATATAATACAACAACACTACTGCAATGGTTAAACCAAGACTTGCCACACCTGCAGAACGTTTGGTGATGGCACCTGCAAGTGCTCCCAAAGTTACGACAACAAAAGACATGAGTGGCATTGCAAATGCCATATGTTGTTGGATGATGACATTTCGGAAAGGAATCCCTTTTGTAATCCTAGATTGAATTTCATCTGCTAGTTCAAAAAAATTCATTTCTTCCGGATTACGAATGGGTTTTGAAAAATAGGCTAAATCTTCCGGGAAATCATAAGTTTTTTCTGGATATTTAATTCGCGAAACAAGTTCTAAATTTTCATTAAACCTAATTTCTTCCGCATCATACAAAACCCAACTATGCGGTGAAGGGATGAATTTTGCTTTTTGAGAAGACACAGTATATGTTGGATGGCCGTCTGGAGTGATTTCGATGTAGTTGAATCCACCTTTTACAGTGTTATCTTTTTCATCGATCCAGTAGACATAGTAGAATCCTTTTTTTCCTTTGATATGCAATTGATAAACAAAATCAATCAATCGATTGGAACCCTTTGCCATAATACTATACTCGATCTGTGCTTGTTTATTGGCCGGGATCACAACTGTTTGTCCGAACAAAGTCATGATAAGCCACATAGAAATTCCAAAAAATAAAATGGGAGTGATGATCCGAATAAAGGAAACTCCAGCAACCATCATCGCCACAAGTTCCTTGTTCACACTAAATTGACCGATGACAAAACAAACGGAAAACATAAGTGCTGGCGCCACTACTTGATCCACCATCGATGGCAAAGAATATAATACGTGCAAATATACGTGCACTTGGTTCACTTTTGAAGAAACTAAATACTTCATTACATCAGTGAATTTATAAATCACAATCATGGATGTAAGCATGATGAGAGTACCGATAAATGTTTTAAAAAAATCTAAAAATAAATAACGATCTAATGTACGAAAGGGAATGAACTCTTTTTTGAACCAAAGAAAGGGTGTTAACAACAAATTCATAAAATTTCCAGTAATAACATACTCATATCGTCGGAAATTCGTTTTGCCGAAAATGACATGGAGTCCTCATATAAAGCATTCAAAAATTCTTCACCTTTTTTGTCAGAATGATTTTTTATCGATGTTAGTAAATGTTCATCTCCATAAATCTCTCCTGCATCGTCAAAAACTTCCAAAATTCCATCCGAATAGAGTAAAATGCGATCTCCCGAGTTAGGAGTGAGAGTAAAATCCTTTAGATTGGGTTTTAAATAAGACACAATGAGAGTTCCCATCCCCTCCATAAATTTGGGATCTGAATCTTTTTCCATTCGGATAAGGGGTGGGTGGCCAGCAACAGAGTATTGAATTTCTTTTGTGTTTGTGTCTACAAACAATACACAAGCACTAATATGATTGTTTGGAACTAACTCTTGCAAGTCGGTATGAATTGACTTCAAACAAGAAGAAGGTTCCGTTTGATTCCCATGAATTTTAAAAGCAAGAACTGCCATAGCGGAAACCATAGCCGATGCAATTCCATGACCAGAAACGTCTGCAAAAAAAAGGGCTAACTTTCCATCCTCTCTTTCCAAATAACTAATCGCATCACCACCCACTTGCCCAAAGGACTGGAAAAATGAATGGAGGCGAATTCCTTTCGTTTTTGGCCAGTGTGTAGTCACTAAATTGGACTGGGTTTCATTGGCCAGATCAAGTTCATTCAACATCCGATCTTGAAACCCTTTGAGTTTGGATTCTGAAATTCGGAGTTTTTCAACGGAGCTTAAGCGAATGTTCAGAGTAAGATAAGAAACAAGAGTTGGTGTGATGATAGAGGAAAGATAGAGAGGTAAATCCACTTGTGGTTCTTTTGTATAGAGACCAATGAGAATTCCTGCAGAAGTCACAGTCCCCAAATAAGATACAAGAGAACGACGATCCACAAAACTAACTCCAATACAAGACAACACCAAAATCATTCCTACCAGATAACCAATGTAAAGTGAATTCCAATACAAAAGAATAAGGGAATGAGCACTCATCGTATAAAAGAAAAACAACATGATGGTTTGGATTTGTTTACGAACCCAGTCGGAAAAATAAGTTGCGATGAAAAAACCTAAGGTAACAGATGCATGTAAAATACGAATCCATTTGGGATCATACAATCCTAACTCATCAATAGGTGCAAAAATTCCAAAACCGATAAAACTAAAAAATACAATGAGACAAATCCGTGAAATTTTCATCACCTCATCATCTAGTTTAAATCGTTCTTGGAAGGAATGTTTTGTCATACCAAATGATTCGATCCAAATTTTGTTTTAAAATATTCGGGAAGGGCTGATGGTTTTTGTAATTCAAAATCGAACCAAACAAACGCAGCGTTTCCAGTCAAAACACATTCATCATTTTCATTCCACATAGAACAAATTACAGTGAAGGCTCTGGAAGAAATGGAATCTACTTCTAATGAAATTTCTAAAGTGGCAGGAAATACCACTTGTTTGCGATAGTCCATGTCCAGATGAGTGAGAACAGGTCCTGCTTTAACTGGTTTCACCGGGGAATCCCACAGACCTTCCTTCGTAAAATAATCGGCCCTCGCAGATTCAAAGTATCTAACATACGTTACATTGTTTACGTGTCCGAAGGCATCCATCTCACCCCAAACAACTTGTTGGGTGAATTTATGTTTGTATTTGATTGGTTTTGGCATTTTATGTTACCGAACTTCAAATAAAGAATGAGACAAAACTTTTCCATCTCTATCTTTTACTTGCAAACGATATTCTCCCTTCTTTGGTTCCCAGAGGAAAGGCCCTCCCGCAGAACCAATGTTTTCATCGTTTAAATAATAATAATACGAAACCTCGTAGGAACTGAAAGTAAAGAGGATTTTTTGACGGCCCAAGGGAATATCTGGATCCAAAGCAAAAATACTTCCATTCACGGGAGTAAGGATTCTCTTTGACTTTGTTTTTTCAACCCCACCGTCCTTAGACAGACTGGATTTTGTATCTGAGGAATTTTCAAGCTTAGGCTGTATTAATTTTGAATCCAGGGACTCATGTAAGATATCCATTGTCTCACGCCAAACAGGGGCAGCACCAGTAATCCCAGATACATCTAACATAGGAGCACCTGTTGGGTTTCCGACCCAAACACCTACTGTATAAAATTCCGAGTAACCAATACACCAGTTGTCTCTCATATCTTGGCTTGTTCCTGTTTTGACTGAAGTATAATATGATGTTGATAAAAAATTATCCCATCCAAAACCAAGAGACCGAGCCTCACGATCAGCCAGGATCTCTGAAACCATATAACTCACCATAGGTGAGAATACCATTCGAGTTTCCGTTTCTTTAGATACATTTTGAAATTTTAATCCAGAATAGACTCCTGCGTTGGCAAGGGTTCGGTAAGCATTGGTTAATTCGAGTAAACTCATATCCGCTGTTCCCAGTGCTAAGGAAGGCCCATAAAACTCCGGATACCGAAGGCCCGTAATTCCCAATTGCTCTAATACGGAAACAAATTCATTGATGTCCAAAAATGACAACGCACGAATGGCAGGAATGTTGAGGGAGGAGGCCAAACTTTGTCTGACTGTCACGTTCCCTTTATAAGATTTATCATAGTTTAACGGACGATAGATACCTTGGTAAACAGGAATCCCTACAGGCGAATCAGAAAGAATCGAATCGGGGTTAAGTTTGTTTTCTTGGAAGTTCTCTGCATACACAAATGGTTTTAAGGTAGAACCCACTTGTCTTTTACTTCGAATGAGGTCTAGTTTTCCAACAGAACTTTCCTCTCCAATATTGGGAACATATACTAGAATCTGCCCCGTACGATTGTCGATGACAATGACGGCTCCGTCTTTTACATTTTTATCTGCGAGGGATTTTACATTACGTTTAAGAATTTCTTCTGCTTTTCTTTGGAAGTTTAAAGACAAAGAAGATGAAACTTGCGAGTTAAAACTTCCTTCTTCTTTAGAAAAATCTAAAAGAGCTTTTGTGAATAAAGGAACAAAGGAGGGATACTGCGGATAATCCAAATTACGAAACAAGGATTCTCTCACCAAACGAGAAATGGCGGTGCAATCATCAATTCCATCTCTCTCCATTTTCAATAAACAAACACGTTTTATTACTTTTTCAATGGAACTTTGTGGCGAACGTATGAGGGCAGACAGTAAATAAGATTCATTAGGAGTTATATTCTCTGGCGATTTTCGAAACAATCCCTTGGTTGCAGAACTAATCCCTTTTAACTCACCTCTAAAATAAATTAAATTGAGATAAGCTGTAAAAATTTCTTCCTTAGTCCAAGTTTCTTCCAACTCTACAGCTCTTTGGATTTGTTTTAGTTTTTGAAATATTGTCTTACGTTTGGATTCTCTCGGTTGTAATTCCGGATCCAACAAAGAAACAAGTTGCATCGTAATTGTGGATCCACCCCGCAAAGTTGACCCAGTGAAATTTCCAAAGAAGGAAGAAACTAAGGCATTGGAGTCAACTCCTCCATGCGTAAAGAACCGTTTATCCTCTGCATGTATCACTGACTCAACTAAAAACTTGGGGAGTTTGTTGTAGTCTGTCCATTCTTCTGATCGGTATAAATTCTGGATTCTATACCTTTGGACGAGTTCACCATTACGATCAAACACCTGTATATCGGAAGGTTTATAAGTAGATCTAACCTCTTCATAAGTTGGTAAAGACCAAAGAGGAGATCCTATACAAAAAAGGTAAAATACAATAATGAAAATTAAATTATGAATGGATCCAAAATCAAAACGATCTGTTTTACAGATCGGGAGTCTCGACATTTTCATAACCTGTTTCGATGATGGAATGGCTACCATATTCTCTTACTTTATGAGGAACTTCTGCCCAAATTTTATCGATGGGTTGATGTTCTGGTATTTGGCATAAAATTAAAAAAGGTTTTTGTAAAGACAAACAAAAACTATGTAATCCTTCCAACATCTCTTTCATTCGCGTGGGTGTTTCCGACCAGTACGTGTAAGGCGGATCTAAATAAAAGATATAAGCTGACTCTTCTCCCAATTCCCACTTTAACGTATGTTTGGTTGCATCTTTTCGAAATAACTGCACATTGGTCAGTCCACGAAATAGCGAATGGAGTTGTCTAAACCTAGTTTGGTCCAATTCATAAGTAAGAAGTCGATTCACAGAAAGGCTATAGGCTTCGGCAGAAATTTGCCCACTGCCGGCAAAGTAATCACAAAACAAAACGGAATCAAAACCAAGACCCCAAGAAAGGAGACGAGAATCCATAAGAGAAAAAATGGCTTTTTTTACGAGACTATTGGTAAAATTCAAATGCCCTGAGACATCTGGTGGAGATGGAATTTCTTTCCCTTTCCACTTTCCTTGTGATACACGTAACCCTTTCATTCATTTACCTGAAGATTTAATCTCTTCTAGCTGAGATAACACATGTTTGGAGGGGGAATTGGACTCTATTTCCGAAAAAATTCTTTTTGCTTCCGACTCGTTTTTTAAATCCATAAGACCAAGACCATACAATAACATCGCATCGTTGTATTTAGGACTCTGTTTCCCCGATTTTTGGAATTCTTTCCCCCACTCAATGAGTAAATCAGACTCTCCAAAAACAAGGGACCGTTCCATAAATAGATAAATGGCATTCCAATAATGAACTGATGATTTAAAGTTAGGTGGTGCATCCTTAGCCACCTTAGTTTTCAGTTGAGACCAATTTTCCTCAGTCGAAACATAGAGGAAAAAAATCCTAGGGTCTTTCTCTCCATCGACTGTGTTCAAATATTGAAGGGACCCTTTGGATACAGTCGCGTAATTTCCTTTTTTGAATTCCGAATAGAGGGTCGAAAAACCAGAGGTCTCGCCCCAAAGGAGGGACGGTAGAATCAAAAAACCAAAAATATACTGAAAATAAGTCAAATTACAGTTCGGTGATATTCGCAGATCCACACATAGGGCAGATCAGTTCCCAAGAATCGAGGTATTCGTCCTCCCCTTCGGCTTCCCAACGGTGGTCACAATCCTCACAAGCATACGTTACGACGTCTTCGTTGAGGCTATCTGCATCGAATTCGTCATCATCTAAAAAGTCATCTTCCATACCCTTCTCACTAAATCACAAAGAAAAAGCCGTGTCAAGTGGGGAGGGCAAAAAAAAATGGGAACCAACGATGGCGATTTACTCCCGGTACGAACCGCACAGAAAGAAGAAATCAAAGACACCGCTATTTCTATTGGTTTTAGCGCTTGGTCTGTCCGTGTTAGGGTTTACCTATAGAAAAGAAATTTATTTTCTTTTTGCGAAAGACCAAAGTGTTAGAGCAGAAAAAACCAAAGAAAAAACAATCGAACTCTGGAAATCGGGAAATCTGAAAGAAAAAGATATCGAAGACTTCCAATCAATTGCCACCACCTATTCCGAAAAAGATCCTACAGATCCCGTTGCTTTCCATTTGATTGCTCGCAGTTTATTTTGGAATTTATATCGAATTGGAATTTATTTTGACCACGATAGTTTAATTTTACATTTAGGATCCGAGTTCCAAGATTTTATTGGCACCTCAGTTCTTGCAGATTCTACATTGGATTCTGTATTTTGGAATGCAAGGACTGCCGAATCCTTTTCCTCTTCTCCATTTTCTGATTGGGAAAACAACAAAGTATTGTTATTCCTTGGGGAAACACACCGCCATGTCAAACGACCGCAAGTTTTGATTAATGAATATGGAAATTTGGATCGTTCTAAACTTTCTCCAGAGTTCCAAACCGTTTATATTTGGCTACTTACCTTCAATACAATGTTAGCTGGTGATGCAAGTGGCCTTGATAAACTCATTACCATAACAAAAGACCCCACTTACAAAGCTGGCATCCAATTCACACCAAGAGAAGAGAATTTTTTACGTGGCCTCGGTAAGTATTATAAAAAAGATTATGTGGGAGCATTGTCACTTCTTAGACAAGCAAAGTCAAACAATCCGGATCGTATCACAGAAACTTCAATCATCACGGAAGCAACGATTTTCCACTTACAAAATCTTTCCCAAAAAGGAATTGATCTATTGGAAGAATTTTACCTTTCTTCGGGTAAAAAGAATCCGGAGATTCCCCTCCTCATAGCAAAGATGATTGTGGAAAAACCGGGAGCCAAAACCAAACTAGATCTAACTCCGGAAAAAAAAGAATGATTGGTTTTAGATCCGTAAAAACAACTTCATTCGATTCAATGGTGAATCAAAACATTAAAATTAGGATTAAGTGGATTTTTGGTTTTCTATTTATATCATTATCTTTTTTTCACTGTGGGCTGTTTTATAAGGGAGTTCCTAAGGCCGGTGAGTTTTGTTATGTGCTCACCAAACCTCCAGAATGTTTGTATGTAGACTTCGAATCCAAAAAATTAATTTGGAACGACGTAGAATATGTTTTGGAAGAAAAATTACGGATGGATTATTTTTTTAAGTCCAATGATGAGTTGTATGAACTCACAGTTTCCACAGTGAATCGTGTGGAACTAAAGAACCTAACTACAGCAAACTTTAACAAATTCTATATGAGAAAAAAAGATAAGTTTGTAGAGATCCCAACTCCGGATGCCAAACATGAGTAAGTCTATTGAGGAAATTCAAAAAGAAATCATAGCCGAATTCTCAGACCTTACGGATTGGGAAGAGAAGTTTCAATATTTAATTGAGTTAGGTGAAGAACTTCCTCCCTATCCCGATGAAAAAAGAACAGAAGAATATATAGTCCCTGGTTGCCAATCAAGAGTTTGGGTCGCACCAAAACTGGAAGCAGGAAGGTTAGAGTTTGATGCCGATAGTGACACCGCTCTCACAAAAGGACTGATTGCCATCCTGATACGCGTGTTTTCGGGACAATCTCCGAAAGATATAGCGGATGCCTCACTTAACTTTATAGAAGAAGTAGGTCTTGCAAAATTTCTTTCTATCTCAAGAAGGAACGGGCTCTTTTCCATGGTACAAAAACTAAAGGGGTACGCAGAAAAAGCATAATCCCTTTCTTTTTTCCTTTGCAAACCAGTAAGACTCGCATAGAATTCTGAAACGAATCTGAATCAGGAATTCTATGAAACAAAGTCTGATCTTTATCATTTTACTCTTTTGTATCCAATGTGGCAAAGACCTCTCTCCCTTCGGAGGAGAACCAGAAGTCAATACACTGAAGCCTCGATTGAAACCAGAATGGCCTAACCCTACCTGGAAAGTAGTGTCCCCTGAATCAGTTGGTGTATCTTCCGATAAACTTAAATTAGTTGAAGAGTATGCCTTCACTCGAACGGGAGATGAAACTGACAGAAAAGGAAGACGAACGGATTCCCTTGTTATCTTAAGAAATGGGAAACTCATTTATGAAAAGTATGCAAGAAATTTCTCTGAAGATAAAGTCCATTTAACTTGGTCTGTATCCAAAAGTATTTTGCAAACCATGTATGGAATTGCAGTCAAACAAGGCCTAGTTAAATTAGATGATCCTGGTTATTATCATTATGAACCCTTAAGTCGTGATGAAGCCCATAAAAAAATCACCATCCGGCACCTTCTCAATATGTCTTCAGGGCTTGCAGCAGAAGAAGGATATGAAAGTGGTCCATTAAAGTCTTCGGTAATTGCCATGTTATATACCAGAGGCCGCAAAGATATGGGTTCCTTTTGTGCAGGCCTTCCGATTCGTTCAGAACCCGGAACCCAAGTTTATTATTCAAGTTGTGATACCAATATCCTCTCCGCCATTCTGAAAAAAGTATATGGTGCTGAAGAATACGACAAACTCCCTTTCGAAAAAATTTTTAAACCTCTCGGAATCACAAATGTAACCTTTGAACGAGATGGTTCAGGGACTTACGTTGGATCTTCCTATTTGTATATGACTGCCAAAGACTTAGCAAAAATCGGTTATTTATATTTAAACGATGGAATTTGGAACGGCGAACGTTTGTTACCTGAAGGATGGGTGCAGTTTACTCGAACTCCTGCTCCTGGATACAAATCGACCCCTTACTCAGAAGATTTAGCTGAAGACAATTATACGGCACACTGGTATGCCAACACGGGAGTCCCCGAAAGAGGAATCCACGAACCTTGGCCCGATGCACCCAAAGATACCTTTGCTGGTCTTGGACATTGGGGACAAATGTTATATGTGATTCCAAGTCTAGACCTAATCATTGTTCGGTTTGGAGATGATCGCGAAAAAGCGTTTATCAAAAATGATTTTTTAAAATTAGTAAAAGAGTCTGTAATTCGGTAACCTTATGAAAAGAAAAATTTCTGTTATCCTTTCTTTATTGTTTTTATTTATTTTGTTTTGGGCTCAATGGAACTGGAAACATCTATCCAGTTTTCCATCCATCATCTCTAGTTTTTATTCGAAAGAATATTGTAGTTGTTACTTTGTGATGGAACTTTCGGAAGAACAGTGCCATGACTTTGCTCGCCAGTGGGTTCCCATCAGCGAATTCAAACTAGATAAGGAAAACAAGTCGGTAACAGTGAAGGGACTTGGTCGAACCAATACTACAAAATATCTCTCAAAAGAGTATGGATGTACTTTAGCGACTGATTAACAACTAACGATAATAACGAATGCCGGGAAAGATAAAGTTGATTCCAAAGATAAGTCCTTTGGATTTCACTTCTTCTGGTACCGGGCCAAAGTTTTGTCCTCGAATGGAATCCATACATGCTTGGTCCACTACCACTTGACCTTGTGAAGACACCAAACGAACATCCAAAACTTGGCCTTGTTCACTTAACATAAATAAAACTTTTGTTTCCCCTTCTTTGATTCCTTCTCTTGCTACAACACCTGCCATATCTCGGTAAGCGTAGTTTCCACCACCAGGAGGAGCAAAAGATTCTTCAATTCGTTTCAACATGTTTTTAAAATAATAATAACCTGCCAATTGTTTGGTGGGAATTGTGAGAGCCTTTGCTCCGTCCCATCGAAACAAAAAATCCTGTTGGAATCTATAGTTAAAAGGAATTTTTGTCATCTGTCCCGCACTTGCGGACTGGTTTGGACTTTCTTCTGAATTAGAATTACTTTTAGGATCTGCTTTAAAAATCCCTACTTCAAAAAGTTCTTCTTCTTTGGATTGTTCTGATTTGGGTTGGGCTTTACTCGGAGTGGAAGCAGAACTTCCCATGATGAATTCACGAAACTGGGTGAGTGTATGAAATCCTTGTTTTTCGGTAAGGCCACCACCACCCGATGAATCTTTGTTAGAGAGAGCTTTGTACTCATCCTTTTTGTCCGGATTGATGAACTGTTGTTCGACGAGAACTTCGTAAATTTTTTCTTGTTCTTTCGGTCCTAACATTTCCGAAGCTTGTTCTTCTGCCAACATCTTCCAGAGCATATTTCTTGTGATGAGATGTGCCAGAACCAATGAGGATATGAGGATGACAAAGGTGAAAGCAAAGAAAAATCTGCGTTCCCCTTCTTCCTTTTCAGGCAATCGGAAATCAAAAGAGAGTTGGGCCATTTTCGCGATTTTCCCCGGTATTTCCAGTATACACAATTCCTAAATGTTCGTAAGCCTTTTTCGTAGCCACTCGGCCCTGCGGAGTACGGTCCACAAGCCCCACTCGGACTAGGAATGGCTCGTATGTGTCTTCCAAAGTCCTTTCCTCTTCTCCGAGAACCACGGCAATGGGTTTGATTCCGACAGGGCCACCACCGTAACGGTTGATGAGGATGTCCAAAATTTGGCGATCCACGGCATCGAGCCCCAAATGGTCTACCCCCATTCTTTCAAAAGCAAAACGACAAGTATCTAAACTAACAGATGTTTCATTTCGAACTTCAGCAAAATCACGAACACGTTTTAAAAGATGGTTGGCGATCCTTGGAGTTTTTCGGCTTCGTTTTCCAATCTCAAAGGCCACCCCTTCGCCGAGGGCTACACCCAGAAGTTTGGCCGAACGATCCACGATGATTTGCATCTCCCCATCGGTATAAAAATCAAGTTTGAGATGGATTCCAAATCTTGTCTTTAAGGGTTCACTGACAAGACCAGAACGAGTCGTAGCACCGACTAGGGTAAACGGCTGGAGTTGGATTTGGAGGGCATTGGCAGTGACTCCTTCGCCGACAACAAGATCCACAAAGAAATTCTCCATGGCAGGATAGAGTAATTCTTCCTGTTTTTTGATAAAGCCGTGAATTTCGTCGATAAAAAGTACTTCGTTGGTTTTGAGTAAGGTTAGGAACCGAACAAGATCCGCACCCTTGGAGATGGCAGGAGCCGAGGTGGGTGTGAAGGCCACCGCAAGTTCATTGGCAATGATATTGGCGAGTGTGGTTTTCCCAAGGCCAGGAGGGCCCGAAATCAAGACATGGTCGAGGGGGCTCTTACGTTTACGAGCCGCCTCCACGTAAACCGAAAGATTGGCCAATACCTCTTTTTGTCCGATAAATTCGGATAATTTTGTGGGGCGAAGGCTAGGTTCATCTTCGCCCGGTTGGATCCAATCTTCTCTTAAACTCACCTCAATTTGGTTTCTGCTCCGGAGTGATGGAAGTCAAGATTTCATTTTTATTTCGAATGATTTTTATCTCAATTCGTTTTCCAATTTTGGAAGATCTTACAAACCCGATGAGTTCTTCCGGTGTTTGGATTTCTTTTCCACCCATTTCGATAATGACATCAAAGAGTTTCAAACCTGCTTTGTCCGCAGGAGATCCTTTCATGATTTGACGAACAATAGCACCCTTGTTGTCTTTCAACTTTAATTGTTCGATATCCTCTTCGTTGACTGCATCAAGACCGACACCAATCCAAGGGCGAGTGACTTTTCCATTTGTTTTGATCTCTTCTGCCACTCTACGTGCTTCATTGATCGGAATGGTAAATCCAATTCCCACAGACCCACCAGACTGAGAGGCAATCATACGATTGATCCCAATCACTTCACCTCGGATGTTGAGAAGTGGACCTCCACTATTTCCTTGGTTGATCGCAGCGTCTGTTTGGATATAAGAAAGACCTGAAGAATCGATCCCCCCACGTTGTACGGCGGAAACAACTCCTACAGTAAAGGAATGTTCAAAACCAAGTGGGGCTCCAATGGCAATGGCCCAGTTTCCTACTTTTACTTTATTGGAATCGGCAAGAACAATCGGACGAAGTGTTCCCTTAGGGGCATCTATCTTAAGTAAGGCGATGTCCATGGTTTCATCAGAACCAATTACTTTTGCTTCAAAGGTTTTTTGGTTCTTAAACTTCACTGTGAGTTTGTCCATGTCTTTGATCACATGGTGGTTGGTCATAATATAACCATCTTCATTGAGAACGATTCCAGAACCAAGACCGGTTTGTTTTTGTTTCATCACACGACCTGAGCCGCCACCTGGGCGTCCAAAAAAATGATCAAAATAAGGATCACCCGAAAATGGATGTTGTTGGACATTTACTGTCCTTTCTGTGGCAATCGAAACCACACTGGGGGACACTTTATCAAATACTTCTTGGAAGGCATCTTCCAAAGCCACAGCCTGTGTTTGTGCCGGGGACAATTTATCACTTCCATCCGCTTTTAACTGCAGAGGATTTTCGGAAGAATTTCCGCAAGTGAGGATGGGTGACAAAAATGTTCCCAAAAGTAAAAAACTAAAAGCAATGGCAAGGTAACGCAAAGGATTCGTTTTTTTATCAATCATAGACAATTAACTATCTCTCCTACTATATAAGACCCCCAGAGTTCCAGGAAAGTTCTCATTTCTTGGGATCGTTTTTTTACAAAAAAACTTGAACAATTTGTTTTAAACCAAACTAGTCATAGTATGGCAAAACGAGTTTTGATTCCGCTCTGCACAGGCTTTGAAGAAATGGAAGCCATCATCCTCATTGATGTTTTGAGAAGAGGGAATGTGGAAGTTGTTTCCGCTGGAAAATCAAAAGACCCCATCCTCGCTTCGAGAAAAACTCTGCACTTAGCTGATAAAGTTTTTTCCGAAATCATACCGGCAGAGTTTGATGCCATCTTACTTCCTGGTGGTTTAGAAGGAAGTAAACAATTGATGAAAGATCCAGAGATTAGTAAAATTCTAAATTCCTTTCAATCAGAGAAAAAACTCATTGGTGCCATCTGTGCTGCACCTAACGTACTACGTAACTTAGACATCATTACAGGAGATGATCCCTTTACCGCATTCCCAACTTCCTTAGATTTAGCTAAAGGAAAAGGAGGAAAATATACAGGCCAAAGAATCGAATCACATAACCATATTTATACGAGCGTTGGCCCCGGTTCTGCATTTGAATTTGTATTGTATATTTTGGAGATATTAGAAGGAAAGGATGTGATGGAAACAGTGAAAGCCGGTTTACAACTTCCATAACCCTATCGGTTAAAAAGTTTTTCCGAACAAGGGGACAAAACTTTAGTTATTCGGCAGATTCTCGTTCTTTGACCAGTGAAAGGACAGCATTTTCTTCTGTATCAAACACTTCTAAATGGCTTTCCATTCCAGTAAGTTTGAATACCTTTGCCACCGATCCATGTACACTACATACTTTTAAATTTCCATGGTATTTTTTTAGTTTATACATGGCGGTCACCAAAGTTCCAATTCCGGAACTATCCATAAAAGGAACCTTTTCCAAATTCACTACAATTTCGTATTGTTGTTTGTGCATTTTGTCATCTAGAATGTCTTTCAATTCTTTTGCATTGTACAAATCAACCTCGCCTTCAATGGATATGATTGCGACTTGATTAGATGACTTCTCGAGAATTACCATTTGTAGTTAGTTTGCATCCCAAAAGGAAATGAAAAGACAAAAAATTACATTCGAAAGACACCGAATGGTTTTCTTTCTTCTTTCCTTTGACTGAGAATTGACAAAGCCCTTCCTAAAACTTTCCGAGTCTCAGCAGGATCAATGATCCCATCATCCCAAAGGCGAGCCGAACTATAAACAGCCGATGACTTTTTCTCATAATCTTCTAAAATTGGTTTTTTAAAAACGGTTTCTTCATCTTCGGAAATAACCTCTCCCGCCGCTTCTTTTTGGTCTTTTTTCACAGTCCAAAGTACATTGGCAGCTTGTTCTCCCCCCATGACAGAGATCCGAGCATTGGGCCACATCCATAAAAATTCGGGAGCAAAGGCACGGCCACACATTCCATAGTTTCCTGCACCATAGGAACCACCAGTAACTATCGTTAGTTTAGGAACGGTAGTCGTTGAAACTGCATTCACCATCTTGGCTCCGTCACGTGCAATTCCATTGTTTTCGTATTTTTTTCCCACCATAAACCCAGTGATGTTTTGGAGGAATAAAAGAGGGATTCTTCTTTGGTCACAAAGTTCGATAAAATGGGAAGCTTTGAGTGCAGATTCGGAAAATAAAACTCCATGATTGGCAATGATTCCAACAGGATATCCATACACTTCGGCAAATCCAGTTACTATAGTTGTCGCATACAATCTTTTGAATTCATGAAACCTGGAACCATCTACAATCCGTGCAATGATCTCTCTGGGATCATAAGATTTACGAGAATCACGTTCAATGATTCCATAAATTTCTTCTGCAGGATATAAAGGTTCTTCTGTTTCTTTGGGAAGGGTTTCTTTTTTTGAATTTAGATTTTTAACAATAGAACGAGTGATCTCTAAAGCATGAAAATCATCTTCTGCATAATGATCCGTCACTCCAGAAACACGGCAGTGGACATCAGCCCCACCTAACTCTTCACCAGTGACCACTTCTCCTGTAGCAGCTTTGACAAGTGGTGGACCACCAAGAAAGATAGTACCATTTCCTTTAACAATTACAGATTCATCGGACATAGCAGGTATATATGCCCCACCGGCAGTGCAAGACCCCATAACAACCGCTATCTGGGAAATCCCTTTGGCACTCATCCTAGCTTGATTGAAAAAAATTCTACCGAAGTGGTCTTTGTCTGGGAATACTTCATCCTGCATGGGTAAAAATGCCCCACCAGAATCCACCAAATAAATACAAGGAAGAGAATTGGTTTCCGCAATCTCCTGGGCCCGAACATGTTTTTTGACTGTGAGTGGATAGTAAGTTCCGCCTTTGACCGTTGCATCATTGGCAACAATCATACAGTCCACTCCTTCCACCTTTCCAATCCCAGTGATGATTCCTGCAGAAGGAACTGGATCAGGATAAACACCCTCTCCTGCAAGACCACAAATTTCCATAAACTCTGTTTCTGCGTCGATGAGTTCGGCAATACGTTCCCTTGCCGTTAGTTTCCCTCGCGATTTATGTTTTTCGAGAGCTTTTTTCCCGCCACCTAACTTTACATTATCGATAATTTTACGAATAGGAACTATAGTTTCCAAATAAGCCGTACGATTGGCAACAAATTCGGATGTATTAGGGTTTGTTTTGGAGATGATTCTTTCCATATCAATCCTTGTTCTGTTTATTAAAATGAAAGGTTTTTGTTTTTTTATGTGAGAAGGAATCTACAAAATAATGAAGTTTTTCAAAAACAACTTCTGGACATTCTTCCATAGGAAGGTGTTTTGCGGGAAGAAAAACAAGACTACTTGTCCGAAGTGTTTCTTTCATGTATTCGGTTTGGTTTGGAGAGATACGAAAATCCTCGTCACCTAAATAAATTTGGCGAAGGCCTACAAAGTTTTTAGCACCTTCTTCAATTTCGCGAAGAGCATGAG
This sequence comes from Leptospira perdikensis, assembly GCF_004769575.1. Taxonomy (NCBI): domain Bacteria; kingdom Pseudomonadati; phylum Spirochaetota; class Leptospiria; order Leptospirales; family Leptospiraceae; genus Leptospira; species Leptospira perdikensis. Next base: position 628,249 of record NZ_RQGA01000003.1, on the reverse strand, counting down.
TCGAACGATCCACATTACGAACAAACTCTAACGTGTTTTTGCGAGCCTTTCCTTCAAATAACAAATGATACATGGTCTTTTCCCATTCATAAGTTAAGTGGTGTGTTTTTTTGACTAAAAACAATTTATAAAACAAACGAAGCAGTGGCGGTCGAAACAAAAAAGAAAACACTTCACCAATGAGTGGTAATCGTAGAAAGTGTAAGGGGAAATAAAACCGAAATTTTGGTAATTTCATAAATCCACCCAAAATGGATAAAGATTTATACTGAGAAGCATGTTCTTTAAAAGTAAAACAAAGTATGGGAAGTGCATAATCAAATGCAACAACATGAACTTTTTTATCCCCTACAACCTTCTCTAAAAACGGAGCCAGGTAATGCGCCTGAAGTCTATGAGAAAGAGGACCATCTGGTCTTGTGCTAAATCCAGTTCCCAAAAAATCAAGGGCAATCACTCGATAATGAGTAGATAACAAATTCACCAATTTACGGTAGTTATATGATGTTGTCAAAAACCCAGGCAGAAGAAGAATGATCTCATCCCCTTTCCCTTCATCTAAATAAAAAAAACGTAGGTTGTCAATTTCTACTGTTTTACCAGAATTGATATGTTCTAACAAACTGGGGGTCATTGTTACTCCGCAAAACTTCCGTATAACTTTCTTAAATATTCATCTTCAAAATCAAAAAGGTTCATCCCACGACGGGCCATTATTTTTTTGGTATCAAAAAGAAATTCTTCCAAACGGTATCGTCCACCAGGTTTGATCCAAGTGAATGCAGGAACATAACCTTGGATTCTGGATTCGACGATATTACTCGCAATATCAAATACAGTTCCTGTATTCGACATCACACCAATGGCTAGTTTTGTAAAGGGACCAATGAGAGATCCAAACTTAATGGTACCCGTGTTAACAACAGAATCACCAATTTTTAGTTTTACGATTCCATAGTTATTTTTTAAATCACTAGTTGTGGATAAAGCACCTAAGTTCACCCAGGTAGAAACAAAACTATGACCGAGGAAACCTTCATGGTGTTTGTTGGTATAATCCAGAATGATAGAATTTTCTACTTCCCCACCAATTCGACACTGGTTTCCTATAAGGCATCCTCCAGTAATCCGAGCATTGTCAATTTGGGTATTTTTTCCAACAAAGAGGGGACCTTCTAAAAAACTAAACGAAGAAATTTTGGCCCCATCTTCAATGAGGATGGGGCCGTGAGTTGTATCAAAAACAACACCTGGATAGACAGTTGCCTGTGGATGGATGTAGAGATGTTTTTCTTTACCAACAATGGAAAATCCAGATTGTTTTGCTTTGTACTTTTGACGAAACCGTTTCCAATCTTTTTCTAAAGTGAGTGTGTCTTCAATGATAGAAGTGACTGTACCCAATAGTTCCCAAGGTAAATAAGAATCCGAACTATAAATCGAATCATAGGTTTCTAAGTTTGCAGGTAAAACATGTGGATATCTATGAAAGATCAGTTTCTCGAATGCTTGGTCAGGGCCTTTATAAAATATCTTAGCCCCTGGATACTTACGTTCTAGTTTTTCGAGTAAGGTGATCCCACCGAGATTCCATTCAAAAAAAGCATGGAATCTCGATAATGGTTGGAGAGACGGACTTCTTCTAGAATCATCAAGTAAAAGGTTCACTGTTTACTCCACAGTTACAGATTTCGCCAAGTTTCTCGGTTGGTCCACATTACATCCCCTAAGGATTGCTATGTGGTAAGATAAAAGTTGTAAAGGAATCACAGCAAGTAACGGAACGAGAGCATCCGCTGTTTTCGGAATTTCAAAGGTATAATCAGCCATAGCTTTTATATCTGTGTCCCCTTCTGTTACAATCGCAATCACCTTTCCTTTCCTAGCTTTGACTTCTTGGATATTGGAGATCACTTTTTCGTATGAACCATCTTTTGTGGCAATGAACACAACGGGCATATCTTCATCAATGAGGGCAATCGGCCCATGTTTCATTTCTGCTGCCGGATATCCTTCTGCATGAATGTAGGAAATTTCTTTTAACTTTAATGCACCTTCCAAGGCGACAGGGAAGTTAAACCCACGACCCAAATAAAGAAAGTTAGACGCACGATAGAAGTTTTCAGCAATTTTTAATATAGCATCGTCTTTAGTTAAAATTTTTGCAACCTTATCTGGGATCGAATCCAATTCGAGCAGAAGAGTTTGGTAGTCAGATAAAGAAATAGAACCTTTTTTCAGACCCAGATACAAAGCCATCATTGTAAGGATACTAACTTGCGAAGTAAAAGCTTTAGTAGATGCTACACCGATCTCTGGACCGGCATGTAGATATGCTCCGGCATGAGAGGCACGGGCAATCGATGAACCTACCACATTACAAACTCCAAAAATCAAAGCACCTTTTGATTTAGCAAGTTCTATGGCAGCAAGTGTATCGGCCGTTTCTCCTGACTGAGAGACAGCAATGATCACGTCTCTTTCCGTCACAATGGGGTTACGATAACGAAACTCTGATGCGTATTCTACTTCTGTAGGAATTCGCGCCAAGTCTTCAAATAGATACTCACCAATTAGACCTGCATGCCAAGATGTTCCACAACCCACAAGGATCAAACGATCGGCATTTAAAAAACGATTTAAATATTGGTCAATCCCACTTAAGAATAAATGGTGTTCTCTCGAAACCAAACGTCCACGCATGGCATCACGCACAGACTTTGGTTGTTCAAAGATTTCTTTTAACATAAAATGTGGGTATCCACCCTTTTCTATGTCTTCCAAATCCAATTCTAATTTTTGAATGAATGGAGTTTTGGTTACATTTTCTAAGTTTTTAACCACCAAGTTTCCGTCTTTAATGATGGCCATTTCTTGGTCATTTAAATAAGTTACGTTGTTCGTATATTCAATGATAGGTGTTGCGTCAGAAGCAACAAAGTATTCATCCTCACCAATTCCAATCACAAGTGGAGAACCTTTTCTTGCTGCAATCATCATTCTTTCATTTTCTTTCGAAAGGATGACTATGGCATAAGCACCAACCACTTCATTCAGAGCTAAGCGAACTGCTTCCTCAATGGAACAGTTGTTTTGTTTTTTAATTTCCTCAATTAAGTGAATGAGAACTTCAGAATCAGTATCTGACTTAAAAGTATGTCCATTCCCCTCTAATTCTTTTTTGATGGAACCATAGTTTTCAATGATCCCATTATGGATGATTGCCAATTTTCCATCAGAACTTGTATGTGGGTGGGCGTTACGATCATTGGGTTCTCCATGAGTGGCCCAACGAGTGTGACCAATTCCAAGAGTAGCAACCAACTTACGATCACCAATTTCGTTTTCTAGATCGGCAACTTTTCCTTTCTTTTTAACGATATCAAGTCCACCATTTAACAAAGCAACACCGGCACTATCATATCCGCGGTATTCAAGGCGTTTGAGACCTTTGATGATGAGAGGAAGTGCCTCTCTTTTTCCTAAATAACCTACGATTCCACACATTGTTTTACCCTCTTTAAGGTAGTTTCCAAATCTGATTTGGATTTAGTTTCAGTAATGACACGAAAGATTGGTTCTGTATTGGAAGGACGTATATGGATCCAAGAATCGGATACATACATCCAAAGTCCGTCTTTCTCTGAAATGACTTTCGGAGAAAACTCTGACTTAAATTTTTCATAAAGACTTTCTAAAGACATTCCCGTTGCCAAAGGAAAGGATTGTTTGTCCATATAAAGTGACGGCAGTTCGTCCAAAAGAGCATCCGCTGATTTACCAGTTTCTGCCATAAGATTCAGGATATGTGCAATTCCGGACAAAGTGTCCCTACCAAAAGAAGGGATGGTTGGATCAATCACACCACCGTTCCCCTCACCACCAAACACAGCTTTGGTTTTCAACATTTCTTCTACTACGTTTGCTTCACCCACTTTGCTGCGAATGACTTCGGCACCAAATCGTGATCCAACCTCTTCGTTTAAAAAGGAAGTAGATAAGTTCACAACGACCTTGGCTTTTTTCTTTGCTGTAGAGAGAACATTCATGAGTGCCAATGGCAAAGTGTATTCCTCAGAAACTGCACCACGTTTGGGAGAAAATAAAACGAGTCTATCCGCATCAGGATCCAGAGCAAAACCAATGTCTGCTTTGGATTTTTTAAAATATGGTTCCACTGATTTTAAAGCGGCCGCAGTAGGTTCTGGAGGTCTTGGGAAAGTTCCATCCGGGTTACAATTATGTGCCACAACCTTACAACCTAACATCTGTAAAAACTTTGGCACAACGTAGGAACCTGCCCCACCTACCGCATCAACAAAAACAGTAAATTTTTTCTTTTTGATTTTGGCTACATTCACTCGTTTCAAAACAGAAGATAAATGAAGGTCAATGTAATCTTCACCGGAATCAATATATCCTTTAGGTGAAATTTGTTCTTTCGGATAAGATCCATTTTGAATGATCGAAAGAAGTTTTTTGTTTTCCTCTGCCGAAAAGAAAAAACCTTTTTTAGAAATGAATTTAAATGCATTCCAATCCATAGGATTGTGTGAGGCAGAGATCATAATTCCGCCATTGGCTTTCGAAAGATTGACAACCGCTTTGGTAGTGGGAGTAGGAACCAAACCCAATGTTAAAACAGAATTTCCAGAAGCTAACAATGCCGAGGTGAGAAGTGATTCTAAGTAAGGCCCACTTGGTCTTGAATCCCGCCCAATCACTGCCGTCCCGCCATTCATCATAGAAGCAAATGATTTTGAAAATGCCAATGCCTCTTCCAGGCCAAATCCTAACCCAATTTTTCCCCGGACACCGGAGATAGAAATCATCAGGGAGGACAGATCATACTCTTTCGTAAATCGCATACAATACTATCAAAGCTGGTGGATTCACACTGCAAGTCTATCTTTTTGCTTTTTGGAATGTGTCAGTGACGTGGAATTAACGTGAAGATAAAAAGAAAAACGGTTTGGGCGATGACAGGATTGAACTGCCGACCCGCTGCTTGTAAGGCAGCTGCTCTCCCAGCTGAGCTAATCGCCCGTTGTTATGACCAGTGAACCGGAGTGGAGATTTTTGTAAATAAGATTTAGAAATAAAAAAGGCCACCAATGGTGGCCTCATTCCTTCTAGCTAAAAGCAAATGTTAGGCGGCTTTTGTTTCGATGGAGTTGATTCGAAGTGCCATACGTGATTTTTTACGATCCGCATTTTTCTTATGAATGAGTTTAGTTTTTGCAGCTCTGTCCAACTTGGAAGCAAGTTTAGAGAATACTGTAAGAGCTTCTGTTTTGTCTCCAGCTTTGATTGCTTTGATGAGAAGACGAGCGTAAGTACGCAATTCAGTGCGATCCTCACCATTTCGCTCTTTTCTACGAGCGGTTCTACGAATGTCTTTTTTAGATGATTTTAAATTAGCCAAGGAATGTCCCCTACGAGGAATTTTTACTTATCTTTTGAGTACCACCCTGCCGGTCAAGGCGAAAGAGAAAAAAAAGGGTACCAAAGAGAGCCTCCGCAACCCCTTTCCATAGGAGAAAACCATGTTCCCCATTCTACTTTGGATCGATTCCGAACTTTATGAAATCCTCAAACAAAGAAATTTGGATCTAGGTCTTGTCACGAAAATGGCTATATTGTCCCTAAAAGTAGAAGGAATGGAACCTGGAAGCTTTGAAAAACGAGAATCAGGCCATTATCAACGTATGGAGCTCAACCGGTATGATTTTTTTACCTTAACTTTGATTTCTCGGGAGAAGGAAGTTGACCCGAACGTATTACTCTCGTATGCTTTCACAGAAGCTTTGTTGGAAATTTTACGACTGTGACTCCCGATAAATCAAAATACCATTATATAAAAATAGATTCCATTTCTGAAATTGATCCTATCAAATTATCAATTTCTCAGATCCAACAAAGGTATATTGACAAAGATAACAATCGTTATGCGCTACGTTTCAATAAAGATACACGTAGAATTGAGATTTTAAAACTTATCGGCAATCATTTTGAAGTGGTTCCACAAGCCTCCACTTCTCAATTGCCAGATACATCAAAACCTTCAGCGAACCCAGCTGCTTCTACCACTCCTACGCCCCCAACTCAAATCTCCGAAGGTTTAAAAGCAAACCCCATATTAAGTAAGTTAGTTGGTGCCCAATCACAAACACAGCAAAATCCTATAGAAAAACCGATAGATTCTCAAAAAGATAAACCTGGATTTACCCCAACAAATCCAGAAGAAAACCTGATGCAGGAAGATGTGGATTTGGATATATTTGAAGGAGAAACACCACCACCCCTTCTCCCCATTAAGGAAGTGCTCTCCCATGACGGGCTTCTCAACACTCCGGATTTACCAAAACCAGAAGAAACAGAAGAAGCTAAAAATACAGAACCCAATTTACAAGTGGGAGAAGATTCCGGAGACAAAACGGCTTTTCAAAGTATAGAAGATTTTATTAAATTATTATCCACTTATCGAGAACGAGTGACCGCTATCATTCGGAACTTACAGTCTTCCCGAATTTTTGAACTCACAGGAGATCCTTCCGAAAACAAAAATATAGTGGGGAACTTTGCTCGTGAAATGGAATCACAAGTTTTTGAAGCCCTAGATAAAATGGTCGATCTTCACAAAGAAATGACATCATATCCTCGTCCTATTACGTATTATATCTCGAAAGCACCTGCAGAAAAAAGGGAAGAAATGAAATTTATTGAATCGGATAAGGAAAAATTAAACAGACTACATCTGTTTGAAATGCAAAGACATTCCGATACTATAGTCAAAGACTTCAAAAAACTTAGTTTGCAATTGTTAAATATTTTAAACCTAAAAAACGAAATTCAGGTCAAACAATTACAATATGCGAACCAGTTGATGTATGTTGACGCTAAAAATGCATCCCTTTATTTTGCACAAGATTTGGATAAAACCATACTTGATATAGAACACTGGAAACAATCGAAATGAAAGAACTGTCGGAAGCAGAAACAAAAGCAATATTAGAAAAAATTAGAGCCGAATACCAAGAACACGGAAAACTAAATCCCAAAGCCTTTGACCAAACAGGATTCGAACAAAGATATTTACAAATTCTAAAACTTCGTGGCAATATCACAAAATTTCTAACAGAAGAAGTAACATTCCTCGAACAATTAAAATCCAAATTCCAAGAACTTGCTGCGAAAAAAGAAGCAGCCAAAGCACAAACACTCAATCGGATCATGGACGAGTCCATTGAAAAGTTAGCCAACTATAAGAAAGTGGATTTTCATCCACTCGCAAAAGTAGAAACAAGATACTTCTATGGAGCGATGTTGGATTTTACAGAAACGGAACTTCCTGTTCTCATTTATATCTTTAAGGGAACTCCAGAGTATTCTTTTTTACAAGACGCAGTTTTGCAAGTAGAACGAATTGGAATGACAAGACGTGGCCTACCTTCGATGAAAATGCAAGAGTTTATCAAAACATTACTTGATGCCAATGGAAACAATATTGTGATCGAAAAGGCTTCACAGAATCTTTTAAAAGATGGATGTATTGCACTAAGAAATATTACCGTAGCCGTGCAAGATTTAGTCAGTAAAAACAGAATTAATCCAGATATGATTGTACAAGTCAATGAAAAGGATTACCCCAACGCCCACAGTTCTTTTGGCGGAAAAAAATTCGGAGAAAGCCTCACTCGAATTACTGAACGATGCAAACAAATCATACAAGATTTTCGAATGAATGCGTTGATGAATATGGAAGGTTAATTCTAATGTGCCATCATGAACCCAATTTTACTCGGTGTCAGTGACACCATCGAATCTGAATTTGATTCGGAAGTTTACAAAAATCTTTCTCCTTTAGAAAAATATCATTCCCTACTTTTCCGTTCCGTAGATAAACTTTTTGGATATTTAGGAACGGATCGTTCGTCCATTGCTCCTCACCTAACTGATTTTGTTTCCATTGAAGCCCAATCTCTTGGTCGCGAAGGTTATGGATTTACTGTCAAAGATGCAAACGATTTAGGATTTGGTGGGCTTGCTTGCCATACAGTGGATTTAGGCGGAGCAAGTGTTGGTGGAGCAATTGGGCAAGCCCATACCATTGTGAAAGCCAATCCCTATGCTGTAGTTCTTGTGGCTGCCGCAGATGTTCCTAAATCAGTATTCAAACAAGTATCGGATTTAAAACGACTCACTGCCACAGTTTGTCATAAAGAATGGGAAATGCCTTATGGGGCAACTCTCATTGGTCTATATTCTTTGTTGTGCGAAAGAATGATGTTTGATACTGAAGTGACCAGTGAAGATTTGGAAGAAATCACAAAACACTTTCGAAAGTTAGCGGAAACAAACCCCCGTGCTTTCCAATACCAAAAACCAATCAATGAAAAACAATTAAAGAAACCTCTTTCAGGTGTGTATAGTACACCGATGATTGCCATTGTCACCGATCATGGATTTGCAACTCTTGTTACTTCTGAACTCATGAAACAAAAGTTAATCGACAACAAAATCATCAAAAAAGAATCCGAACATATTTATTTGGTAGGTTCTGGTCAGAGCGCCCATGCAGAATATTTCATCCAAAAGAAAGACTTAAAAAGTCCCGCAGCTCTTGCCTGTGAAAGAGCAGTGGCTTCATCCGGCCTCAAACGATCTGACATCGAATACGCATGGATTTATGATTGTTTTACTGGAATGATCATCCATGAAGCGGGATTGTATTTTGGAGTGTCACCCAAAGACACAGCCACATCTCTTCGAAAAGGTAAAATCTCTAATGGATCAAAAGAGATTCCTATCAATTTAGGTGGAGGGATTCTGAACTACCAAGCAGCGATGGCTCTTTCTGGTGCCACAGGACTTGTGGATATTGCAAGCCAATATGGACTTGCCGTTGATCCCATTCCAGAAAAACTTGCAAGTCCACCTAAGGTGAGTTTATTGGGAGGGAATGGAGGGATCGATAGCATCAACACTGTCATTCTTTTTGCCAAAGACAAACCAGAATCTATCACACGGGAACCTCTAACCTTAAAACCATTAGAGGTAAATGTTCCCAAACCCAAACCGGGTGAACAAGCCACCATCCTGACTGTTAGTACCATTTATTTCAATCCAGGGGGAGAGAAAAAACCTCCTTATCTGATTGTTTGTTCTAGAAAAGAAAATGGAGAGATGGTCCTTACCAATCTTTTTGCTAAGGATGGATCCGAAATTGTATCAAAAGAAGGATTGGATCTTGGAAAATCAAAAGTAGAGTTCCAAGAGAAAGATGGGAAAATTCAAGGTTTTCTTTTAGGTTAAGATCTCAAAGGCCAGAGATGGAAGTTTTTGGCCTTTGTTTTCTAGTCTTTTTCAATCTACATTAGATCTGATAGCGGTTTGATCAATAGAACAAACTTGAGTTTGGATTTATGAAATTTTCAAAAACCATAACAACCCAGAACACGTTCGCCTAACTACACTAAAACTGTTTTAAAAATCTTAGATTCCCTGATTGGAAATAACGGATATCATGGATTCCGTAACGCATCATCACAAGACGGTCAAGACCAAGACCAAAGGCAAACCCAGTCCATTTTTTAGAATCAAGTCCTGCTGATTCGAGAACGTTCGGATGAACGAGTCCACAAGGGAGTAACTCCAACCAACCGGAATGTTTACAAACACTGCAACCATCCCCACTACAAACCAAACAGTTGATATCAAGTTCAAAACCTGGTTCGACAAAAGGAAAGTAACCGGGGCGTAATCTTGTTTTGATTTCTTTACGAAACACACGGGAAAGAAGTGTTTCCATGGTATAAATCAAATGAGCCACAGAAATATTTTCTCCAACCACCATACCTTCTACTTGGTAAAAAGTATTTTCATGAGAAGCATCTACCTCTTCGTATCGAAACACTCGGCCTGGGGCAATGATTCGAAACGGAGGTTTTAGTTTGCGAAGGGCACGCACTTGGATGGCAGAAGTATGAGTTCTGAGTAGGTTACCATCAGCCGTATAAAACGTATCTTGCATATCACGAGCCGGATGGTCTTCCGTAAAATTAAGAGCACCAAAATTGTTTTCATCGGTTTCTACTTCTGGCCCATCCATCACAGAAAAACCCATAGAAGTAAAGATATCTTCGATTTCGTATTGGATTTGGGAAATGGGATGGAGGCTTCCTCTTTCTTTGGTTGCCAGTGGTCGTAAACCATCAAAGAATTCTTGGCCAAGTTGGTTTTCATAAAAACTTTCTTTTAAAGAAATTCTTTTTGTTTCTACAAAACTTTCGAGCCGGCTTTGTGCTTCGTTTGCTTGTTTACCAACTGTTTTTTTCTCTTCTACAGAAAGTGATGCGAGGCCTTTTAAAACAGAAGTGAGTTTTCCTTTTTTACCAAGGAATTGGTTTTTGAAAGAATCCAATTCTTGTTCGGATGTTGCAGAAGATAAAACAGATTCCGCCTCTTTGACTAAATCTTCAATTTCTTGGGATAGGCTCATACAGTTTCTCTTAATTCTATTAATGATTTTAATTCAGGATAAATTCCACCAAAGGCACCATTAGACATAGCAAGGATGATTACTTTTTCTTTTTGGAATTTTGGTAGAATCTTTTTTAGGATGGAAGGAATTTCTTTTGCATCTTTTGCATACAAAGCTTCTTTCTTTGTATTCTTTGCAATGTCTTTGACCAATTTTTTCACATTCAAACGAAGGGATTTGTTAACCTTGTCCACTTGGTAGACCTCGGTAACAACACTAATATCACTTCCCTTAAAACATTTTGCAAAGTCATCTTGGAATACATTCCGATGAGAAGTGGCACTCCTTGGTTCAAAAAGTGCGATGATTTTATATCCAGGATAAGCTTCTTTGTGGGCTTTGATGGTTTCTTGGATGGCAACGGGATGGTGGGCAAAATCCTCTACAAGAAGACTTACGTCAGAAACAAATAAATTTTCTTGTCTACGTTTCACACCAGGGAATGATTCCACTGCTTCTAAAATTTCTTTCCTTTTTTGAGGAGCAATCTCTAAACAAATTCGAGTTGCCACTTCCACATTACGGTAGTTATGTGAGCCGATAAGGGATGGTTTTAATTTAGCTTTCGTTCTGATCTCAGACAAAATACCCTTTTCATATTTAAAAATGGAATTTTTGTCCCCTAAATCAAACGATTCCACCGGAGCATGTTTATAGTCTTTGGTGATTTCTACTAAATTTTTGGAACCTTTCCAGTAAAAAACCTTACCGCGACCAGGGACTAAATTTAACAGACGTTTGAACATAGTTTTAATTGCATTTAAATCTGCAAAAATATCTGCATGATCAAAATCCAAAGCATTCATCGCTAAATAATATGGCCTATAATGTAAGAACTTGGAACTTTTATCAAAAAAAGCAGAATCATATTCATCTCCTTCGATGACAAAATAATCCCCGTCTCCCAGGGCAAAGCCGGGATACCCATCTTTTCGAATCCCACCGACAAATAGACCGGGTTTGAGTCCGATAGATTCTAAAATCCAATGAGTTAAAAATGTGGTCGTCGTTTTGCCGTGAGTTCCAGAAATCACAATTGGTTTTTTCCCTTTTAGAAAAAAGGTTCCAATTGCCTGCGCCATACTCATGTATTCCATTCCCGTGTTTAGAACTTCTTCTACTTCAGGATTTCCGCGAGAGATTGCATTTCCTATGATTACTAAATCGGAGCCTTTTACATTTTCTTTACGATAACCAGATTTAGGCGAAAGCCCCCACTCGACCAACTTATCTGACATAGGCGGATATAGATTTTGATCTGAACCCGATACATCATGACCTTGTTGTTTGAGCATATAAGCCAAATTGCCCATAGCAATCCCACCAATGCCGACCATAAAGATTTTCAAAAGAGCACCGTCCTAACCAAGTTGTAGAGAAATAGAGGAACAGAAAGAAGAACCAAAAAAAACAGAATCACTTTCATAAGGAAAAATAAAAAATCAAAGGAGGTCCATTCCCTTCTATGAGAAAGATAGTAGTAAGCTAAATGTAATGAATAAAGAAAACCAACACCTAGCGCAAGTAAGGGGACAGGAGCAGGGAAAATCCAAAAAATTGCCGTGGCTGTAAATGGCAAAAAGGAAATCATAAATACATGAGGTTCTGGGCCTTCCCAATCTTTCGTACGATCGCGCATCTGGTGATACATTCGAAAACTATCCACAAGCCGTATGAGTAGATAACATCCTAAGTAAAAAAAGAATAATGTCCCTATTCCTTGTGTGTAGGTTAACTTTGTTTCTTCATCAACTGTGGAAACTTTGAACAAAAGGATTTGCAAAAGATTACCAAAAAATTTGGCAATCGGTGCGAGCAGAATGAGTTGTAGATGGGCCAACCATAAATCACGACCACCCAAATCCGTTTTGTGATAATAGGATTCGAAGGCGGACATGGGGGAATAAAATAAATCTCGGATCATTTCCATCCGAGATGCGACTGTAGAAACTTTTTGCACCTTATTGGATTTTCTGGTTGGGACGCTCGTACCGGGAAGCATTTTTCACTTTCATGACGGCATTCACCAAATTTTGGAAGGATTCTTCCTTGATCCAAGTGATTGTTTCCGAAAAATAAGGAAGGAGCTCTCGACGCACCGGTCTCCATTTTCCCGAATCGGATTCCCACAATGGGTAAAAGGAAAGACGGTATTTGATTCCTTCCGATTGAACCACATCCAAAACTGCTTCCGGATTTTGTGAGAGAGAAACTTCAGGAAACTGCGGCGCACCCACTTCATCGGAATAAAACTCTACTTTCAATCCTTTGGTAACCGATTCCCATTGGTTCCCGACATCCGGAGCTAAAACAATCCGTTCCCCCGTTGTGCGACTCCAATCGTTTACATAAACATTGTATTGGTTCTTTTTGGCTCGGTTTTCGACTTTTACCGAAATCACTTGGCCAGAAAAGGAAAGTTCTTTCAGATAACCATTGTTAAATGTTACATACATCTTTTCACGAAAACTGGTAACGGGTGTGCGAAACTTTTCGATCAAATAGTTATAGGGAGCAATGACTTCGTCTTTTACTAAAACGGAAATGCGACCTTCATCCGATCCAATTTTTTTACCAAAAAACAACTGTTTGTCTTTTGAGAATTCAATGGTAGTCCCATTTTCCTCTGACAAACCCAAGGAAGGAGAACTCATTCCCAAACAATAAGACTTTTGGATCTCTTCTGTTCCCTTTTCAATTAATTTTGTTTTAAGAACACTCAGTTCTGAAAAACTATTTTTTACATTGTAATTGGCTTCATAAGAAGTGGTGTTTCCATTTTTCGTAGAAGTTACCGTATACAATGGTGTTTGGTTCCAACCACGAGAAAATTTACGAAAGACCATTTCCTCTTCTGCAAACTTTGGTTCTAAGGCCCCACACCAATCGGATTTGGGTGGGATGTATCGAATGGACTTCCAATCTTCTTTCCAGTAATTCGTTTCTGAAATATTTTCTGGATGGTCTTCCATCCAATAGAAAAGTAGAAATAAACCAACAAAAGCTAATACAACTAAACTAATTCTCTGTTTCATACTTCAATCATGGAATTTTTTCGTCGAGAATACACAAAATAAGATCCCACTGCCAAAATGAACCCAGGAAACAAAAACACTCCAATCACCCAAGCAACTAACTTTTGATTGTCGGAAAGGGAGATAGTATCAAGTTCTTCTTTTTTTAATGGAATTTCAGCAACGGCTACATCTTGGAACAAACCGGTAATGGAAACAGTTGAAAACTGAGAATTCATGGCGTACGGAATGAACTGATCAGTCACCCAAGAAGTTCCTGTGTGTAAAATGATTTTTCCTGATTTTTCATTAGTAAGTGAAGTCGGAGTTAACACAACAGAAAGGATTTTACTTTCTCTTTTTTCATTTGGGTCTAATTTTCCGTTACTATTCTCATCAGAATAAGCTTCAAACCCAGACTCGAGGAGAGTTTCCGACTTAAATGCATAAGGTGAAGGAATGGAAGGTTCCAGTTCTAAAAAACCGCTATAAGGAAACAATATCCCCATATCTTTTTTCTGAAGTAAATCAGTAAGCCTATGATCAGGGAAACGTTTAGCTACAACAAATCCTGGTTTTTCTTCTCTTTCGATTAACTGAGAAGTTTTATATTTGAGACCAGCGGCCGTAAGTAACCAAACAAAATCCTCATTTCCTTTCGGTTCCATTGTAATAAGAAGTTTTCCATTTTTCTCCAAAACAAATTTCCGCAGTTCTTCTTTTGCTTCTTTAGAAAAAGGAACCGTAGGCCCAAGAATCACTAACATATCAGCATCTTCTGGTAATTTTGATGGCCAACCTTGTGCAAATCCGAGTTCAGCTACCTTAAAATTTAAAAACTGCAAGAAGGAAACAAAACGATTTACTTGTTCATTCGGAAGGGCTTTGAAGGACATTCCATATCGCTCTCCATTGGAGACTGTAAAATAAACTTTTTTCTGTTCGGTGGTAACATTCAGAAGTGCACCCACTAACTTACGTTCTAGATCTTCTAAATCTTTGGTTTCTTTAGCGATAACCCTTTCTTCCGCAAAAGGAGTTCCTGAACTAAGTAAGGATTGTTTCTGAGAACGAACAAAGATGGTTCCATTGGAAACTTGGCCAAATTCTTTTAATAAATCTACTTCCACATCCGCGTTGATAAACTGGACAGTGATATGTGAGTTTTCAGCTTTAATTTGGTCCAAAAGAATTTCTATATCAGGCCGGACGCGAGTGAGAGCAAACGCAGCCAACTTATCACCGTTTGCTGGTCCATCTGCTTCTAGAGGTCGAGGATAAAATGCAGTGATGGTAACATCTTTTGTGATTGGTTTGATCAGGTTTCTCGATATTTGGGAAAGAG